>JAHRHA010000037.1 GCA_020027875.1 Micromonosporaceae bacterium | reverse complement strand
CGCGGCCGCCGTGGCCGCCGCGGCCCTCGCGGCACCCGTGGCCGGCGCCCTCGCGGTCAACGCCGCCGTGGCCAGGATCCGCCCGTCCGTCGGTGCGATCAGGCCACCGAGCAGCAGGGCGAGCGTCGACTTGCCGGCGCCGTTAGGGCCTAGCACGGCCAGCGCCTCCGCCGCGCGGACCTCGCAGTCCAGGCCGGCCAGTACCGGTGTGGAGGCACCCGGGTGGCGGAACGTGACGCTCTCACCGCGGAGCAGCGGTTCGCCCGGCCGGACGTTCGCACGGCGTGGGTCGATCGGGTGACCCGGCACCCACACCCCCTGCTCGGCCAGGGAATCGCCGTGCGCGCCGAAGACCTCGTCGGGCGCGCCGTCGGCGATGAAACCGCCGGCGGGGTCGAGCACCACGACCCGATCGACCAGCGGCAGTGCCTCGGCGACTCGGTGCTCCACGAGCACCAGCGTCGTGTCCCTGGTCGCCAGTACCCGCCCGAGGGCCTCGCGGACCAGGGCCGCACCTGCCGGGTCGAGATTCGCGGTCGGCTCATCGAGCAGCAGCAAGGACGGGCGCAGGATCAGTGCCCCGGCCAGTGCCAGGCGCTGCTGCTCTCCGCCGGAGAGCGCGGACGTCGACCGGTCACGCGGATAGGGAAACCCAACCTCCGCCAAGGCGGCGTCCACTCGGGGCCAGATCTGCGCGATCGGCACGCCGCGGTTCTCCAGCCCGAAAGCGACATCGTCGCCGGCGCGCGACATCACCAGTTGGGTCTCGGGATCCTGGAAGACCACGCCGACCCGATCGCGAGCCGACCGCGCGTCCACGCCATCGATCGTGACGGTGCCCTCCTGCTCACCCGAGTCGGCGGCGAGCAGACCCGCGAGCGCGGCGAGCAGCGTGCTCTTGCCCGCCCCCGAGGGACCGAGCAGGAGCACACGCTCGCCGCGCGCGATATGCAGGTCGACGCCGCGCACGGCCCAGGCCTTGCGCCCGGCATGGCGCCAGCCGAAGCCGCGCAACTCGACATGCGTGTGCACAGGTGTCAGACGGCGACCCGTTCCCGACCGGACGGGAACCGATCCAGGGCACCCGTCTGGGCCAGAGCCTTGGTCAGCACAAAGCTGCCGAGTCCGGCGATGACAACGGAACTCGCCACGGTGATGAGCACGTACGGGATCCGCATCGATGCCGTGTCGAAGTCGGACGCTGGGTACCAGAAGACGATGTCGTAGATGGCGGCGGCGAGCCCGGACAGCGCCCCGGCAAGCGCGGCGACGGCGAGCCCGAACGCCCGGTACGCGAAGATCGCAAACGCGAGTTCGGCCGCGAGCGCCTCAACCGGGCCCTGGATCGCGAGCGTCCACCCCCAGGCGCTGCCTAGTGCGATCGAGACGAGCGCCGCGACGGTTTCGGTGAAGAACGCCGCGCCCGGCTTCCGGATGACCAGTCCGCCTAGCACTGCCGGGATGAGCCAGACCCCGTACATGAATGCCCGGCCGGGCAGCGGGATCGCCTCCGCCGGTCCGTACCACAGCAGGCCCCAGGCCCAGAACACGACGCCGAACGCTACGGCGATGACGGCGGCCACGACGATGTCGACGGTGCGCCACCGGTTGGCTGGCTGCGCTGTCGTTGGCTGTGGTTTCGTTGGCTGTGGTTTCGCTGGTTGTGCCATTGCTACCTCCCAGTTCTCGATGAACCAGGAGAAGACGCACGCCATGCCCGGATTGTCCCGAGACATGGCGCTACGGCTGGAGAAAGACCGAACTCCCTGCGCTGGCATTACCCAGATCAGGTTCGAGGGTCTGCGTCCGGGCGATGCCGGGCGCACTCTCAGCGCTGTGCGCTCCCCTGTCGGATATTCAGTTGTTGCGCCGTGCCGCGAACGAGTCGCCCGAACGGACCGCGCACTGCAAACGCTATCAGTCCCACACCCGATCAGGCAGTGGCCGGTGATGCTGCTGTGACGACCGGCACCCGTCAGGTCGGCGGCTTAAGCTCGCCGAATGATGGTGGGCGCTCGAGGTCTGGAGTTCGAGGTGCGGGTCGGCGGGCCCGAGGGCGGCCCGCCGGTCCTGTTGCTGCACGGGTTCCCTCAGCACGGCGGAGAGTGGGACGGCGTCGTACCGGCGTTGCATCGGGTTGGCCTGCGCACCTATGCGCCAGATCAGCGTGGGTACTCGCCCGGTGCGCGTCCATCCGATGTGGACACCTACCGCATGGTCGAGTTCGTCGCCGATGCGGTCGCGATGCTTGATGCGCTGGGGATCGAGCGGGTCGACGTGGTGGGCCACGACTGGGGTTCGGTCGTGGGCTGGCATCTCGCCGGCGACCACGCCGACCGCGTACGCACGCTCACGGCCGTCTCGGTGCCGCATCCGGCGGCGGTGAGCCACGCGCGCCACATCGGAGATCAGAAGGAGCGCTCGGCGTACATGCAGCTATTCGCGATCGAGGGCAAGGCCGAGGAGGTGCTGCTCGCCGACGACGCGCGCCGGCTATGGGCGCTGTTCGCTCCCTTGACGCGAGCGCAGGCCGAGCGGTACGTGCGGCCGTTGCTGGAGCCGGGCGCGTTGACCGGGGCACTGAACTGGTACCGCCGGCTCGAGCGGCCCAACCTGGGGCCAGCGCTGGTGCCGGTGACATATGTATGGGGCAACGCTGACGCCGCCGTCGGGCGCGCTGCCGCCGAGGGCTGTGCCGACTTTGTGGCGGAGGGACTCGACTACCGATTCGTCGAGTTGGTGGGCGTGAGCCACTGGGTTGCGGACGAGGCACCCGACATGGTGGCGGCGGAGGTACTGGCGCGCATCGGCGCCTGAAGCCGGTCCGATCACTCCGCCTGGCAGGATGTGCGGACGTGGCGGACTCGGACCTGGTGCCGGAGCAAGACCTCCCCCGAACTCGCGAGTCTCTCGCGGCGGACCTTCGGACTCTCGGCGTCCGAGCCGGGTCGGTGCTGCTACTGCACTCGTCGGTCAAGGCATTGGGATGGGTGTGTGGCGGCCCGGTCGCGGTCGTGCAAGCGTTGTGTGACTCGCTGGGCGCCGACGGCACGCTGGTCGTGCCGACCCACACGCCGGACAACTCCGACCCCGCCGGTTGGCAGCACCCGCCCGTACCGCAGTCATGGTGGCCGATCATTCGCGCGCACATGCCCGGCTTTGACGCGATGCTGACGCCGAGCCGGTGGATGGGCGCGATCGCGGAGGCTGTCCGGACCTGGCCCGGCGCACGGCGTAGTGACCATCCGCACACATCGTTTGCGGCGCTTGGGCGGGCGGCCGACGAGATCGTCGCGGGCCACCGGCTCGACGACATGCTGGGCGACACGTCCCCGCTCGGGCGGGTCTACGACCTTGACGGCGATGTCCTGCTGCTCGGGGTCGGGCACGACTCGAACACGTCGCTGCACCTCGCCGAGTACCGGGTCGCTGAGCCGGCGCGCACCCGTCACGGCGCCGCCTTTCTAGCCGGAACCGCGCGAATCTGGACGACCTGGGATGACGTGGAGCTCGATGAAGGCGACTTCGACTCCCTCGGGGTCGATCTCGACGCGACGGGCACCGTCACGATTGGGTCGGTGGGGTCGGCCGAGTCCCGGCTCATGCGACAGCGGGCTGCAGTCGACTTCGCGGTGGGCTGGTTCGCCACTCACCGCGCGCCACCAAGATCGCCGTGATCATGACCTGACCGTCCTGAAAAGGCGCCGATCATGACCTCCAGGTCATGATCGGCGGTCAGGTTGTTTGCATGGTCTCGCCGGTGACGAGGAAGAACATGTGGTGGCCCGCATTGACCGCGTGATCGGCGAAGCGCTCGTAGAACCGGCCGAGGAGGGCACCGTCGATCGCCGACTCCACGCCGTGCTTCCAGGCCGCCCCCAGCAGCACCACGAACAGCCCCTTGTGTAGCTCGTCCATGGCGTCGTCATCGGTCTCGAGCTCGGCCGCCAGGGTCGCGTCCGGGTTCGCCATGACCTGGCTGATCTTGCCGGCGATGCGGTCGGCGACGTCGGCCATGTCGCGGATGACGGTGACCAGATCGTCGGGAACGGCGCGGACAGGGTGTCGGCGCAGTGCCGTCTTCGCGACATGCTTGGCTAGGTCCCCCATGCGCTCGAAGTCGGCCGCGATGTGCAGTGCTGTGACGACCAGCCGCAGGTCGGAGGCGACCGGTGCCTGGCGGGCCAGCAGCGCGTACACCTTCTCCTCCACTTCTTTGTGGAGTTGGTTGACTGCGGCATCGCCCGTGACAACGCCCTCTGCCACACCGGCGTCGGCGTTGAGCAAGGCGGCCGTGGCGCGCCTCATCGCCGCGCGAACCTCGTCGGCCATGGCTACCAGCAGCGCCCGCACCTCATCTAGGTCGGCGTGAAACTCCGTGCGCATGTCACTCCCTCGGATCGGCTCGCCGGCAGGGCTCGTCGTAGGTTACGCCGGGTGGGCGGCCACAGCGTGAACTGCGGTGAACGGCGCCGAGCCTGCGAATGAACATCTGGCGACCATGACCGGTTTTACCCACCTCTCCTGGGTGGTTTGGTTAACCTGGCGCCTACCATCGGCGGCGTGGAGTGGGCGATGGCAGTCGGGTGGCACCGCAGGTCAAGTATGTCCACGAGCCCGCAGGCCGAGCGGGTCGCCGCCGATGCGCTCAACGCCCTGCGGGTCGGGGTTCTCGTGCTGGATGCCGCAGATGTTCCCGTGCTGGCCAACCCCGCCGCGGTGGAACTTGGTCTGGTCCGCGAAGGCGTCTCGCCGCAACAGGTGCACGCCGTGATCCGTACGCTGGCGGGGCAGGTCCGCCGCAGTGGGGTTCGGCGCGAGGTCGAGCTCGATCTCCCTCGCGGTGCCGGCGGCCGGGTGCATCTGGCCGGGGAGCCGCAAGGCGTACGCGTGCGGGTGATCCCGTTGGGCGGCGAGGACTATCCGCCGGGTCACGTCGCCATCGAAGCCTCCGATGTCACCGAGGCTCACCGGGTGGCGCGGGTACGCCGGGACTTCGTCGCAAACGTCAGCCATGAGCTCAAGACGCCGGTCGGCGCGCTCGCCCTTCTGGCTGAGACCCTGCTGGAGGCTGCGGACGATCCCGACGCGTCGCGCCGCTTCGCCGAACGGATCCACCACGAGTCACAGCGCCTGGCGCGCCTGGTTAAGGAACTGCTGGAACTATCCCGGCTGCAGGGCGCCGACCCGCTGCCCACGCCGGTGCCCGTCGCCGTGGACCGGATCGTGAACGAGGTCGTCGACCGCACTCGTACGGCCGCGGCCGCGAAGAACATCGACATCCACTTTGCGGGAACGCGGGGCCTCACCGTGTTCGGTAGTGAGAATCAGCTGGTCACTGCGGTGGCTAACCTGGTCGAGAACGCGATCGCCTACAGCTCCGAGGAGACCAAGGTCACTATCGATGCGCGCCGGGTTGGCGACATGGTCGACATCGCCGTCGTCGATCAGGGCATCGGCATCGCGGTGAAGGACTTGGATCGGATCTTCGAGCGCTTCTACCGCGCGGACCAGGCACGATCCCGGGACACGGGCGGCACCGGGCTGGGTCTTGCGATCGTCAAGCACATCGCGGTCAACCACGGCGGGCGAGTGGACGTCGATTCGACCGTAGGTGCCGGGTCGACGTTCACCCTTCGGCTGCCGGCGCGCCCCCCGGACGCCGCGTTGCCGCTACCGCCCGGCGTTGAGATCGATTCCGAAGGGTCGGACGTACTGTGACTCGACGGTGCGGTGACTCGTAAGAGGCGAAGGGAACTCCTGTGGCCCGTGTTCTAGTGGTTGAGGACGAGGAGTCGTTCTCCGACGCCCTGTCCTATATGCTCCGCAAAGAGGGGTTCGAGGTGGCCGTCGCCGAGACCGGAACGGGTGCGCTCACCGAGTTCGACCGTAACGGTGCCGACATCGTGCTGCTCGACCTCATGTTGCCGGAGATGTCAGGCACGGAGGTGTGCCGGCAGCTTCGGCAGAAGTCCCACGTGCCGATCATCATGGTTACCGCTCGCGACAGCGAGATAGACAAGGTCGTCGGGCTCGAGATCGGGGCGGACGACTACGTCACCAAGCCCTACTCACCGCGCGAACTGGTCGCCCGCGTTCGCGCGGTGCTGCGGCGCAACTCCAGCGAACCGGTCGAGACCAGTGCGGCGACGCTCGCGGCGGGGCCGGTACGCATGGATGTCGAGCGCCATGTCGTCACGGTTGCCGGCGACTCCGTAGCCCTGCCGCTCAAGGAGTTCGAGCTGCTCGAACTGCTCCTGCGCAACGCCGGCCGGGTGCTCACCCGTGGTCAGCTCATCGACCGGGTGTGGGGTGCGGACTACGTGGGCGATACGAAGACGCTCGACGTGCACGTCAAGCGGCTGCGCTCAAAGATCGAGCCGGAGCCCTCGACTCCCCGCTACATCGTCACGGTGCGCGGCCTCGGCTACAAGTTCGAGCCGTAGACCCTTCAAGATCGCGGTGATCATGAGCTGACCGTCGCCAAATGCCGTCGATCATGACCTCCAGGTCATGATCGACGGAGTTGGGCAGCGGCGGTCGCGGGGTGGATGGCGACGAGGCCGGACTTCTCCCGCGCGGCGCACAGCTCGGCCAGCTTGTCGTAGGCCTTCTCGCCGATGAGGGCGGTCAACTCGGGACCATAGGAGACGTACATCGCTTCGCCGCCCACGTGCGCCTCCGGCGACGAGGTGCACCACCAGTGCAGGTCGTGTCCCCCCTCTCCCCAGCCGCGCCGGTCGAACTCGGCCAGGACGGTGAGGAGGATCTTCGATCCGTCGGTGCGCTTGGTCCACTCCTGGTCGCGCCGGACCGGCAGCTGCCAGCAGACATCTGGCTTGTACTCCAGTGGATGTTTGCCGTCGCGCAAGGCCTGTCCGTGTAGCGCGCACCCGCCGCCGCCCGGGAAATCGGGGTCGTTGAGGAAAATACACGGACCATCCGGGCGGGTGGCGGTGCGGCGGGCGGGCGTTTTGCCGTCGACCGAGTCCATCTCGGTGTAATTCTTGAACCCGCGCCGGTAATGCTGCCACGTCGCCGGCGTCAATGTGCGCGCTGCTGCCCGTACCCTCTTTTCGTCGTCGTCGTCGGTGAAGAAGGCGCCATGGGAGCAGCACCCTTCGGCGGCCCGACCTTCGATGATGCCGTGGCAGCCGCGGCCGAAGATGCAGGTCCAGCGGGACAGCAGCCACGTCATGTCGGCGCGCACGAGGTGATCCGGGTTGGCTGGATCGGTGAACTCAATCCATTCACGGGGAAAGTCGAGCTCGACCTCGCGGCTGCGGGGGGCATCTGGATCCTCGACGCTGACCTGTACGCGAACGGGAACCTCGTCGCGACGAAGGGCGCGGCGGCTGCTCATCGGAATAGCCTACGCCCGCGTGCCGACCGGACGGGCGAGAAGGATTGTCGGCGAGTTGACGACCGGCCGGGCAACAGAGCCAGTTTCTGTCCCCCGGCGAGAATAGGCTTCTGGTATGCGGCTCGGTGTTCTCGACGTTGGTTCCAACACCGTCCACCTTCTCGTGGTGGACGCGCACCATGGTGCGCATCCGTGGCCCGCCTACTCCGAGAAGTCCGTGTTACGACTCGCCGAACGGATCGGAAAGGACGGCAAGCTGTCCGATGATGGCGCCGACGCCCTCGTCGACGCGGTCGCATCCGCCCGCAAAGCCGCCGCCGACAACGACGCCGAGGAGATGCTCGCCTTCGCCACCTCGGCCGTGCGGGACGCCACGAACTCGACGAAGGTCCTGGCCCGGGTGCGCGAGGAGACCGGCGTCGATCTGAAGGTGTTAGCCGGCCACGACGAGGCGCGCATGACCTTCCTCGCGGTTCGTCGATGGTTCGGCTGGTCGGCCGGCCGCCTCCTCGTGCTCGACATCGGCGGCGGATCCCTGGAGATCGCGGCCGGCATCGACGAGCTGCCGGAGGTCGCGCTCTCCCTGCCTCTGGGCGCCGGCCGACTCACCAGGGAACGGTTCTCGGCCGACCCGCCACCCGCGGCCGAGGTGGAGCAGGTGCAGCAGTACGCCGAGCAACAGCTCAAGAATGTCGACCTCCGCGGCTGGGATCGGGTCACCGCCACATCCAAGACCTTCCGTACGTTGGCGCGACTGGCCGGCGCCGCCCCGTCCGCCGCTGGCTTCCGGGCGCCCCGCTCCTTGTCGCTTACAGGCTTGCACCAGGTGTTCGGCTTCATTCGACACATGTCCTCTGCGGCGCTCGGCGAGATGGACGGCGTCGGCGGCGCGCGAGCCCACCAGCTTCTCGCCGGTGCGGTGGTCGCCGAGGCTACGATGCGCCGGCTGGGCGTGGCCGCAGTGGACATCTGCCCGTGGGCCTTGCGCGAGGGCGTGATCCTTCAACGGCTGGACGCCCTCGCGACCCAGTGAGGCCACCTGCTCCTCGGGCCGGCGTCACGGCGAACGGCTACCCTGGCTGGGTGACCTCCCCGCGCGTGCCGGTGCTGCTCTCCACCTCGTCGGTCTTTCCCGAGCCGACCTCGGCAGCGTTCGAGATGGCGGCGAGTCTGGGCTATGACGGGCTTGAGGTGATGGTGTGGACCGATCCAGTGAGCCAGGACGTGGCCGCGCTGAAGGTTCTGGCCGATCACTACGGCGTCCGCGTCGGCTCGGTGCACGCGCCATGCCTGCTCGTGACGCAGCGGGTGTGGAGCACAGATCCCTGGGAGCGCCTGCGCCGCTCTGCCGTGCTCGCCGACGAGCTGGGTGCGGTGATCGTGGTCGTGCATCCTCCATTCACGTGGCAGCGCGATTACGCTCGCGGCTTCGCGGCCGGCCTGCGTCGATTGGGGAAGGAATTTCCTGACGTGACGTTCGCGGTGGAGAACATGTTCCCGGTGCGGGTGCGGGGCCGGGAGTTCGTCCCGTACATGCCGGGGTGGGACCCGACCCGACCCGGCTTCGATGCGTACACGCTGGACCTGTCCCATTGCGCCGCCTCGCGGACCGACGCGATCGCCATGGCGGACACCATGGGCGCGGGCCTCGCCCACGTTCATCTCGGCGACGGTACGGGGGAGGGGCGCGACGAGCACCTGGTTCCCGGTCGTGGCAACCAGCCCTGCGCCGAGCTGCTCGCCTCGCTCGCGTCGCGTGGCTTCCTGGGCTCGGTCGCCGTGGAGGTGGCGACGCGCCGGGCGACGTCACGAGCGGTTCGGCAGGATGACTTGGCCGTGTCGCTGGCCTTTGCGCGCCAACACCTGGCCGCGCCGTCCACAGTAGACGCCTGAACACTTTGTGGTGATCTAGGGCGAAGTCGCGTGAGTTGATCTCCAATCACGCGACTTCGCCCTAGGTCGGCGAGGTGGCGGCCGCTCTAGACCGGTGAGGTTGTGGCGAGGTCCGGGGCGAGGTCGGCGGCGGGCTCCTCGATGACCGCCCGCTTGCGGGCCCGGTGTGCCGCGACATGTGACCGGGTGGCACAGCGCTCCGAGCAGAAGCGCCGGCAGCAGTTGGAGGAGGTGTCGAGATAGACGTTGCCGCAGCGCTCGTCGGCGCAGACGCCGAAGCGGGCGCTGCCGAACTCGCACAACCACACCGCCAGACCCCACACGGCACCCGCCATGTGCTCCATGCCCATCGACGACCCACGACCGGTCACGTGAATGTGCCAGTCGCCGACCTCATGGCCGGAGATCCGCGGCTGAACCGGGTGCGCCTCGAGCAGGACATTGAGTGCCTCGACGGCGTCGTTGTCCCGGCCGGCCGAGCCGTGCTCGAAGACGTCCCGGAGGCGCTTGGCGCCCCGGCGCAGCACGGTGACGTCCTTCTCGGTGGCCTCCAGCGCCTGCCAGCTCTCGGCACCGTAGAACGCCCGTAGCTGGTCCAGAGTCTCCACCTGCGCATTTACAAGATCGACTGCCGTCCGGGCGTACTCCTCGAAGTTCACGGGTCAAAGGTAGTCGGCACTCGTTACCTGGGCGAGTCTAGCGCCATGGTCGACTTAAACGGCTGCCCGCCCGGACCAACCCGCCAGCCGTGCCGGCCCGGTCGGAGAAGCGGGTCTAATCTCGTCACTATGCTCCGATCGGTGATTCTCGCCGCCGCCCGGTCACCCCGGGTGGAGCGGCTCGTGGAGACGGCCCCCATAAGCCGGGACGTCGTGCATAGGTTCGTCGCCGGCACGGGGGCCGACGACGCGCTTCGGGCGACCAGGCAGCTGGTCGACGACGGGCTCGGTGTCAGCCTGGATCATCTTGGCGAGGACACGCTCACCCCCGAGCAGGCCGAGGCGACCAAAGACGAGTACCTCCATCTGCTCAAGGCGCTCTCCGACGCCGAGTTGACACCGGCGGCCGAGGTAAGCGTGAAGCTCTCCGCCGTCGGTCAGAGGTTTGACGAGAAGCTCGCCTACGACCATGCGCACGGAATCTGCGCCGCCGCCACCGAGGCAGGAACCACGGTCACCATCGACATGGAGGACCACACCACCACCGACTCCACGCTGGAGATCCTGGGCCGACTGCGGGTGGACTTTCCAACGACGGGTGCGGTGCTGCAGGCGTACCTGCGCCGCACCGAGGGAGACTGCCGGGAACTCGCGGGGAGCGGATCGCGGGTCCGGCTGTGCAAGGGGGCCTACAAGGAGCCCGAGACCGTGGCCTACCAGTCCAAGCTCGATGTCGACAAGTCATACGTGCGGTGTCTCAACATCCTCATGTCCGGTGAGGGGTACCCGATGCTCGCCACTCATGACCCACGACTGGTCGCGATCGGAGAAGACCGGGCAAAGTGGTTCGACCGTTCGCCCGACACGTTCGAGTTTCAGCTGCTATACGGCATCCGTCCCGATGAGCAGATGCGACTCGCCGACGCTGGCTACACCGTCCGGGTCTACGTGCCCTACGGCACGGAGTGGTACGGCTACCTGATGCGACGGCTCGCCGAACGCCCCGCCAACGTCGCCTTCTTCGCCCGCGCACTGAGATCGCGCAACTGAGCGGCGGCGCAGTTGAGCGGTTACGGGTTGTGCGTGTCGCATGGCTGATCCCATTGTGCGAACGCGTCGCGTAAAGTGCCGCGGGTGACCAGCGGCGAACCCCCCCGCGGCTGGGTCGGTCCCGCTGGCCCCGAACCGACTCCTGCCCCCCGACCCTCGTGGCCACCATCCGCGCAGCCGTCGCCGCCCCCGTCGCTCTACGGCCACCCATCCGGCCAGCCGGCGCCGCCGATCCCGTACGGCCAGCCGACGCCGCCGATCCCGTATGGCCAGCCGACGCCGCCGATCCCGTATGGCCAGTCGGCTCAGATCCCGCACCAGGCCAACCCGTGGGCGCGGATACCCGTACCCCCGCTCCCCCCGCCACCGCCCCCGCCCCGGCGAAACGCGATCCGCTGGGTGCTCGGTGTCGTCGCGGTCCTGATCGTCTGCTCCGTCGGCGCGGTCGGCGGGCTTGTCGGCTACGCCGACTACACCGGGGCGCTGGACGTCCAGGCCTCGTGGCGGCCGGCTTCCACGCCCACCAACCTGCCCCCTGAGCTGAACGCGCCCGCGTCGGAGTGGACCAGCTGGGCCCGCCGGTCCGTGGACGACGCCGTGGAGAACCAGGCAGAGGCTCTTCTCGCGGCCGATGAGCTGGGCTTTCTCGTCGCGGTCGACCCCGGCAACGCGCGACTCGTCGCCGAGCACAAGCGACGCTTCAAGGTGCTGCGGGCGATGGGCCCGGGCGTATGGACCCAGGCGCTCACCGGCGGAATCAGGACCACCGGCACCCGAGAATGGCGTGCCGAAATAAAGATCTCGTACTGCTTCGGCGAGGTCACCTGCCAGGCCGTGGAGCTGGTGGTCACCACTGAGTGGGCGGTGAAGAACGACCGCCTCGTGATGGTCAAGCTGGAACCGTCCGAGTCGCATTGGAATGGGCCGCGTCCGTGGGAGACGGACGAGCTCAGCGTCGGCACGGGCAAGCGAGTGGTCGTGGCCGCGACGAAGGTCAACGCCTGGCGCCTGCCCGATGCCGTGAAGGCGGCGGATCGGGCGGCTGCCGTCGCGGACACGTTCGCCAAGTGGGAGAAGCCGCCAAGCCGTTATGTGATCTTCCTGGCCGGGCCGAGCGACTGGAAGAAGTGGTACGGCCACAGTCAGCCCGAGTGGGCCGCCGCCTGGGCGGTGCCAGTGAGTAGCACGGTGACCGAGGTCGTAATCCGCACCCAGGTCGTGCAGCAGCGTGGGCTGGAGTTATTGCTCACGCACGAGCTGACCCATGTCACCACCCTCGCCGGCAAGCGCGACGGAGCCGGGCGCTCGGCCTGGTGGCTGATCGAGGGGATCGCGGACTACGCGACGATGGTCGGACAACCGGTACGCAACTACGACGCGATCCCGCCCACCCGGACCTTTGTGCGCGGCAAATGGGACGGGGACCCTACGGTTGATCCACCGACGGCCAGCGCATCGTTGGAGGAGGCGAGCGCGCGCTACGGTGTTGCGTTCCTGGCGGTGCGACGCATGGCCGACCGGTACGGCGAAGCGAAGATGCTCAACTTCTTCGGCCGGGTCGTCCACGATGACCAGAGTGTCGAGGCGGCCGCGCCCGCCGCGCTGGGCGCGTCCTGGACGACCGTGCGGGCCGATTGCGTGAAGTTCATCCGCTCGTCCGTAGCCTGACCCCTTCTCGTCGATCTAGGGCCTAGTCGCGTGAGTTGATCTCCAGCCACGCGACTACGCCCTTGATCGACGGGAGTAGACTCCGTCGGTGCGCCGCGCCCCCCTTGCTCTGGCCGCCACCGTCGTCGCCGCCATCTCGTTGACCGCCGCCGCGTGCGAGTCGACTGACGATGGCATCGTGACCGACGCGGCCCGCCGGGCCACCGTGACCGAAGTGGTCGACGTCCCCGCGTCCGTGACCGCGAAGGCGGTCGCCACCCTGACCGCGCCCGCTGACGGCACCCTGAAGTCGTTGGCCGTCGAGCCCGGCGCGACCGTCGCCAAGGGCGCCGTGGTCGCCGTCATCGATTCACCCTCCGCCCGCAAGCGGCTCGCCGACGCCAAGGCGGCGCTTGCGGCGGCCAACAGCATTGGTGGCGGCATTGGGTTCTTGGACCTTTCGGGGCTGCAGAAGGGCCTGGATGCCGCGGCCGACGACGCGTTCACGGCGGCGCGCTCGGCCGCGGGACAGGTTGCGGATGAGAAGGTACGGGCAGCGTTGCTCGCCCAGGTCGACGCCGCGGAGCGACACTACGACTCGGCCGCAAAGAACTCGCGGAGGCTGATGAGGCAGGTTCAGCGGGGACTGGCGGGCATCGGTGAGGCCGTGGCCGCGTTGGGAGCAGCGCAACGCGCACAGGCCAGAGCCTCGTACGACGTGGCAAAGGCAACGGTAGATGCACTGACACTGCGAGCACCGATCGCCGGCGTGGTCCAGTTCGCCCGGCCCACGGCGGGCATCCCGACGGATCCGTTTGCCGGGCTGCTCGGCGCAGTGAGTGGCGCGTCCGGGCCACCTACCATCGGAGCTGGCGCCGCGGGGACGGACCAGAACGTCGCCGGTGTCGACGACGTCCTCGCCGTGGGCGACCGGGTCAATGCGGGCACCGCCATCGTCACCATCGTCGACATCTCCCAGATCGGCCTGGTGGGCGAGGTGGACGAGACCGACGTGCTGCTCGTCGCGCCCGGGGTCACCGCCGACGTGGAGCTCGACGCGGCTCCAGGATTGAGATTCGAAGCGACGGTCGGCACCGTCGACCTGCTCCCCACCCCGTCGACGCGAGGCGGCGTCGCGTACCGGATCCGTCTCGCCTTACGTGCGGTGCACGCCGCCGACAGCGGCGAGCTGCCCCCGACGCCTCGACCCGGTATGAGCGCGGTGGCGCACCTGCGGGTTCGTACGGCAATCGACGCTGTGGCGGTGCCGGCGGCTGCGGTGTTCCGAACCGAGCGGGGCGACACGGTGTGGCTCGTGCGCGACGGTCACGCGGTAGCGCAACTCGTTCGGGTCGGCGTCCAGGGCGAGGACCTCGTGCAGATCGTGTCCGGCGTGGAGCCTGGGCAGCGCGTCGTGGTGAGTGGAACGGACAAGGTCACCTCCGGGCAGGCGGTGCCACGTTGATCGGCTCCGCCGAAGGTACGGTGACCGCCCTCGTGGCCGTCCGGGACGCGACCCGGTCGTACCAGCTCGACGGGATCACCGTGCCGGCGTTGCGGGGAGTATCGCTGACCGTGGAGCGGGGTGACTACCTGGCCATCGTTGGCCCATCCGGCTCAGGAAAATCGACTCTGATGCATCTCCTCGGCGGGCTCGACCGGCCTACATCGGGCCGGCTGCTGCTCGATGGGCGGGACGTCTCGTCGCTGTCCGCGGCCGACCTCGCCAGGTTGCGCAACGAGGTCATCGGCTTCGTTTTCCAGAGCTTTCATCTGCTGGCCCGCACGTCCGCGCGTGACAACGTGGCCCTGCCATTGATCTACCGGGGAGTCCGCAAGGCTCAGCGGCGCCGCCTAGCCGAGGAGACTCTGGCCCGGGTCGGACTGGCGCACCGGTTGGACCATCGGCCCAACCAGCTCAGCGGTGGGGAACAGCAGCGGGTCGCCATTGCCCGGGCGCTGGTGACCGAGCCGTCGGTGCTGCTCGCCGACGAGCCGACGGGCAACCTCGACAGCGCGTCGGGTGAGGCCGTGCTGGCGTTGCTGGAGGAGCTCAACGCGGAACGTGGCGTCGCCGTCGCTGTGGTGACGCACGATCGGGGCATAGCCGGGCGTGCACGGCGTCAGATAACCATGCGAGATGGCGTCATCGTCTCGGCCGTGCCGTGAGTCTCACCGAGGCATGGCGGGTCGCCATCGACGCGTTGCGCGCGAGCCGCTTGCGCAGCGGGCTCACCATGCTCGGCGTCATCATCGGAGTCGCCGCGGTGGTCATTCTGGTGGCGATCGGGACGGGCGCGAAGCAGACGGTGGAGGAGCAGGTCGAGGGGCTCGGATCGAACCTGTTGCTCATAGTGCCGGGGCAGGTGGACTTCGGCGCGGCGCCGACAGTATCGAGGCTTCGACTGGACGATGTGGACGCGGTCATCCGGGTGGTGGGGGACCGCAACCTGGTGGCCGTGGCGACCAGTTCAGGGGAGACCGTACGGGCGGGCACGCGCAGCCGGTTCACCAGCGTGGTCGGGGTTCTTGAGACGACACCGAAGGTCTTCGTCAGGTCGATCGATCGGGGTGGCTACCTGTCACGCTCCGATGTGGAGACAGGCCGTCGGGTGGCCGTGCTCGGCTCGGCGGTCGCGGTGACCCTCTTCGGTGAGCGGGATCCGGTCGGATCGCAGATCACCATTGCCGGCGTACGATTCCGCGTCGTCGGAGTGTTCGCGCCATTGGGTCAGAGCCTCGGCGTGGATCGGGATGACGAGGTGCACATTCCGATCACCACGGCCCAGCGCGTCTTCGACACATCGCGGGTCGACGCGATGGCGGTGAAGGCGCCCGACCGTGACTCGATGGACGCATTGAGCGCTCGGATCGTCGAGGTGCTGCGCGAGCGGCACCCTGAGAGCGAGTTCAGTGCGGTGACGCAGGAGCAGATCCTCGGCGTGCTCGGGGACATCCTCGGCATCCTCACGGGCGTACTCGCGGCGATCGCCGGAATCTCACTCCTCGTCGGCGGCGTGGGAGTATCGAACATCATGCTCGTATCCGTGCGTGAGCGGACGAGGGAGATCGGGCTTCGCAAGGCCGTCGGTGCCCGCCCCCGCGACATCGGCCTGCAGTTCCTCCTTGAGGCGGTGTTGTTGACGACGATCGGGGGCGTCGTAGGGATCGCCCTCGGTGTCGGCACAGCGCTGATCGTGGCAGCCATAACCCCGGTGCCGGCCGTGGTCACGTGGTGGTCGGTGGCGCTGGCATTCGGCGTATCGGCGGCGGTCGGCATCATCTTCGGCGTCGTGCCCGCCCAGCGCGCCGGCCGCCTCGATCCGGTCGTCGCTCTGCGAGCGGAATAATCGTGCTCTGCGAGCGGAATGATCGTGCTCTGCGGGCGGAATGATCGTGCTCTGCGGGCGGAGCACTCGCGCCCTGCGGACGGAGTGCGAAGTCGGAGTGAGCGTTCGACTACGGAATGCGATCAACTTTCCGCAACGTATCGCGCAGATCACTCACGTACCGGTACCTTTGTCAAGTAACACGCGCGTACGCCCGAACGGGGCGCAACGCGCCGGGATGGGTTGGGGTGAGCCATGGCTGGATCACCGCAGACCGCGGGCAGGTTGGCAGAGGTCAAGTTCCTGACGGTCGCCGAGGTGGCTTCGCTGATGCGCGTGTCGAAGATGACCGTCTACCGGCTGGTGCATACGGGCGAGTTGACCGCCGTTCGAGTGGGCCGGTCGTTCCGAGTGCCGGAGCATGCCGTACATGAGTATCTCCGGGACGCCTTCGCCGAGTCCGCCTGACGGTCACGGGCACTACGCGAGACTGCCGGCCGTGTCCGCTGGCCGGACGGGCACGGCCTCCGGTGAACGCTCGCGCGAATGCCCAGGCTAGGCTGTACAACGACCACGATGAGACCGCAGTCCCGACCATGGGTGCCGCAGCGATCGGGGTCATAACCAGACAATCGGAACTCGAGCCGTCCGCCGGCCGATCCGTGACGCACGCTCACCCGAGGAGACAGCCGTATGGGCTCGGTGGTCAAGAAGCGCCGCAAGCGTATGGCCAAGAAGAAGCACCGCAAGCTGCTGCGCAAGACCCGCGTCCAGCGTCGCCGCCTCGGCAAGTGAGCCGGGCGGGCCACGCCCGCATTCATCTGCATCGCGCGACCCACCGGGAGGCGTAGGTGAACGTCCTGGTGACCGGCGTCGGTCGGTACCTCGGCGCGCATCTGGCCGCCCGCCTCGTCGATCACCCACGCGTCTCGCGCGTCATCGGCATCGATACAACTCCACCCACCGGCGCGCTAGCCGACTTGCTGGGCGGCCGCGTCGATACCGTCACCAGTGACCTGCGCGGCCTTATCGGCGCCGTCACAGAGGGTGAAGTCGAGGCCGTCGCCCACATGGGAGTGCTCTCCAGCTCCGGCCGGGGCGGCCGGTCGGCGATGAAGGAGCACAACATCATCGGCACGATGCAGCTTCTCGCCGCCTGCCAGGCCGCGCCCGGGCTGCGCAAGCTCGTCGTACGCTCCTCGACCGCCGCGTACGGTGCTTCCTTCCGCGACCCCGCGGTCTTTACCGAGTCCACCCCACCCACGCTCATTCCGCGTGGCGGCTTCGCCAAGGACGTCATTGAGGTGGAGGGATATGTACGCGGCTTCACCCGCCGCCGCCCCGACGTGACCACGACGGTGCTGCGCTTGGCGCCGTTCGTCGGCCCGAACGCGGACACGACGCTGACCCGTTATTTCGCGTTGCCGGTGGTCCCGACCGTGTTCGGCCGCGACCCGCGGCTGCAGTTCATCCACGTTGACGACGCACTCGAGGCCCTGGTCCGATCCGTGGTCGAAGACCACAAGGGGACCTTCAACGTGGCCGGCCCTGGGGTCATGGTGCTGTCCCAGGCCATTCGCCGAGCCGGACGCATCGGCATTCCGGTGATGGAGCCAGGCATGTCAGCCTTCGCCGCGTTCGTCAAGGCGTCTGGCATCGGTGACTTCAACCTCGACCAGCTCGACCTCTTTGTCCACGGCCGGGTCGTCGACATCACCCGTCTTACCGAGGAGTTCGGGTTCCGTCCCCGAAGCACGCAGGAGGCCTTCGATGATTTCGTCCAGGGCCGGGGCCTGCACCGCGCCGGTGCCTTCGCGACCCTGCGCCCCGACGCTGTGTCCGCGGCCGAGGCAATGATCATCGATGGCATACGGGCCGTCCGGGCGGCCACCGCGGGTCGGCCCAGGCGGGAGCCCGCCCATGACTGACAAGACCACGCCCCGCCGGACACCGGCACGCGCCGCGACGTTGGCGGCCAGGGCGGCGACGAGAACCGCGAACGGCGTAGCTGCCGACGTGAAGCTGAACGGACGCCGTCCGTCGACCGTCCGTACCGCTGCTCTCACCGAGCCCGCGCCCAACGGGAAGGCAGCGCCGACGAAGGTGGCGCCGGCCAAGAAGGCGGTGCGGACGAAGGTGGCGCCGGTCAAGAAGGCGGTGCGGACGAAGGTGGCGCCGACAAAGGTGGCGCCGGTCAAGAAAGCGGTGCCCGCGAAGGCCGCGCCGGCCAAGAAGGCTGGGCCGGCGCGAAAGCCTGACATCTGGGATGAGAGCGTCGCTGGTGCATTGAGCTTCCTCCGCCGGCGCCTGACCGGACAGTACGAAGTGGACGAATTCGGCTTCGACCCCGAGCTGACCGAGACCTTCGTTCACCCGATGCTGCGCCTGTTCTACAGGTACTACTTCCGGATTGAGTGCAGCGGCGTCGAACACCTGCCACCCACCAGCTCGGCGCTGATCGTGGCCAACCACTCGGGCACGCTGCCGATGGACGCGCTCATGCTCACCATGGCCGTGCACGACGAGACGCCACTGCGCCGGCACCTGCGGCTGCTCGGCGCCGACCTCCTGTTCCGCGTTCCGATCCTGTCCGAGATGGCCCGCAAGGCCGGCTCTACCCTTGCGTGCAACCCCGACGCGGAGCGCCTGCTGCGGAACGGGGAGTATGTCGGCGTCTTCCCGGAGGGCTTCAAAGGCATCGGCAAGGCGTATCGCGACCGCTACAAGCTGCAGCGTTTCGGCCGTGGCGGCTTCGTCTCGGCGGCCCTGCGTACCGGGACACCGATCATCCCGGTTTCGATCGTGGGCGCCGAGGAGATCTATCCGATCATCGGCAATGTGCGGCCGCTAGCGAAGATCACGGGGCTGCCCTACGTTCCGGTGACGCCGCTCTTTCCCTGGTTCGGCCCGCTCGGCATGCTGCCGCTGCCCAGTAAGTGGCTCATTCACTTCGGCGAGCCGATTGAGACCGCGCCGTACGCTGACGACGCCGACGACCCGATCGTGGTATTCAATCTCGCCGATCAGGTGCGCGAGACGATCCAGCAGACGCTGCACACCATGCTCGAGCGCCGGCCCGACCCGTTCGTCTAACCGCCCCAACCTCCTAGACAGGAAACCGGGTTACGGCACCTCGCGGCGGATGGGACGGGCGCCGTCGAGCGTGCCGTGCCGGCTTAGCGCCCGGAACGCCCCGCGTCGATTCAGCGCAACCGCGGCCACGACAGCACCTGCGACCACCCCGGCTCCCAGGGCGGCCGGCACAGCGACCTTGGCGGCCTTGCGCCCCGTTCGGAAGTCACGGATCTCCCAGCCGCGGTCGCGTGCGGCGCCGCGTAGCGCCGAGTCCGGGTTGACCGCGACCGGCCGCCCGACCGTCGAGAGCATCGGCAGGTCGTTGATGGAGTCGCTGTAGGCCGCGCACCGGCTTAGGTCCAGCCCTTCCTTCTCCGCGAGATCGGTGATCGCCGCCGCCTTCGCGTGGCCGTGCATCATGTCGCCGACCAGGCGGCCGGTGTAGACGCCGTCAACGATCTCGGCCACGGTGCCGATTGCTCCGGTGAGGCCGAGGCGCTGTGCGATGACCGCGCCCAACTCCACCGGCGCGGCCGTGACCAGCCAGACCCGCTGGCCGGCGTCGAGGTGCAGGCGAGCGAGAGCGTGCGTGCCAGACCAGATCTTCTCCGCCATCAGCTCGTCGAAGATCTCCTCGCTCAGCCGTCGCAGCTCATCGACCGGTCGACCGGCGACGAACGCGAGCGCCGCATCCTTGGCCTGCGACATGTCACCGCCATGCTCGCTTGCCAGCACCCGGAAGCGGAGCTGCCGGACCCCGAAGCGGAGCAGATCGCCGGTGGTGAAGTACTTCCGGGAGGCGAGCCCTCGGGCGAGGTAGTAGATCGACGCGCCCTGCATCATCGTGTTATCCACGTCGAAGAAGCCGGCCGCGGTCGGGTCGAGTGGGGTGGCCAGCGCCGCCTCCAGCTCGGCCACGGCGTAGCCGGCCGTCATGCTCGACTCGGACCTGCGCCGTGACACTCGGACCACGCCATCCTCCCGTCGATCATGCGCGATAGTGGCTGCGCCTCCCTCAGCAGGGTATCGGTCGCTGCCGCGCCAGCGTGCACCAAGATCGCCGTGATCATGAGCTGGCCGTCGCGAAACAGTGCCGATCATGACCTCCAGGTCATGATCGGCACTGTTTGACGCGGGGCTAGCAGTTGTCGGCGGGTTTCGGGCCGAGCCGGTCGACTGCCGAGACGTCGCATCCGGTCGCCAACGCGCTGGTGAGATCGCTCGCGCGCTTCTCGACGTCGGTGAGCAGCGCCAATGAGCGACCCACGGGCTCGACCCCGGCGACGGGAAGGGTCTTGTGTAGCTCGCTGAGGCTCACGCGCTGCTCGCGCACGAACCAGTCGAGTACCTTAAGCGCGCCCGCGTCGCCGCGCTGGACGGCCGCAGACGCGAGCAGACTCACCCCTGCGACGGTTTCCCGGTTCATATCGTCGAGTACCGCTTCGAGGTGAGCCGCGTCGACCCGCCGCGCTTCCTGGAGCCGGCTATGGGCGAACTCGAGGTAGAGCTGCCCGCGGCTCTGGTCCGATCCGGCCAACGCCAGTTGCGCGCGTTCGCTGGAACGTTTGACCTGGTAGAGCGGGTCGCCCGGGAGGGAGTCGGTGCTCGCGGCCGACACGCCCGACAATGCGAGGGCGCCAGCAGTCACGCCGATGAGCACGGCGGCGCGGGCACGGCCGGTTCCTGCGACCCCCACCTGACGGAACTTCTGGGTCTTGCCCGCGAGGGCGGCGCGTTTCGCGGCCTCCGCGGCCTTCTCCGCCGCGGTGACGCCGATCCCTTCGCGGTCGATTGTTGCGAGAAGCATCGAGCGCAGCCCAGTGCGGAATTCCGCACCCGGGTCCGGTCCCTCGCGCGCCGTACCCACCCGGCCGACCAGCCGGACCAGCGTAGCGAGATCTCCGTCGAGTTCGGTACGGCGATGGTGGCGACGCCGGCCGCTCATCTCATCGAGGAGTTCGGCGAACCGCTCCGAGCGCCGGCGATCGAAGACGGGAGAGCTCACCGCGATCCCTCCCCTCCGTGCGCTGGCCGGGCGTCTGGGCTGCCCACACGAGCTCGTGGCATTGGCGCGTCGCATGACAGTTCTGGGCGTAACTGTGCCACTAGGTGTAACTGTGCCACTAGGTGTAACGGATACGACAGATTCTCGGTGACGGCGCGCCCACGGGGCCCGCCTGCCGATGTGACGACGGTCACTGCCGGTCGGCCCGCCGCCCGCGTCACGGCTGGAAGCCTTCGGGCAGGAGGCGGTGCAGCGCCCGCACGGCGCGATACTGCAGAGCCTTGATGGCTCCCTCGTTCTTCCCCATTGCCTGCGCGGTCTCCGCGACCGAGAAGCCGTGCAGGAAGCGGAGCACGATGCACTCCTGCTGCTCCGGGTTGAGCTGCTTTACGGCGCCGAGCAGGGCGACGTTCGTGATGTGGTCCACGACGGCAGCCTCGGGGCTTCCCTCGGGGCCGCGGTCGGCCTGGTCGGCGTCGAGGACGTCGCCCGTCGTCACCTCGAGTCGGTAGCGGCCGGACTTGAAGTGGTCGGCGACGAGGTTGCGGGCGATGGTGACCAGCCATGCACCGAGGTCCCGGCCCTGCCAGGTGAAGCTGCTGATCCGCTTGAGGGCGCGCAGAAACGTGTCCGCGGTGAGGTCCTCGGCCAGCGGCCGGCTGCCGACCCGGAAGTAGATGAATCGGAAGACGGTGTCCAGATAGCGGTCGTAGATAAGACCGAAGGCGTCGGCATCGCCGGCCTGTGCCCGCTCAACGAGCGCCCAGACCTCTGCGGCGGCGTCGTCGGGGGCAGGGCGGCTGGGCCAGGGGCCCTGGCTCGCCGGGGAGGTCGGCTGGGCCGAGGCGGGGAGCGCCCTGAGCTCGATCGTCTCCTCGCGGGCGGCCGGGATGAGTGGCCGTTCGGCGATCGTTCCGTCCGAGCCGGGCCGTCCGCCCTGGACAGGCGGCAGCGCGCGGGTGGGGCCTCCCGGTCGTCCGCCGAGCCGCCCGTTCGTGCTGGGCAAGTGCCGACTTGGCACCTCGTTCCGGGTGCCTATGCGTGCGCCACCGGTGCCGCGGGCTGCCACGGTCCACACCTGGCGCGCCCGGTCCCGCAACGAATCGACACCCTCGGCCACGGGGTTTCCGAAGTCACCCGCCATGTTGAGATCGCTCACCGCCGGACCTCCACGCTCTGCGCGTCCACGGCATGTGCGCCGGGCAGCGGCCGAAGCCGGCACAACGGCACGAGCTGGATTACCGGTCCAATACGCCGCACTACGGCCTCCTCGGGGTGAGGGGTTCGAGCAGACCCAAATCGGATGAGTCGACCTCGTGAGCATAAAGGGCGACATCTCTCCGCGTGATGGAGTTGGCTCGGCCAGGTGAGAAGTCTTATGGGAACTCCCGGTACATCCGTCGCACACGGTGTCCGATACCGCGCCGCCCGAGACCATGAGCGTGATGCGGCGACACGGTCATGGCCGGCATGACCCCGCACAGGCAGCGGCTGTGCCAGACTCAGGCCCCGTGGGGGATATCCACAATCTTGCCGATGCCGTTCGCCGCGCGGGCGCCGCCGATCCGGACGCTCCGGCCCTGGTCGTGCCGGCGTCGGTCGTGTCGGCGTCAGTCGCGCCCGGGTCGACCGATCCGGCCGCGGATACGCCCGATGCGGTGATCACCTGGGGGCAGCTCGACCAGCGGGTGGATTCGGTCGCTACCGCTCTGACCGCCCTCGACCTGCCGTCGACCGCCGGTGCGGCGGCACGGGTAGCGATCGGCCTCCCGAATGTGCCCGAGTTCGCGGAGGCGTTCTTCGGTGTGCTGCGCGCCGGGCTGGTGGCCGTACCCCTCAATCCGGGTTATACCGCGCGCGAGCTTCGGCACCAGCTCTACGACTCAGGCGCATCCGTGATCATCGCGACCGCGGGAGTGCTTGACGCTGTGGCCGAGGTACGGGCACAGCTGCCGGCACTTCGGCAGTTGTACTCGGTCGGAGGGGAGGCCCCGGTGGGCGTGCTGCCCTTCGGCAGTCTCGTCCGGGACGGCGGCCGGTATTCCGCAACGGCCGGCAGCGAGGACCTCGCGGTGCTGCTCTACACGTCGGGTACGGCGGGCACGCCGAAGGGCGCGATGCTTTCACACCGCGCCCTGATCGCCAACCACCGGCAGGTGGAGGGGGTCGATCCACCCATCGTTGGACCTGGCGATGTCGTACTGCTCGCGTTGCCCATGTTTCACGCCTTCGGGCTCAACTCCGGCCTCGGCGCGGTCGCCTGGCACGGCGCATGTGGGGTGCTCGTCGAGCGATTCGATCCGATCGACAGCCTTGGGCTTATCGCGCGGCAACAGGTCAGCGTCGTCGCGGGCGTGCCGCAGATGTTCGTGGCCTGGTCCCTCCTGCCGGAGCTGGGCGAGAGCCTGGCATCGGTGCGGGTCGCCGTGAGCGGCGCGGCGCCGCTCGATCAGGCCGCGGCTCACCGCTTCCTCGATGCGACCCGCCATCCGATCTTCGAAGGGTATGGCCTGACGGAGACCTCGCCGGTCGTCACGACCGCCCTGGCGAGCCCGGTGCCCAAGGGTGGTTCCATCGGCCGGCCGATCCCCGAAGTGGAGATCAAACTCGTCGCGGCCGATGGTTCCGAGATCGCCCGAGTCGGTCCGTCCGGTCTGGTGGACGAGGATCTCTACGACGATGACTTTGACGACGACGCCGGAGGCGTGCCGGGCACCGACCCGGGCGAGATCCTCGTGCGGGGGCCGAACCTGTTCACCGGATACTGGCCGGACGGGGCAGGTGGCCCCGACGAGGACGGCTGGTGGGCCACCGGCGACGTCGCCTATGCCGACGCGGATGGCGACCTGTTCCTCGTCGACAGGCTCGGCGAGCTGATTCTTGTCAGCGGGTTCAACGTTTACCCGCACGAGGTCGAGTTGGTGCTCGCGGCCCATCCGGCGGTGGCTGAGGCCGCCGTCGTCGGTGTGGACAGCCTCCAGACGGGTCAGGCGGTGAAGGCGTATGTGGTGCTCGCCGCCGATGCAACCGCATCCACCGAGGACCTCCGCACCCACTGCCAACACAACCTCGCGAGGTTCAAGTGCCCTGGCGTGATCGAGTTCGTGCCGGAGCTGCCTCACTCGGCCACCGGTAAGGTCCGCAAGAGTTCGCTGCGAGGGACTTCGTGACCGTACGGCTGACTCTGCTCACTCGCGCGCAATGCCACCTCTGCGATGTGGCGAAGGAGGCAATGGCTCGGGTGGCGTCCGCGGCCGGTCAGGAGTGGCGCGAGGTCGACGTGGACTCGGATCCACAGTTGCAGGCCGAGTACTGGGACCGGGTGCCGGTGATCCTGCTAGACGGCCGGGAACACGGCTACTGGCGGGTCGAGGAGGAGCGGCTGCTGCGCGACCTGCGCGGGTAGTGTGGTCGGGTGGCTCACCTCGTCTGGGACTGGAATGGCACGCTGCTCGATGACCTGACGCTGGTCGTGGCGGCGACGAATGCGTCGCTCGCGTCGGTCGGCGGACCGACCGTCACGGCGGACGAGCATCGGCGGGATTTTCGGCGGCCCATCTCCGGGTACTACGCCCACGTGCTCGGCCGACCGGTCGACGCCGACGAGTTCGAGACGCTGGATCGGGCCTTTCACGACGCCTACCGGGCGGGTCTACCCGGCTGCAGGTTGGCCCTCGACGCGCTCGAGGCGATCGCGGCCTGGCGCGGTAGCCAGTCCCTGCTATCGATGTTCTTTCACCATGAGCTGGTCCCGGCGGTGACCCGTCATGGGCTCCGCGACCACCTCGACCGAGTGGACGGGCTCCGCGACCCCACCGGCGGTGGGGCCAAGGCGCCCCATTTGCTGGCACACCTGGCGGCTCTCGACGTGCGCGGCTCGGACTGCGTACTCATCGGCGACTCGATCGACGACGCGGATGCCGCGGCCGCAGTTGGAGCCAGGATCGTGCTCTACCGAGGTGGCATCACCGATGAGGCCAGGCTGCGGGCCACCGGTCTTCCGGTTGCGGCCACGCTGGTCGAGGCGGTCGAGTACGCGTTGGCCGCATGAGGGGCGCGGGTCGTTGCGCGCTGGTAGCGTGCGCCGCGTGACGGGGCCGGGAAGCAACGGACGCGCGAGATGGTACCTCGGCGGCCTCGCCGTCCTCCTCGTCGCGGGTGTCCTCCTCGGCATCCTGGTGGAGCGAGATGGTCCGGCCGCTGGTCGCAGCACACCGGGGAGCAGCTGGTCTCCGGCGACACCGAGCGCCGGGACGGGTCCCACTCCCGGGCAGAGCACCGCGGTGCCGCCTCGGTACGTCTTCCCGGTCGCCGGCGCCGCCGAATACGAAAAGACCCACCACGACTACCCGGCGACGGACATCATTGCACCGTGCGGATTCCCGGTGCTCGCGGTGACCGACGGTGTCGTCCTCGAGGTCAGCCGGAAGGACACCTACGACGCGGGCACCGACGACGGCGCCGCCCGCGGCGGGCTGTTTGTCGCCATTCTCGGCGACGACGGGGTGCGTTACTACGGATCGCATCTGCGGATCATCGTGGCGGGCGTAGCGGCAGGCACAAGAGTCCGGGCGGGCGAGCGGCTTGGCAGCGTTGGCGACAGCGGCCACGCTGGCATCTGCCACCTCCACTTTGGCATCTCGCCGCCGTGCGCCCGCGTCGGCGACTGGTGGATCCGGCGCGGAACGATCTGGCCCGCGTCCTATCTGGACTCGTGGCGTGCGGGCGGCGAGTTGTCGCCCGTGGCTGAGGTATCCGCATGGAACAGGACACACGGGTGTCCCGGCGCGCCCTAGCGACGCGCTAGGAAGTGTTAGAGGCGTTCAGGAGCGCAGGAATGCAAGCACGGCGAGCACGCGTCGGTTGAGTTCGTCGTCGGGTGGTAGGTCGAGCTTGGTGAAGATGTTGCGGACGTGCTTCTCCACTGCACCCTCGCTGACCACCAGGTGACGGGCGATGGCGGCGTTCGAGCGGCCCTCGGCCATGAGCGCGAGCACTTCCCGCTCGCGCCCGGTGAGCGGTTCCAGCGGGTCCTGCGCTCTGCGGCGAACCAGCAACTGAGCCACCACCTCGGGGTCGAGCACCGTTCCGCCGCCGGCCACCCGGCCCAGCGCCTCGAGAAAGTCGGAGATGTCGGCGACCCGGTCCTTGAGCAGATAGCCCACCCCGCCCAGTCGATCGGCGAGGAGGTCGTCGGCGTAGGAGACCTCGACGTACTGCGAGAGTACGAGCACGGGTGCGCCCGGCCGGGCGGCCCTAACCTCGACTGCGGCCCGCAGACCCTCGTCGGTGTGGGTGGGCGGCATTCTGACATCCACGATGGAGACGTCCGGGACGAACTCCGCCGCCGCGGCCACGAGGGCTGGCCCGTCTCCGACAACGGCGACAACGTGGTGGCCCTGCTCACTGAGCAGACGCACCAGCCCTTCTCGAAGAAGGACCGCGTCATCGGCCAGGACCACCCTCAGTGGACGGTCGGGCACGGCAGCTCCGCTCTGATCTCGGTTGGTCCTCCCGCGGGGCTGCTGACCCATAGTTCGCCTCCGGCCGCGTGCAGCCGGTCGGCCAGACCCGCCAAGCCATGCCCCTTGGCGAAGTGGGCGCCACCCCGGCCGTCGTCGCGCACCGATACATTCAGTCGTTCGTCAACCCGCCAGACCTGAATGGCACACCTGGTCGCCTCACCGTGTTTGGCCACATTGGTCAATGCTTCGGCGATCGTGAAGTACGCGGTCTGCTCCGCGAGTGCGGGCAGGCGTCCCAACTCCGGCACGTCCAGCGCGACTGGCACCGTCGCCCGGGCGGCGAGCGCCGCGATCGCGGCGGCGAGGCCTCGGTCGGTGAGGATCGGCGGGGCGATGCCTCGGGAGAGCGTGCGCAGTTCGTCGAGAGCCTCGCGGGCCTGGGTGAGCGCCTCGTCGACAGTGTGGCGGGCGGCGTCGGGATTGTTATCGATCTGCTGTTGGGCGCGGCCAAGGTCGACCGCCAACCGGACGAGGCGCTGCTGTGGTCCGTCATGGATGTCGCGCTCGAGGCGGCGCAAGGCGGTCGCTTCGGCGGACACGGCCGCCGCGGTCTGCGCCTGTGCGGTCGCACGTTCCTCTGCGAGACCGGCCACCTGGTCGCGCAGGCCGGCCACCCCCGTCAGCGTGGCCCGGGCGAGCCAGGCCTCGAGCAGGGCGGCTGCCCGGACGACGAACGGGAGCGTGGCCGCGAATAGGACGCCGAGCGCGAGGTAGAACGTGATACGGACCTCGGCAGTGTCCTGGAAGCCGAGCAGTTCCGCCAGCTCGTAATTGTCGGGTTTGTGCGGCAGAGCCCAATCCCACAGCCCGTACGTGAGGCCGCCCAGTGCCCCCGACCACCACACGACCACCACACAGAACGTGGCAGTCGAGATCGGGAACCGGACGATGCCGTGCAGGACATCGAGCCACGACTGGATGTCGGAGAGCGGGGTGAGGAGTCGGCGCCATCCGACGGCGTCCGTGGCGACCGTCTTGTACCGGACTCTGGTGCGGGGCCGGCGTACCACCCCGGGGATGCGCACGCGCTCGAGCTCGGCGAACCCGCGGGCGACGAATACCGTGGCGACCAGCACCGGGATGCCGAGTAGCGTGATCAACAGCCCGGCTCCCAGCGCCAGGCCGGTGATGATGAGGACAAACGTCGCGATGCCGAGCGGAAAGCCCAGCAACACATAGGCGGTGTCGACGCCGAGTTGGCGCAGCAGGTTCGGCGCCGGCACGGCCCGGTCGTGGTCGTCGGCGGTGGCGGTCGGTGCGGTAGTGGTCGTCATGTCCTTCACGCTAGGTGGGTGGGCGGGTTCGCCCCCATCCTGCCGCCCGGCGTCTTCGCGGTATAGCTAGCACTACCGCGGCAGCTCTAACCGAGTAAGCCGCGAGGCCAGGCGCGTCGGATAGATGAAGATCGCAGCTGACGTGCCGGATGTGCGGGAAATCGCTTGGCCCGACACCCTAACTGCGATCTTGTGTGCCTGCTGGGGTGTCAAGAACGATCGTGCTGCCCGATTAATCGCAAATACGTCATAATCGTGGGTGGCGCCCGAACCAGCTCGGGTCTGCGGCACGTTGGCTGCCCAAAGCCGAGAAAGAAGGGGAACCCTTGTTGCGGGGTACGTCTCCGGCTGCTCAGGCCGCCCGAGGGTCGGTCAAGATCGCGATTTGTGCACGGCTTCACAAGCGCCTACGCTGATGTCGCGGCAAGCCCCGATAGCACGGGTGCGTCACCACGATGATCGCCAAGCGCGCGTGATTGTGAGCCGCGTCATATCAGCCCATCGGCACGGAGCACCATGAGTCAGCAACGCAGCGGAGAAGGCTCCGCGAGCTTGCGAGCGGAACCAGGGAACGTCGCGTCCGGTCGGAACACGACCGTGCCGGACTTTCCCGATCTGCCGGAAGCCACTGTCGCTCGCCTGCCCGAATACCTACGTGCGCTGCACCACCTCGCCGAGGGCGGTCACGAGACCGTCTCCAGCGAGGCTCTGGCCTCGGCGGCCGGGGTGAACTCCGCCAAACTACGCAAGGATCTGTCCCACCTGGGCTCGTATGGCACTCGCGGCGTGGGTTACGACGTCGAGGTGCTCGTCGGGCAGATCGAGTCGGTGCTCGGCCTCACCCAGCGGCGGGCGGTAGCCCTCGTGGGCGTGGGCAACCTCGGTCATGCGCTTGCCGGCTATGGCGGCTTCGCCACCCGCGGGTTCCGGATCGCCGCGCTCCTCGATGCGGATTCCGCCCGCGTCGGCGAGCGGATCAACGGCCTGGTCGTGAGCCATATCGATGATCTCGATGTGGTGATGGCGGAGTACCACATCAGCATCGCGGTGATCGCAACTCCCGCGCATGCCGCCCAGACTGTCGCCGACCGGCTGGTGGCGGCCGGCGTCACCAGCATCCTCAACTTCGCGCCGTGCGTGCTCGCCGTCCCGGACGGCGTTGACGTGCGCAAGGTCGACCTCGCCATCGAGCTGCAGATCCTCTCCTTCCACGAGCACCGGAAGGCGTCCGCCGCGGGTGGGGCCGCAATCGTCAGCGGAGGCAATGGCACCCGGCCAAGCGCTAGCCGGCCGAGCACTACCGTGCCAGACGTGGGCCCGAGCGCCAACGGCGTCGGCCCGAGCGCGCGCGGACGAGCCGAGGAGGCGGTGCCGCGGTGAATCTGTTCGTTGTCGGCGTTTCGCACCACACCGCGTCGGTGGAGCTGCTGGAGCGCCTGTCGGTGTCCGCCGACGAGACGCCGCCCGTGCTGGCGGCGCTCGTCGCGGAGCCACACGTGAACGAGGCCGTCGTCCTGTCGACCTGCAACCGGGTCGAGGTGTACGCAGCCGTCAACGGGTTTCACGGCGGCCTCGCGGAGATCGGCGCGGTGCTGGCGGCTCGGGCCGGTCTCGAGGTGACGGTGCTCGCGTCGCACCTCTACGTGCACTACGACACCGAGGCGGTACGGCATGCCATGAGGGTGGCGGCCGGGCTCGACTCTATGGTCGTCGGCGAGGCCCAGATCCTGGGGCAGCTGCGTGATGCGTACGGTGTCGCAGCCGAGAGCGACACCGCCGGGCGGCTCCTGCACGAGCTCATGCAGCAGGCGTTGCGGGTGGGCAAGCGGGTCCACGCCGAGACCGGCATCGATCGGGCTGGCCAGAGCATCGTCACGGCCGCGCTGGCATTCGCCCACGGCGGGGTGGCCCACCGGGGCGCGCTCGTGATCGGTGCCGGAGCTATGGGTGGGCTGGCGCTCGCGACGCTGGCCCGGGCCGGCGTAGCGCCCCTCCTCCTGACCAACCGCCACGCAGACCGGGCGAAGCGCCTCGCCGAGCTGCACGGCGCCGTCGCGGTTGACTTTGCTGACCTGTCCACCACCCTATCCACTGTGGATTTAGTGGTGTGCGCGACGGCGTCGCCCGGGCCGGTACTCGCCGCCGGCACCGTTTCCGCGGCGCTCGACCAACGCGCCGGCCGTGCGCCCCTGCTGGTGCTCGACCTCGCCGTACCTCGTGATGTCGCACCCGAGGTGGCCGGGCTCCCCGGCGTGACGCTGGTCGATCTGGCGCAGGTCGGCGCCGCGGAACTGGCTGAGCCATCGAGTGCCGATCGGGATGGCGCCGAGGCGATCGTCGCGGGCGAGGCGGACGCCTTCGTGACCTGGCTGCGGGGCGCCGAGGTAGCGCCGACCGTGGCCGCCCTGCGGGCCCGGGCCGACGAGGTCGTCGAATCCGAGCTGAGTCGCCTCAGCCAGCGCCGACCCGACCTGACCGAGGAACAGCGCGCCGACGTAGCGCGCGCGGTGCATCGGGTCGTCCAGCGGCTGCTTCACTCGCCGACCGTGCGAGTGCGCCAGCTCGCCACGGCGCCGGGCGGGGACCAGTACGCTGCGGCGCTGCGCGAACTCTTTGATCTTGCCGTGCCGCCGGCCGATGAGAACCTCGGTCGCGCAGTCGACGTGGAGCGGGGGGAGGTCGACCCGCGATGAGCCTGAGACTTGGTACGCGCGGGAGCGCGCTCGCCCGGGCGCAGTCGCACACGGTAGCGGCGGCCGTCACCGCCGCCACTGGCGAGACGGTCGAACTTGTGGAGATCGTAACGGACGGGGACCGTTCGTCCGCACCCGTCCAGCAACTCGGCGTCGGTGTCTTCGTATCCGCGCTGCGTGAGGCCCTGCACGCCAAGGAGATCGACTTCGCTGTCCACTCGTACAAGGACCTTCCGACCTCTCCTGCCGACGGCCTGACGATAGCCGCGGTGCCCGTACGAGACGATCCGCGCGATGCCCTGGTGGCTCGCGGCGGATCGCACCTCGCGGAGCTTGGGCCGGGCACGCGGGTCGGCACCGGTGCGCCGAGGCGGGTCGCTCAGTTGCACGCGCTGGGGCGGGGGCTTGACTGTGTCCCCATCCGCGGCAATGTGGACACCCGACTGCGCATGGTCGCAGACGGCCAACTGGATGCCGTGGTGCTTGCGACCGCGGGTTTGCGACGTCTCGGCCGTGCGGCCGAGATCACGGAGGTGCTCGACCCGATGCTCATGCTGCCCGCGCCCGCCCAGGGTGCATTGGCGGTAGAGTGCCGGACCGGCGCGGCCAACCTCGTCGAGCTGCTCGGCTGCCTCGACGACGTGCACACCAGGGCCGCGATCGCCGCGGAGCGGTCCCTGCTCGCCGCATTGGAGGCCGGTTGCAGCGCACCGGTCGCCGCCCTCGCCGACGTCTCTGAGACGGACGACGGCGCCTGGGACATCTATCTGCGCGGTGCCGTATTCAGCCTCGACGGCGGCTTCGCCCTGAGGCTCTCGGCGACTGGAACGCTCACCGACGCCTCTGGGGTGGGTTCTCGGCTCGCCGCCGAACTCCTCGCCGAGGGCGCCGATCACGTACTGGGAGAGCATGCATGACCCGCACTCGTAAGACCGTAGGCCGGATCAGCTTCGTCGGCGCAGGACCCGGCGACCCCGGCCTGCTGACGCGCCGCGCCTTCGAGGCGCTGCGCGCCGCCGACCACGTGGTCTACGACCGAGACGTGCCCGGCGCCCTCCTTGAGTGGATCAAGGGCGAGGTCGCAGGCGCCTCGGCAGATCCGACGCCGCCCGCCGAACCGGCGACTGACGCGCAATTCAGTCCGGCCGAGGGCGTGCCCGGTGACGTGGCCAAGGTTCTGCTCTCGGCGGCCCGCTCCGGCTTGCGCGCTGTCCACCTCGTTTCCGGCGACCCATTCGAGCATGACGCGGTCGTGAAGGAGGTGCAGGCGGTCGCGCGGACCGCGGTGCCCTTCGAGGTCGTGCCAGGCGTGAGCGGACCGGCCGCCGTGGCGAGCTATGCGGGCGTTGCCATGACCGGGATCCGGACGACGGTGGACATCGATGACGTGCACACCATGGACTTCGAGGTTCTCGCGGCGGCGGCGCCGCACGGGCTGGCGATGACGGTAGATGCGGGGGATCTCGCCGCAGTGCGAGACGGCCTGCTCGCGGCCGGCGTCGATGGCTCGATTCCCATTGCCGTGACGGGGGACGGCACGGGCGACACGCAGTACACGACGTCCTCCACCGTGGACAGCTTCGTTGCGGCCGCGCTCGGCTTTACCGGTCGGGTTGTGTTGAGCCTGGGGCACGGGCTCTCGCATCGCGAGCGGCTCGGTTGGTGGGAGAATCGGCCGCTGTACGGGTGGAAGGTTCTGGTGCCGCGCACCAAGGAGCAGGCGGGCGCGATGAGCGAACGGCTGCGGGCGTACGGCGCAATGCCCTGCGAGGTGCCCACGATCGCCGTCGAGCCTCCCCGGACCCCGGCGCAGATGGAGCGGGCGATCAAGGGTCTGGTGGACGGCCGGTACGCGTGGACGATTTTTACCTCGGTCAACGCGGTTCGTGCGGTCTGGGAGAAGTTCGCCGAGCACGGCCTTGACGCGCGTCACTTCGGTGGTGTCAAGATCGCTTGCATCGGTGAGGCGACCGCGGAGGCGGTACGATCGTTCGGCATCCAGCCCGAACTGGTGCCAACCGGCGAACAGACCGGCGAGGGTCTACTGGCCGAGTTCTCCCCCCACGACGAGATCCTCGATCCGGTTGGGCGGGTGCTGCTCCCGCGGGCCGACATCGCCACCGAGACCCTGGCCGCGGGCCTTACCGAGCGGGGCTGGGAGGTCGACGACGTGACCGCCTACCGCACTGTTCGCGCGGCTCCGCCACCGGCGGACATCCGGGACTCGATCAAGTCGGGCGGCTTTGACGCGGTTCTATTCACGTCGTCGTCGACGGTGCGTAACCTGGTTGGCATAGCCGGCAAGCCACACACCCGTACGGTCGTCGCGGTCATCGGTCCCAAGACGGCGGACACGGCCGCCGAGTTCGGGTTGCGCGTGGACGTGCAGCCGGCGCACGCGTCGGTGCCTGATCTCGTGGAGGCGCTCGCCGCTTATGCGGTTGAGTTGCGCGAGAAACTCGCGGCCATGCCGACGAAGCAGCGGCGCGGCTCGAAGGTTCAGGGCCCCACCGCCCTGAGGTTCCGGTAAAAATGTGGTTCCGTTAGGAGATTCGCAGTGTCCTATCCGGACGTGAGAACTCGGCGGCTGCGGCGGACAGCGGCCTTTCGGCGCCTGGTGGAGGAGACCAGGGTCGCTCCGGCCGAACTCGTGCTGCCGATGTTCGTGCGGGAAGGGCTCACCGACCCGCGGCCGGTGGCCTCCCTGCCGGGCGTGGTCCAACACACGCGAGAGTCGCTGCGAAAGGCCGCGGCCGAGGCGGTTTCGGCTGGCGTGGGCGGCGTAATGCTCTTCGGCGTGCCGTCGCGGCGCGATGAGACCGGCTCGGCCAGCACGGACCCGGACGGCGTGCTCAACGTCGCGATCCGCGACGTCGTGTCCGAAGTGGGCGATGCGACTGTGGTCATGAGTGACCTGTGCCTGGACGAGTTCACGTCTCACGGCCATTGTGGAGTGCTCACCGCCGACGGCAGCGTCGACAACGATGCGACGCTCGCTCGCTATGCCGAGGTGGCGTTGGCACAGGCCGCCGCCGGCGTCCATGTGGTCGGCCCATCCGGGATGATGGATGGTCAGGTCGGCGTGGTGCGGCGAGCTCTGGACGCGGCCGGCCGCGCCGATGTGGCGATTCTCGCGTACGCGGCGAAGTACGCCTCCTCTTTCTACGGCCCGTTCCGCGAAGCGGTCGAGTCGTCCCTCGTGGGTGATCGCAAGGCATATCAGCAGGATCCGCCGAATGTGCGGGAAGCGCTTCGCGAAGTCGCGCTCGACGTGGCCGAGGGGGCGGACATCGTGATGGTCAAGCCAGCACTGCCGTACCTGGACGTCCTCAGGGCCGTGCGATCCGCCGTGGATATACCCGTGGCCGCGTACCAGGTCAGTGGCGAGTACGCGATGGTGGAGGCGGCTGCGGCGAACGGCTGGATCGATCGCGAGCGGGCCATGGTGGAGACGCTGACCGCGATCCGCCGGGCCGGCGCCCAGATCATCCTGACGTACTGGGCGGTCGAGGCGGCTCGCCTGTTTGGCAACCGTTAGCCCGCATGGCGGTCAGCCTGCGTGGAGGCGGGCGGCCAGGTCCCGCGCGTCCACCTCGTACTCTCGCCACTCGCGATCCGGCCTGAAGCCGAGTTCCTTGTTGACCTGTTGCAGCTGTTCTCTCTCAGCGGCGTGCCAGGTCTGCACATCGCGCAGCTGGGACTCGGCCGTGCGAAGCTCAAGCAGCATGCGCGCCTTGATCGCGCGGGCCAGGCCGTAGCCGTTGTGCTCCGGCACGATCGTGGTGTCGTACTGATCGGCCCTGGTCGGATGCTGGGCGGGCACAACCAGCTCCGTGAGACCGGCGACCGTCGCAGTGCGCTCATGCACGGCCACCACGATGTAGGGCTTGAGACCCCGAGCCTGCAGACAACGTAGGCTCGAGCGCAGCCGCTCCGCGTCGTACGAACTTGGACGCAGATCGAGATCGCTCTCCGGATCGTGGCGCCGCACCTGTTTGGCCTCCGCGTAGGCGGCGAGCAGATCATCCGGTAGGTCCCCGGGGTAGTACTCGATCCGGTAGCCGTGCACGACTCCGGCTGCCATCTCCGCCACGTGCGGCCACTCCACTGTGGAGAGGTCCAGGATGCTGCGCGTCTCTGTGTACACGTGGCTGAACCCTTGCGCCGGGTAGAACTCCGCTGCTGCCGTGCCACCGCCGACCTCAATCCCTAGCGCCGTGAAACCCTCCACGACGGCGCGGTCGGCCATCGCCGCCAGCAGGGCCTTACCGACCCCGCGGCGGCGGGCTGGTGGTGCGACGTACAGCTCGAGTACCCCGAGCCCGCTCATCATGAGCATTCGCCCATAACCGCGGACCTCGCCCGGGGAGGCGTCGTCCTCGGCGAGCCAGGTGAGGCGGCGCTCTCCTGGCATCGTCACCGTGAGGTAGTCGCGGAGGCGGTCGATCCCCCATGGCGGGTCATCTGGTAGATCGGCTGACAGGGCGTCGTTGTAGGCGCGCAGCCACGACTCGAGTTCGGCCTGTGGCGCGGTCCGGGGATCCCACTCGCGTAGCCTCACGTCACCAGCTTGCCGGCTGTCGACCGTGTCGACAACGGTGGACGGGTGGTAGGAACGGTTAGTGCCGAATCGCTCGGATGAGCTTGTCGCGATGCTGTCCGGCAGTCACCCAATGTCTCGAGTGCGCTGGCCGTAACTATTGGCCGCCTCGAAGACCGAGCGCGCGTAAGCATCGCCCGGGTGGAGGCGGCCGATCGCCGCGTTCCAGCCCGCCTTCCGCCCCAGGTCCTCGGTGCCCGAGCACAGCAGGCGGGCGAGGGCCAGGCTCGCGTCGTCGATGTCGTAGGGATCGAGGATGCCGTCCGCGTCGGCGTCGATTGCGTGCCCCCGCCATGTGCTAGGCGTCAGCCGCATCGGTCCCATCGCGCGGTCGTATGTCGCGTCGCCGTCGAAGGCACCCGCGTCCGTGTCCTGGACCAGTGCTCGCCCGCCCTTACCGTCCAGGATGGGACCGACGATGACCGGCGCGGAGCGACCGCTCGGTTCCAGGACCGCTCCCCCGGCCTGCCCGTGCCGCGACTCCACCTCTCCGATGCCCGCCAAGGTGGTCCAGCCGAGGCGGCACTGCGGATCGGCCTCCTGCATGAGCAGTTGTGTGTACCCGTACGCCTGGACGGCCACCACGGGCACCCCCACCACCCCGCCGACCCGGGCGGCCCAGTCCGCCAGTGCGTCGGCCGGGCGGACGGGTGGGGTCGGCAGGGGCGGCAACGTCAGTGTCGGCGATGGCCCCGCCGCCGGACCGGTGGCACCGGGCAGCGCCGCTGGAGCGGGAGGGACCGCGCCGGGGTCGGGGCCGCCCGCCGGCACGACATACCGGCCCACGAGGGCCGCCGCAGTCAGCAGCGCCACGAAGACGACCACGGGCAACAACAGCCCTGGCCCCCGCCTGTGCGCGGCCGGCGATTCATCCCCGGCCCGCGGCTGCGCCTCGTCTAAGGTGGCCGTGGGCGCTTCGAGTTCTGTCGTCTGGCGCGTATCGTCGCCGTCCCCCAGGCCCATGCGTCGAGTATCGCCGATGGCCAGCCGCTGGTGGGGCGCGGATAGTGGCCTGTCGGCGACGGTATCTGTTGAACAGCCCGCGAACGAGCCCCGTGTCCCGTCGTTACCGAAGCAGTTCGACCTTGGGCCCTGCGTTCGACCTTGGGCCAGCCCAAGGAGGCCGTTTCGCCGATGGCTGGAGGTTGACCTAGTGCGGCAGGATAATGCCCGTGTTCCGTTGGATTTTGAGCGGAAACAGCAGAGCACGCTCGTTGGACTTCCAGCGGAACAAGCGAGAACTTCCAAGGGGGGCGGAGGTTCAACAGTGTCGGCCATGCTCGACCTGCCAAGTGGACTGGTGACGTTCCTCTTCACGGACATAGAGGGATCGACCCGGTTGGCGCAGCTGCTCGGTGCCGACTACCGGCCCGTGCTGGCCGAGCACCGGCAGATACTCCGTCGCGCCCTCAGCGCGGGGGATGGTGTGGCGCTTTTCACTGAGGGCGATTCGGTCTTCGCGGCCTTTCCAGACGCGAACGCGGCAATTCGGGCGTGCGCGGAGGCGCAGAAGACCCTCACCAGCCACGAGTGGCCCAACCCGGCGGCGCGCCCCAAGGTCAGGATGGGCCTTCACTCGGGCTTCGCCGAGCCGGCCGGCGGCGAGTACGCCACGCCGGAGGTGCACCGCGCGGCCCGGGTCGCCTCTGCTGCCCACGGTGGTCAGGTGCTCTGCTCCGCCTCAACCGCCCGGCTCGCCGTGGACCTGCCGGCCGACGCATCGCTGCTCGACCTCGGGCTCTACCAGCTGCGCGGGTTTGACGGACGCGAGCGGCTGTTCCAGCTCGTGGCGGATGGGCTGGAGCGCGACTTCCCGCGGCCGCGCACGCTCGCGGCTGTGGCCCACAACCTTCCGGCGCCGGCCGCGAGCTTCGTCGGACGCTCCGGCGAGCGCGTCCACCTCGGCGCGCTGCTCGCCGCCCATCGCCTCGTCACGGTCGTCGGGCCCGGCGGAGCCGGCAAATCCCGCTTGGCCCTCGCGATCGCCGGCGACGCGGTCGCGTCGTTCGATGACGGTGTTTGGTTCGTTGACCTCGCTGCGGTGACCGACCCCTACCTCGTCGCGGTCGCCGTGGCCGAAGCGCTGGGCGTACGACCAGAGCCCGGTCGCCCGATCCTTGAGACCATCGCGGAGTACGCCGCGTCCCGGAGCCTCCTCCTGTTCCTCGACACCTGCGACGCACACTTGAGCGCGGTCAACCCGGTGGTGGGCCGGCTGCTGGCTGCGGGTACGGGTGTACGGGTCCTCGCCACCAGCCGCGAGCCGCTCGGGGCTGCGGGCGAACTGGTCTGGCGGATCCCGCCGATGAGCGTGGCCACGCCGAATGGGGGCGGCCCGCCCGACGCCGTGGCGTTGCTGCTCGACCGGGCGGAGGCGGCCAGAGGCGGCCGGCCCGCCGGCGACGAGGAGATGACCGATCTGTTGCGCGTGGCGGAGCGCCTGGACGGGCTGCCGCTCGCTCTGGAGCTGGCCGCCGCTCGCCTGCGCCTCTTCTCGGCGGCGCAGCTCGCAGACCGGCTCGACGACTTGCTTGGCACCCTCGACGCCGGCGGCCCCCACACTGGCGAATTCGCCATCGTGGGCGTCGGCCGGCACCGTCACAGCACGCTGCGCGCGACCGTGGCCTGGTCGTACCGCACATTGCCGCCCGAGGCAGCGTCGTTGCTGCGTCAGCTGTCTGTCTTCGCTGGTTCGGTCGACCTCGCCACCGTGGAGTGGGTGGCGGGCGCCGCCGCGCTTGACCGGCTGGCCGTTCTGGTCGACAAGTCACTCGTCGTCGCCGAGCCGGGACCGACGAAGGCCGATCTCAGTTACCGGATCCTGGAGCCGATTCGGGCGTTCGCCGCGCGGGCGCTCCTCGCCGCCGGCGAGGAGTCGGCCGCGCGGGACCGGCATCTAGCCTGGGCACTGCACGCCGTCGAGCTCGTCCAGACCGATGCCGAGGGCAAACCCGTGACGCTCTCGACCTACCCGCTCGACCAACTCGCCGCGGAGGTGCGCGCCTGCCTGCACTGGTGTGTGACGGCGGGAAGGGTCCGCGACGGTCTGCGCCTGGCCGTGCAGCTTGACGACTGGTGGCGGGAGCGCGGTCTGGCCCGGGAGGGTCGGTTGTGGCTGTTCCGGCTGTTCGAGAAACTCCCTTCGACAGGCGAGGAGGTGCCGGCGAACGAGCTGGCCGTGGCCTACCACGTCTACGCCCGACACGCCGGTGCCGATGGTGAGTTCGGCGAGCAGTTGCGCCTGCTCGTGCAGGCCGAGGAGGCGGCGTGGCGCAGCGGCCACGCGTCCATGATCGCCCGAGTGAGCGCGTGCCGGGGTGAGGCCCTTGTCGCACTCGGGCGCGAGGACGAGGCCGAGCGGGCCTGCCGCGACGTTATCGACTGGGCCCATTCGCGCCATGTCGACGCCGAGGCCCTGCCAGCCGTCTTCTGCCTAGCCCAGCTGCTGTGGAGGCGTGGCTCGCTGGCCGAGGCCGCGACCGAGCTGGGCGCCGCACGGGCGGCCGCGTCGACGCATCCCACCGAGCGCGGCCGGCGCAGCATCGACATGCTGCTTGGCCTCGTCGCCTTGTCACGCGGGGACCTCATCGCCGCGCACGACCACATCGTCGTGGCCCTGCGGTTCCGGATGACCAATGGCTACCACTGGGCGGCCTGCGAGGCGCTGACCGCGATGGCGGTGCGATGCGCGCTCGGCGGCGAGATGACGCAGGCGGCGACCCTCTTCGGGGCCTCCCAAGCGGCCCGGGCGCGGCTGCGTTCACACCAGGGCGCCATCGGTCCGATGGGGCGGCGGCACGAGTCGGCGGTGCGCCACATCATGGGCGACGCGGCTTTCGATAACGCATACGGGGAAGGGGCCGCGATGACCCTTGCCGAGGCCACCGCGTACGCCCTCGCCGTGGAGCACCCGGACCTCACGCACGCGCTCGTCCGACTCTCGGTAGACACTGACCCGACCGCCGACCTCTCGCTGCCGACCTTCTGACCCCCGGCCCTCACCCTCTTCGTCGATCTAGGGACTAGCGACGTCAACGGAGATCAACTCGCGTCGGTAAGCCCTAGATCGACGAGAGACGGGCGGGCGGCCGAGGTTAGATGATCGTCCAGGTGTCGCCGCTGCTGAGGAGGGAGGCGAACTCCCGCTCAGGGTCGGTGACCTTCGCCGCCGCCTCCTGCACCTGCGTCCGTACCAAGGCGTCGTAACTCGGCCGGGACACCTTGCGGAACACGCCAACCGGTGTATGGGACAGATCCAGCGCCGGCAACCGGGAGAGCGCAAACGCGTACGCCGGTTCGGTCACAGTCTCATCGTGCACCACGATCTCCGTCGGAGAGACAGAAGCGGTTTCGCGCACCTCGAGCCCGAAGCCGCCGGGTGGGTGGACGACGCAGAACTCTCCGTCCGTGCCAAACGTGATCGGGCTGCCGTGCTCCAGTCGGATCAGCGCGGCATCGCGGGTGTCCGGCTCCTTGAGCAGATCGAACGCGCCGTCGTTGAAGATGTTGCAGTTCTGGTAGATCTCTACGAACGCCGAACCCTGGTGGTTGGCCGCAGACCGGAGTACGCCCTGCAGGTGCTTGCGGTCCGAGTCGATCGTACGGGCGACGAAGCTGGCCTCGGCGCCGAGCGCCAGCGAGATCGGGTTGAACGGCGAGTCCGCCGATCCGGCCGGGGTGGACTTGGTGACCTTGCCAAGCTCCGACGTCGGCGAGTATTGCCCCTTCGTCAGGCCGTAGATCCGGTTGTTGAACAGCAGAATCTTGAGATTGACGTTGCGGCGCAGCGCGTGGATGAGGTGGTTACCGCCTATCGAGAGAGCGTCACCGTCGCCGGTCACTACCCATACCTGCAGATCAGGCCGCGATACGGACAGGCCGGTCGCGATCGCCGGCGCTCGCCCGTGGATCGAGTGCAGCCCGTATGTGTTCATGTAGTACGGGAACCGCGACGAGCACCCGATGCCGGAGACGAAGACGATCCGCTCCCTCGGAATGCCCAATTCAGGCATGAAGCTCTGCACGGCCGCGAGGATGGCGTAGTCCCCGCAGCCGGGGCACCAGCGCACCTCCTGGTCGGACTTGAAGTCCTTCGCGGTCAGCGTCAGGGCTACGCCCTGGCGTCCGGAGTCAGCGCCGGACGAAGTCCGGTTCCGCGCAGTTCGGGGGCGTTCGGGGGGCGAAGCCCCCTGAATCTCAGACATTCTTGACCACGTCTTCCAACATCGACTCGAGTTCGGCGGCCGTAAACGGCAGGCCGCGCACCTGGTTGTAGGGGATCGCGTCGACGAGGTAGCGGCCCCGGATGACATGGGCGAGCTGGCCGAGATTCATCTCCGGGATCACGACGCGGCCGTAACGCTTGAGCACCGACTCCAGGTTCTTCGGCATCGGGTTCAGGTGACGCAGGTGAGCCTGGGCTACCGGCAGGCCGCGCTGCCGCAACGCACGGCAGGCGGCGCCGATCGGGCCGTACGTCGAACCCCAGCCCAGCACGAGCACCGAGGCCGCGCCGTCGGGGTCGTCGACCTCTATGTCCGGTACCTCGATGGCTTCGATGCGGGCCGCCCGGGTCCGCACCATGAAGTCGTGGTTAGCCGGGTCATAGGAGATGTCCCCGGTCCGGTCGGCCTTCTCAAGCCCGCCGATGCGGTGCTCCAGACCCGGTGTGCCCGGCACAGCCCACGGACGGGCCAGGGTGTGCGGGTCGCGCAGGTAGGGCAGGAAGGTCCCGTCCTCACCATTCGGTGTCGCCGCGAACTCGACCCGGAGATCCGGCAGATCGGACACATCGGGGAGCAGCCATGGTTCGGAGCCGTTGGCGATGTAGCCGTCTGACAGCAGCAGCACCGGCGTGCGGTAGGTCAGCGCGATCCGGGCCGCCTCGATCGCCGCGTAGAAGCAGTCGGAAGGGGAGCAGGGAGCAATGACGGCGGCCGGGGCCTCTCCGTGCCGGCCGAAGAGCGCCATGTTCAGGTCGGCCTGTTCGGTCTTGGTGGGCATGCCGGTGGAGGGTCCGGCCCGTTGAACGTCGACGATGAGGAGCGGCAGCTCCAGCGCGATGGCGAGCGAGATGGTCTCGCCCTTGAGCGCGATGCCGGGACCGCTGGTCGTGGTGACGCCGAGAGCCCCCCCGTACGCGGCGCCCAGGGCCGCACCGATGGCGGCGATCTCGTCCTCGGCCTGCATCGTGGTGACGTTGAATCGCTTGTGCTTGCTCAGCTCGTGCAGGATGTCGCTGGCCGGAGTGATCGGGTAGGCCCCGAGGAAAACGGGCAACTTGGCGCGGACGCCGGCGGCCACCAGGCCGAGCGCGAGCGCGACGTTGCCGGTGATGTTGCGATAGTTGCCGGGGGACATCTTTGCCGGCTTCACCTCGTAGCGGACGCCGAAGTCCTCGGTCGTCTCGCCGAAGTTCCAGCCGGCCTTGAATGCGGCGATGTTCGCCGCCACCAACTCTGGTCGGGCCGCGAACTTGCGTTCGAGGAACGTGATGGTCGAGGCGTATGGCCGCGAGTACATCCAGGAGAGCAGGCCGAGCGCGAACATGTTCTTAGCCCGCTCGGCGTCCTTCTTGGAGATGTCGTGGTCGGCGAGGGCGCCCACGGTCATGGAGGTAAGACCGACGGGGTGCACCACCCACCGGTCGAGGGAACCGTCCTCGAGCGGATTGGCGTCGTAGCCGACCTTGACGAGGTTGCGCTTGGTGAACTCGTCGGTGTTGACGATGATATCGGCGCCGCCCGGCAGGTCAGCGAGATTCGCCTTGAGCGCGGCCGGATTCATGGCGACGAGCACGTTGGGCGCGTCACCTGGGGTCAGAATGTCGAAGTCGGCGAAATGCACCTGGAAACTGGAGACACCCGGCAGTGTTCCGGCGGGCGCGCGAATCTCAGCTGGGAAGTTTGGCAGCGTGGAAATGTCGTTGCCGAGCTGCGCGGTTTCCGATGTGAAGCGGTCGCCGGTGAGCTGCATGCCGTCGCCTGAATCTCCGGCGAAGCGGATGACCACTCGATCCAGTTGCTGGACCTTCTTGGTCACGGTTGAGGCCTCCTTGGGGCCGGTTAGCGCCGACGCCGCCAGCCGCGCCGACCTTGCTCTTCTTACACCTGTGAGCCTACGTCGGCACCCCTATCCTCTGTCGGGGGCACGACTGCTCCCCGCCGATCAAGAACCCATGGCCGTGATGTGAGATCCAAACCACAGCCATAAGTCCTTGATCGACGGGGACTTTAGCGCCATTCGATCACGAAGTGGGCGGTCTTCGGGTAGCGCTGATCGCCGGTTCGCAGTTCCGCGATGTAGTACGGCTGGTCGAGGACGAGTGGGGTGTCGATGGGCTCTCCGGCAATCACGGTCACCGTCACCGCGCGGCTCTCGCCGGGCGCCAACGTCCCGACCCGGGCCAGCACGCTCTGATATCCCTGGTCCGGCGGTATTTGGCATTGTTCGTCCGGCTCCGCTACGGCGGGGAGCATGACGGCCGCGCTGACGTCCGAGGCTGCCTGTGGTCCATTGTTGGTCACCGTGAGAGTCATCGTGCCAATGCGACACCCGGCGTCGGCTGGCTGGAACACGAGGCGGCTAGCGGTTGCCGAGACGTCGGCCACGGAGGTGTCAGCGAAGAACGTGGTCGGGCCCCCGGTCTGCGCGAACCGCGCACCGTTCCACCTGAACGTGCGCCACTGGTTGAGATGGGAGTACAGGCGACGACCGCAATGTACATGGGGGCACCGTCGAGCTGGGTGAGGGTGGCCGAGGCGAGGTGTATCTGCACGCCCTTCGTGTTGTCCGCGTGGGTGCCCTCGACTAGCGCCACCGGGCCGGTCGAGCATTGCCCCAGGTCGCCGACTCTCGGCCAGGCCGGAAACCGGAGCGTGGCCTTTCCTAGTCCGCGGGTCGGGTCGGCGGCCGGGGTTGAGGTCGGTGTGGGTGTCGCCAACCCGGTCGGCGATGGAAGGCCGGGTGATGCGGGTGGCTGCGGCGCCGAGCTGGTGCGGGGCAGGATCTGCCACGCTCCGGCGCTGATGAGAACCACCGCGGCGGCGGCCGCGAAGACCGTGGCTGCCGCGCGTCGTCGGCCGATCTGGCTGGACCGGGCGAACGCGCGGTCGTAGAGGTCGACGGAGTCAACCCGCTGTGCGATCTCGGTCAGTGCGGTGCGCAGATTCTCGTGGCGGTCTGTCATCGCCCGGCTCCATCCGTGGCCAGGAGCTCGCCGAGCTCGGGAGCGAGGCACGCAGGCGATCCAGCGCCCGCGCCGTCTGGGCCTTTACGGTGCCCACGGCGACTCCCAGCAGGTCTGCCGCCTCGGTCTCGGTTCGGTCCTCGAAGTAGCGGAGCACGATGACGGCCCGCTGACGTGGGCTCAGTGTGCTCAGCGCTCGCTCAAGGGCCACCCGCACGTGGTCGCATGGGCGTGGTCGTCCGTGCTCTGACCGGCCACGTCGGATAGGTCGCCGGGAAACGACAAGGCCACCCTGCGCCGGCGCCACAGCGACACCTGGGTGTGGTACATGATCTTGCGGGTGTACGCCTCTGCGTTGCCGGTCTCGTGCAGGCGTCGCCAGGCCCGGTGGGTACGGGAGAGGGCCTCCTGCACCAGGTCCTCGGCCAGGTGCTGATCGCCCGTCAACAGGTAGGCGGAGCGCAACAGCGCAGGCGTGCGAGTGCGAACGAAGCGTTCGTACTCGTCAACCAGTGTCTCCATGGGCGCCAATCTCGAATGCTCGCAGGTGCGGGTCAGGACGGGTAAGCGTAGTCGTCGGTAAACCCGTCCTGTATCCACCAAGACGCGCGCGAGAGCCGCGATCGATGACAGCCGCGTAGTCGTGCACCCGACTCGGTGCGGGCGCGCCTGGTTCGGGCGATCTTCTGGGACTAGGCTTCGGGCGTGGGCGGATACCTAGGCTCGTACGCCACGCTCGGGCTGCTTCTCGCCGTCGGGGTGCTGTTCTTTCTTGTCGCGATGACGGCCAACCGGCTGCTGAGGACCAACCGCCCCAGTGCGGCGAAGTCGACGACCTACGAGTGCGGGCTGGACCCGGTCGGGGGCGACTGGGCGCAGGCGCAGATCCGGTACTACGTCTACGCGTACCTCTATGTCCTGTTCGCCGTGGAGGCCGTCTTCCTGTTCCCGTGGGCGGTGATCTTTGACGACCCTGGCTTCGGCATGACCGCGGTGGTGGAGATGGGCATCTTCGTCGGGGTGCTGGCGCTGGGCCTTCTGTACGCGTGGCGAAAGCGCGTGCTCCAGTGGACGTGAGCGAGGACGGCTGATGGCGGCGTTGCCGGGCGTTTTGGGTGAGCCGATCAGATTCGTCCTTAACTGGGGTCGGCGCTACTCGCTGTGGGTGTTCAACTTTGGACTCGCGTGCTGCGCCATCGAGTTCATCGCGACGAGTATGGGTAGGCACGACTTCATCCGCCTGGGTGTGATCCCGTTCGCGCACGGACCCCGACAGGCCGATCTGATGGTCGTTTCCGGCACGGTCACCGACAAGATGGCGCCTGCGGTCAAGAGGTTGTACGACCAGATGCCGGAGCCCAAGTACGTCATCTCCTTCGGCGCCTGCTCGAACTGCGGAGGGCCATATTGGGATTCGTACTCCGTCACCAAGGGAGTTGACCAGCTCATCCCGGTCGACGTCTATGTCCCGGGGTGCCCGCCGCGGCCGGAGGCACTGCTGCACGGCATCCTGCGGCTGCAGGAAAAGATCGCTCAGGAACAGGCCGGGCTGGGCGGGGTCGAGCGTATCGACGGCTCGCCGAATGGCCGGCGCGACGCGGCGGCGCTCACCGCAGCCCTGGTGCGGCCGCCGGCGCCGGTGCGGCCACGGGCCCACGTCGCCCCCGGCGTCGTGCCCCAGGGCGTCGTATGGCACCGAGACGGCCGCGGAGCCGAGGGCGCACCGGTCGACGAGGCGGGTCGGCTTCCGCTCACCGAGGTGTCATTCGACCGGCAAGGGGCGGGCTCGCCCTTCGGAGACGACGTGTCCCTGCCCATGCTCCCCGACCACGTGGACTATCAGCATCCGAGCACCGAGGAGTGACGGCGGGAGCCGCCGGCGACCATAGGATCTGAATATGACCCCAGATGAGGTCGGCGCGGCGCTGGTCGCGGCGCTGCGCGCGGTACCCGACAGCGACGCGCAGGTGAGCGTCTCCGGCGGCGACCGGTGGGCTCGAGCCACAGTGGACGTGGCGCCATCGTCTTGGGTGGACGCCCTGACTGCTGCCCGTGACCAGCTGGGATGTAACTTCTTCGACTGGCTCTCCGCTGTGGACGAGTTGACGCAAGGGTATTCCGTGGTCGCGCATCTGTGGTCCACGGCCCAGCGACACGGGGTGCTGATCCGCACACGGCTGCCGAGCGACGCGCCCGCTCTCCAGTCCGTGGTGGACGTGTTCCCCGGAGCGGCGTGGCACGAGCGCGAAACGCACGAGATGTTCGGCATCGACTTCCCCGGCCATCCCAATCTCGCGCCGCTGCTGCTGCCGCCCGAGTTTGAAGGGCATCCGTTGCGAAAGGACTTTGTCCTGGCCGCTCGCGTGGCCAAGCCGTGGCCCGGCGCGAAGGAGCCCGGCGAGTCGCACGCCGAGGGTACGGCGAAGCGTCAACCGATGCGCCCGCCCGGTGTGCCGGACCCGAACGAGTGGGGGCCACGGGCATCCGCGCCTGGAGGGGCGTCGACCGAGGCCCCGGATGACGCCGAGGGCGGGGAGGACTGAATGCCGGTCTGGCTGGAGCTGACCATCCGGATCGCGGGCGTGGTGGTCGCGTTCCTGACTCTGCCGCTCATCGTGGGTCAGGCTGAGCACAAGGTCATGGCCCACATGCAGGGCCGGCTGGGGCCGATGTACGCGGGCGCGTTCCACGGGTGGGCGCAGCTCATCGCCGATGGGGTCAAGTTTGTGCAGAAGGAGAGCGTGACTCCGGCCGCGGCCGACGCGCCCGTGTTCAAGCTGGCGCCTTTTGTGGCGCTGCTGCCGTACCTCGTCGTCCTGCTCGTTATCCCGCTCGGTCCCGGTGGCTTGGTCGGTCAGTCGCTCGATATTGGGCTGTTCCTCGTTTTGGCCGTGGTCGGGCTCGGGGTGGTCTCTGTGCTGATGGCGTCGTGGGCGTCGGCGAACAAGTACTCGCTGCTCGGCGGGTTGCGTGCGGCGGCGCAGCTGCTCGGGTACGAGCTGCCGTTCGTGCTCGCCGCCGCGAGCGTCGCCATGGCGGCGGGCACCCTCTCGTTGACCGGCATCGTGGAGGCGTGGCGGCCGTGGTGGCTGCTGTGGCAGCTGCCGGCGCTCGTGGTCTTCTTTGTCGCAGGGCTTGCCGAGATCCGCCGGCCGCCCTTCGACATGCCGATCGCCGACTCGGAGCTTGTCTTCGGCTATCTGACGGAGTACACCGGGCTTCGCTTCGCGTTCTTCCTGCTCGCGGAGTATGTCGGGATCGTGGTGATCGCGGCGCTGACGACGGTGCTCTTTCTTGGCGGCTGGAAGGGCCCGTTCGGCCTCGACACCGAGCTCGGCTGGCTTTGGACTCTGATCAAGATCTTCGCGGTTTCGTTCGTCGTCATCTGGCTCCGGGTCGCCTATCCGCGCCTCCGCGAGGATCAGCTGCAGCGGCTGTGCTGGCTCGGGTTGGTACCGCTGGCCCTGCTCCAGCTCGTGCTCACCGCCGGCGTCAAGGTCTGGCTGACCTGAGCCGCTATGCGCCGGACGCAAAGTGGCGCGGCGTTATCCGGCCGATCGGGATCTTGATTGGCCACGGCTCACCGACGTCAATGAGCGTGGTGAACAGGCCGTTCTCGACATAGGTTCCGGTCGACACATCGAGCCGGTGAGTGTGCACCTCGATGCCGTCCACGGTCTCGATGCGCCAGTAGAACGGAATTCCGGCCTCAGCGTAGAGGGCGGGCTTGGCGAACCGGTCCATAGTCTGCGACCCGGGCGAGACGATCTCGACGACGAGCACGACCTCGTGCGGGGAGAACCTGGACGGTCCACGGGCGGCCGCCTCGTCCGTCGTCACGAGGACGTCCGGGATGAGTGACCGGCGTCGGTTTACGCGAATCTCGACGGCCTGGGTCACATTGAACTCAGCGGGGCACAACGCCTCCAGCGCGACCATGAGACGACCAGCAAGAGTCTGGTGCATGGCTGAGGGACTGGGGGACACTATGAGTACTCCATCGATGAGTTCCCGGCGGCGGCCATCCTCGGGCAGCTCGTCGAGGTCGTCCGTGGTCCACCCATCCACGGGCGGAGAATCCTCGCTCAGCGCTGCGGTCACGAGACCATCCTAGTCAATGGATCGGCTTGGGGCTCGCGCTCGGCGCGGCGAGGCGGCAGGATGGTGGGCATGAGCGAAGTTCCGGGTGTGGGGCTTGCGAAGGGGCTCGCGGTCACGCTGAAGACGATGACGCGCCGGTCGCACACGCACCAGTACCCGGACGTCGAGCCTGACCTGCCACCCCGCTCCCGCGGGGTGATCGCGCTGTTCGAGGAGAACTGCACCTCCTGCATGCTCTGCGCCCGCGAATGTCCAGACTGGTGCATTTACATCGACTCGCATAAGGAGGAGGTCGTATTGCCCGGCGCGGCCCGGCCGAGGCAGCGACCTGTGCTCGACCGCTTCGCCATCGACTTCTCGCTCTGTATGTACTGCGGGATCTGCATCGAGGCCTGCCCGTTCGACGCGCTGTACTGGTCGCCGGAGTTCGAGTACGCCGAGTACGACATTCGTGAACTTCTGCACGAAAAGGAGACGCTGCGCGAATGGATGTGGACCGTGCCGGCCCCACCCGCGCACGACCCGAACGGTGAGCCCGCAAAGGAGCAGGCGGCCGCCGCCGCGCGCCAGACCTAGCCAGCCTCGAGCGCTGCGATGATCACCGTGTTCTGGTGCCCTGATCGCTGCCCGAGAACCCGGTGATCAATGCGTCGGTGGACGTCACAGCGGATGCAGCGTGATGGCAACGCTACGCTGTCCGGCGCGGCGGAGTTGGCATCGCAGCCGGCTCCTCGGCCGAGTCATAGCCGATGAAGTATGCCGGCCGTCCCTGCGCCGAGGCGTAGAGACGGCCGAGGTACTCCCCGAGCAGGCCAAGGCTGAGCAGCTGCACGGCTCCGAGGAACAACACAGTCGCCAGCACCGAGGCCCAGCCCTGCACCGTTTTGTCCAGCGCGAAGACGACCACGACGTAACCCAGCATGAGTAGGCAGAAGAAGAAGCTGATCAAGCCTAGCCAGGTGGCGATCCGCAGCGGCGCGGCAGAGAAGTTGGTAACGCTGTCGGCCGCGAGCCGGACCATCTTGGTGAGGGGATACTTCGTACGCCCGGCCGCGCGCCCCGCGCGGGTGTAGCTGACCTCGCCGCTGGGAAAGCCGATCCACGGCACCAGCAGCCGATACACCGGCTGGTGCTCCGGCAGCTGGCGCAGCGCGTCGACGGTGGCTCGGCTGAGCAGCCGGAAGTCGCCGGCGTGGGAGTGGACCTGCACCCCGGCGAGGCGCCGCATGAGCCAGTAGTACGCCGCGGCGCTCCGCCGCTTGATCATCGTGTCCGACCTGCGGTCGCCCCGAACGCCGTACACGATGTCCAGTCCCTCGGTGCGAGCGAGCGCAAGCATCTCGGGGATCTTCTCGGGCGGGTCCTGCAGATCCGCGTCGAGGCTGGCAACGTACTGCCCGAACGCTCGGTGCATGCCGGCGGTGAGCGCCGCCTGGTGGCCCGAGTTTCGGCGGAGCCGGATGATCCGGACCTGGGGCCAGATCCGGCGGATACCCGCCAGCTGTGCCGCGGTCGAGTCCGTGCTGCCGTCGTCGACCGCGACGACCTCGTAAGGCTCGCCGGTCCCCTCGAGCACGGGGCGAAGTCGGTCCACGAGGATGGGCAGGACCTCCTCCTCGTTGAACATCGGGATGACGACGGACAGCACCGGGGCAGACTCGACCGTCACATCACTCCTGTTCACCGCGCTTAGAGGCACGCAAAACACTATCGCGGGTCTGTTTGGGTCACCGTGTTGGGTTCTGTGTACGCGGCCCGTTTGGTGGCAGGATGTCGGCCATGACTGTGCTGGCCTGTCGTCGCGCCTGCAGCCTCGGCTGGGCGGGCCGGCGATGACCACAGCCGACGTCCTGATGCTGGCCTTGGGAGCCGTCGCGGTCGGAGCCGCGGCGGCTGTCGTAACAACCCGCCAGATCGTACGGGCCGGCCTCTGGCTGGTGGTCGCGCTCGGCTCACTGGCCGGCCTCTACCTGGTGCTTAGCGCGGAGCTCGTGGCCTGGGTCCAGGTGTTGATCTACGTTGGCGCCGTCGTAGTGCTCCTTCTCTTCGCGGTGATGCTCACCCGGGCGCCCATCGGAGTGAGCGAGGACCTGGACCGGTCGCGCTGGCCCGGCCTGCTGATCGGCGGCGGCGCGGGTCTCGGCCTCGCCGCCCTGCTCATCGACGCCTATCAGTGGTCCACTGTGGATCTGGCCGACGGTGCCGGTGCCGAGGAGGTCGGGGCGGCCATCTTCCGCAGTTGGGTGCTCCCGTTCGAGGTGCTGTCGGTGCTGCTGCTCGCCGCCCTCGTCGGCGCCATCGTGATCTCCCGGCCGGACGTGAGCGCGAGGGTAGGGAGATGATGCACCCCGTGATCCCGTACGTCATCGCGGCGTTGTTGTTTGGACTCGGTGTGTACGGCGTGCTCACGCGGCGCAACGCAGTGCTCCTGCTGATGGCGGTCGAGCTGATCCTCAACGCAGTCAACCTGGTGCTGGTGACAGCAGACACAACCGTGCGCGCGGCGCTCCCGCATACCGGTGGCGTGTTTGCCCTCTTTGTCATCGTGCTCGCGGCGGCGGAGGTCGGCGTGGGGCTCGCGATTGTGCTTCAGCTCTACCGGTTGCGCCAGTCGGTCCAGGTCGATGAGGTCCCGCTGAGTTACGAGGAACGGCTCGGCGAAGCCGCGGGCTCGGGCGAGGCGGTACCGCTCGATGGCGATACCTGGTCCTCCAACGCACGAACGGCGTCGCCCTGGTCGGTGGAGGTCATCCCGTGACGGGGATGCTCGGGGCGGCGCTGCCGCTCGTCCCCTTCGCCATGGCGCTCCTTGGTTTTCTGCTCCCCCATGCCTCCCGCCTCTGGGCCGGGCTCCTCGGTATCGTCGGCGCGGGCGTTGCCCTCGTCGTTGCCATCGTGCTCGCATTCACCGTCGACGGCGTGGTCGAGACGAGCCACGCCGTCGCCACCTTCGGCGAGCTTGCGAGCCGAACCGGTGGGCTCAGCGGCGACTTTGAGGTGACCGTCGGCGTCCGACTCGACTCCGCTGCCGTGTACGTGGCGATCGCGGTCGGGGTGGTGGCCCTGGCGGTGCAGGTCTTCTCCACCGCCTACCTTCGCTCCGACGATCGCTACGCGCCGTATGCCGCCCAGATCAGCCTCTTCACCGCGGCGATGCTGATCGTCGTCGTTGCCGGCGACCTCATCATGCTGCTCATCGGCTGGGAGGTGATGGGCATCTGCTCGTACCTGCTCATCGCCCACGACCGTCGGCTCCCCGAGGCGCCGGCCGCTGCGGTCAAGGCCTTCCTGGTGACGCGGGTCGGCGATGTCGGATTCCTGCTCGGCATCGTGATCCTTGGCGTCCGGGCAGGCAGCTTCCGCCTGGCCGACGTGCTCGCCCCCGGTGTCCTGGACCCAACCACGATCACCGTGGTCTGCCTGCTGCTGCTCTGCGGCGTCGCCGGCAAGAGCGCGCAGTTCCCGCTGCACACCTGGCTGCCGGACGCCATGGCCGGCCCGACCCCGATCAGTGCCCTCATCCACGCCGCGACGATGGTCGCCGCCGGGATCTATGTGGTCGCCCGGCTCTTCCCCCTCTTCGTGGCGTCGCCGACCGCCCTCAACGTCCTCGCCGTGATCGCCGCGGTGACAATGCTGCTGGGGGCGTTGGCCGCCACCGTGCAGGATGACATCAAGCGAGTGCTGGCGTGGTCGACCGTTTCGCAGATCGCATACATGACCGGAGCGCTTGCCGTGGGCGCACCGGCGGCCGCGCTCTTCCATCTGCTGACCCACGCCGCGTTCAAGGCGCTGCTGTTCCTCGCGGCCGGCTCGGTCATCCACGCCGTCGGCACGAATCTCATGTCGCGCATGGGCGGGCTCCGGCGCTCAATGCCGGTCACGTTCTGGTGCACGACCATCGGCCTCGCATCGCTCGTGGGTCTGCCGCCACTAGCCGGATTCTTCAGCAAAGAGGAGATCCTGCACGTCGCGGTCGCTGGCTCGGGTTGGCGCAACCTGCTCGTCTATGGCGTCGGGCTGGCCACGGTGTTCATCACGGCCGGCTACGCCACTCGAGTATGGCTGCGCACGTTCTTCGGGCAGCCGCGCTCGCCGGAGGCGTCGCATGGGCATGAGCCGTCCCGTCCGATGGCGTGGCCCGTGGTCGCGCTCGCGGTGCCCAGCGCACTACTCGGCTTTGCGGCCTTGTCTCCCGCCTTCGCCGAGGCTCTGGGTGCCCCGGAGGGGTTCACGATCGGAGCCGAGGCGGCGGTGCCGCTGGTCTGGGCGGCCCTCGCCATCGCGGGCGTGTGGTGGGCGTGGCGGGTACGGCCCGCAGACGATCCCGCGCGCGTCCTAGGGCCGCTGCGGCCGTTGTTCGGCAACGCCTTCTACCTCGACGCGGTGCAGCACGCGTTGGTTGTCCGCCCGGTCACCGCGCTCGCCCGGGCGGTGCGCCGAGCCGACGAGTCCGGCGTGGACGGTGTGGTGGAGGCGACGGGCCAGGGCACGCTGAGCCTTGGCGGTGTGGTCGCCCGCGCACACCGGGCCGGGCTGCCGCGAGCGGTCACCGCCGTACTCGGCGGCGCCGCCGTTCTGGGCCTCGCCGCCGTCGCGATCGGAGGGGTGTGGCCGTGATGCTGGAGGCCAACCAGATCCTGCTGCTCGTCACCCTGGTCGCGCCGACGGTGGGGGCGATCGCGGCGGCGACGCTGCCGGCGGAGGGCGATCGGGCGGCGCGGATCCTCGCGACGGTCGCCGCAGGCGTCGCCTTCGTGGCCAGTGTGCTGTTGCTGCTCTCCCGCTCCACGCAGGCCCTGGTCGATCCGGTTCCGAGCTACCCGTACGGCATTGTCGTGTCGCCGTGGGTTGAGCTGGATCTGCCCTGGGTGCCCGGTCTCGATCTGCGCTTCCACATTGGAGTGGACGGCATCTCGTACCCGCTTGTTGTCTTGACGACCCTGCTGACCCTCTTGTGCGCGCTCTACACCTGTTGGCGGGTGCCGGATTCCGGCGGTGGACCGGTGCGCGGCCGTCACCTCGCCGCTCTGTTGCTCGTGATCGAACTCGGCATCGTCGGGGTGTTCCTCGCCTTGGACCTCGTGCTCTTCTTCGTCTTCTTCGAGGTCGTCCTGCTGCCGATGTACGCGGTCATCGCCATCTGGGGCGGCGAGCGGCGCCGGCACGCGGCACGAAAGTTCGTGCTCTACACGCTGCTCGGGTCCCTGCTGTTGCTGGTGGGTGTCTTCACCGTGGTAGCCAGTGCCGGCACCGCCGACCTCGTCGCCCTGTCGACGGCGGCGGGCCCGGCCATGCCCTACGGCGTCCAACTCGCCGCGTTCATCCTGCTCGCTCTCGCCTTCGCGGTGAAGAGTCCCCTCTGGCCGCTGCACACCTGGCTGCCGGATGCGCATACGGAGGCGCCGACGGTCGGCTCGGTCATTCTGGCCGGGGTGCTGCTGAAGATGGGCACGTACGGGCTCCTGCGGGTCGCGGTCGGGGTGGCACCCGCCGGGGCGGAGGCGGTGGCGCCGGTGCTGGGCGTCCTCGCGGTCATGGCCATCCTTGTCGGTGGGCTTGTCTGCCTGGCCCAGACCGACCTGAAACGGCTCATCGCCTACTCGTCGGTCGGGCACATGGGGTTCGTGCTGCTCGGGATCGCGACCCTCACCTCGGTCGGCTTCCAGGCCGCGTTGATCGGAAACATCGCCCACGGCATCATCACCGGTCTTCTCTTCTTCCTCGCCGGGGCGATCAAGGATCGAGCGCACACCGGAGCGCTGGGCGAGCTTGGCGGGCTGCGGGAGACGGCGCCGGGGCTCTCCGGTCTGTTGGGGTACGCCGCGATCGCCTCCCTCGGTCTGCCGGGGCTGGCCGGATTCTGGGGTGAGGCCTTCGCCGTCGTCGCAGCATTCTCCCGTGGCGGTCCATTCTGGATAGTGCTCGGCGTGCTCGCCGCCGTCGGCGCGGCGCTGGCCGCGGCGTACTTCATGCGGATGCTGCGCCAGGTGACCCATGGGCCGCCGTCACCGGCCGTTTCGTCGTTGACGCCGGCGCGGCTCGCCGGAGCCGAGGTGTGGTCCTGGGCTCCGCTGGTCGTGCTCGCACTCGTGCTCGGGCTTGTCCCCGCGCTCGTGACCGAGCTCTCCGCTGTGCCGGTGGAGGCGTTGATCGGGGTGGTGGGCTCGCCATGATTGACCACACTGCTCTCCTCCCGGCCTACTGCGCCGGCGGCACTGCGTTGCTCGCTTTCCTTAGTGACCTGGTCGCACCCGGCCGGCGGGCGTTGGTGCTCTCGGTGACGCTGCTCGGTGGCCTGGTCACCGGCGTCGCATGCTGGTGGGGCTCTCGGGGCGGCTCACGGGCCACCTTCTGCCTGGAGCCGCCTGATATCCCCGGCGTCACCATCGCGAGCGAGAGGGTCTGCTCCTTTCAGTGGGACGGCACTGCCACGCTCGTGGGCATCCTCTTCGCAACCGCCACGGTGGTCGTCCTGGGGTTGTCGGTGTCGGCGCTGCGCACCGGGGAGGTGCCGGCCGGGGAGTACTGCTTCCTGCTGGCGTGCTCCATGACCGGCGGCGTCGTGCTGGGTGCCTCCGGTGACCTGATTACGCTGATCATCGCGATGGAGACGCTGACACTGCCGCTCTACGTCCTAGTGGGGCTGCGCCGGCGATCGGTCGCCTCGGCCGAGGCGGCGGTGACGTTCTTCGTCGTGTCGGTGGTGTCGACGTCGGTGACGCTGCTGGGGGCCGCGTTGCTCTACGGCGCGACCGGGACGGTCCACATTCGCCTGCTCGCGGGTGCCTTGGAGTCGCGTGCAGAGCTCCGCTCGGTGCCCTTGGTCTCGGCGGCCGTCGTGCTGGTGCTGGTTGGGCTCGCCTTCAAGGTCGCGGCGGTGCCGTTCCACGCTTGGGCGCCGTCGACGTACGACGGTGCACCCCTGCCGATCGCCGCCTATCTCTCGACGGCCTCGAAGGTCGGCGGCGTGATCGCGCTGCTCATCGTTGCGGTCGGCGCGCTCGAACCCTGGCTGGACGTCGCCGGGCCGGCGCTGGCCGCGCTGGCAGTGCTCACCATGACCGTGGGCAACCTGGCCGCGCTCCGGCAGCGCCGGATGGTGCGCCTGCTCGCCTGGTCGTCGGTAGCTCAGGCGGGTTACATCCTCGCCCCGCTGGGTGCGTTCGCGCTCTCCTCGGGCCGCTCGCTCTCGGCCACGCCGGTGATCGTGACGGCCGTCCTCGCGTATACGGTCTTCTATGTTGTGCTGGAGCTGGGCGCCTTCGGTGCGGTCGTGGCGCTGCGGGGCTCTGCGGACGGTGGCACGCTGGACGACTACCGCGGGGCGGCCCGCCGCCGGCCATGGGTCGCGGGCGCATTCGTGCTGGCCATGGCGGGGCTCGCCGGCCTCCCGCCCGGCCTCGCCGGATTGTTCGCCAAGGTCACCATTGTTCGCGCCCTGCTGGACGGGGGAGCCGGGTGGCTCGCGGTGGTGGTGGCGCTCAACGCGGTGGTAGGGCTGGCCTACTACGTGCGGGCGGCCGCGTCGCTCTTCGGGTCGCCGGATCCGTCGTCGGCCGCTAGGGCGGTCTGGCCGCGCGTCCCGGTGGCGGCCAGCGTGGTGCTGGCCGCCGTCACCATTGCGGCCCTGGTGATAGGCCTCGCGCCCCAACTAGTCCTCAACGCCGTCACCCTCTAACCCTTTCTCGCCGATCATGACCTGGAGGTCATGATCGGCGCCTTTTCGTGACGGCCAGCTCATGATCGTGGCGATCTTGGGGCTCACAGGAAGTTCCCAGGCAGACCCGGAGGGCATCTCAGGGTAGGCAGCGGGAAGATGGATGGCAGAGACGAACGTTGCATCGTGTGCGTCGTCTGTAAGAAGGAGAGATTTCCGTGCATCGGCACCGCAACGGGCTAAAGACCGCTGCCCTGCTAGGTCTGCTCACATCGCTGATTCTGCTTGTCGGCTACTGGTTCGGTGGAAGCACCGGTCTGGTTATCGCCGTCCTCGTGTCGCTCGGCATGAACGCCGCGACGTACTTCTGGTCTGACAAGATCGCGCTCCGGACGATGGGCGCCAAGCCCGTGACTGAGGCGCAGGCGCCCCAGCTCCACGCGATGGTGCGCGAACTCTCGGCGCAGGCCGGCCAGCCCATGCCGCGCCTGTACATTTCCCCCACGCCGCAGCCCAACGCGTTCGCCACCGGGCGCAATCCGCAAAACGCCGCGGTCTGTGTGACCGAGGGGATCATGGCCACGTTAACCGCACGCGAGCTACGGGGCGTCATCGGGCACGAATTGTCGCATGTTTACAACCGCGACATCCTGATCTCGTCCGTGGCGGCGGCACTCGCCGGCATTATCACGTTGCTCGCGCAGCTCGCCTGGTTCATCCCGTTTGGCCGCTCCGACGATGACGACGGTCCGGGCATCCTCGGCGTCTTGATGATGATGGTCCTCGGCCCGCTGGCTGCGGCGGTCATCCAGATGGCGATCAGTCGTAGCCGGGAATTCCAGGCCGACCAGTCTGGTGCCACCCTCACCGGCGATCCACAGGCGCTGGCCGATGCACTCCGCAAGATCCACCGCGGTACGCAGGCCATGCCCCTGCCGGCGGACGGCCAGCTGGCCAGCACCGCTCACCTGATGATCGACAACCCGTTCCGTGGTGGTGGTCTGCGCAACCTCTTCTCCACCCACCCGCCGATGGAGGAGCGCGTCGCCCGCCTCCAGGCGATGGCGCGCAACTCCGGCCCCATCGAGTACCTGCGCTAAGCCGGGACGCCCCGGGCGCCTTCGGCCGCTCGGGGTGCGCCGCCCATCGCTCCGGAGTCACGATCACCTGCGACGATCGAGCGGTGCTCATCCTGCTGCGGCATGCGATGCCGGCGTACGAGGAATTTGTTCCACCCAATGAGTGGCCGCTGTCCGAAGCGGGTCACGCCGCTGCACGTGCGCTTGAGCTGCCCCCGAATCCGTATCTCGCGGCCAGTGACGAGCCGAAGGCGTGGCAGACGTTGGAGCCATTCGGTCCGGTGGTACGGGACGCTCGATTCGGCGAGGTTCGCCGGGAGAACGAGCCGTGGGACGGGCCATACCACGAGCTGCGTCGGGCCTATGTGGACGGTTCGGACCACGTTGGCTGGGAGGCACGCGCCGCGGTGGTCGCCCGCTTCGACGAGGCGGTCGCGGAACACTCCGTACTGGCGTCGGGGCGCCCGCTGGTCGTAGCGTCACACGGCATGGCGATGACCGTGTGGCTCACGGCTCGGACAGGGTTGCCGTCGCCGGGAGCGTTCTGGGAGTCGCTGCGATTCCCTGACGTGCTCGCCGTTGGACTCGCAGCGCGAACGGTCGTACCACTCCGCCGCGACCTTGAATGATTCTCGGGCCGGTGGCAGGGCCGGTGGCACCGAGAATCATCCAAGGTCCGGTCAGCGGTAGTTGGTGAACTGCAGCGCGATGCCGAAGTCCTCCTGCTTGAGCATGGCGATCACGGCTTGCAGGTCGTCCTTCTTCTTGGCCGTGACCCGCAGCTGATCACCCTGGATCTGCGCCTGCACACCCTTGGGACCCTCGTCTCGGATCTTCTTGCCGATCGATTTGGCCTTCTCGGAGTCGATGCCTTGGATGATCTTACAGTCGATCTTGTGGCCCTTGCCGGACGGCTTAGGGTCGCCGGCGTCGAGAGACTTGAGTGAGATCTGGCGCTTGACGAGCTTCTCCTTGAACACCTCGAGTGCGGCCTTGACCCGGTCCTCCGTGTCGGCCTGCAGCGAGACCGCCTCGTCGCCGGCCCAGCTGATCTGGGCATTGGTGCCCCGGAAGTCGAACCGCTGCCCAAGTTCCTTGGCGGTCTGGTTGAGTGCGTTGTCGACCTCCTGGCGGTCGACCTTGCTGACGACGTCGAACGAGGATGTGTCGGCCACAGTGAATCGCTCCTGTTGCGTGGTCATGTCCGGATAACCGCATGGCTGCGCCGCGCGTCCTACCGTGACGCTACCCGTTTGCCGGCGACGGCGGGCGAACCGTTATTCTTGCTTCCGCTACCGCGCGGGGCGCGGCGGCGTGCCCCTGGCGGGTTGCCCGAGCGGCCAATGGGAGCGGACTGTAAATCCGTCGCGAAAGCTACCCAGGTTCGAATCCTGGACCCGCCACACTAGGGACGAGCGGCCTCCGACCTGCTGCAACGCGGTCGGGGGCCGCTCCCGTCCGGTCCCGCTCGATCCCGGGGAGTCCGGCCCTCTCTGGGAGGCCGCAGGGCCAGCAGGGTCGACCTGCATGTGGCGCTTGGGACCATGGTGCCGGGAGAAGGGGCGGATCGGCGAGAAGGGGGAAGATCGCCGACAAAGGGGGAGGCGTGGGCTGGGTCGAACGGCCATAATTCGGCGCCGCACGTGCCCAAGCGGGTCGAGGAGGTAGGCGTCGCACAGGGAGTGTGGCAGCATCCTGGTTATCCCTGCGCGAGTCACAGGTGTATGTCGATGGGAGCAGCGAAGATGCGTCCGGGCAAGAGGGGACGGCTGGTCACTCGCGTCGTGTTGGTAGCGACGCTGGCGGCTGCGGTCATCGGCGGTTTCGCCGTGGCGACGGGTACGGACATGGCGACTTTGTCCGACGTCTTTTGGGGCTACTCGGCCAACCGTTGAGAATCACTTGCCGTCCATGCGGACGTCCTAGCCCACGAGGGTCACAGTGTCCCGGCTGAGATCGGTGCGAGGTCGGTCGCAACAAGTCGCGTACTTCATCACAGTGCCGCTCGCCGTGCTGACGCTGGCCTTGGTTATCGCACTGGCGCAGAACAGGTGGCTAGCGCCGGTCACGGTCTCTCAACTCCCTATTGCGGCGCTGTTCGTCTTTCTTTTCATTCTGGCCCAGGCCATCGTCCTTCACTTCGAGGTACGCCGGCATTCGCTGATCGTCACCGTCGGTGAGATCCCGCTACTGCTCGCGCTCTTCTATCTGTCGCAATCACCTGTGTTGGTCATCGTGGTGCGGCTGCTGAGCGTGCTGGCGGTCCAGACCTGGCAGCGATTCTCCATCGTCAAACTCTCCTTCAACCTGGCCGCCACGGGCCTGGCGACCACCACGGCCGCGCTGATAGTGGCGTCGGCCAATCCAGTCACATTCGGCGACGTCGGTCCATGGACATGGTTCGTGCTGACCGCCGCCGTGGGTGCGGCCACGTCGATCTCCCTAGCTGCCGTCATCACCGTGATCTCCCTGGTCCAGGGTGTTCCGCCGCTCCGGAGTCTGATCCGTACGTCGGCATCGGTGCTCGTCGTCGCGGCGGTCAACATCACGGTCGGCCTCATCGTCCTGTTGGCCTTGCAGAGAACTCGCTGGTCGATCCTGCTGCTCGTCGGGCTCAGCGCGATGCTGTTCTTCGTCTACCGGTCGTACGCCCAGTTCATCGTCCAGCACCGCAGCCTCACCGAACTCTATGAGCTGACCCGGGCGATGGCCGACGCCGGCCGCGACGGCACCCTGCCCGACGTGCTGCTGGTACGTGTGCGGGAGTTGCTCCAGGCCGAGTACGCCACGCTGTGGCTCCCGGCACAAGGCCGCTACCCCGAGTTGCTGCTCAGCGCGAGGGTCGATGCACCGGGGCTGCTCGATGTGAGTAACACCCCACCCGAGCTACGACAGCGGGCGCTTCAGAACGCGGCGACCATTGTGGTTGGGCCGCGCGTTGGCGACCCGGAGCTCCGCACGCTCATTCGGGAGAGCGGCGTCAAGGACGCCATCGTCGTCCCGCTCCGTTCCGGCTCGGCGGTGATCGGCTCACTCGAGGTGACCGGCCGCCTCGGCGACATGCCGCAATTCGGCCACTCCGACGTGCGGCTGTTGGAGACCCTGTCGGCGCACGCCGCGGTCGCGGTGGAGAACTCCCGGCTGGTCGACCGGCTGCGCTTCGATGCCTACCACGACGCCCTTACCGCCCTGCCCAACCGCCGCCGGGTGCTCGCCCTGCTCGAAGAGGCGGTGAAGGTGAACGCACCGGGTGAGGTCGTCGCCGTACTGCTCTTCGACATCGACGGCCTTCGTGATGTCAACGACTCACTGGGGCACGACGCGGGCGACCGGATGGTCCGTGAGGTCGCGTTCCGGCTGCGCCGGCTCGCCCCAGCGGCGGCCCTCGTCGGCCGCGCCGGCAGCGACGAGTTCGTCGTCACGCTGCGCCTGCCCAACGCCGACGAGGCCATGAGCCTCGCCGCGCAACTTCGCGAGACGCTCCAGGAACCCATGGAGGTCGACTCGATCACGCTCGATGTGGATGTGGCCGTCGGCATCGCCGTGCACCCCGACCATGGCACCGAAGCCGAGGTCCTGCTCAAGCGCGCCGACCTCGCCGCGCAGTCGGCCAAGCAGTTCGCCACACCGGTCCACCTGTTCCAGCCGAGCTTGCAGGAGCGCTCCACTCACCGGCTGGGGCTCGCCGCGGACATGCGCCGAGCGCTCGAGGCCGGTGAGGTGGAGGTCTACTTCCAGCCGAAGGTGGCCCTGCCCGACCGTCGTGTCGTGGGCGTGGAGTGCCTGGCACGGTGGGACCACGAGGCGCATGGTCAGGTGTCGCCGACGGATTTCATCGCGATCGCCGAACACACCGGGCAGATGGGCCGGCTCACCGATATCGTGCTGCGCGAAGGTCTGCGACGCGCCCGCGGGTGGCTCGACGCCGGGCACGCGCTGCCGGTGGCGGTCAACCTCTCCTCCCGTACCCTCATCGATCCGACCTTTCCACCCCGCGTCGCCGCGCTGCTCAGCGAGTACCGGGTGCCCGCCTCGCTGTTGACGCTGGAGATCACCGAGGACGGCATGGTGGGTGAGCCGGATCGGCCGATGTCCATCCTGAGACGCCTCAGCGAGATGGGTGTACGCCTGGCCGTGGATGACTTCGGCACGGGTTACTCGTCGCTGTCCTACCTGCGCCGCCTTCCGGTCGACGAGGTGAAGATTGACCGTTCCTTCGTGCAGGGAATGGCTACCGACGCGGGTGACCTCGCTATCGTCCGGGCCGTGGTAGACCTGGCCCGCCATTTCGGGCTCGTCGTCGTGGCCGAGGGGGTCGAGAGCGAGCGCACGGTCAATCTGCTCGAGGGTCTGGGCTGTGATGTGGGGCAGGGCTTCCTGTTCTCCCGCCCGTTGCCGTACGAACGGTTCGAGGCGTGGCTGTCGGTCCAGACCGAGCCCGTCCTGGCCGAGCCGGGCGACGTAGCGAGCCTCGATAGCGGGGAGATCGTGGCGGAGGCTCGCCGGCTACGCGCCGTCCAATGAGCGTGCGGGCGGGGGGCCTGATTTGATTTCATCATCGAAAGGGCGCCGTGTACTCTTACCGTGCGCTCGCGCGCCCCCTTAGCTCAGTCGGCAGAGCGTCTCCATGGTAAGGAGAAGGTCTACGGTTCGATTCCGTAAGGGGGCTCTCTCTCCGGCGCACGTCGGAGTCACGCGGCGGTGTAGCTCAGATGGCAGAGCAAGCGGCTCATAATCGCTGTGTCGCCGGTTCGATTCCGGCCACCGCTACGAGACATCAACCGATGTCGTGACGGGCACCAGCCCGGGCGCCTGCTTTGGATTCCGGCGAGGCGAGCGTCTACTCTGGTACCCACTCAGCGGGTGTTCCGCCGAGTCATCGTTATCGAGAAAGGCACACGGCCGTGGCTAAGGCGACCGACATTCGTCCGAAGATCACCATGGCGTGCGCGGACTGCAAGCACCGCAACTACATCACCAAGAAGAACCGGCGCAACGATCCTGACCGGATCGAGCTGAAGAAGTTCTGCCCGAACTGCGGCAAGCACACGGCCCACCGCGAGACACGCTAGCGCCCGCGGAGTCTGGGGCATGGCCCTCGACCCGTCCTTCGTGGGGCGCAGCTATCCGCCGACCGAGCCGTACGCGGTCGGGCGCGAGAAGATCCGCGAGTTTGCCGACGCGATCGGCGCCGACGAGCCCGCCTACCGCGATCCTGCCGTCGCAGCGGCCCTCGGGCACCCAGACGTGATCGCGCCGCCAACCTTTCCCGTCGTCGTCACAATGGCGGCCAACCAGGCCCTCATCGACGACCCGGCCCTCGGTCTGGACTACTCCCGCGTCGTCCACGGCGACCAACGCTTCGCCTACGTCCGGCCGGTGCGTGCCGGTGACCGTCTGGTATGCGTGAGCACTGTGGAGGAGATCATGTCGCGAGGCGGGCACGACTTCCTCACCACCCGGACCGAGGTAGCGACGGACGCGGGTGAGCGCGTGGTGACGGTCTGGTCCCGGCTCGTCGTGCGGGGAGAGGGCTGAGACTCTTGGTGCACGTGGGACAGGATCTGGCGCCGCAGACGTACCGGGTGACCCGAGCTGACCTCGTGCGCTACGCCGGGGCGTCCGGCGACTTCAACCCCATTCATTGGAACGACCGTACGGCCGTCGCAGTGGGCCTGCCCGGAGTCATCGCACACGGGATGTTCACGATGGCGCTCGCCGCGCGTGCCGTGACGGCCTGGGCCGGAGATCCGGGCGCGGTGATCGAGTACGGCGTTCGTTTCACCAAGCCCGTCGTCGTTCCGGATGATGACCACGGTGCCGAGGTCGTCGTCGCCGGTGTGGTGCGCGCGGTCGACGAGGGCGTGGCCCAGATCGACCTGACAGTGACCTGTAGTGGTGAGAAGGTCCTTGCCCAAGCCAGGGCAAAGATCAGGTTGTGACCAGCCCCTGCCGAGGCGGCTTGGGGGAATCACAGCGCTACCCGTACACTGGTCGCCCGTGGGGTGAGTGACCCCTGTCGCCGTGCGCCCGGAGACGGGGCCATGGGTGAGGGAAGCTCGGCTCGCGAAGGGGTGTGGCGCAATTGGTAGCGCAGCGGTCTCCAAAACCGCAGGTTGCAGGTTCGAGTCCTGTCGCCCCTGCCACCCACGATTCGGCGCCATTGCACCGGACGCAGGTGCGCTTAACAGTTTGTACAGATGAAAGAGGGCGAAGTGGCCGATAAGAACCGCGGCGGACGCTCGGTCGACGACGAGTTCGACGGCGACGACACGTTCGAAGGCAGCGACACGTTCGAAGGCAGCGACGCGGTCGACACCGAAGACGAGTTCGACGAGTCGTTGGCGGACGACGCCGGCGAGGCACCCGCCAAGCGCGCCAAGGCGGAGTCCGCGAGGGCCCGCACGTTCGCCCGGACGAGGACGCGGCAGGACCAGAGCCGTGGACTTCTGGGCAAGCTCGTCGACTTCGTCCGCGAGGTCGTCGCTGAGCTGCAGAAGGTCATCTGGCCCACCCGCAAGGAGCTGCTGACCTACACGACGGTCGTGGTCATCTTTGTGTCGATCATGATGACGTTCGTCGCCCTGCTCGACGTCGGTTTCGCCAGGCTGATGCTCCTAGTCTTCGGCGGCGACACGACCAGCTAGTACCACCAGAAGCGTCTCCGGTCAGCGGCCGGGGAGTACGGAAGAGAGCCAGCGTGCCCGAGAACTACGAGACCGGCCAGACCACCGACACGATTACCGAGACGTCGGAGAGCGGCGCTGTGGGTGACCCGTCGGCGGCTGAGAACGAGACTGTCCTTGAGGAGACCGCGGTGGAAGAGTTCGATCCGGTCGCCGAATTGCGCCAGAAGCTGCGCTACGCGCCGGGTGACTGGTACGTGGTCCACTCGTACGCCGGCTATGAGAACAAGGTCAAGACCAACCTTGAGACCCGCATCACGAGCCTCGACATGGAGGAGTTCATCTTTCAGGTTGAGGTACCCACGCGCGAAGAGGTTGAGGTCAAGAACGGCAAGCGCACGCAGGTGCAGAACAAGGTGTTCCCGGGCTACATCCTCGTGCGCATGGAGCTCACGCCTGAGTCGTACTCCTGCGTGCGCAACACCCCTGGGGTGACCGGCTTCGTCGGCTCGACCGACCGGGCTGACCGCCCCGCGCCACTGTCCCTGGATGAGGTCCTCAAGTGGCTAGCCCCGGCGGTTCAGGTCGACAAGAAGGCAAAGCCTGAGGTGAAGGTTCTCGACTTCGAGGTCGGTAACTCGGTCACCGTGATCGATGGTGCCTTTGCCTCATTGCCAGCCACGATCAGCGAGATCAACGCCGACCAGCAAAAGCTGAAGGTGCTCGTCTCCATCTTCGGGCGGGAGACTCCGGTCGAGCTGAATTTCAACCAGGTCTCCAAGATCTGACCGGCATCGGGCCCCGTTGCCCTTACCGGATTTCATCGACGCATGTGCGGTGCGCTACCCTGAGCTCTCCGGCTTAGTACGGCGTCGATGACGCGCGCCCGTCGAAGATGCGGGAGCGTAAATCCACTAAGCAACGTCCAGCCCAGGATCAGGAAGAGTCATGCCTCCGAAGAAGAAGAAGCTCGTCAAGACCTTCACGCTTCAGTTGCCGGCGGGTCAGGCAACGCCAGCACCGCCGGTCGGCCCCGCGCTCGGTCAGCACGGCGTGAACATCATGGAGTTCGTGAAGGCGTACAACGCCCAGACGGAAGCACAGCGCGGCGATATCGTCCCCGCGGAGATCAGCGTCTACGAAGACCGGACGTTCACGTTCATCCTCAAGACGCCGCCCGCCGCCCGGCTGCTCATCAAGGCCGCTGGCGTACCTAAGGGTTCCGGCACGCCGCAGAGCGACAAGGTCGGTGCGATCAGCCGCACCCAGTTGCGCGAGATCGCCGAGAAGAAGATGTCGGACCTCAACGCGAATGACCTCGAGGCAGCCGAGAAGATCATCGCCGGGACGGCCCGGTCGATGGGCATCACTGTTAGAGACTAACTTTCCGGTCGATCATGACCTGGAGGTCATGATCGACGGGATTCCGGAACGGTCAGCTCATGATCGACCCGGCAGTGGGAGGGCCGCGCTGGCCCGATCGAGACCACAGGAGACAAGGACATGCAGCGCAGCAAGGGATATCGCAAGGCGGCCGAGCAGATCGACCGCGCCAAGCTCTACCCGCCGGCCGAGGCGATGAAGATCGCCAAGGCGACAAACCCCGTCAAGTTCGACGCGACCGTCGAGGTCGCGATGCGCCTGGGCGTCGACCCGCGCAAGGCAGACCAGATGGTCCGCGGCGTGGTCAACCTGCCGCACGGTACTGGCAAGACCGCTCGCGTGATCGTCTTCGCGACCGGTGACAAGGCCGCCGAGGCCGAGGCCGCCGGCGCCAACGTGGTTGGCAGCGATGATCTGGTCGCCCGAATCCAGGAGGGCTGGCTCGACTTCGATGCTGCGATCGCCACGCCCGACCAGATGGCCAAGATCGGCCGGATCGCGCGGATACTGGGCCCGCGCGGCCTGATGCCAAACCCGAAGACCGGCACGGTGACCATGGACGTCGCCAAGGCTGTCTCCGACATCAAGGGCGGCAAGATCACGTTCCGGGTGGACAAGCACTCTAACCTTCACATGATCATCGGCAAGGCATCGTTCTCCGCGGACCAGCTCGTCGACAACTACGCCGCCGTGCTCGACGAGGTGTTGCGGAGCAAGCCATCCGCGTCCAAGGGCAAGTATCTGAGGAAGGTCTCCGTTACAACGACAATGGGACCTGGCATTCAGATCGACCCGAGCGTTACCCGTAACCTGCACGAGGCATCCACCGAGGCATAGGCCCGAGCGATAGCCGGAAGTCGAGATCGCCGCCCACCCGCCCTTCGGTTCGGGAAAGGGCGGCGGTCTGCGTTCAGGACAGCCAGGCGCCCTTGTAGAACGCCAGCAGGAGTACGCCCTGGACCGCGATGGCGGGCACGAGATAAACCGCTCCGCGTGCCTGTTGACGCCCATCCTGGCCAGGACCATGAAGGCGGGCAAGGTCGAGGACGTACCGAGGAACTCCGTGTAAAGGGACGTTTAGCCCGATTGGACTGACCAGGACGAGGATCAGACTGGCGTAAGCGAACACCACCAGGTACAGCGACTCCAGGCCCAGCGTCCAGGGCCCCAACACGCTGAGGACGAGCAGGATCACCGTGATGAGTAGTGCGGCCAGATCGATAAGGCTGAGCACGACCAGAGGCTGAAAGATCGCATCGTCAACCGCGGCCTTCTCGATTTCCGCTACCGCGCGCTGCGCTCCATCCCAGGGCCAGCTGAGCTCACGGCTCCAGACGGCCTGGATGTGGACGAACTTCCACGGATCACCGACGGCGCGCCAGCAGTAGAGCGCATAGGCCGCGGTGCCGGCGGGCACGATCAGCACCGCAGCGCGTTGATGCGGAAAGCTCTTGGACGCCGGTCGCACCGGCGCAGGTACTCCACTACGAACGCGAGCGCGAGCAGGATGCCGGCCTGTCGGGTGGCGATCGCCAAGGCGCCACACAGACCTGCGGCCCACCAGTACTGGCGTCGCATGGCGTAGAGCGCCAAGACGCTGAACATAAGGAAGGTCGACATTGATCGCAGACCGCGATCATCCCGGACAGGCGCGGTCCAGCCTCGTTGCGTGTCATTCAGACCAGACCGTTGATCAGGAAGTACGCGAGCGCGGTGGAACCCCATACCGACAGCGAACTGCCGACCGCTCGCCGCCAGCGCAAGTCCTTTGTGGTCTCAGAGGCAGCGGTCGACGCAGTGTCGGTTGGTGGCGTCTCGACTGCGGTGGTAGTTGTCGACGGACTCTGGGTCATGTGCTCACGCGACCCAGACGTTGTTGAGGAACGTCAGCAGGAGCACGACCTGTAGACCGACCGCGGGCAACAGATAGAGCCGTTCGAATTGCCGACTTGCCCCGAGCCGGGCCAGCAGTAGGAAAATGGGGATGAGCTCAAGCGCGTACCGTGGGGCGCCCATCATGGGGAACAACCCGCCGACGGGCCCGGTCAATACGACCAGCAGTGTGGCCGCGGCGTAGATCATGAGGAAGAGCTGATCTCCGGGCAGCCGCCACGGCCCGATGACGCACAGCCCAAGTAGCCCCACCGTGGCCAGCACCACGACGAGGTCGAGCAGGTTGTGCACCGCCGACTGGGCGAGTATCGGCTGCGCCGATATCGCCTGGACCGCCTCGGTCGGCCCAACCCATGGCGGGGCGAAGCGTCGGCCCCATTCGTCCTGAGCGTGCGAGAAGGCGAGCGGGTCGCCGAGCGTCACCCTGCAGTAAATGGAGAAGGCGGCCAGACCCAGCGGCACCAGCAGCACCGCGACCGCGTCGAGCCGGACCGCGCGTAGCCGCCAACCGTGCTGGCGTGAGTACTCGAAGACGAACGCGAGCATGAGCAGTACGCCGGTCAGCCGGGTCGCGCTGGCCAATGCACCGAGTCCTCCCGCCGCCCACCACGCGCCGCTGCGCATGCAGTAGAGCGCGGCCACGCTGAGTAGGAGGAAGAGCGAACCGTTGTAGCCGGCGCTGAGGAAGAACGCGGCCGGCCAAGCCATGAGAAACAGCAAAGCGCGATCCGCGGTGGCCGGGTCGAACTCCCGAGCCGCGAAGCGGTGCAGCACCACGAGCGCACCGACACAGGCCACATTGGACAGCACGAGAGAGGCCACCAGGGTGGGGCCGGGAAGGATGGTGTCGAGGCCGCGTAGCAGCATCGGGAACAACGGGAAGAACGCATGCGTGTCCGGACGGTCAGGGGTGTAGCCGAACTGAGCAATGCGGATGTAGTGGCCCGTGTCCCACCGATCCCACGCCTCGACCAGTCGTTGCATCGGCGGCCCGGCCTTGTCGTCGATCATCCACGACAGTGCGGTAACCACGACGTACGTGATAACGGCGGCCACCCAGGTGGTGATGCCGACCTGCCAAGCCCGCCGCCACGGTCGCGACGTGTCGGGTGGCGTCGGGTCGGCAGGCGTCGGCGCGGCAACGGACGGCTCTCCGGCCGTTGCAGCCCCGACCTGCATGCGCGAACAATACCGTGACGAACCTCGTTAGGTGCGGCCGCGGACCAGACTGAGCGGTTCACGGCGCCCGGTTTGGTGTTGTCCGCCCGCTCCACGTACTCTGTCATGCAGAAGTTCCACCCATAGACCGCTGGTCACCATCCGCCGCGAGGCAGATCGGTCGAAGGTCCTGCTCCGGCAGGCGGCCCGCGCAGGATGGACGGTAGCGAAGCGGCCCGTGATCTGCGAGCCTGTCCCCGCCCCGTGCGCCCTGCGCCGGGGCGTCGTTCGTTGTTGGGGCCTTGCCAGCTCTAAGCGACGATCGGCCAAAGGAAGGAGAAGATGGCATGGCGGACAAGCCGGTTCGGACCGACAAGGCCACCGCTGTCGCCGAGCTGACCGAGCAGTTCCGGTCCTCGACGGCCACCGTGCTGACCGAGTTTCGTGGCCTGACGGTCGCCCAGCTCAAGGCGCTGCGACGCTCGCTGGGCGGGCAGGCCACCTACGCGGTCGCCAAGAACACACTGGCCAAGCGTGCCGCGACGGACGCGGGCATAACGGGTCTCGACGATCTCTTCACCGGTCCTACCGCGCTCGCCTTCGTCTCCGGCGATGTCGTCGAGGCGGCGAAGGGCCTACGCGACTTCGCGAAGGCTCACCCGTTCCTCGTCATCAAGGGCGGCATCTTCGAGGGCAAGCCGCTGTCGGCGGCGGAGGTGGGCAAGCTCGCCGACCTTGAGTCCCGCGAGGTGCTTCTGGCGAAGCTCGCCGGCGCGATGAAGGCCAACCTCAGCAAGGCCGCGGCGACCCTCCAGGCGCCGCTCAGCCAGGCCGTACGCCTGGCAGCCGCGCTGCAGAACAAGCGCGAGCGGGGCGAGGCGGCCTGAGCGTCGCCACGGGAGTTTCCCGATCTTTTATTGCTTCGGCGAAGCTTGCGAGCCGAACATCAGACACTTCGGCGAAGCTTGCGAGCCGAACATTCAGCAATTCAACCGTACGAAAGGAAGCTGACCCACGATGGCGAAGCTCAGCACTGGCGATCTCCTCGACGCGTTCAAGGAGATGACGTTGATCGAGCTCTCTGAGTTCGTGAAGCAGTTCGAAGACACCTTTGACGTCAAGGCCGCCGCCCCGGTCGCCGTGGGCGTCGCCGCGGCCGGCGGGGGTGCCGCTCCCGCCGAGGCTGTGGAGGAGCAGGACGAGTTCGACGTTGTCCTCGAGTCCGACGGCGGCAAGAAGATCCAGGTCATCAAGGTCGTTCGCGAGCTGACCGGCCTGGGTCTTAAGGAGGCCAAGGACCTCGTTGAGGCGGCGCCGAAGGCCGTCCTCGAGAAGGCCAACAAGGAGAATGCCGACAAGGCCAAGACCAAGCTTGAGGCCGAGGGCGCCAAGGTCACCCTCAAGTAGTCCGCTGGTTCCACGCGCACCTGTCGAGGGGCGGTCGACCTAGGGTCGACCGCCCTCGACGCGCGGAGGGACGTGCCGGACCCGAGTCGCAGCGGGGCACGGACCTCACGTACACGGCGTTTCTGCTACGAAGGCGGACGTACGCCGAACGCTCGGTGGGGTTCTAGGCCCGATCCAGGCCTCGTACGCGGCCACTGCGGTAACCCAGCGGTGGGTTATTGATGCTTTTAGGGGTATTTGCGGCACGATTGGGGCGTCAAGTGACGCCACGGGCTTGACGGCTCGCGCGGCGGCAGGCACGCTGAATCCGCACAGCCTTGCGCTGGTGCGCGGCGCTCCGGCAGAGCCGGACGCTGCGGCGCTGCCGTTACTGACGGCCGATCACCGCGAAGGCTGGGACGCCCCCGGGAGGCTGGGCCCGGGATCGGCGTTCCAGCCATTCTGCGGTGCGGGCTTGCGTGCGGGTAGCCCTGAGGCTACACTGCTAGTTTGCGCTGCCTTCCGACTCAATCTCTGCTTGGAATGTCCGTTCGTGGGCGTTTTTCGGCGGGGATCAATCGGGCTGCACGCGACCCGGCCGATCGCACAACAGGTCCTCGGAAGGACGCATCTTGGCAGTTTCCCGCCCTGCGAAGACCAGTCACTCGTCGAGCGCACATGCTCCCCGCCGAATTTCATTCGGGCGAATCACTGAACACCTTGAGGTTCCCAATCTCCTTGCCATCCAGACCGAGTCCTTTGACTGGCTGATCGGCAATGAGGCGTGGGCTACCCGGTGGGCTGATGACCCGCATGCGCGGAGCGGGCTGGCTGAGATTCTCGAAGAAATCAGTCCCATTGAGGACTTCTCCGGCACCATGTCACTCTCTTTTTCCTCGCCGCGCTTTGACGAGGTGAAGGCTTCGATCGAAGAGTGTAAGGAGAAGGATCTCACCTACTGCGCACCTCTCTTCGTGACCGCGGAGTTCACCAACCACTCGACTGGCGAGATCAAGAGCCAGACGGTGTTCATGGGTGACTTCCCGATCATGACGCCCAAGGGCACGTTCATCATTAACGGCACCGAGCGTGTCGTGGTGAGTCAACTCGTGCGCTCCCCAGGCGTCTACTTCGACAAGCAACCCGACAAGACCTCCGACCGCGACCTGTCGTCTGTCAAGGTCATCCCGAGCCGGGGCGCCTGGCTCGAGTTCGACGTGGACAAGCGCGACACGGTCGGTGTCCGCATCGACCGTAAGCGCCGGCAGGCGGTCACCGTCCTGCTCAAGGCGATCGGCTGGTCCAACGAGCAAATCCGCGAGCGGTTCGGCTGGTCCGAGCTAATGATGACCACGCTCGAGAAGGACCACATCGCCGGTCAGGACGAGGCCCTCCTCGACATCTACCGCAAGCTTCGCCCGGGCGAGCCGCCGACGCGCGAGAACGCCCAGACGTTGCTGGACAACCTGTTCTTCAACTCGAAGCGCTACGACGTGGCGCGAGTTGGGCGCTACAAGTTCAACAAGAAGCTCGAGGTCGATGTCCCCATCACCAAGGGGACGCTGACCGAGGCCGACGTCGTTGCCACGGTTGAGTACCTCTGCCGGCTGCACGCCGGTGAGGAGGGCTACGAGCCCGACGACATCGACCACTTCGGCAACCGCCGCCTCCGTACGGTGGGTGAGCTGATCCAAAACCAGGTTCGGGTCGGCCTCTCCCGGATGGAGCGGGTGGTCCGCGAGCGGATGACGACTCAGGACGTTGAGGCGATCACGCCCCAGACGCTGATCAACATCCGCCCGGTGGTCGCCGCGATCAAGGAGTTCTTTGGCACCTCGCAGCTGTCGCAGTTCATGGACCAGACCAACCCACTCGCGGGACTGACCCACCGCCGGCGCCTCAGCGCGCTCGGCCCGGGCGGTCTGTCCCGGGAGCGGGCGGGTTTCGAGGTCCGGGATGTGCACCCGTCGCACTACGGGCGCATGTGTCCGATCGAGACGCCCGAAGGTCCCAACATCGGCCTCATCGGCGCGCTCTCGACGTTCGCTAGGGTCAACCCGTTCGGCTTCATCGAGACGCCCTACCGCAAGGTCGAGAGCGGCAAGGTGACCCACAAGATCGATTACCTGACCGCGGACGAAGAGGACCGGCATGTCATCGCCCAGGCGAACGAACCGCTCCAGAGCGACGGCAAGTTCGCCAACGACAGGGTGCTGGTGCGCCGCAAGGGTGGCGAGGTCGACTACGTGACTCCGGACGCCGTGGACTACATGGATGTGTCACCGCGCCAGATGGTCTCGGTCGCCACCGCCATGATCCCGTTCCTCGAGCACGACGACGCCAACCGGGCCCTCATGGGCGCCAACATGCAGCGCCAGGCGGTGCCGCTGGTCAAGGCGGAGTCACCGCTGGTCGGGACGGGCATGGAGTACCGCGCGGCGGTTGACGCCGGTGACGTGGTCGTCGCCGAGGTCGCCGGCGTGGTCGAGGATCTGTGCGCGGACTACGTGACCGTGCACCAGGACGACGGGCACCGGCGTACCTATCTGCTGCACAAGTTCCGCCGTTCCAACGCGGGCTCCTGCGTCAACCAGAAGCCCGTTGTCTTCGAGGGCGACCGGGTCGAGGCGGGTCAGGTCATCGCCGACGGACCATGCACCGACGAGGGCGAGATGGCGCTCGGGCGGAACCTGCTCGTGGCGTTCATGCCCTGGGAGGGCCACAACTACGAGGACGCGATCATCCTGTCGCAGCGACTTGTGCAGGAGGACGTGCTCACCTCTATCCACATCGAGGAGCACGAGGTCGACGCCCGCGACACCAAGCTGGGTCCGGAGGAGATCACCCGCGACATTCCCAATGTCAGTGAGGAGATGCTGGCCGATCTCGACGAGCGCGGAATCATCCGCATCGGCGCCGAGGTCGTGCCGGGCGACATCCTGGTTGGCAAGGTCACGCCCAAGGGCGAAACCGAGCTGACGCCCGAGGAGCGGCTGCTGCGGGCGATCTTCGGCGAGAAGGCCCGCGAGGTCCGTGACACGAGCCTCAAGGTGCCGCACGGCGAGACCGGCACCGTCATCGGCGTACGCACGTTCTCCCGCGAGGACGGCGACGAGCTGCCGCCGGGCGTCAACGAGCTGGTCCGAGTGTACGTGGCCCAGAAGCGGAAGATCCAGGACGGCGACAAGCTCGCCGGCCGTCACGGCAACAAGGGCGTGATCTCGAAGATCCTGCCGGTCGAGGACATGCCGTTCCTCGAGGACGGTACGCCCGTCGATATCGTGCTCAACCCGCTGGGCGTACCGAGCCGAATGAACATTGGTCAGGTGTTGGAGACCCACCTCGGGTGGGTGGCCAAGACCGGCTGGAAGATCGACGGCGATGACGTGGCCTGGAAGAAGGCGCTTCGGGCGATTGGTGCGGGCGAAGCCGCGCCGGACGCGAATGTGGCGACACCGGTCTTCGATGGGGCCAAGGAGGAGGAGATCAGCGGTCTCCTCGAGTCCACCCTGCCCAACCGGGATGGCACCCGCATCGTCGGCGCGAGTGGCAAGGCGAGAATGTTTGACGGTCGCAGCGGAGATCCGCTTCCGGATGACGTCGCGATCGGGTACATCTACATCCTTAAGCTGAACCACCTCGTGGACGACAAGATCCACGCGCGCTCGACCGGCCCGTACTCGATGATCACTCAGCAGCCGCTCGGTGGTAAGGCACAGTTCGGCGGTCAGCGGTTCGGCGAGATGGAGTGCTGGGCCATGCAGGCCTACGGCGCGGCATACGCGCTGCAGGAGCTGCTCACGATCAAATCCGACGATGTCCTGGGCCGAGTGAAGGTCTACGAGGCGATCGTCAAGGGCGAGAACATCCCGGAGCCAGGCATCCCGGAGTCGTTCAAGGTACTGCTCAAGGAGCTGCAGTCGCTATGCCTCAATGTTGAGGTGCTCTCCAGCGACGGTGTGGCGGTTGAGATGCGCGAGACGGACGACGAGGTATTCCGGGCGGCCGAGGAACTGGGCATCGACCTGTCACGGCGCGAGCCGAGCAGCGTCGAGGAAGTCTGATCCGGCGCGGCGGCGGGCCACCGGCCCGCCCCGCCCGGCCGTTGAACCATCGGCGGCCGGTTAACCACGAAGCGACGAGCTGACTCGATTAAGAGGGATATTCCAAGTGCTCGATGTCAACTTCTTCGACGAGCTCCGCATCGGTCTCGCCGCCGCCGACGACATCCGTCGGTGGTCGCATGGCGAGGTCAAGAAGCCGGAGACCATCAACTACCGCACCCTCAAGCCCGAGAAGGACGGCCTCTTCTGCGAGAAGATCTTCGGCCCGACCCGGGACTGGGAGTGCTACTGCGGCAAGTACAAGCGGGTGCGCTTCAAGGGCATCATCTGTGAGCGCTGCGGAGTCGAGGTAACCCGGGCTAAGGTGCGCCGCGAGCGGATGGGCCACATCGAGCTCGCCGCTCCGGTCACCCACATCTGGTACTTCAAGGGTGTGCCGAGCCGGCTGGGCTACCTGCTCGACCTGGCGCCGAAGGACCTCGAAAAGATCATCTACTTCGCGTCCTACGTCATCGTGAGCGTGGACACCGAGGCCCGCCACCGGGACATGTCCACCGTCGAGGCCGAGATCATCGCGGAGAAGCGGCACGCCGAGAGCGGTCGCGACGCCGAGATCGAGAAGCGGGCGGCGAAGCTTGAGGCCGACCTCGCCGAGCTCGAAGCCGAGGGCGCCAAGAGCGATGTGCGCCGCAAGGTCAAAGAGGGCGGCGAGCGCGAGATGCGCCAGATCCGCGATCGGGCGCAGCGCGAGATCGATCGACTGGACGAGGTGCTCGACACGTTCCGCAAGCTGGACCGCAAGCAGCTCATCACCGACGAGTTGCTCTACCGCGAGCTTCGGGACCGCTTCGGCGAGTACTTCACCGGCGCCATGGGGGCGGAGGCGATCAAGTCCCTCGTACAGAACCTGGACCTGGACGCCGAGGCCGAGTTCCTGCGCGAGACGATCCGGTCGGGCAAGGGCCAGCGCAAGATCCGTGCGCTCAAGCGGCTCAAGGTTGTGGCCGCGTTCCTCAACACCACCAACTCGCCGCTGGGCATGGTGCTCGACTGCATCCCGGTCATCCCGCCGGATCTGCGCCCGATGGTGCAGCTCGACGGCGGCCGGTTCGCCACTAGTGACCTCAACGACCTCTACCGTCGCGTGATCAACCGCAACAACCGACTCAAGCGGCTGATCGACCTCGGTGCACCCGAGATCATCGTCAACAACGAGAAGCGGATGCTGCAGGAGGCCGTCGACGCGCTGTTCGACAACGGCCGCCGCGGCCGGCCGGTTACCGGACCTGGCAACCGGCCGCTCAAGTCGCTGTCGGACATGCTCAAGGGCAAGCAGGGACGGTTCCGCCAGAACTTGCTTGGCAAGCGCGTGGACTACTCGGGTCGGTCCGTCATCGTCGTCGGCCCGCAGCTCAAGCTGCACCAGTGCGGTCTGCCCAAGCAGATGGCGCTGGAGCTGTTCAAGCCGTTCGTGATGAAGCGACTGGTGGACCTCAACCACGCGCAGAACATCAAGTCCGCCAAGCGGATGGTGGAGCGGCAGCGGCCGGTCGTCTGGGACGTGCTGGAAGAGGTGATCGGCGAGCACCCCGTACTGCTCAACCGCGCGCCGACCCTGCACCGACTGGGCATCCAGGCCTTCGAGCCGCAGCTGGTCGAGGGCAAGGCCATCCAGATCCACCCGCTCGTCTGCACCGCGTTCAACGCGGACTTCGACGGCGACCAGATGGCGGTGCACGTACCACTCTCAGCCGAGGCACAGGCCGAGGCCCGCATCCTCATGCTCTCGAGCAACAACATCCTCAAGCCGGCCGACGGCAAGCCGGTGACCATGCCAACCCAGGACATGATCATCGGTCTCTACCACCTCACCCACCGCAAGCCGGGTGAGCGGGGCGAGGGCGGGGTCTTCTCCTCCGACGCCGAGGCGCAGATGGCCTTCGACGCCAAGGAATTGCACCTGCAGGCGCCGATTCGGGTTCGCCTCAGAGGGGTCGACACCGTCCAGGAGAGTCTGACGGAGCCGGCCTGGCAGGTACCCGCCGACGAGACCCTGGTGCTCGACACGACGCTGGGCCGGGTGCTCTTCAACGAGACCCTGCCGCCGGGCTATCCGTTCATCAATTTCGAGGTACGCAAGGGACAGCTCTCCGCGATCGTCAACGACCTCGCCGAGCGGTTCCCGAAGGTGCAGCTGGCGGCCACGCTGGACGCGCTCAAGGAGGCCGGCTTCCACTGGGCCACGTGGTCTGGTGTCACCATCGGCATCGAGGATGTCGTCCAGCCTCCGCGCAAGTGGGAGATCCTGGGCCGGTACGAGCGTGAGGCCGAGCGGATCGACAAGCAGTACCAGCGCGGCCTCATGACCGCCGAGGAACGGCGCGGCGAGCTGATCGAGATCTGGACCAAGGCGACCAACGAGGTCGCCAAGGAGCTGGAGACCTCGCTGCCGCAGGGCAACCCGCTGTGGATGATGATCCACTCGGGTGCCCGAGGCAACATGCTGCAGCTCCGCCAGATCTCGGCGATCCGCGGCCTGGTGGCCAACCCGAAGGGCGAGATCATCCCGCGGCCGATCAAGTCGTCGTTCCGCGAGGGTCTGTCCGTGCTGGAGTACTTCATCTCCACGCACGGCGCCCGCAAGGGCCTCGCCGACACGGCACTGCGTACCGCCGACTCGGGTTACCTGACGCGTCGTCTCGTTGACGTCTCGCAGGACGTGATCATCCGTGAGGAGGACTGCGGCACCGAGCGTGCTATCACGATGACGGTGGCCCAGAAGAGCGAGGACGGGACGCTGCAGGCTCACGAGCACGTCGAAACGGGCGTCTTCGGGCGGACCGTCGCCGACGACATCCCGGACGCGTCCGCCATGCTGATCGCGGCCAGGGGGACCGACCTGACGTCGGAGCACGTCAAGAAGATGGTCGAGGCGGGCATCGAGACCGTACGCGTGCGCAGCGTGCTCACATGCGAGTCGAAGCTCGGTGTCTGTGCGGCCTGCTACGGACGGTCGCTGCCGACGGGTCTCACGGTCGACGTGGGCGAGGCGGTCGGCATCATCGCCGCGCAGTCCATCGGCGAGCCCGGCACCCAGCTGACGATGCGGACCTTCCACACCGGCGGTGTCGCCGGTGAGGACATCACCCAGGGTCTGCCCCGTGTTCAGGAGATCTTCGAGGCTCGGGTACCCAAGGGCAAGGCGCCGATAGCGGAGACCGCCGGCCGGGTACGCATCGAGGATGGAGAACGGTCCCGGAAGATCATCATCGTTCCGGACGACGGCAGCGACGAGATCGTCCACGACAAGATCTCCAAGCGGGTCCGGCTGCGCTATCACGACGGTGACCACATCGAGGTCGGCGAGAAGCTGACCGAGGGCACGATCGACCCGCACGAACTGTTGCGGGTGCTCGGGCCGCGGGCGGTCCAGGTGCACCTGACCCAGGAGGTCCAGGATGTGTACCGGTCGCAGGGTGTGCTTATCCACGACAAGCACATCGAGATCATCATCCGGCAGATGCTCAAGCGCGTGACGGTCATCGACTCCGGTGCGACCGAGTTCCTGCCGGGCCTGCTCGTCGACCGGGCGCAGTTCGAGGCGGAGAACCGCCGCCTCGTCTCCGAGGGCGGCGAGCCGGCAGCCGGACGCCCGGTGCTCATGGGCATCACCAAGGCGTCGCTCGCGACCGATTCGTGGCTCTCGGCGGCCTCCTTCCAGGAGACCACCCGAGTGCTCACGGACGCGGCCATCCACGCCCGCAGCGACTCGCTGATCGGTCTCAAGGAGAACGTCATCATCGGCAAGCTCATCCCGGCCGGTACCGGTATCAACAAGTACCGCAACATCCGGGTCGAGCCGACCGAGGAGGCCAAGGCCAAGGTGTACTCGATGACCGGCTACACCGAGACCGACTACGGGTTCGGGCCGGCCAGCGGCGGGGCGATACCGCTGGACGACTTCGACCTGGGGTCGTTCCGCTAACATCCGAGCACGATGTTCAGCATTCGATGGGCCCCGAGGCAACCGCGCCCATGAGCTTCGGTCGCGGGCACGCCGAGATTGTGGATCTGGGAGAGTTGTTGTAGCTATGGCGCAATAAATCTCCCAGATCTACTCGAGCGCGGCGGGTAGCGGGCTTCCAAGATCGGCTGCTTCCTCGACGGAAGCAGAGCAAGGAGTGGCGGCAGTCACACTGGTTCTGACCTGGGCAAACGTCCGCGCAGCGTGCGCGAAGCGTAGGGACGTGGTGTGCTATTGCTATGACGGACACCGTTGCCGCCGCCGCTGGCGCCTCCCCGGCTGCTGCCGGGGGCTCGCGACCGGGACAACGTGACCCCGCTGCCGAGGCCGCGACGCGGCACCCGCTCGACCCGGATCCGGTCCGCTCCACGAAGGCTGCGGCCGTTCTCGCGCTCGGCGTCGCCGCCGTAGTGACTGGTCCGGTCATCGGCGGGATAGTGCCCGCCACACTCGGCCTCGCCCTGGCTAGACAGGTGCGTAGTGATCTCGTAGCCGGGCAGGGTTATCTCACCGGGTCGCGGCAGCTCAGGGCGGGCTTGATGCTTGCCTGGATCGGGATCGGGTTGGCCGTGACGGCGCTGGTCATCGCGAGCGTCGTAGGCCTAGTTTCATTGGCGAACGGAACCGTCCAGGACTTTCCAGATACCTCCGACTGAGCTTCGTGGAGGGTCGGACGTGAACGAGGCGTGGGGTCGGGGCACCGGGCGGCCCGGTCCGGTTGCCCCGGCGCGGCCGGGTAGAGACGTTGGCCTGCCGTTACCTGTCGACGTCCAACCGGTCCCCGGCACGTCGTTCGGCGTGGCCATTGTGGGCGTCGCGCCAACGACGAGCGGACCGGCTACGGCGAGCCTGGTGGCCGGGGTGGGGTCCATTCTGGTGGCGCTCGTGGTGGGTTGCTTCGGCGCGCTGGGGGCAACGAGCGGTTGGGGCCCGACGGTTGCCGGTGCCTTTGCGGTACTGGCCGGCGTCGTAGCCGTCGCGGCGCTGCTACTCGGGCGGGCTGGTCTGCGTCAGATCCGGCGCACGGCGGGGTGGAGTGCGGTCACCGGGCGTGGTTTGGCTATCGCGGGGATCATCTGCGGCGCCATGGGCCTGGCGCTGACCGCGGCCGGTTTTCTGAGCGCGCTCGCGCTCGCGGCGACCGGCTAGCCGCCTCCGGCCCTCGCCGCAAGGATGCCCAAGATCGGCCAAAACTCGGTCGGGTGCGTCCGCCGGGCGAGCTAGGATGGGTCGTGGAGTCGTCGGCCACGGGCGGGCGGGCCTATTCGGGAGTGGCCGGGATCGCACCTCATGAGCTGTGTTAATCGACACGGTCGGCCACAGCAAGGCATCCCGTTTTGACCTACGTGCCTAGGGTCGGTACTCTTTCCCTTCGTGCCTGGCTTCCCAGGCCGCTCGTGCGTGCGCCAGCGTCGACACGGGCACCAGCGTCGACACGGACGCAGGCAGGGCACACAACCCCGGTGTGGCGCACCAACGCACCGGACCGTAGGCCGGGCGACACGCCCGACCGCGGGGGTCGGACGACCGCACTGACCATGCCGACAACAACAGGCTTGAGCAGCACAAACTCGCGGCTCGAACAAAGATCTACGACCAGGAACAACCCAGTACGAGGGAGACTCGAGGCCCGGATGCCCACGATTCAGCAGCTGGTCCGCAAGGGCCGCCAGGCGAAGACGAGCAAGACCAAGACGCCGGCGCTCAAGGGCAGCCCGCAGCGGCGCGGCGTGTGCACACGCGTGTACACCACGACCCCGAAGAAGCCGAACTCGGCGCTGCGAAAGGTGGCCCGGGTCCGGCTCACCAGCCAGATCGAGGTGACCGCGTACATCCCGGGCGTGGGCCACAACCTGCAGGAGCACTCGATCGTGCTCGTGCGCGGTGGCCGGGTCAAGGACCTCCCCGGCGTCCGGTACAAGATCATTCGCGGTTCGCTGGACACCCAGGGTGTGCGCAATCGCAAACAGGCACGCAGCCGCTACGGCGCTAAGAAGGAGAAGAGCTGACATGCCGCGCAAGGGCCCCGCTCCCCGCCGGCCGCTGATGGCGGACCCGGTCTACAACTCGCCGCTGGTCACGCAGCTCGTCAACAAGATCCTGCTGCGCGGCAAGCGCCAGCTGGCGGAGAGCATCGTCTACGGCGCTCTCGAGGGCTGCAAAGAGAAGACGGGTACCGACCCCGTGGTGACGCTCAAGCGCGCCATGGACAACGTGAAGCCGACCCTCGAGGTCCGCAGCCGCCGGGTTGGTGGCGCGACCTACCAGGTGCCGGTGGAGGTGCGCACGCCACGCCAGACCACGCTCGGGCTGCGGTGGCTCGTCACGTATTCCCGGGCCCGCCGCGAGAAGACCATGGTCGAGCGGCTCATGAACGAACTGCTCGACGCGAGCAATGGCCTCGGTGCCGCCGTGAAGCGGCGCGAGGACACGCACAAGATGGCCGAGTCCAACAAGGCCTTCGCCCACTACCGCTGGTAGTCGAGCACCAACCACCTCCGACGAGAAGATTGAAGTAGGGATTACCGTGGCCGCCGCAGACGCCGCCCTCGCCAAAGTCCGCAACATCGGCATCATGGCTCACATCGATGCCGGTAAGACGACGACGACCGAGCGGATCCTGTTCTACACCGGCATCACCTACAAGATAGGTGAGGTCCACGAGGGCGCTGCCGTCATGGACTGGATGGAGCAGGAGCAGGAGCGGGGCATCACCATCACATCCGCCGCCACCAAGTGCGAGTGGAAGGGTCATGTCATCCAGATCATCGACACACCCGGACACGTCGACTTCACCGTCGAGGTCGAGCGGTCGCTGCGTGTACTCGACGGCGCGGTTGCGGTTTACGACGGCGTAGCCGGTGTGGAGCCTCAGACGGAGAACGTCTGGCGACAGGCGGACAAGTACCACGTCCCCCGGATGTGCTTCGTCAATAAACTCGACCGCACCGGCGCGGACTTCTTCCGCTGCGTCGACATGATGGTCACCCGCCTCAACGCCACGCCCCTGGTGCTTCAGCTGCCAATCGGCAACGAGCACGACTTCATCGGCGTGGTGGACCTGCTGGGCATGCGCGCGCTGACGTGGCGAGGCGAGACTCAGAAGGGCGACGACTACGCCGTCGAGGAGATCCCCGCGGACATGCTCGACCAGGTGGCCGAGTATCGGGAGAAGCTCCTGGAGACCCTCGCCGATGTCGACGACTCGGTTATGGAGAAATATCTCGAGGGTGAGGAGCTCTCGGTCGACGAGATCAAGGCAGCGATCCGCCGCGCGACGATCTCCAGCAAGGCGAACCCGGTCCTGTGCGGCTCCGCGTTCAAGAACAAGGGCGTGCAGCCCATGCTCGACGCGGTGATCGACTACCTGCCCTCTCCATTGGACGTCCCGGCCATCGAGGGCACGGCGACGGACGGGGAGACCCCGCTGCTGCGCAAGGCGTCGCCGAGCGAGCCCTTCTCCGGTCTGGCATTCAAGATCCAGACGGACAAGCACCTCGGCAAGCTCACCTACGTCCGGGTCTACTCCGGCACGCTGGAGTCCGGATCCCCGGTGGTCAACTCGACCAAGGACCGCAAGGAGCGCATCGGCAAGATCTACCAGATGCACGCGAACAAGCGGGAGGAGAGGCCGTCCGCCCAGGCCGGCGACATCATCGCTGTACAGGGTCTCAAGCAGACCACCACGGGCGACACGCTGACCGATCCGGCTCATCCGGTCATTCTGGAGTCGATGACCTTCCCGGAGCCGGTGATCTCGGTGGCGATCGAGCCGAAGACCAAGTCGGACCAGGAGAAGCTCGGTACGGCGATCCAGCGATTGGCCGAGGAGGACCCGACCTTCCGAGTCCGCAACGACGAGGAGACCGGGCAGACGGTCATCTCCGGGATGGGCGAGCTGCACCTCGAGATCCTGGTCGACCGGATGAAGCGTGAGTTCAACGTCGTGGCGAACGTCGGCAAGCCACAGGTGGCCTACCGCGAGACCATCCGCCGGACGGTCGACAAGATTGACTACGTACACAAGAAGCAGACCGGTGGTTCCGGGCAGTACGCGAAGGTGATCGTTAAGCTGGAGCCCCTGCCCATGACGCCCGACGCCCCGGCGTACGAGTTCGTGAACGCCGTCACCGGCGGTCGCATCCCGAAGGAGTTCATCCCGTCGGTGGACGCCGGCGCCCAGGACGCCATGCAGTACGGCGTGCTGGCCGGCTACCCGTTGGTCGGGGTGAAGTTGACGCTTCTCGATGGCCAGTACCACGAGGTCGACTCGTCGGAGATGGCGTTCAAGATTGCCGGCTCGATGGTGTTGAAGGAGGCTGCCCGCAAGGCCGACCCGGCGCTCCTCGAGCCAATGATGGCCGTCGAGGTCGTCACCCCGGAGGAGAACATGGGTGACGTCATCGGCGATCTCAACTCCCGCCGGGGGATCATCCAGGCGATGGAGGAGCGCGGCGGTGCCCGCGTCGTCCGGGCCCTGGTGCCGCTGTCGGAGATGTTCGGCTACGTCAGCGACCTGCGGTCGAAGACGCAGGGCCGGGCGAGCTACAGCATGCAGTTCGACTCCTACAACGAGGTTCCGCAGAACGTCGCAAAGGAGATCATCGCGAAGGCGACGGGCGAGTGAGCGCCAGCGAGTAGGGCTCGACGGCCACCAGACCAAAGAAACCCAGGACGTCCGCGCATCCGGCGCGAGACAACCGTGAAAGTCCTTGAGGAGGACACCAGTGGCGAAGGCGAAGTTCGAGCGGACTAAGCCGCACGTCAACATCGGCACCATTGGTCATATCGACCACGGGAAGACGACGCTGACCGCGGCGATCACGAAGGTTCTGCATGACAAGATGCCGAACCTCAACCCGTACACGCCGTTCGACGAGATCGACAAGGCGCCGGAGGAGAAGGCCCGCGGCATCACCATCTCGATCGCACACGTCGAGTACCAGACCGAGAAGCGGCACTACGCGCACGTCGACTGCCCGGGTCACGCCGACTACATCAAGAACATGATCACCGGCGCGGCGCAGATGGACGGCGCAATCCTGGTGGTAGCGGCGACCGACGGCCCGATGCCGCAGACCCGCGAGCACGTGCTGCTCGCTCGTCAGGTCGGCGTGCCCTACATCGTCGTGGCTCTGAACAAGAGCGACATGGTCGACGATGAGGAGCTGCTGGAGCTGGTCGAGCTGGAGGTTCGCGAGCTGCTCTCCAACCAGGAGTACCCGGGCGACGACCTGCCGGTTGTGCGAGTCTCCGCGCTCCGGGCGCTCGAGGGCGACGACAAGTGGTCCGAGGCGCTCATGGAACTCATGAATGCGGTGGACGAGTCCATCCCGCAGCCGGAGCGCGAGATCGACAAGCCGTTCCTGATGCCGATCGAGGACGTGTTCACGATCACCGGACGCGGCACGGTCGTGACCGGTCGCGCCGAGCGCGGCGTGCTCAAGCCGAACGAGGAAGTGGAGATCGTCGGCATCAAGGAGAAGTCGATGAAGACGGTCTGCACCGGCATCGAGATGTTCCGCAAGATTCTCGATGAGGCACGTGCCGGCGAGAACGTCGGTCTGCTTCTTCGTGGCATTAAGCGCGAGGACGTCGAGCGCGGCATGGTCGTGGTCAAGCCTGGCTCGAACACCCCGCACACCCAGTTCGAGGCGACGGTCTACATCCTCTCCAAGGAGGAGGGCGGGCGCCACACCCCGTTCTTCCAGAACTATCGTCCGCAGTTCTACTTCCGGACCACGGACGTCACCGGCGTCGTCACGTTGCCCGAGGGCACCGAGATGGTCATGCCCGGCGACAACACCAGCATGACGGTTCAACTGATCCAGCCGATCGCGATGGAGGAAGGCCTCAAGTTCGCTATCCGTGAGGGCGGCCGCACTGTCGGCGCCGGCCGGGTTACGAAGATCCTCAAGTAGCCTCTGCCGTCGATCTAGGGCGACCGGCGCGGTTTGATCTCGGATCACGCCGCCAGGCCCTAGATCGACGGGGAGGGTGCACTACCCCAATTTCACAACGCCGTAGCTCGTACGGCATAATAGTTAGGTTGCGTCCGCGGAGCGGTCGCTGGTCGTGTTGCGCGTTCCCGCGCGCCGCGGCGGTGGGCAGGAAAGCGCCCACGGGGCCTCAGAAACTGACCCGATTGGGGCGGAGTCTGGCCCGGCAGCGCGACACGCCCGACCGCGGGGGTCGGGCACAAACGACCGAAGGTCTTGTTTGTGACGAGGCAAAACAGCGCCGAGCGCCAGCGAGGCACCTAGATGTTCCGGGAAGTGCGGGGGCGGAGCCCTCGCAGGGAGAGGAAACAGCCACCATGGCGGGACAGAAGATCCGCATCCGGCTCAAGGCCTACGACCACGAGGTCGTTGACTCGTCGGCGCGCAAGATCGTTGAGACAGTGACGCGCACCGGCGCGCAGGTCGCGGGCCCCGTGCCGCTGCCCACCGAGATCAACCGTTACTGCGTCATCCGCTCGCCGCACAAGTACAAGGACTCGCGCGAGCACTTCGAGATGCGCACTCACAAGCGTCTGATCGACATCATCGACCCGACCCCGAAGACGGTGGACTCGCTCATGCGGCTCGACCTTCCGGCTGGCGTCGACATCGAGATCAAGCTGTAGGGACTGCACTGATGGATAGGCAAGTGAAGGGAATCCTGGGCGCCAAGCTCGGCATGACCCAAGTCTGGGACAACAACAAGGTCGTCCCGGTGACCGTGGTGCAGGCCGGACCGTGCGTCGTCACCCAGGTCCGCACCGCCGCCCAGGACGGATACTCGGCGGTCCAGCTAGCCTTCGGTGCGGTCAATCCGCGCAAGGTGAACAAGCCGACGGCGGGGCATTTCGCCAAGTCGGGTACGGCGCCGCGGCGCCACGTCGTCGAGCTGCGCACCACGGATGCCAGCGAGTACACGCTCGGCCAAGAGGTCACGGCCGACACGTTCACCGCCGGCCAGCCGGTCGACGTCACCGGCAAGACCAAGGGCAAGGGCTTTGCCGGCGTCATGAAACGCCATGGCTTCCACGGCCTCAAGGCCAGCCACGGTGTTGAGCGCAAGCACCGCTCGCCCGGTTCCATCGGCGCATGCGCCACCCCGGGTCGCGTCTTCAAGGGTGTGAAGATGCCAGGTCGCATGGGTGGCGTGCGCTACACGGCGCAGGGCCTGACGATCCAGGCGGTCGACGCCGATCAGAACCTGATTCTCGTCCGGGGTGCCATTCCGGGTCCGAAGGGTGGGCTCGTGCTCATCCGGACCGCGGCGAAGGCGCCGGCGAAGAAGGGGGCGAAGGCATGAGTACGGTCGACGTTCTTGGCGTGGACGGCGCGAAGGCCGGCTCGGTTGAGCTGCCCGCCGACGTCTTCGACGTGCAGGCGAACATCCCACTAATGCACCAGGTCGTGGTTGCCCAGCTGGCCGCCGCGCGAGCGGGCACACACAAGACGAAGACGCGCGCCGAGGTCTCCGGCGGAGGCAGGAAGCCGTACAAGCAGAAAGGCACCGGCCGGGCCCGCCAAGGCTCGATCCGGGCCCCGCAGTTCGCCGGTGGTGGCGTGGCCCACGGTCCGGTGCCGCGGGACCACAGCCAGCGGACCCCGAAGAAGATGAAGACCGCGGCCCTTCGCGGCGCGCTCTCCGATCGGGCCCGGGACGGCCGCGTACACGTGGTCGAGTCCTTTGTCGACGGTGAGACGCCGAAGACGAAGACCGCACTCGCCACGCTGAGGGCGGTGAGCGAGTCGGATCGCGTGCTGGTGGTGCTTGGTCGCGACGACGAGGTCAACTGGCTGTCACTGCGCAACGCGGCCGAGGTGCACCTGCTCGCGGCCGACCAGCTCAACACGTACGACGTGCTGGTCTCCGACGACGTGGTCTTCACCAAGGTGGCGCTCGACGAGTTCTGCGACCTTGGGAGCAGGACCGGCGGGCGGAGCCTGGGCGTGCCGGCTGAGGAGGGCAACAAATGAGCACCGTTGCTGACCCGCGTGACGTGATCGTGGCGCCGGTGGTGTCGGAGAAGAGCTACAGCCGGCTGGACACCAATTGGTACACGTTCCTGGTCCACCCGGACGCGAACAAGACCGAGATCAAGATAGCGATCGAGCAGATCTTCAATGTGCGCGTTCTCACCGTGAACACGCTCAACCGGGAGGGCAAGCGCAAGCGCACCCGTTCGGGTTGGGGCAAGCGCAAGGACACGAAGCGGGCGATGGTGAAGCTCGCCGATGGTGACCGCATTGACGCCTTCGGCGGACCGGTCAGCTGAGAGTCGTAGAGACTGAGAGGTTTTAGGAACTATGGCTATCCGCAAGTACAAGCCGACGACCCCGGGTCGACGTGGCTCCAGCGTGGCCGACTTCGCCGAGGTCACCCGCTCCACGCCGGAGAAGTCGCTGCTGCGCCCGCTGCACGGTAAGGGCGGCCGCAACGCGCAAGGTCGGATCACGACCCGGCACCAGGGCGGTGGGCACAAGCGCCAGTACCGCGTCATCGACTTCAAGCGGGTCGACAAGGACGGCGTCCCGGCGAAGATCGCGCACATCGAGTACGACCCGAACCGCACGGCGCGCATCGCGCTGCTGCACTACGCCGATGGTGAGAAGCGCTACATCCTCGCGCCGAAGGACTTGAAGCAGGGGGACAGGGTCGAGTCAGGCCCGGGCGCGGACATCAAGCCCGGCAATAACCTGGCGCTGCGCAACATTCCAGTCGGTACGCAAATTCACGCGGTGGAGCTTCGCCCGGGCGGCGGCGCGAAGCTGGCCCGCTCGGCCGGTGTGGGCATCCAGCTTCTTGGCCGTGAGGGTACCTACGCCACGCTGCGCATGCCTTCGGGCGAGATCCGGCGGGTCGATGTGCGCTGCCGCGCCACCGTTGGCGAGATCGGCAACGCCGACCAATCCAACATCAACTGGGGTAAGGCCGGCCGTATGCGTTGGAAGGGCAAGCGCCCGACCGTCCGCGGTGTCGCCATGAACCCGGTCGACCACCCCCACGGTGGTGGTGAGGGTAAGACCTCTGGTGGGCGCCACCCGGTGAACCCGAAGGGCAAGCCCGAGGGCCGTACCCGACGCAAGGGACTGCCGAGCGACCGCCTGATTGTCCGCCGCCGCTACGCGACGCGTAAGCGCGGCTAGGGGATGACCATGCGAGCGCGAGGAGCGAGCGTAGCGCGGCTCAGCCGCGAGCGCGAGGAGCGAGCGAAGCGAGCCCCGCAGTCGCGAGCAAACGCAGGCTCAGCCGCGAGCGAAAGGAATACACAGTGCCACGCAGCTTGAAGAAGGGCCCGTTCATCGACGACCACCTGCTCAAGAAGGTGGAGACGCAGAACGAGAAGAACTCCAAGAACGTCATCAAGACCTGGTCGCGCCGGTCGACGATCATCCCCGAGATGCTCGGCCACACCATCGCGGTCCACGACGGACGAAAGCACGTGCCGGTGTTCGTGACCGAGTCAATGGTCGGGCACAAGCTCGGCGAGTTCGCTATGACCCGCACGTTCAAGGGTCACGAGAAGGACGACCGTAAGGCCCGGCGCCGTTAAGGCGCACCGAGCCGGCACAGTGAGGATTAGGGGACACCCGAATGGCAACGAAGAGCGACGCCGTCGCACTGCCAGGCGCGCGAGCGGTTGCGCGGCACGTGCGCATCTCGCCGATGAAGGCGCGCCGCGTAGTCGACCTCGTCCGCGGCCTGCCCGCGAAGGAGGCGTTGACGGTGCTGCGGTTCGCGCCGCAGGCGGCGAGCGAGCAGGTCTACAAGGTGCTCGCGAGCGCGGTCGCCAACGCCGAGAACAACGAGCGGCTCGACCCGGAGTCGCTGCTGGTGCGCACGGCCTACGTCGATGAGGGTCCGACGCTCAAGCGGTTCCGGCCGCGGGCGCAGGGTCGCGCCTACCGCATCCGGAAGCGCACCTGCCACATCACGATCGAAGTCGAGAGTGTCATCCCGGCGGGTCCCGGTCGGAAGGCCGCGCCCGGCAAGGCAGCGCCTGGTAGGGCCGCGCCAGCCAAGACAGCGCCAGCCAAGACAGCGCCCGGCAAAGCCGCGCCGGCCAAGGCAGGAGCTAAGGCGGCACCGACCAAGGCCGCCGAGCCTGACGCGGTCGAGCCCGACGAGGTCGACGTGACCACGGCCGAGGAGAGGTCCGAGGCCCCCGCAAAGAAGGCACCAGCCAAGAAAGCCGCGAAGGCGACCAAGAAGGCTGCCGAAGAGGAGACCGAGTAATGGGTCAGAAAGTTCACCCGATTGGGTTCCGGCTCGGCATCTCGACCGACTGGAAGTCGCGCTGGTACGCGGACAAGCTCTACAAGGACTACATCTCCGAGGACGTCAAGATCCGCAAGATGATGTCGAAGGGCCTGGAGCGCGCCGGTATCTCCAAGGTGGACATCGAGCGCACGCGCGACCGCGTCCGTATCGACATCCACACTGCTCGGCCGGGCATCGTCATCGGCCGCAAGGGCGCCGAGGCCGACCGCATCCGTGGCGAGCTGGAGAAGCTCACCGGCAAGCAGGTTCAGCTGAACATCCTCGAAGTCAAGAGCCCGGAGTCCGACGCCCAGCTCGTGGCGCAGGGCGTCGCCGAGCAACTCTCCAGCCGGGTCAGCTTCCGTCGGGCCATGCGCAAGGCCATGCAGTCCGCGATGAAGAACACGATGGTGCGCGGCATCCGGGTGCAGGTGTCCGGCCGCCTGGGCGGCGCCGAGATGAGCCGTACCGAGTTCTACCGCGAGGGCCGAGTGCCGCTGCACACGCTGCGCGCCAACATCGAGTACGGCTTCTTTGAGGCCCGTACGACGTTCGGTCGGATCGGTGTGAAGGTCTGGATCTACAAGGGCGATGCCGCACCGGGCCGGGAGGAAGCGCAGGCGCCGGGCCGGCCGCGCCGGGAGCCTCGCGGCGAGCGCCCCGAGCGTCCGCGCCGGGTCCGCTCGGGCGCGTCGG
>JAHRHA010000117.1 GCA_020027875.1 Micromonosporaceae bacterium | reverse complement strand
GCTTGCAGCGCGCTAAGAGCGCGTCGGGTGATCTTGTAGTGCGGCTAGGGGCGCCGCAGCTGGATGCGTATTTGGAATTCCTGGCGGTGCGTTCGCGGCAGAACTTCGCGGCCATGTCGTCAATGCCGAGCACTGGAGGCGAGCACTAGGAACGAGCCCCTCAGTCCAGGTCGACGATCTCCACTGCAGGTGCGAAATGGTGGACCGCTGCCTTGAGGCTCGGGCGGTGCAGCCGCCACAAGGTTGCCGGCCGGCTGTCGGTGAGCACGTCGGACGGCACGTGCGAGACCACCGCCCGGTTTATCCGCTGCAGAAAGCGCGAGCGTGCCGAGCCGGGCAGTGGCAGCAGGTCCGGGCGTCGCCGCAGGCCAACGTAAGGGATCGTGGCCGCGCCGACGTGCTGCGCCCGTAGCACCACAGCCTCGATGTCGGACCACGGGATCACCGCTGTACGCGAGGACGACCAGGGCGGCGTCATACCGAGTGTGACCCCGGCGGCGTCCACGCGTAGCGCCACACGACCGCTCATCGCGCTGACGAGTCGCAGGAGCAGGAACGCGCCGCCCAGCGTGATGGCGCCGACGGCGGGGACAGGTTCGTCGCGGAGCATCAAGACGCCGACGGCGATGAAGACCGCGCTCGTTGGTAGCAGAGGCAGGTCGCGGCGGGTGAAGCCGAACCGCGCTTCGTACGCCTCGCCCGGTGCGACCTCGCTGAGCTCGGCGGCCTTGCCGCGAGCGAACGGCGCCTTGGCCCGCCGAGTGACGGCCACGAAGGCGAAGGCGCCCAGCCAGCCGGCGACTGCGAAGCTGACAACGCCGTTCCACGGGAACGGAAGCCTGGCCAGCACCAGCCGGTTCAGCACCAAGTACGCAACGGTGGTCACAATGAGGGCAGCGCCCAGCGCCCACCAGCGGTGCCGCGGACGGACCACCACCTGCCACCACAACAGGATCATCGGGCCGCCCAGAGCGAGCACGGCCGGACGCAACCACCGGCCCGGGTCGATGCCCTTCGCGGCGCCGACACCGGCGAGGGCGCCCACCATAAGGGCTGTCGCGAGGGCGGGCCCCAGGATCGCCCAACGAAAGCGAAGAGGCTTCGGCTCGTCCGGCACGGTCGGAAGGTACGGGAGAACCGTCCAAACCGCCCGCCAGGCGGCTTCGGGCAGGTCGGACATATCCGCGTCCGCTGAGCAGGCGAAGATGATCATGTGCGCGGCTCGACGTTCCGCCTACGTCCTGTCATAGCCGAGATGAGTGCGTTCCATTGTGACCTGGTTTGGTTTACGAACCGTCGATACCCGCTGGAACTTTGGTGATCACGGATCTGAACGACATCGCGCAGGGCGCCATCACCAGGCTGTACGTGCATTGGCGCACCGCCAGTTCGGCGTCCCGCACCTACCGGTTGGCCCGCCGAAGCCATGAAATCTTGGATGATTCTCGGTGTCCTATGCCCTGTCCTATGCCCGTGGATCATCCAAGATCCGTTGCTGGATCCGACCGGGTTGAGTCATTTGCGCTGTTCCGTCACGTCAGAGCCGTTAAGGTTGCTCCGAACGTGGTTGAGACGTATCGTCCGCACCGGGCATCTCGTTTCTGTAGTCAGCGGCTTACGGAGAGTATTGGGACGGTCGGCTCTGAAGATCGTCGTCTCGGCTCGGGTCGCGCGGAAGCGATAGGTGCTGCTGGCTGCCAGGGCGAGGAAAGGCGACGGAACGGTGAACAGCACGGAGGCGAACGTCGCCCTAGGCGACGCGCCCAACGTCGCCCCGCCGGCAGTGCCGGAGCTCGGGCCAATGCCCGACCTCGCGCCAATGCCCGACCTCGCGCCAGTGCCGGACCTCGCGCCAATGCCGGACCTCGCGCCGCTGCCGGAAACAGCGCCGGATGAGCCGCCTCCGGCGGAGGAGGGCACGAGCCGACTCCGCAGCGAGCAGGCCACGAGCGAGTGGCGTCGCATCGCCTTGGAGAAGCAGCTCCCGCAACCCCGCTTTCCCGCCGGCGTCGGCGTCCCCTCCATCGTCGTGGCGCTCGGGTTGGTACTGCTGGCCGCGGCGTGCGTGGTGTTCCTTGGCGGCCACCAGCCGCAGGGCGTGGAGGCCGCAACGATCGACTCACAGAGACGCCTCACCGCGGATCTGGCCAGAGAGACCAACGCCTCGGCGGGGTACGCGGCAGCGACCGTCGGCGAGGTGGTGACGCGGCTCGGCGACACCCCAGACCCGGTCGCGCTCCTTAACGCGATAGAGGGCGCGACACCGCGGTGGCGCGGTGGGGTGGTCATGGATGAGGTGACGCAGACGGCCGTCGCGGCGACGGGAGAGCCGGTGCCCGTGGCGGCGGTCCCCGGACCGCTCGACGGCCAGCTCTCGTTCACGGCCGTCGGCGCCGGCGCGATGCCACGGTTGGTGATCGCGCAATCGTTGCCGGGCGAGCGCCTTCTCGTTGTCGCCGTGGGGCTGGCGATCCGGCCGCTGTACCTCGACGCCCGCGTGCCCCAGACCATTCTCGTGACCGTTGGACCCGACCGGATCGCGTACAACCAGGGCACCGGCCTGTACAACGCGGCGGTCGTCGATGCAGTCCGGTCGGCCGTGACCACCGCCGATGGCCGCCGGGTCGCCAGTGTCACGGGCGAGACGGTGGCGGCGCGGCGCACCGCGATCGTGGCCACGGCCGCGCCGGTCGGGGCCCTCGGGCTCGAGGTCGTCTCCGTGATCGAGGCGCCTCTCGTGGCCGGAACGTCTGCGTGGTCGGGCGTCTTCGCGGCGGGGACCCTGCTCGGCGTTGCCGTGCTGGTCGTGCTGATGATCTGGGTCGGATTTGTTTGGCCGGTACGACGGCTGCGGCAGTCGGCGGCCGCGGCGGCCAGTGGCCAGGTCGTTGCGCGGTCGGGCAAACCACGCTCGGCCGAGGTACGGCGTATCGCCGCCGCGCTCGATGTGGCCGGCGGCGATGTTCGCCCGCGAGACGACCGCAGGGAAGGTCGGCGCGCTGTTCCGGCGGCGTGGTGCGTCGTGGCCGCGACGCTGGCGGTCCTGGCCTGGTCCGGTGGGGTCTTGGTCGCGCTCAGTCGGACGAGCCCCGATCTTCCGGCGCACGTGGGAGTTGACACGCAGAATCGCGTCGTGGGCGTCGCCACGTCGCTGAGCGACATGCTCCACAATGGCCTGACCCAGCTCACTCAATTCGCCGGGCAGCAGGCCGCGGCTGGGACCGGCGCACGCCCGGGCCCGTTGGCTGACCTACTCGACGAAGGACGGTTCCGCAGCGTCTATCTGCTGGATGCGGGACGGTTGGTCGCCCGGGTCGGCCGGGAGCCCCTGCGCGGTGCCACCGCCGTCCCGTCCGGCTCCGGTGTCCACCTCGACGAGTCGGTCGAACGGGTGCCGGCGGTCTACGCGTACACGCGACTTCCGGATGGACGCACGCTCGTGGCGGAGTTTGACGTCCACGCGCTCATTTCGCTGCTGCGCCGGCTCGATGGGCGCGCGCTCGTGGTTGACGATCGCATGCGGACGATCCTCGACACCGAAGGATATATCGCGTTCCACCAACCGGCCGGGCCGGTGCGGCAGGCGGCGGCGCTCGCCCTTCAGGCACCCTCCCGCGCGGCCGGCGCCCCGGTCGACGGTGCCGATGGGATCCTCGCGTACGCAGCGGTGACCGTCCCTGCTGTGACTGTGCCTGCTGTGACTGTGCCTGCTGTGACTGTGCCTGCGGCGGCGGTGCCTGCGGCGGCGGTGCCTGCGGCGGTGGTGCCCACGGCCGAGTCGACGCTTCGTTGGGCGGTGGTGTCGCAGCGCAGGGCGAGCGATCATCGGCTCGCCGTCAACGACTGGCGTACCCACGTGTGGCTGGTGGTTCTGCTCGGTGTCTGCCTCGGCGGGCTTCTCCTCGGGTGGCATCACTTGGTCCTGCTGCGGCCGCTGCGGGTTCTCGCCGCCGCCGCCGACCGGCTCGCCTCCGGTGACACCAAGTCGGTGGTCTCGCCGTCACGTCACGACGAGATCGGTGCGATCGCCGTCTGCCTCGACGTGTGTCGGCAGGCTCGGGCGCAGGGGCCGGTGCGACTCGGTGGGGCGCCGCGCATGCGCGGGACCGCGACGGATCAGACCGTCGTGCTGCCCCGCGTCCTGTCCAACGTCGAAGGGCCCTGACGTTGCACATCCTCTACACACTCTTCGCGCTGATGTGCCTCGGGCTGTTCGTCGCGGGCGTCGTGGAGCAGCGCAACCACTTCGCGCATCTGGGCACGATCCCGACGCGCGTGCTCGTCAACGGCATCCGTGGCAAGAGTTCCATCACCCGACTCTGCGCGGGTGCACTGCGCGGTGGCGGGATGGTCGTGGTGGCCAAGACGACCGGTACGGCGGCGCGGTTCATCTACCCGGATGCGTCCGAAGAGCCGATCTATCGCAAGTTCGACATCGCCAACGTCATCGAGCAGGTGGGCATCGTGCGTCGGGCGGCTGCCTATTACCCCGACGTCCTGGTGATGGAGTGCATGGCGGTCACGCCGGCCCTTCAGGAGATCAACCAGACTAAGCTCGTGCAGTCTCAGATCGGCGTCATCAGCAACGTACGGGATGACCACCTGACCGAGATGGGACCGACCCTTGACGATGTGGCGAGATCGCTGTGTCGCTCGATGCCCATAGGCGGCGTGTGCGTCACGGCCGAGCGCGAGCGCCTGCCGATCCTTCGCGAGGAGGCGGCCCAGCGCGACTGCCACCTGATCGGGGTCGACGCGGAGTCTGTGTCAGATCTCGAGATGAGCGGCTTCTCCTGGATCACGTTCAAGGAGAACGTGGCCGTCGCGCTGGCGGTCGCCCGGTTGCTGGGGGTCGATCGGCCCTCGGCGCTCGCGGGGATGTATGACGCCCCGGCCGATCCGGGCGTCCTCACCGTCGACGAGTTCATTCTGGACGGGAAGTTGTTGCGCCTCGCGAACATCTTCGCCGCCAACGACCCGGAATCGACCCTGATGAACGTGGCGCGGCTGCATGGGCAGGGCGCGATCTCCGGCGCACTGCATGTGGTCATCAACTGCCGGCCCGACCGCATCGAGCGCAACGGGCAGATGGGCGCGCTGGTGGCGCAGATCGACCCCGAAAGAGTTGTCCTCATTGGAGAGCCGACCCGTAGCGCCCGAGTCACCATTCCCGCGCAGTGGCAGTCGCGGGTAGCCGACCTCGGCGGGCGTCGTCCGCCGCAGGAGATGCTCGCCGGCATCCTCGCCGGCATCGACGGCGACGCGACGCTGATCGCGGTCGGCAACATCCACGGGCAGGGCGAACTACTGCTGGAGCATCTGGCGTCGGTCTCGGGGAGGCATTGATGTTCGGCACTTATCTGGCGCCCGAGACCGCCACGCTGGGCCTGGCGATCGGCCTGGTCTTGTCGCTGCTGTGCTACCTGACCACTAACCTGTCGCCGGGTGGGATGATCACGCCGGGCTGGGTGGCGCTGGTACTGGTGCAGGACTATCGCCAGGCGCTGGTCATCGTGGGCGTCAGCGCGGTGACGTACGGCCTGACGCTGCTGCTGCGCCGGGTTGTCATCCTGTACGGCAAGCGGCTCTTCGCCTCCGTGGTTCTGCTCGGCGTGCTGTTGCAGACGTCGCTGTACCTCCTCATCCAGCAGGACTTCCCGCTTCTGTTCACCCACCAGACCCTGGGGTTCATCGTCCCGGGGCTGGTCGCGTATCAACTGGAGCGCCAGCGGCCGATGACCACACTCGTCGCGACCGGAGTCGTCACCGCCGCGACGTACGTGGTGATGATCAGCGGGATCCTCGTGGGCGTCGCGCCGGGCATGTGAGGAGCAGCGCAAGTGCTGGACGAAATGATCCAACTCTTGGTCGACCCGAGCCGGCGGCCGGACCGCCGATCCGGACCCCGGAAAGCAGCAATCGCCGCGGCCGCGGCCGCATGTCTCATCCTCGGGGCCGGCGTATTCATTCTGAGCCTGCCTGGCGCTGGCCGGTCGCCCGCGCCGACGGCGACCGAGTCGCCCGAGGCGGCGAGCGTCCCCGCTGGCGAGGCTGCCTGGGCGTACAAACGCCTCGCGGATCCCGCCCGCACCGTCGTGCGGGACGAGCGGGGAGGGGTGGTGGCCGTCTTCACCGATGGCACCCGTACGGTGCGGTTGACCGGCCCCGTGCGTACGTTCATCGAACCGTCCTTCACCACGGCGAGCGTAACCACCAATGCCTGGGTTCGGGTCGCCCCTAGGCCATGGAGCAAGGGCTCGGAGAGGTCCGCGTGGTTCCATCCGTGGCTGACGAAAGCCTTGGTGGACAAGAGTCTGGATGTCTTCGGTGTCGCGATGGAGTACATCCACGGGGCGCCCGATCGCTTCGATGACAACGACGTCCGGTACGCCGGCGACGCGTCGTTCGGACCGGTGTCGTCGCGCGATCCCGATGGCAGGTTGGAGAATTCCGACTTCCTCGACTACCTCGGCGTGTCCTGGGACTTCCCGGATGCGGGTACCGCGAAGCCGAAGGCCGACCGATACGGCTTCGTCGACTGCTCCGGGTTCCTTCGCCTCGTATACGGCTATCGCCTCGGCTACCCGCTGCTGGGCCGCAACACCGAGGGCGACGGACTTCCCCGACGCGCGTACGCCATATCGGCGTTCGGCCCCGGGGTGCTTGTCATCCCGAACACCGGCCGGCCGCCGCGCGACTTTGACCGGCTCCAGGCCGGCGATCTGGTCTTCTTCGAGACCGACTTCGGGCCGGAGCATCAGACCGACCACAGCGGCATTTACATGGGTGTGGACAACACGGGCCACCACCGGTTCATCTCCAGCCGAACCCTGGCCAACGGCCCGACGCTCGGCGATCTCGGCGGCGAGGCCATCCTCGACGGCCGGGGCTACTGGGCGGTCCGGTTCCGCGACGCACGCCGGATCTAGTTCGCGCCGCCGATCTCCTCGTTTCAATACTCTCTGTAGTTGGCGGTTGCACGCCGGGTTGATCCGGCGTGACCGTGAATTCTCGTGTTCTCGCAGCTCAGACGCCTTTTCGATGACCAGGTACGGTGTGTTTCGGTGACCTGGGCGAGGAAGGGCGAGAGATGTGCTGAGTACGGAGGGTTATAGCCCGCTGCATCGTGGGCGGTCTCGTCCCTCCGGCCGGAGAGTCCGTCTCGGGATCGTGGCCGCTGCGTTGACGACATGCTTGGTCGCCGCCGGTATCGTGCTGGTCTTGCGGAATCCGGCTGCCTTGCCATTCTCCGCCGAGGTAACCGGGTCGGCGATGGACGGCGCGGCCGCGGCACGGGGTACCACGGCGACGGATCCGGCCGCGACGGCAGCCGCCACGACTTCCGCGACGTCCGGCGCGACCACTCCCGGCGCGAGCACTCCCGGCGCGAGCACTCCCGGTGCGGCTGATGGTGCGACGGTGGTTGTCGGCGACCTGGCGGTCCAGCGGCTCGCGACGCCGTCCCGGACAGTGGTGCGCGACAGTCGCGGCGTGGCCCTCGCAGTCTTCACCGACGGTGCCCGTACGGTGCGCCTGATCGGCCGCGTCCGGACCTTCTCCGAGCCCGCCTTCACCGCCGCGAGCGTCACGACCGATGCGTGGGTGAGGCTCGCACCTAAGGCGTGGAGCAAGGGCGCGGAGTACGCCGCCTGGTTCCGGCCCTGGCTGACAAAGGCGCTCGCCGACACCAGCCCGGACGTGCTCGCCGTCGCGATGCAGTACGTCCACGGCGCGCCCCAGCGGACCAACGGCAGCGGCCTGCGCTATGCCGGCGACGCCTCCTATGGACCGCTCTCCGCGTCTGATCCGGACGGGCGGGCCGAGGGTTCGGACTTCCTCGACTACCTGGGCGTCTCCTGGACGTTTCCCGACCGGGGCTCGGTGAGCCCCAAGCCGGACCGCTACGGAGACGCGGACTGCTCGGGCTTTGTCCGGCTCGTGTACGGCTACCGGCTCGGCTATCCGTTGCTCGGTCGCAACGAGCCGGGCAACGGCCTGCCCCGGCGGGCCTTCGCGATGTCGGAATTCGGCCCCGGCGCCGTCGTCGTGGCCAACTCCGGCAAGCCGGCGGGGAACTTTGACCGCGTTCAGGCCGGAGACCTGGTCTTCTTCGACACCGACCAGAGCACGGCGAACCAGAACGACCACAGCGGCATCTACCTGGGTCGCGACCACAGTGGACACCACCGCTTTGTGTCCAGCCGGAGCAAGGCCGATGGGCCTACCTTCGGCGATCTCGGTGGGGCGGCCATCCTGGACGGCGGAGGCTACTGGTCGGTTCGATTCCGTGACTCGCGCCGGCTCTGACGGCGGGCCCGCGGCACCTCCCGTCCGCACGTCCTACAGCGTGACGGCGAGTTCGAAGCTGGAGGACGCGGCGGCGCCACCGGGATTGAAGCAGACGATGTCGACGTCGAGGTCGGCGCCGGCGGCGTCCCACCCCGCCACGTGGCAGTACGTCGAGAAGGTGCCGCGGGCCACGGCCACGGCCTGTCCCTTGTCCTGCCCGAGGCCCGGGACGCGGATGGAGTAGTTGCCGGTCGAGGGGTTCTCCACGCCGTCGTTGGCCTCGCTGAAGGCGCCGTACGGTTGGTCGGTGCGGCCCACGAAGCTGCCGCTGGAGGCGAAGGTCAGCGCGAATCGGGTGTCCTGGAACGACCCGGCCGCGTTGCGGCACGCCACCTGGGCCTTGCGGTTGCCGGCGGAGAATCCGGCGAGCTTGCACAGCGTCGGGCTGCCATGTGCGGTGACCTGGAACGTCCAGGCACCCGGCAGCTGCGGTCCGGAGGCCGGCAGGAACACCTCGTACCGACCCGCGTTCGTCCGCTGCACCGTGATACCGGAGGAACTCACGGCGTCGTACCGGTATTCGGCCCTGGGCTTGTACTTCGCGGTGCTGCCCTGCTGATCCGCCCACAGATAGCTAAAGCGCGCGGCACCCATGCTGCCCACGGCGAAGCTTGCGGTGAACGTGCTGTCGGTCGGCGACCCGCCCGCGTCGTAACAGCGAACCGAGATATTCTCGTCGGAACCAGCGTCCGACCAGCTCATGACGGCGCAGTAGTTGGAGTTGTGCCCATACGCCTGCACGTGTGCCACCCCACCCGGGTTTGCCAGGCCGGCGAAGCGGACCTGGTAGGCCCCCGTGGCCGTATGGGTAACGTCGATCGCGCCACCGCCGGAATTGTACTGATATGCCGTGCTGGCGGTGTATGTGCTGGCGGGCTGGTCCACCCAGACGTATCCGACCTTGCTGGCCAATGTGGAGTGGGGCGCCGGCGGGTTGTTGGCCGGCGGCGGCGCTCCCGGCCCAGGTGTCGCGCTGGCCGTGGTGCCGGTCTGTGGTGCGTCGCCCAGACCCTGATTCGGGTCGCCCGAGGTCTGGTCGGTCGGAGGCGTCTTGCCACCGCAGGCGGAGACGGCGACGAGGCCGAGCGTCAGCAGGGCGCTCAGCAGCAGCACAGCACGTGGACGGCGCATGAATGATCGCCTCCGGGGGACGGGTGTCGCGCGCATGACAGGATGCGCGCCACTGTAACGGTCGCCGTCTATCAAATCGGCGACAGTTATCCGTCGTCGACGTCACGCTCAGCCGGACAGTTCAGCCGGACAGTTCAGCCGGGCAGTTCAGCCGGGCAGTTCAGCCGGGCAGTCGGGGGCCGGCCTCGCGCTGTGCGGCGAGCCACGTCTCCACATCGCTGGCCGTGCGGGGCAGACCGGCGGAGAGGTTGCGCGAGCCGGTCGCGGTGACCAGGACGTCGTCCTCGATGCGCACGCCGACCCCGCGAAGCTCCTCCGGCACCAGGTCGTCGTCGGACTGGAAGTACAGGCCAGGCTCGACGGTGAGTACGTAGCCCTCGCCGAGCGAGCCCTCGCGGTACATCTCCTTGCGGGCGTGTGAGCAGTCGTGGACGTCGAGGCCGAGCATGTGGCCGAACCCGTGCAGGCTCCATCGGCGATAGACCATGCTCTCCTTGTCCAGCGCCTCGTCAACGGAGCAGGGCAACAGCTTGAGGTCGTACAGCCCCTCGGCCAACACCCTGTTGCAGGCCAGCGCCACGTCCTCGTACTTGACGCCGGGCGCGACCGCGTCCATGCCGGCCTGCTGCGAGCGGAACACGATGTCGTAGATGTCGCGCTGCGCAGGGGAGAACCGTCCGCTCACCGGCACCGTGCGTGTCACGTCCGCGGTGTACAGGTTGTGGTTCTCCACGCCCATGTCCATCAGCAGCAGCTGCCCCGGCACCGTGGCGCCCGTGTTGCGGATCCAATGCAGGATCGTCGCGTGTGCGCCGGCGCCGACGATCGAGGAGTAGCCCAGACCGTTGCCGTCGTGGCGGGCACGAAGGTGGAAGATTCCTTCGATAAACCGCTCGCCGACCGCGCGATCGGCCGGCAGCAGGCGGGCCACGTCCTCGAAGCCGCGTACGGTCGCGTCGACCGCGTCCTGCAGTTGGGCGATCTCCCACTCGTCCTTGACCAGGCGCAGCTCCGACAGCTTCTCGGCCAGCTCCCGGTCGCGCGCGCCCGCGTCGGCGCCGGTCGAGTCATAGGGGAGGACCGCAGCGTCCACCGCGGCGTCGTAGCCGCGCACGACACGCGTCCGCGCCGGCGGGCAGGACGCGAGCGCCTCGCCCAGCTTCGCCAGGTCCTCGGTCTCCACACCAAGCTCGGCGGCTTTTTCCTCGAGCGTGTGCCGCCGGCCGATCCACAGCTCGCCGTACATGGCATTGCGGAAGAACTCGTCCGTGTCCCGCGGGGAGCGGGGTCGGATGTAGAGCGTCGCATTGCCATCAGGCGTGATGATCAGGACGGCGTCGGGGTCGTGCGCGCCGGTGAGCCAGATGAAGTCGCTACAGGGCCGGAACGGGTAGAGCGTGTCGTTTGCCCGGACCTTCTCGCGCCCGGACGGGATCACCAGTGTCTCGCCGGGGAAGGCGGCGGAGAGTTGGGCCCGCCGGCGCGCGTGGTTGGGAGCCTCGACCCGGGGGACCACCTCGAGGCCCGATTCGCCCCAACCCGTACGCATGAACTCCTTGAACTTCTCCGGGTAGTTCACGTCGTAGGGTCGGCTGCCGTCCTCGACCGCCGCGGCCGTCTGTTCGCCGGTCGCCTCGGGAGTGATCTCCTCAGCGGTGGCCTCCTCAGCGGTGGCGTTGGTCACAGCGTCGCCCTCGTCGTTCATGGTGTGCCCCTCCCTCACCATCGCGGGATCGCCCGCGAGCCGCGTTCGAGGCTACCGCGTGGGAGGATGTCGGCCATGTGTGGAGTGCTCGTCTTCATCAGCGACGCGGCTGCCGCGGCCGCGCAACGGGATGCGATCGCGGCGGCGCTGGAGTGCATGCATCACCGCGGCCCCGATGACACCGGCGTGAAGCTCGTCGACTCGGACGTGATCTTCGCGCACAAGCGGCTGTCGATCATCGATGTGGAGTTCAGCCACGAGCCGCTCCCGTATCCGGTAGCGGGGCCGGAGGTTGGGCGGTATCTGCTGACCTTCAACGGCGAGATCTACAACTACATCGAACTGCGCCAGCAGTTGATCGACGAGTTCGGGGCGGAGTTCGCCACCCAGGGTGACGGCGAGGTCGTGGTCGCGGGCTACCACTACTGGGGCGAGGCGGTGCTCGACCGGCTGCGCGGGATGTTCGCCTTCATCATCTGGGACAGCGCCCAGGGTAAGGCGTTCGGCGCCCGAGACCCGTACGGCATCAAGCCGCTGCACTACATGAAGACTGCGGACGGGCTTTACTTCGCCAGCGAGAAGAAGGCTCTCCTACAGTTGCTCTTGGCAGGCGGCGGGCCGTCCGTCGCGAAGGGCGACGCCGGCGTCAACACGGCGAATCTGTCGCATTACCTGACGTTGCAGTACGTGCCGGAGCCGCACACGCTGCACTACGGCATCAGCCGGATCGGCTCGGGCGAGTGCCTCACCTACAGCCCGGGTGGGGAGATCTCGACGCGACGGTACTACCGGGCCCAGTTCCGCCCGACGCCGACGGATGACCCCGTCGCGCTGTACCGACGGATCCAGGACACGCTGCGGGAGAGCGTCCGGCTGCACATGCGCTCGGACGTTCCGGTGGGCGCGTTCCTCTCCTCCGGCATCGACTCGACCGCCGTCGTCGCGCTGTCGCGGGAGTTCAACCCGAACATCCTGACGTTCACGGTCGGGTACGACGTGCCGGGCTACTCCGAGATCGAGGTGGCCCAGGAGTCCGCGCGCCATCTCGAGGTGACCACGATCCCGACGAAGATCGGTCCGCAGGACATGATGGACGCCCTCCCCAAGATCGTCTGGCACCTCGACGATCCGGTAGCCGATCCTGCTCTGGTACCCCTGTACTTCGTCGCGAAAAAGGCGGCCGAGCACGTCACCGTGGTGCTCTCCGGCGAGGGTGCAGACGAGTTCTTCGGCGGCTATACGATCTACCGCGAGCCTTTGTCGCTGGCTGCAGTTCATTCGCTGCCGACGCCGTTGCAGCGCGGGCTGCGGGCGGTGTCGAGGGCGATTCCGGAGGGCGTCAAGGGCAAGAGCTTCCTGGAGCGCGGTACCACTCCGCTGGAACAGCGCTACTACGGCAACGCCCGGATCTTCACCGAGGAGGAGAAGCAGAAACTGCTGCGACGCTACGACCCGACGGTGCGCTACACCGACGTCACCGCACCGATCTACGCCGAGGCGGCGGGTCTGGACCCCGTCACCACGATGCAGTACGTCGACGTCTACACGTGGCTGCGCGGTGACATTCTGGTCAAGGCCGACCGGATGTCGATGGCACACTCGCTCGAGCTACGAGTGCCGTTCCTCGACAAGGAGGTCTTCGACGTCGCCGCGACGGTGCCGGTGGATCTCAAGCTGCCGCCGCGCTCGACCGATACGAAGTTCGCGATGCGCCGGGCTCTTGAGGGCGTGGTACCGCCGGCGATCGTCAACCGCACAAAGCTGGGCTTCCCCACACCCACGCGGGTTTGGCTCAAGGGCGAGATGTACGAGTGGGCCCGCGACATCCTCACCCGATCCGGTGCCGGGGAGTTGCTCAACCTGTCGTACGCCCGGGATCTGCTCGACGCGCACCGCCGCGGCGACGCCGACAACTCGCGCGAGGTGTGGACGGTGCTTGTCTTCTGCATCTGGCACGCGATCTTCGTGGAACGCTCCCTCGACCCCGGAGTGGGGCGCAACCAGTCGGCGCTGCTCACCAAGCCGGTCGTCGGCTCGATGGTGGCATAGCCCGCTATACCGCAAGTCAATAGAGCTCGGTGAGGTGGTCCCGTCCGGGCGGAGGGTCGTACGGCTCCGGCCAGAAGTCGGTGATGTGTGCGATCCGGGCCTCTTCGTTGAGATCGAAGAAGCACAACCCGGATTGCGTGGTGCCGTCGACCTCGAACCTTGTCCAGCTCGCCGCGTGCCGATCGTCGCCGAGGATGCGCTCGACGCTCAAGTGCCAGTCACCCGGAAAGGTCGCGTTGAACTCGACGTAGCGCGCCAGTCCTCGGATACGTTCCCGCGTCTGCGGCAACTCGTACACCACATCCTCGGCGATCAGTTCGCCGAAGCCGACCCAGTCGCGGGCCTCGCACGCCGCCCAGTAGCGGGCGACGACATCTGATGCTTCACCCATGGCCGTCACCATGCCAGGCTGGTATGACAGAACCGGGAGGTGGCCATGAACATGTTTGGAGAAACCGACGCGAAGACGCCGGAGCAGTACATCGCAGCGCTCGCCGAGCCTCGTCGTACCGAGATCCAGACGCTGCACGACCTCATTCGGCGCGAGGCCCCGGACCTTGATCCTTATCTCCAGGCCGGCATGCTCGCCTATGGCCCGTACCACTACCGGTATGACTCCAAGCGCGAGGGGGATTGGTTCCGCATCGGGCTCGCCAGCCGCAAGGCGTACATCTCTCTTTATGTGATCGCCAGCGGAAGCCATGGCTATCTTGCCGAGTCGTACAAGGATCGCCTCCCCAAGGCCGACATCGGCAAGAGCTGTGTTCGGATCAAGCGAATATCCGATGTGGATATGGAGGTCGTGGCCCAACTCGTACGGGAGGGTGCGGTGGCCGAGATGACCGGTCTTGCCGAATGACGAACCGGCATGCAGTGATCATCGGTGAGGCATTGGTGGACCTCCTCGAGTCGCACTCAAGCCAGTTCTGCCGGCGGCGTCGCCACCCGCAGGCACACCTAGCTCAGGGAGCAGCCGCTCGTACTCGGATCGCGCGCCGATCGCATCACGCCGGGCAGGGTGATCGACGTAGAGCTGGATCGCGTCGGCCAGAAACCACAGATGCACCCGCAGGTGACGCAAGGCCACCCTCGGATGTCTGGCCGAACTCCGGATCAGGCCACGCCGGACAACGAGCTCCGGCCGATCGACAGACAAGATCATCGTGCGCCGGTCAACCTGGCGCAGCGCCAACGGAGGCCGCAATGCATCCCAGGGGATCGTGCGGCTCCCCTGCACTTCTGCCAGCAACACCCCGTGCGGCGTGAGCTCGATGCGAGGCCTCCCTCGCAGCGCGGCCACCACCAAAAGGGCCACCAGCCCACCGAAACCCAAGGACGCCACCGACAAGACGCCCGCAAGCGCGTAGTCGAAGCCGGACAAGCCCACATCGGCGGAGACCCAGTCGGCCAACATGATGATCATGACCAGCTGGGTGGCGAGGAACGCCACCGCCAGCACCTCACCCACGACCAGGTAGCCGAATGATCGGTTCGCCGGTACGACGAACCCGACGCCCTCCCGCACATCGAAGCCCGCCGGCTCAGTACGCAGACGAAACTCCAGGAAGGACGCTACCAACGCCGCAAGGGACAGCAGCGCAGGCGCAATGTGCAGCACCAAGTACAACCAGAAAACGCGAGGATGAATCAGTGGCGCGGCGACGCTCCATGCGACGGAGACAACCACAGCTCCCACGGTCAGCTGCCCCGACACCGCACCCCTGCCGCTCCTGCCACGCCACGACGATCGGACAGCAGACCCCTTGGCGCCAGTCATCGTCATGACCTGCATGCTGCGGCCTCCCGTCGAGACCGTCAATGGGAGGCGGCCTGTTCGGTTCAAGCGAATATCCGATGTGGATATGGAGGTCGTGGCCCAACTCGTGCGATGACGCAGTCGCGGAAATGACCGGCGTGACGGAGTGGCGTTTGTTGGCTGCGGCGTTCGCGGGCCGTGGGTCGGGCCCGATCGACCTTGCCAGCGAGTGGATGGGCGGAGGGCGACCCAGCGAGTTGATCTTCACCGACACGGGCCACTATGGGTCGGGGTCGGGTTGGGGGTAGGTCGGGTCGCCGCGTTTGGTGTTGGGGCTGAGCCAGGGTTGGCTGGGTGCGAGTTCGTAGGGTTCGCCGTTGGGGCGGTAGACGCGGACCTCGCCGGTGCTGTGGTCGAGTTCGATCCGCCAGGCTCCTTCGTGGACCCTTGAATGGTGCCAGCGGCAGAGCAGTAGAAGTTCATCGACGTCGGTGCGGCCGCCGAGGTACCAGGCGATCATGTGGTGCGCGTCGGTCCACGCGGCGGGGACGTCGCAGCCGGGCCAGCGGCAGCCCCGGTCGCGGGCGTGGAGGGCTTTGCGGATCCAGGGCGGCACGATCCGGTGGGCCCGGCCGACCTCCAGTGGCAGCCCGGTGGTGGGGTCGAGGATGGCT
>JAHRHA010000236.1 GCA_020027875.1 Micromonosporaceae bacterium | reverse complement strand
CGTGCTGTGCTCATGCGAACGATCCTGCTACGCCTGCTTGCGCTCCTACCACAACCAGACCGAGGCCCACCTGCTCGACCGCAAGCTCGCCGCTGACTTCGTCCGTGCCTTCGCCGATGCCTCCGATGTTCAGGGACGACGAATCCCGGTCTTCGCTGATGGCTTTGTCGGACTGCCTCGCTCACCCATCGAACGACGCCTCGCCGGCAGCCTCATAAGCGCCGGCGTTCCGCGCGGACACGCGCAATACGCCTGGGGCGACCGGGGCTCCACCGACGGCACGCCCCGGCCGATCGCAATCGCAGACTTCGCGTGGCCAGAACACAAACTCGCGATCTTCTGCGACGGATGGCAACACCACCACACTCCAGAGCGGCAGGCCGAAGACAGGGCGAAGCGCGACGACATGATCGCCAACGGGTGGACTGTGCTGTCCTTCTGGGGTGGCGAGATCGTCCGCGACTCCGACGCCTGCGCTGCAAAGATCATCCGCCGCATCTCCGTGGCACGGTAAGCCACCGGAGGCATGTCGCTGCCTGAAGCCAGTCCCGGGGAAGGTCGCTGGTGTGCAGACCTCTTCCGGCGGATAGCACGCCGCGTGACATGAGTGACTTCAACCTCATGCATGCACATGAAGCTGGTCGAGGGAAACATCGAGAACCCGCGCGAGTTCTAGCAAGGTGAAGTACCGGCTCGACGGAACGGCCGGTCTCAATCTTTCGCAACGTTGACACCGCCACCTGGGCTGACGGGCGAGCTGTTCCTAGGTGAGGCCTCTGGCTAGGCGTGCTTGTCGGGCCCGACCAGCCAGAACGGACGCCTGCTCTCGGAACCGGCTGTCCGCTTGTCGGGCGCGTCCTGGTGGCACGACTACAGTTCTGGGCCGGTATCTCAAGCCGTTCGCAACCATGGTCGACTCGGAACTGGCCGCGATTATCCACTTTAGACGATGGTGGTTGCGTCGATATCCAGCATCGAGACCAATGCCCGCCCGTGCACGGCCAGGTAGCGCACGGTCCGGATGGTGGGCTGCACCCCGGATCGGGCGATCAGCCTGGCCTGTGCCCGGTACCGCGACTCGTGCGCGATCACCAGGTCGGGACTGCGCCAATGCTCGTCACGAGTGACCGCCCACAGGTCGGCCAGCGGAGCCTGCACCTCCCCGAGGAGCTTGGCCTTGATGTCTCGGTCGAGCAGGGCGGAGAGCCGGCCGTCGGTGTCGCTGGCCACGTCGTGGGCGCCGACGGTGATGATCGCGTATGCCAGTCCGCCGGTGGCGGCGTGCGGGCGCACGGGTCGGCCGGCACGTAACACCAGACGCACCGCGGCGCGAAAGACATCGAGGTACAGCCCGACGATCTCCCGCCTGGCCGCGCAGGGGCGGCCGGCGGCGAGGTTGAGCCGCGGCGCGGACCAGAGCGCCCCCATCGCAAACCAGGTGCCGCGCGCCAGCCTGGTCAGCGGCAGGCCATCGGTCTGCCGTACGACGTACTGCATCTCAGGTAGCCACTCCTGGTCGTGCCAGCGGACGCGCAGATCGGGCTGCAGCCGGCGGCGAGCCAGCCGCAGCACCGCGTACGGGAGGCGCTCCAGGCGGGTGCGCGCCTCCTCTCTGCCCATCACACCCAACACGGCGGCGGCCGATGCGATCATCGCGAGGACCGCCGCGACCACGATCTGAAGCGTCACGCCTGGCCCCCTACCCAGCGAAGTCCGTGCACCGGCCGGGGCGGCGGCGCGAACAGCGCACTCATCTCGGCCAGCGCGATCCGCGCTCGCTCGGCGCTATGAGCGGGCATCGTGTAGTAACGTCGCGGCGACCTGCCGGCCTGGGCCGGGTCGATGTCCTCCCGGTGCCCGACGATCCACCCCGCTCGATCCAGCCGAGCCAGGATCGGGTAGAGGCTGCCACTGGCCAACCCCGTAGCGCGCATCAGGTCGAACCCGTACCGGTCGGCGGCCGGGTCCTCCAGGAACGCCCGGACCACCCGGGCGGTCGCGGCGGTCATGGTCACACCATTGAACATGCAGTCACTCTACACACCTCCTGTGTAGAGTGGCAACAGACCAGCCCGAACGAGGCCGAACGAGGCCGAACGAGGCCGAACGAGGCCGAACGAGGCCGAACGAGGCCGAACGACGAGAGTGATCGAGTTGGAGCTGCGCTGGTCGGGTGCACGTTGAATGGCAGAGTCTGACGTTATCGTCGGGGCCGAGCCGACCCGCGACCTTTGGGGTGATCGGAGTGGTTCGTCACAACGATCGATCGGGTGGACGATTAGCGGGTGCGGTGATCCGGCGCGGTGGACGTGTCGGTGGCCGAGGAACTGCGTGAGCTGTTGTGGGCCGCCAGGAACCCACCTAAGTGGACACCGATCGGTTGGCGATGAAGTGGCGAGACCCGACCCGGGTTGTTGAGCGCATCGTCGACCGCGTAGTCGATCGTGCGGCGAAGGGAGACGCGTTCCGCGCGCCGCACGGACAACGGTGACTCACACCAACGCCGTGCAGCGGCTCGGCGACGCCGATGTCGACCGGCTTTCGACCGCGCCGACGCGTGGGCCCCCGAGATCCACACTCCCTGCCTGCCGACTCGACTCTTTCGCCGCCGCGGCTGTTCCGAAACAGCCGGAACGCCGGCACCGTTGCGCTGACTTTCGTGCCATATAAGTCACTTACGATGATGGGCGTATGCTGCGCAGCGGTGCTCATCGCGGGGTCGACCCTTGCCACCGCCGGCAGCTCACAATCGCCCAACTTGGATGTGCTCCTAATGTCGTTTCTCGAAACCGCGATCGGTAAGGCTCTTGCCGCTGTCTGGCATTTCCTCCCCCAGCTCTCCACCCGCGCTGAGGCTCGGCTCATCACCGACCACCGCCCGATCTCTGGCTCGCCCAACTTCCACGATGGTGGCCGGTTCTGGCTGTGGGTTGTCGTGGCGCCAAGCCATTCTCCGAAGAAGCTTGAGCCGTTGGAGTTCACCGAGAATGCTGCCGAGCTGGCCAAGCTCGTTTTCGGCGAGCAGCAGTTCCGGGTCGACTACTCCGGCAGTGAGCTGTGCCGCTTCGTTGTGCCTAACCCTGCACATCCGAACAGCTTGGCCGCTGCCTATCACGCGTTGTGGGTCTACCCGGATGGCCGCATCGTCATGCAGTGGGGTTTGCATACATCGCCGTTGCCCAGCACGCAGGACGTCGAGCTGTCGCTTGATGAAATTGTGGCCGTCCTTTGCCACCTGCACGGGGTAGCGCACGACCCGAGGTTCGCAGCGATCCACGCGCATAGGCGTACGGAAAAGATCCGTCGCCTTGACTGGCGGGTTGGCCTAACGCCCTCGATCTCCGTGGTTGAGCACGGCCCGGTGTACTGGCGCAGCCTCTCGTCCTCAACCAGACTTCCGGCAGTCTTGCCGACCGGGCAGAACCCGTCATGCCCAGTGCGCGGCTTCGCCCCAGACAGGACGACGAGCGTCCATCGGAATGCCACCACGATCGAGACCTTCGGTCCAGCGCTTGAGCAGATGCTTGTCGATGCCGGCTACACGGGCGGAATCCGGGAATGCGTCCGCGCCGCCCTGAGCGTGGTCGGTACTCGCCAAATCGAAGCGGCCGTGCGATCTCCGGCGCGTGAGATCGGGACCGTGCCACACGAGACGACAGCGGAGGCAGCCGAAGTCGCCTCTACCGATGTGCCGGCGCTGGGGTCGACGCCAACGTCTTGACCATCAATCGGCGAGGTGGTACGGGCTTCCTTGATCGCGTTGTAGACGAGCAGCTAGCCGACGGCTGGGTCGGCCCACCACCAGCCGGCGACCGTGTTGAGGAGCAGGCCGGCCAGACACCGCCGCCGCGAGCAGGCCGTCTATGAGGGGTCACCCGGCCTTCGCTTGTCAGGACCGAGTTGCCCAAGGGCACGCCGGTGCGGGCCTTGCCGTAGGCGAGCGCGAACATCACGGCGGCGGTGATCGCAGTCCAGGCGATGCCGGTTGGGCTGGGCTGTGCGTGGAGGCCGGCGTTCAAAGCCCAGGTGGACTGGACCAGCAGGTACAGCGCGAGAGCGGCGAACGCGCCGCCCATCAGCCGCATGGCCCGGCGGCGTCGGTGGGTACCGGCACCGGACAGTTCCCAGATGACCACGGCGGAGGCGCCGACCTCTATCAGTGAGTCCAGGCCGAATCCGGCCAGCGCAACCGACCGCACCGCGATGGCGGCGAAGGCGAGCACCAATGACGCCGACCACGTTCCAGGTCAGGGTCGCCCAGTCCAACGCGAGGCCGCGTCGCAGCAGGATGGCCAGGTTGCGGAGAGGCGGTGGGTGGGGTCGACGTCACGCTGCCAGTGTGCCGAACCCGCCGTGGTTACGTTACGAGGCGACGTGCGCCCGGCCGCGAACGCCCGGCCTTGAACGACCACGAAGCCTATGGCGCGGTCTGGCGGAGGGTGAGGACCGAGCAGGGGGCGTGCCGGCTGACGTTCTCCGTCACCTCGCCCAGTTTGGGTCTGTGCGACGAGGTTGGGGATGTCGGCGAGGGAAGAGATCCATTGCCTGGATGGTTCTGCTCCAGCCGGCGCGGAGCGTGCCGATGACCGCGGGCACGAGGATGAGAACGAGTTCGGGACGCTGATAGAGGTGTCCCAGCCCGGACATCCCGGCGCATTTGTCGTCCTCGAACACCGCTCCCGAAGCCTGGATCGCGCTGGCGGCATCTTCATCGACCAGCACGACCTCGACCCCGCCACCCTGGGCGGGGAGAAAACGCCACCTCTCGCACAGACCGCCGCCACCACCGACCCATGACACCTGGCCGCAGCAAGTCGAACAACTCCTCGCGCGGCTCGGCATCGAGCAGGCCAACGACGCCGCGACCGACCTCGATCCAGGTCGCAACGTCTAACAGCTGAAGGCCGGCGACGCACCCTCTACGGCGCGCGAAAGTTGCCGATTCCTCGTTGTCGCCATGTCTATACGTCTCGCCAGTGGCGTCGGCTGCGCTACCGCGCGCGTTGCCACAAAGACGGTGCGTAGGTCACCGCGAACGTCCGGCGGCAGGCTGTCGAGCGTTGTCCCGGATCCAGTCCGGCACGGCGTCGGCGCCGGCCGCCGTGGGCGCCCTAGTCGCCAAAGGGGGCGCGACGGGGGCGCGTAGGTGAGCGCAACCGTTCGCGAGTCTCTGGGTGGTTCGGCGTGCCGGTCGACGCCCCGGGAGCTGTGCGTGGA
>JAHRHA010000235.1 GCA_020027875.1 Micromonosporaceae bacterium | reverse complement strand
CGGCGCCATCCTCGGCATCGGCCGCAGCAAGGCATACGAACTCGCGAAGAGTGGCGAGTTCCCCGTCACCATCTTGCGTGTCGGACGCCGCTACCTCGTACCTACCAGTGCGATCCTCGCACTACTCGGCGCGTAAAAGCCTGCTCTCAAGGTCCCGTGCGGCGGACAGTGCAGCGCCGTCGTGGTCCTGACCGTTCTACGACTCTGAGATGTAGATTCGTTCTGTGCCGGAACAACTACCATTCCGAGGTGATCCACCAGATCGCGTAGTTCGGGTTCTTGAGCAAGGATTCAAGTTCAACGCACAGCGCTGGAAGGATGCGCTGAGCGATGTTCGGTGCTGGCCACCAGCCTTGGACACAGCAGACTCATACATAGACCGAGCCGGAGTGTTCGCGATCGCAAGCCATGCGAGCGGCCCAATGGGTGGGCGCGGTACACACGTTTGGATGCACGGTCGCCGGGTATGAGCGCCACTTGTTCCTAAGATCATCGGTCGGGTGGCTGGTCGGGATGTTGTGCCAGCGCACGGGCCCATCCCCTACGATTCGGGTGGTGGGGCGATCGCCGTTCCAGGACTCCATCGCCGTCGATGTCTGGAACATAGTGCATCCCTACGCCGAGGCGTTCCCAAAGACTCTGGTGCCGACGGCTGCCGGTGTGCCAAAGATCGTTTGTTCCACGTCGCGCATATTCCGAGGTGCGTTGTACACGGTCGCGTCGGGCCAAACCCCGGCTTGTTGTTCCGGAAGTTCACGAGCCTGTTGCAAGCCGCGATCTCAACATTGTCGCCGCACTTTGTTTACGGCGGCAGTGATGCGCCCCAGCCCCGCACAACAGCTCGCGCCGCGGCATTCGGCCGTTGTGGATTGACCATGGCGGTTCTTTCCCGGACATCGTTGATCACCTACCGAAACGGACATTTTGGTGCGCTCGATGGGGCGAGCAAGAAATAGTTAGTGGCACCATTTCAAGACGACCGGGCGCGGTCGCCTTGAACTGGTGCTCTTCGCTGACGTCGACATGTCAGCGCTGTGCTTCGTGCTCGGTTACGCTGTTGGCGTCGTGTTGTCGAGCCTCGCTACGCAACCGGGCGCCGCGGTACTCCACTTCACGGGCAGCGGGTCACTCGGCCCGGCGACATCGGCAAGACTCGAGCGAACAAAAGCGCGGGGGTGGCTGCTCCACTTCAACCGGAGGCCCTCATGACATCGCCTAATCTGCCTCGCTATCGAGGCTGGGCCGCCATTTTGACGGCCGTGGCGACACTCCTGATGCTGATCGCGGCCATCGTGAGTTCCAGCGTGAACCTGGGCCAGACGTTTAGTCTGCTGGTGATCGCCCTCATGGGTCTTATTCTCGTCGTGGTACTAGCGCTCCACCTGGTCCTGCGTTCTCAGTCGCCGGTCCTTAGTCCGGCGGCAGCGGCGGTCGGAATCCTGGGCGCGCTGATCACCGCTATCGCGCACGTCTTGCAGATGACGGACACGCTGACAAACGCACAGAGTTACGCTTTGGGCGAGGGGATTGGACCTGGCGCCATTGGCATCTGGCTGCTGCTCGCGAATTTCCTCGCGCTGCGAGGCAGGGTGGTGCCCACCTGGCTGGCCTGGGTGGGGCTCGTCGCCGGAGCGGGCTATCTCATGTCCGGCGTCGGTGCTTTGATCGGAGGACCGGTGACCGTGGACGAGGGGCCCCAGAATCCGTTGTCATCGGTTGGCCCTCTGGGGATCTTCATTGTCTATCCGGTTTGGGCCATCTGGCTCGGTCGTTGGATGCTGAAGCAGTCCAGGCCGCCGGTTGCACCGAAACTAGAGTCACTCCACGAAGTGCCCTGAACTTGCCGAAAGCCCGCCCAGCCGTGCCACATATTCTCATCGACGACTCCGCGATCCGGCTCCACGTCCGACGATCCATGGTGGATGATCCTGGAATGCCGCGGCACGTCTCGGCGTCCCCAGCCTGCTGAGGGCCGGCCCCGTCAGGCCCTTGACCGTAGCTCCATCAACAAGTAGCCGCGATGCGCGCGCTCATGCCGAGGAGCGGGCGCATCTGGGAACCAACAGTCTCCAGGGGAGGTTTCTCGTCCACCGCGCCGCGAACATGGAATTCGGCGACGAGCGGCGCTCACGCCCCCAGGCCGGCGGCGCGGGCGGCGGCGATCGCTTCGGCTCGGTCGGCGACGTGCAGCTTGGCGAAGATGTTCGAGATGTGGTTGCGGACCGTCTTGGGGCTCAGGTGCAGGCGCGCGGCGATGTCGGTGTTGCGGCGCCCGGCGGCGATATGCTGCAGCACCTCCCGCTCGCGGATGGTCAGCTCCGGGAACGCCGGTGGCTGCGGTCGGGTATGCGCGTCCGCGAAGAATGTGAGCACTCGCTCGGCGATGCCGGGTCCGAACACCGCCTCGCCGTGCGCGACCGAGCGCACCGCTCGCAGGATGTCCTCAGGTCGCGCTCCCTTGAGCAGATAGCCGCGGGCGCCGGCGCGCACGGCGGCGAACACGGAGTCGTCGTCGTCGAGCATGGACAGCACCAGCACGGCCACGTGCGGGCTGGCGGTGACAATGCGGCGGGTCGCTTCGACACCGCTCAGCTCGGGCAGGTGTAGGTCCATGAGTACCAGGTCGGGCTGTAGCCGCTCGGCTGTGACGACCGCCTCGTGGCCATCTTCGCAGTCTGCGATGATCTCCAGGTCTTCCGCTGTGGACAAGGTGCCACGCAGCCCTTCACGGAAGATCGGGTGATCGTCCACGATGAGCACTCGGCAAGGTTCGTCGATCACGGCGCACCTCCCGTCGGCAGCGGCAACACCGCACGGACCAGGGTGCCGCCGTCGGCCCCGGGCCCGACCTCGCACACACCGCCAAGTTCGGCGGCGCGCTTCCGCATCGACAGCAGCCCGACCCCTGCCCGGGGCGTTGCCGATGGCCCCACGCCAGCGTCACGCACCTCCAGCCGCAACGTGGGAGCCGGCCCGTCGTGCACGCTGACGCGTACCGTGGCGTGTTCGGATCGGCTGTGCCGGGCGGCGTTGACCAGCGCCTCGACCACGATCCGGTAGGCCGCCACCTCGACCGCCGCAGGCAGCGGAGCCAGCTCCGCCGGTGCGTCGATGCTGACGTGCAGCGGCGACGCGGCCGCCTGCTGCCGCAGTGCGCCGAGCAGGCCCAACTCGTCGAGGGCCGGCGGCCGCAGGTCGTCCACGATCCGGCGGACGTCGACGACCGCCGCCCCGATGCCGTCCTCCAACTGGGCCACCCATCGGGCCACCTCCGTCAACCCCGCGGGCATGCCCGCCGGGCGTTACCCGCGTGCAGCGCCAGCCCGGCCAGCGCCGAGCCGAGCCCGTCGTGCAGGTCCCGACGGAGTCGCCGGCGCTCCTCCTCCCTGGCCAGCACCAGCCGCTCCCGCGAGCGCTGGAGATCGTCGGCCAGGCGCACCGCGTGGGCCGCGACCGCCACCTGTCGGGCCATGTCGTCGAGCACACGCAGATCGGCCGGGGTGAACTGCTCGGTGGCCGAGCGTTTGCTCAGGACGAGCGTCCCCACCCGCTCGCCCTGGTGGACCAGCGCGACCCGGTGCGGCTCGCCACGCGGCGTGCCGTATGCCGCCATCGGGCGGGCGCCGCCGTCGTCGATGTGGCCGCCGTCGCTGGCGTGGGCGAGCTCGACCGCCACGTATGGTAGCCGCATTGCCTGCCCGATCGTCTCGGCGATCGCCGGCAGCAGCGCGGTTGGGGCCAGCGTGTCGGCCACCCGGCGGGCCAGCCGCGACATCGCTACGCCCGGGTTGTCCCGGTCCCCGTACATGAGCCGGTTGACACCGCGCTGCAGCCATTCGCGCACCGGGTAGGCGATGATCGCCACCGCGGCCACCACCAGCACCGACCACTGCCACCTCAGCGAGGTCGGCGTGGCGTACGAGGCGGCAAGCACAACCAGCCCGTAAACACCCAGCACCGCGCACGTCAGTCCACCGTAGACGACCGTACGGTTGATGATGACGTCAATGTCGTAGAGCCGGTACCTGACGATGGCAATGCCGATGGCGACGGGCAGGAGGGTGAGCGGCCCAAGCGTGAGCACGGCAGCCAGCAGGTTCCACTCGCCGGGAAAGAAGCTTAGCGTCCAGCCGACCAGCGCCACGCCCACCGCGTACAACAGCCAGCGCAGCTGCTCCCGCTCGTCGTCGACCGCCCGGCGTCGGCGTACCAGCACCGCCGCGAACGCGGTACCGATCGCAACCGGGGTCAGCAGGACGGGGACGGCCAGCACCACCGCCCAGGACACGCTCACCGGGCTGGTGAGGTCGGGAAAGTCGCCGAGCGACCCCGGCAGGAGGGCGAAACCGGTCGTGGTCACGGCGATCCAAATCACCCCGCCGAGGGCCACCGGCCGCCAGCGGCGGCTCGGTACCCGCCCGTGCGGGAACAGCAGCGGGACGAAAAACAGTGGCACCATGGCGCTCGGAAACCAACTCCAACTGGCCACCCAGGCCGCGTATTCGGCCCAGGGCAGCCGGCCGGGGCGAAGGTAGAGGCCGCAGACGGCGTACCCGCGGGCGATCGCGTCGACGATGACGGTGCCGCCGGTGGCGCACATGATCCAGCCGATGAGGTGCCGCGGATGGCGGGCCAGGATTACTGCCCCCACCACCGGGAACGCGGTCGCCACCACGACGCTGCCGCCGTGGGCGGCGAGGTTGCCGGTCACGTGGTCGGGCAACTCGTCGGGGTAGCGCAGCAGCAGCGCCAACAGCCCCACCTGCGAGGTGAGGGTGGCCGCGGCGATCCCCCAGGCCAGGAGCCCGATGCGTCGCGCCTTCATCCCACCCTCGCCTCGTCGGCGGAAGTTACGCAGCCGGTGTCGTGTCGGTCTTCATCGTCGTGCTGACGACCACCAGCCAGACCAGGAAGACCAGCCACGGGATCATGAACAGAATCCATGCGTACGGCAGCAAGGGTACGAGGACGAACCCGGCCCAGGCCAGCCAGCCGGGAACCTGCCGGGCGCGACGGGCGCCGATCGCGACCGCCCACACTACGACCGCCGCACCGACCCCTTGGACAACGAACAGCCCTCCGGCGGCCAGCATCAGCGATACGCCGGTCCGCGGGTCGGCCGGGTACCGGCCCTCGCCCCCGGCGGCGACCTCCCCACCGAAGTGGCCGACCACGGCCGAGACGGCCATGGCGACCGCCATGAGACCGCCGCCCAGAGCGGCTGCGGCG
>JAHRHA010000234.1 GCA_020027875.1 Micromonosporaceae bacterium | reverse complement strand
TCTACATCAACTCCCGGGAGGCAGCCGCCAACCGGCCCGAGCTACTGCTGACCACCCAGTAGCTGCCTCCCGCGCCGCCGTCTTCGGCCTCGGCGCTAGGACGGCAAGCAAGGAGCGCCTCTGCCGGCAGTTGGAGCTGGCGGCAGCCCAGCTCGGCGGACCGTGAGGTTCCGGCTCCTTTGACCATCACCGCTGCCGTGTTAGCGTCACGGACCTAACGTAGTCTGGGACAGCGACTGGTTTGCCCGTCCACCATTGGGTTAGTTGCCCGGTACCTCGTAGGTGAGAGGAAGTCCGGTCTTCGTCTGGCGTAAAGAGACTAGAACTTGCTACTGCCCCTGCGGGCGTTTACTCGCTGCATCAGCTCTGCTGAAGGAGTGCAACGGATGACCCGTCAAGAAGACGAAGCGCAATCGACGACGCAGGGCGGGATTGGGCAGAATGCCATTGACGGCGAGACGCCCACGGCACGCCACCTTGACGACAAGTCCACGATGATGCCAACTCAGCGCGATCCCGCTAACACGCTGCGCGGATGTCAGCGGATCTTGATTCTAGGGAGAACCGGGTCGGGTAAGACCACTCTAGCCCGAGAACTGGCCGCTGCTATTGGTGTGCCTCACGTGGAACTCGACGCGTTGTATTTCGGTCCAGATTTCAGCACAGTGCCCCTGTCCCTGTTGCGGGAACGTACGAGCGCCGCGATCGCAGGAGATCGCTGGGTAACCGACGGCAACAAGAGCGCGGTGCGTGACCTCGTCTGGCCCCGAGCGGATACGGTAATCTGGCTCGACTATCCGTTGGTGGTGTCCTTGTGGAGGCTCGGGAGGCGTGCTTTATGGCGTACCACCGTCCTCAAAGCGCAAGGGGCAGAGAGGGACGGAAAGGCGGGACTCCCCAGACAGTTTCTCTTGGCCGCGAAGGGGGTACTTACGGCGCTCCGATCACACAAGGGACAGCGTCGTGAATATCCCAGGATGTTCGCCAAGCAAGAGAATCAGCACCTCGCGGTTGTGCGCCTTCGGTCCCCGCGTGCTACTCGCGACTGGTCGGCTCGCGCACCTCGAGGATGAGGCACAGCTACAGTAGTAGCGCAGGTAACGCTCCAGATCGAGCCTGAGGCCGGTCTGCTTGGGGATCACGTAGCGGGCAAACGCCGGCTTCCAGCACTCATCCAGGATGGTCTGCTGCACCCGCTCCACGCAGCCATTGGTCTACTGCCAGACCGTGCCCTCGTTTTCTCAACCGCTCTGACCCGTCAAAGGGAGTGAGATGACGTCTTATCGTGCGGTTCGGGTGGATCTGCAGGCGGCCGGAGGTGCCGGGCCGGCGCAGTTGCTGACGTGCAGGACGACCAGGTCCATGGGGGTGTAGACGACCCGACCCCGGTCGGCGTCGTACAGCACGCCGACGCCGCCGGCCTGCCCCAGGTACAGAACGGAACGGTCGTTCAGGTCCCAGATGCCGGGCAGTGTCCGAGCCTTGTTGGTCGGCTGCACGGCGGCCGGCTCTGCCTGCATGGCGAGCAGCGGCAACCCGTAGAGCTGAAGGGGGCGCACGGCGTTGCCGGACCTCGCTGCGTTCGCCGCCTTGGCCGTATAGCTCGTCACCGGAGAGATGACGGCCGCCGCGGCGAAGATGGCCAGCAGCCCGAGGGCGACGTAGCAGCCGAGCACGAGCGCAAAGTCCGTGCTGTGGAAGGTCCTGGTCCAGCCAGAGTGGGCGCGCAGCCGTCGGAGCGGCCGGGCCAGGATCAGCCGGACCGCGACCGCCACCAGCGCGACCGCGACCGCGAAGGTCACGGTGAAGCCGACCGAACGGCTGACGGCCACGCCGAAGGTGAGCCCGATGTCGGCCGGGTTGACCCCGAGCGCCTGGTAGAAGCGCTCGTAGGCGAAGCTCAGCAGCCCGCACACCAGCAGCGCCGTGACGGCGAGGCTGAGGGCCATGGTGGCGAGAATCTCCCGGAAGGTGGGCAGACCACCAAGGCCCTCGCTCCGTGGCGGCGGCGCGGCCGCGTTCCTGGCGGTTCCCGAGTGGATGATCGTGCGCTCGAACGGGAGTCCTGTTGTCTCCACGTCATGGGTCATCGGCTCGACCTCTCAGGAGAAGTGGGTCGGCGCAACCCCGTGGCTTCTTGGCAGGATCGAGCAAGCCCGCCGTAGTGGGCGACGATGACCGCCTCGCGGGGCCGGACGAACTGTTGCCTGCTGCGGGGAACGGCGCCCGCTGCGGTCCTCATATCGTCGCGCGCACGTCGTCGACGACGAACGCGAACGCCACGCGCTTGGCGTCGTTGCCGAGGCGGAGCCTCGAGATGTTCGCCGTGCCGAGGCTCGCCGACGTCGTCTGGTACACGAGGACGCCGTCGACGGTGATCTCGACGCGGCCGGTGCCGGAGGACCCGGTGACGACGCGCACCGCGATGGTCGCCGTGGCGTTCAGCGCGAGGCTGCGGCCCGTCGAGACCGTCGTGCCGCTGTGGTTGACGCGCAGCAGTCCTGTGACGTTGTCGCGCTGCAGGGTCAGGACCCGTGTGCCGCTGGTGTTGTAGAGCTTGAGCAGCGAGGTGTTCTTGCCGCTCACCCCTTGGCCGGTGACGCGGTACGCCGCGGTCACGGTGAGATCCGCCTGCGCGGTCGCCAACGTCTTGTCGATGTATGCGAAGGACTGCGGCGCGGTCGTGGACGTCAGCCGTGCGACCCAGCCACCGTCGGTGCCCACGCCCGCGACCACGGCAGCCGTGCCCGCGCCGCCGGTGTTCACGGACCAACCGCCGGCGGTGAATTCACCGGACTCGAAGTTGTCGGAGAACACGGTGGGGTCGACGGTCCAGGAACGGCTTGCCGGGGTGGCATCCGCGTTGCCCGCCTGATCCGTCGCGGCCACCTCGAAGACATGCGGGCCGTCGGACAGTCCGGCGTAGGAGTGCGGCGACGTGCAAGGCACCTGCGGCCCGGCGTCGAGCCTGCAGGCGAACGACTGGACCGGCTCGTTCGCGGTGAAGGTGAAGGTCGCCGTCCGCGAGGTGACCGTGCCACTGGGCCCGGACGCGATGGTCGTGTCGGGCGGAGTGAGGTCGACCCGCCACGATCGCGTCGCGGGCGTCGGGTCGGCGCCGTTGGCGTCGACCGCCCGGACCGCGAAGGTGTGCGGTCCCTCCGCGACGGGGTCGTAGGTGACCGGCGAGGTGCACGGGGCATAGGCCGCGCCGTCAAGCGAGCACTCGAACGTCGCATCGGCCGTGGAGGCGTGGAAGGTGAAGGTCGCGCTCGTCTGCGTCGTGGCCGCGTCGGGACCGGAGTCGATGAACGTGTCCGGCGTCGGCACGGGGGTTCCGAGGCTGACGTAGTTGTGCAGGTAGCGCTTGGACGTGTCGTCGCCCGCCAGGACCAGCAGTCCTGTGCTGCTGTCGAGGTTCTGCTTGGTCGATGTCGGGTTGTTGATGGTCGTATGGGTGCCGTTGGAGATGAAGGGTGTTCCCATGCCCGGCTCGAAGCTGATGTTGTCCAGCGGCGCGCTCTTGGTGTAGATGACCCCGCCGGAACAGCACGGCGCCGCGGCGAACACGTGCAACCTGCGCTGCTCGCTGTCGATGAGCACGATCGCCCTGGTGTGGCCCTCCGCGACCGTGAAGACGGGATGGCTGGTCCAGGTGCCGTCCAGGCGCAGCGCGAGCAGGTGGATCTCCGGGTCGGTTGGCGCGTCCAGCGACGCCTTGACGGCGGCGAAGACCCGACCGCTCGCATCGGCCTGCAGCGACTTGAGGTTGATGTGGTCGTCGGCGCCCTCGGGTCGATCGTACGCCGCCACGAGGTTCCAGGTCTGATCGTTGGTGCCGTCGACGTGGCTCGCGAAGTACATGACCTGCAGCCGCTGGTTGCTGAACATCACGCCGACCTTGTCGCCGTCGTAGGCGACGATGGCCGCGATGTCGTCAGGGGCGACGTCCGACTCCCCGGCGGGGGTGGGCAGCTGGTAGCGCGCGGTCCAGACCCGGTCGTCGCCGCCGACGCTGTGCTGCAGGTAGACCTTGGCGCCTTGCGTGTAGGTCACCCACAGCGTCCCCGTGGTGTCCTTGGCGAGCGTGACGGCCTCGGTGCCGCCGTTGCCGATGGTCACGGGGAACCCGCTGTCGCGGGCCCAGGTCTGCGTGGTGGCATTGAAGCTGAATCGGTAGATGCGAGGTGCCTGGCTCGAGGTCGTCTCTGAGCGGCCGGCCGACACGACGTAGAGCAGGTTGCCGTCCCAGTACGCATCCGGCGACGACGACGAACGCTCGTCGACCAGCACGCCGGTGTCGGTCCATGACTGCGTCCCGGGGTCGAAGCGAAAGATGTGGTAGTCCTGTGAGACCGTGTCCCACAAGGTTCCCCACCAGGTCCCCCCGGCGATCCAGAGCTTGCTCTGCGGCTTTTCGCCGGTGGGCGCGGAAACGCCCGTGTAGGACTGGTCGACGTACCCAACGTCCTCGGCGTACGCCGGCGTCGGGACGCCCACCAGAGCAACGAGGGCAAGCAACGTCACTGCTGCGGCGCGCGGGCGCCTCCAACCGCTCACCGCACGCTCCGCGTGCCGAGGCCGGCGTAGGGCACGGGCACTGCCCTCATAATAGTTGCCCCCTGTCTCAGCTCCATTCCCCCCCGGCGCACCTCGATGAGGGCACGGCATGGAATCAGGCTCGACCGGTCGAGTGCGCTCGATACAGCAGGCTCCCATGCGGAAACCGATCGACGGATCGGCCAAGGGCACGGGATCGCCTACGCCGTATGCAGTAGCCGAGTGACGCGTCCTCCGCCGGCGACGTGGACGTGCGGCTGCGCAAGGCCACCGCCCGTCGTACTGGGCGAGGAGGTAGACGAGATACTGTCGAGATGGACGACCTCTTCCTGGACCTACCACCCGGCCATCGCCGCCTCGCCGCTGGGCACGTCCGAGGATCGTGCCGCCGGATGACCCGCGACCACGCCACCACCGCCGCCGACCGGGCGCTGGTCGACGCCGTCCGCCGGGAGCTGCACGCGGCCGCCGACCCCGCCAAGGCGCCCGGCATGCAGGCCTACATGAAGTCCGCGATGCCCTACCACGGCGTGCAGGCGCCCGCCCAGCGGCGCATCTTCCGGGCGGTCTTCGCCGACCACCCCGTCGGCTCGTTCGCCGCCTGGCGGGCCACCGTCCTGGCGCTGTGGCGGGAGGCCAGCCACCGCGAGGAACGCTACGCCGCCGTCGCGCT
>JAHRHA010000036.1 GCA_020027875.1 Micromonosporaceae bacterium | reverse complement strand
AGCCCAACACTCCCGGTCGTGCGTCTGAGCTGAGGAGGCCCCCGAATCCCGCGCCTGTCAAGACAACCGCTCCTACAACACCTCGGCAGCTCCACGGCCCCCACTCCGAGCGAGGCCGATGCATGTCATCTCATTTGCCGATGTGCGCGTAACCCCGATCGGGGTCAGCGTTCGGGGGTCACCACGACCGTGCCGCATTTCCCGCACCTGTGTGCCGGCGCACTGTGATTGAAGAAGCCTCGGGTCAACGGTATGCCCGTGAGGTCGCCGCTGAGGCCACGATTCTTCTTGAACTTCACGCCGGGCGACCGGCCGACGATGAGACCGGCTTGGAGTTCCAGGTTTCCACACGTGGGGCAGGCAATTCGTGACTCGGTCATGACTCCATCGTGGCGCTGCGCTTCAAGTCACCCACTACGCCGCTGACAGCGCGGTCCGACCGTTCAAGGTCAACCATCCGGTCGTGCCGAAATCAGTATGGCTGATCTTGATATGCCAGACTGCCGCTAGCATCGTCGGCATGGCAACGCGGCTTGTTCAAATCAACATGAAGGCTCGGGACGACTCGGCGCTGGGCGGTTTCTGGGCGGAGGCGCTCGGCTGGAGAGTCTCCAGCGAGGGACCCGGCGTGACCAACCTCGAACCCGAGGGCTTCGTCTACCCTGACCCCGTCGCCGTCTGCCTCGACCTCATCGCCTCCCCGGAACCCAAGACGGTGAAGAACCGCGTGCACGTCGACCTCGCCACCACCTCGGCGGCCCATCAGGCGGAGGTGGTCACGCGCCTGAAGGATCTCGGCGCAACACCCGCCGACGTAGGCCAGGGCGACGTTCCATGGACGGTCATGGCCGACCCAGAGGGCAACGAGTTCTGCGTGCTGGACCCCCGACCGCTCTACCGAGACACCGGACCGATCGCCGCGGTAGTGGTCGACTGCGCGGATCCGCGAGCCATGGCCCGCTTCTGGGGCAAGGCCATGGACTGGACCCTGCACGAGGTGACCGACCACAACGCGGTACTGCGCTCCGCCAAGGGCGTCGGCCCATATCTGCAGTTCCTCCGCACACCCGACGTGAAGACCGTGTGGAACCGCGTCCATCTCGACGTCCGCCCATACCCAGGTGACGACCTAGAGGCCGAGGCGGCCAGACTGCGGACTCTCGGCGCCACCGCCATCGACCTAGGCCAGAGCGATGTCCCGTGGACGGTCCTCGCCGACCCGGAAGGCAACGAGTTCTGCCTCCTCGCCCCAGGCTGACTAAAACCCTCTTCATCCGCTCACTACGGCCACGAGCCCAGACTTTGCGACGCGCCCTAGCCGGCATTGCCTACGAGTAACTCGGCACGTGCGGATCTGCCGCGATGCGCGCGGTGAGCACATCAACGTCCCTGTCACGAACCATCGACCGCCGTCAACATAAGACTGCTCCGCATCGATGGGATGCCATCGGGCCAACCCCACCACCTCCGGTATCCGTTCCACCGTGCGAACCGCGCGACCTGGACGCCAGGGAGGCCAGGGCCGCGGGCGCTAAAGCCGGCAGGGTCGGCCGATCGGAGAGCGCTCAGCGCCGAGCACGCTCATCCTCGCCGATGTTATGGCGCAGCTCACATCAGCAAGTCTTCCCGTTGCAACACAACGGATTTCAGCCGTCGTCCATCGACGGCCATTCCCCTGGCCGACCCACCGCAACGGTGAAAGTTGCGGCGATCTACTCACGCGACTACGCCCAAGATCGGCGGGGTGGGCGCCGGGGAGGATCAGATCTTCTCGACGGCCGCGTTCCGCAGCACGATCCACATGACCTGCTCGCCAAAGTCGATCTTGGCCGTCGCGCGCACGCCATGTCCCTCGACCTCAAGCACACGACCCAGGCCCCAGCGTTGGTGGTTGACCCGATCCCCGGCGGAGAGGCTCGGTACCTCGGCGCGGGCGAGCTCGCTCGCCGTCGACAGCTTCGAGGCGTCCACGCCTAGCCTCGCCGCGAGCTGGGCCGCTTTGGGTGTGCCGCCGACGAAACGGGATTCGCCTGCGGCCGGCCGGGCGAACTCGCCTCGACCGCCGATACCGCCTCGATCGGATCGCCCGGACCAGCTTGAGTACGCCGCCTGCGTACGCTCCCACCGCACGAGACTGTCCGGCACCTCGCCGAGGAACCGGGAGGCGGGTTTGTGGGAGGCGGCCCCGTACGCCGACCGCGCTACCGCACGCGACAGGTAAAGGCGCTGGCGGGCCCGGGTGATGCCCACGTACGCGAGGCGGCGCTCCTCCTCGAGCTCCCTGTCGTTGACCAGTGAACGCATGTGTGGGAAGACGCCGTCCTCCAGACCGGTCAGGAAGACCACCGGGAACTCCAGACCCTTCGCCGTGTGCAGTGTCATCAGCGTGATCACGCCGGCATGATCGGGATCATCGGAGGGAATCTGGTCCGCGTCGGCGACGAGCGAGACCTGCTCAAGGAAGCCGGCCAGCGAGGGAGCCTCGGCCTCCTCGCCCTCCGCGGCGGCGATATCGGCGAGGGCCTCCACCCGCTCCGTGTACTCGCGGGCGACGCTCACGAGCTCTCTGAGGTTCTCCGCCCGCCCCTCGTCCTGTGGGTCACTGCTGTCCTCAAGCTCGTCGAGATATCCGGTACGCCGCAGGACCGCGTCAAGCACCTCCTCGGGCGGGGCGACCACACTCATCTCCCGTAGTTCATCGAGCAGGGCGACGAAGCCGGCCACGGCGCTCACCGCCCGTGGCGGCATGCCCGGCGCATCCTCCGCCCCGCGCAGTGCCGCCCCGAAGGTGATTCGGTCCCGCGACGAGAGTGCCTCCACGCACGCCACCGCCCGGTCGCCGATGCCGCGCCGTGGCGTGTTCAGGATCCGCCGAATGCTCACGATGTCGTCGGGGTTCGTGATCGCGCGAAGGTAAGCGAGCGCGTCGCGCACCTCCCTGCGCTCATAGAAGCGGACTCCGCCGACGACCTTGTACGGAAGCCCACGTCGAATGAAGATCTCCTCGAATACACGGGACTGTGCGTTGGTCCGGTAAAAGATCGCGACATCGCCCGGGCGTGCCTGCCCTGCATCGGCGAGGCGGTCGATCTCGCCGGCCACCCAGTCAGCCTCGGCGTGTTCCGTATCGGCCACGTACCCGACGATCATCTCGCCTTCGCCCTGGTCGCTCCAGAGATTCTTGGGCTTGCGCTCCGTGTTCCGGTTGATCACCGAGTTCGCCGCGTTGAGGATCCGCTGCGTCGATCGGTAGTTCTGCTCGAGCAGAATGATCCGGGCGTCGGGATAGTCCCGTTCGAACTCCATGATGTTGCGGATGGTCGCACCCCGGAAAGCGTAGATCGACTGATCGGCGTCGCCGACGACGCACAGTTCCCCGGTCGTCCCGACGAGCTCCTTGACGAGGACGTACTGCGCATGGTTCGTGTCCTGATATTCGTCGACGAGCACATGCCGGAAGCGGTGCCGGTACTGCTCGGCCACGTCGGGGTGCGACTGCATCAGGTGCACCGTCGACATGATCAGGTCATCGAAGTCGAGCGCGTGCGCCTCACGCAAGCGGCGCTGATAGAGCGTGTACGCCTCGGCGACAGTCCGCTGCTCCGGGCCTTTAGCCCCCGCCGTCGCCGCCTCCGCGTCGATCAACTCGTTCTTGAGGTTGGACACCTGAGCTGCAAGCTTGCGGGCCGGGTTGCGCTTCGGGTCGAGATCAAGCTCCCTCCCGACCATCTGCATGAGTCGCCGCGAATCGTCCGCGTCGTAGATGGAGAAGGTCGACTTCAGGCCCGCATGCTCGTGTTCGGCACGCAAGATGCGTACGCAGGCGGAATGGAACGTGCTCACCCACATCAGCCGCGCTCGCCCACCGACCAGACCCGCGACACGGTCCTTCATCTCGCCCGCGGCCTTATTGGTGAATGTGATCGCGATGATCTCGCCCGGGTGGACCTCGCGGGCAGCAAGCAGGTACGCGATCCGGTTGGTCAGGACGCGAGTCTTTCCCGACCCGGCGCCCGCCACGATCAACAAGGGCGTGCCGAAGTGGGTGACGGCCGCCCGCTGGGCCGCGTTGAGGCCCTCGAGTAGGCGCTGCGGATCCGCACCCGCTGGCGCGGGGCGCGACGCCGAGGCGGCCGGAACCGAAGGTACGTCAAGGGTCACTATCTGATCGCCTCCGGCACGGTCCTTACGTTGAACGCCTCCGGCACGGTCCTTACGTTGATCGCCTCCGGCACGGTCCTTACGTTGATCGCCTCCGGCGAGGTGGGCATGCATCGCAGCGCGAGTCTATGCCGCCGTACCGACATTGCCTGCGACCCCGTGGCCTAGGCGAAACCTGCCTGTCACATCCGGTGTGAGTTGTCACTTATCGTTCATCCCGATCACGGCGTGACTGCGGCAAGCTGTGCTCGTATCGATATGCCGCTACAGGTTAATGCCGAGGAGGCACCTCGTGTCCCATGCCGACTGGAAGCGGGTAGCTCGGACACTCGCCGTACCCGCTCTGATCCTTGCCCTGGTGGCGTTCACGCCACTGGCACGCAAATCGTGACGCCGCACCCACCGTCGCCGCCTGGACTCCGATGACTCCGGTCTCGGTAAGTTACGGCCAGACCTCCGCCCACGACGCCGCTAATGGCAACCTGCTCGGGTTCAACGACTTCCACGGCGCAATCGACAAGCCCGCGGGTAGTGGGGGCCTCATCAACGGAGTTCCCGCCGGTGGCGTCGAATTCCTCACTACCTGGATCAAGCGCTTACGCGGTGAGGCCGTTGCCGAGGGCCGCAAGTCCGACCGTCGCCTCCGGCGACTTGATTGGCGCCAGCCCGCTCGTCAGCGCGGCGTTCCACGACGAACCGACCATCGAGCTGATGAACCTGCTGGGATTGAGCCGCAGCTCCGTGGGCAACCACGAGTTCGACGAGGGCGTGGCGGAGCTCAAGCGCCTGCAGTTCGGTGGCTGTCATCCGACCGACGGTTGCCAGGACGGCGACGGCTTCGCCGGAGCGGACTTCCGCTACCTGTCTGCCAACGTGGTGAACAAGAGCAACGGGCTGCCCATCCTGGCACCGATCGACGTCGAGTTCTTCGATGGCGTACTGGTCGGATTTGTCGGTATGACCCTGGAGGGCACGCCCGGCATCGTGAACCCGGCCGGAATCACCACGGTCAACTTCCTCGACGAGATCGAGACGGCGAACAAGTGGGGCGGGCTGCTGCGGCTGTTCGGCGTCAAGGCACTCGTACTGCTGATCCACGAGGGCGGAGCCCAGAACGCGGCACCACCGCTCAACATATCGAGCTGCGACGTCTTCGCGGGAGCCATCAGCGGGATCGTCGCCGGCCTACGACCAGAGTTCGGCGTCGTGGTCTCCGGCCACACGCATCGGTTCTACTCCTGCGCGCTGCCGAACGCCTCCGGCGCGAACTCGGTCGTGACCAGTGCCGGAGCCAACGGTCAGCTCGTCACGGACATCGACTTCACCCTCGACAAGTCCACCCGCCGGTTCGCCGAGATCTCCGCCCGCAACGTGATCGTCGCGAACAGCGACCCCGCGATGATCGACCCACAGGCAAAGGTGCTCGCCGACAAGTACCGCACCGCGGTCGCGCCGATCGCGAACCAGGTGGTCGGCCGAATCACCCAAACCATCACGCGCGATGTCCAGCCGACCTCCAACTTTGAGAGTCCACTGGGCGACGTGATCGCCGACGCGCAGCTCGCTTGGACCCAGTCGGCCGGGGCGCAGATCGCCCTGATGAACCCGGGCGGTATCCGCGCGTCGCTTGTATTCAAGCCCGCTCCGCCGGCTGGTGGCTGGTGAGGTGACCTTCGGTGACTGCTTCACGGTCCAGCCGTTCAACAACCTCGTCGCCACGCAGACGTTCACCGGCGCACAGCTCAAGGCGGTGCTGGAGCAACAATTGTTCCCGCTGACGCCAACGTCAACAGTGCGCATTCTGCAGGTCTCGGCCGGCTTCACCTACACCTACGACACCACCCTGACGGCCGGCAACCGTGTGCTCAACATGATGCTCAACGGAGTGGCCATCGACCCAGCCGCCAGTTACCGGGTGACGACGAACGACTTCCTCGCCAACGGCGGGGACGGCTTCACCGCCCTTACCGCCGGCACGAACCGCGAAACGGCACCCGGTTTCGACGTCGACGCGCTCGTCGCGTACATCGGTGCCAACTCACCGGTCCCGCCGGGGCCGGCCAACCGGATCACGCGCCAGCCGTGACGAACCCGCTATCCCAGTTGTTGGTCTGCGGTCTTGCGCGGCGACGCCGGCGTGGCATACTCGACCGCGTGATCGATGCGCGATTCGTCGGCTCCGCCGAGCGGCGATTTTTCTACTACGGCACCGGGAGTCCGGCAGCCGTAGGTCGCGCCTGATCAAGACCTGCGAAACGCCCCGGGCTCCACGAGCCCGGGGCGTTTCTTGTGCTCCCGGGACTCCGCCGAGACCGGAACGCCATCAACCCGAGGAGCACCTGCCATGAACGCCTCCGTCCTGACCGATCCAACCGTCACTCCTGGCGCGAACGCCAATGGGGGCGCCGATCCCAAGAGTGCCGCCGACTCGCGGATCACAGAGTTACGAACGCGGATCGACGAGATCGACGACATGCTGATCAACCTGTGGTTGGAGCGAGCCTCCATCTCGCACGAGGTTGGTGCGACCCGGGTGGCCGCTGGGGGAACCCGCCTGGTGCTCGCCCGCGAACAAGAGATCCTGGCCCGTTTCCGCGAGGCTCTGGGCGCTGACGGCACCCAGCTGGCGATGCTCATCCTCCGTGCCGGACGCGGCCCGCTCGTCTGACCGGCGCGAGTAACATCGGGCGTCGTGAGCTTTCCGCCGTCAGCCGAGCCGCTGAATGACGTCAAGAGGGTACTGGGCGTGTTCGCTCACCCCGACGACGTCGACTTCGCGGCGGGGGGCACCGTGGCGAGGTGGGTCTCCGAGGGGCTCGACATGGCCTGCATTGTGGTGACCCGTGGCGACGCGGGCGGCTTCGACGAAACGCCCCGCGAGGAGATGCCAGCGCTGCGCGAAGCCGAGCAACGCGCGGCGGCGGCCGAACTCGGGGTCGAGGAGATCGAGTTCCTCGACGGGTACTCCGATGGGACCCTGACACCATCTATTCAGCTGCGACGGGACATCGCCCGGGCAATGAGGCGGTTTCGGCCCGACCGGGTGCTGACGATGTCGCCGCTGCGCCGTTGGGAACGCATCGCCGGACCGAGCCACCCGGACCACCTGGCCGTCGGCGAGGCCACGACCTGCGCTATCTATCCGGACGCCCGTAACCCGTTCGCGTTCCCGGAGCTCCTCCGTGAGGGCCTGGAACCCTGGGTTGTCCGCGAGGTGTGGTATGCGAGCGGCCCAAACCCCGATCACGTCGTGGATGTGACCGCCACCTACCCGGCCAAGCTCGCGGCACTCCTCCGGCACGCCTCCCAGACCAGCCATGTCGACCTCGACGCCATCCTCCGCGACCGCCTGGCGACGACAGCCCGTACGGGCGGGCTACCCGAGGGCCGCCTCGCCGAGGCGTTCACCATCTTGCGTACGGAGTAGGCGAGCACACCAAGATCGCGGTGATCATGAGCTGGCCGTCGCCAAACGCCGCCGATCATGACCTCCAGGTCATGATCGGCGTTCAGGTTAAACGAGGCGGCGGTCGGCGGCCCAGCGCGACAGCTCGTATCGATTGGACATCTGCAGCTTGCGCAGCACGTTGGACACGTGGGTCTCTACGGTCTTGATGGAGATGTAGAGCTCCTTGGCGATCTCCTTGTAGGCGTAGCCGCGTGCGAGCAGACGCAGCACCTCCCGCTCGCGGTTGGTGAGCTGGTCGAGCTCCGGGTCCGCCACCGGCACGTCCGGCCGGGACGCAAATGCGTCCAGGACGAAGCCGGCCAGGCGCGGGCTGAAGACGGCGTCCCCATCAGCCACGCGGCGCACCGCGTCGGCGAGCTGCTCCGATGAGATGGTCTTCGTGACGTAGCCGCGCGCTCCCGCCCGGATCAGGCCGATGACATCCTCCGCGGCATCTGAGACGGACAGCGCAAGGAACTTCACGTTTGGCTGCGTGCGCCGCAACGCCTCCAGCACGGCCCGGCCGCCACCGTCTGGCATATGAACGTCGAGCAGTACGACGTCTGGTTGTGTGGCGGCGATCGCCGTTACCGCTTCGGGCACGGTGCTGGCCTCGCCCACCACGTCGACGAACGCACCGAGTTCGGCCCGGACGCCGGCCCGGAACATGGCGTGGTCGTCCACGAGAAACACTCGCAGTGGGCGTTCGGGTTCAGTCATGACTGTCGTTCCTTCCTGGCGAGCCAGACGACGCGGTAGTGCCTGCGGAGCCGGACGACGAGGCGCGGCCGGCGGAGCCGGGTGCGCGGCCGTGGCTCGGCATCGTGAGCTCGACCTCGGTGCCATCGCCGGGGGCCGACCGGACCTCGGCGCGGCCACCGTGGCGCTGCATGCGGCCGATGATCGAACCACGGACACCATGCCGATCGTCATCCACTGTCGACAGGTCAAAGCCGGTGCCGCGGTCGCGAACGTACACGCTGAGCTGTTCCTGCTCGGCCTCGGCATACAGCGAGACGGTGCCTACCTTTGCGTGGCGAGCGGCGTTGACCAGCGCCTCACGGGTCGCGGCGACCAGAGCGCCGACGCGCTCGTCGTTCTCTGCATCGCCCACGATCACTGTCTCGACCTCGATGGCGTACGTGTCCTCGACCTCGGCGGCCGCCTGCTCCAGTGCGGCGGCGAACCGCTCACTGGGCGAACCCGTCGGCTTGTAGAGCCAGTTCCGCAGGTTGCGCTCCTGGCCGCGGGCCAGGCGCACTACGCTCGTCGAGTCTCCGGCGTTGCGCTGGATAAGGGCGAGCGTGTGCAGCACCTGGTCGTGCACGATCGCGGCGACTTCAGCGCGTTCCTGCTCTCTGATGCGAGCCACCCGCTCCTCCCGCAGTTGCCCGAAGACGCGCCAGAGAACGGGTGCCAAGGCGACCGCGAGGCCGGCGAGCGCAAGGAACGCGAAGAGCATCCCGGTGATGGTGGCGGAGAGATCGGTCGGCCCGGGAGCGAAGAAGCCGAGGATGCCGATGATGCCCACGATGACGAGGAGTCCGCCGCCCACGACCCGAACCAGGAACCAGCGGCGGTCGCCGACGGGCTCGCCGCCCGCGTCCCCGGCCACACGTGCGGTGGCGGGTCTGGCAACCGGCTCCTCACCGGTACGGCGACGCCGCTGGGGGTCGGTCTGATGCCATATGATCCCGGCCCCCAGCGCCACGACAGCCGCCAGGGCCACCAGCGTCGCGTCGATGCCGAAGCCGTTGAGCTGGATCTGCAAAATGATCACGCCGGCGGCCAGGACGACCAGGCCCAAGCGCTGCAATCCACCCCGGAACCCCCGCCGCTCGCTCGACGTCGCCGCGGAGCGGGGTGCGACCGGCAGCACCGCCCAGAAGGCGACATACAGCAGGGCGCCCAGTCCGTTCGCGACGAAGAGCGCGATGAACGCGATCCGAACCACCACGCTCGGCAAACGCAGATGCTCGGCTAGGCCGGCGGCGACGCCAGCGACGATCTTGTTGTCACGATCGCGATACAGGCGACGGACCGGGTACGGCGCAGCCGGGCCGGCCTGCAGGGACGGTGGGTCCGGCGGCCCGGGCTTCGCGACGGTTGGTTCGATGCTCATACTTCCCGCGATTGGTGTGCTGAGGCTGGTTACACGATCGTCACACGTCGAACGCGGGTGCGACCAGGGGATCTACCCCGATCCTCAAGACTCGGGAAAGCCAGGGTTGGCTCAGGGTCGACTCCTGAGGCGGCTGCGTGCCGGTCGGGGTCACCATGAGTCCATGACCGACGACCGTCCTCCTCAGCCGCCGCCCGAGGCGCCCAACGCGCCGGCGGGCGCCGACCCCGGCAGCGCTGATCCGGGACCTGGCAGCGCTGATCCGGGACCTGGCAGCGCTGATCCGGGACCTGGCAGCGCTGATCCGGGACCTGGCAGCGCTGATCCGGGACCTCGCAGCGCTGAGCCGGGACCTGCCGGCGCGGGTCCGGCGGGTTCGGCACCGCCCGAGCCGCCACCGATCACCGCGTTCGCCTGGCGCAACGGTTTGGTTCGCCCGAAACAGGGTCGCCTCCTGGCCGGTGTGAGTGGCGCGTTTGGGCGCGCGACCAACACCGACCCAGTGCTGTGGCGGGTCGTGTTCGCCGTGCTCGCCTTCTTCGCCGGCATCGGTGTGCTTGCCTACCTGATCGCCTGGCTGCTGCTGCCAGCCGACGGCGACACCGCCTCGCCCATCGAGGCGCTCGCAGGCCGTGGGAGATCTGGCACATCCACAGTGCTCACCATCATTGGAGGCGCGATCGTCGTGTTCTCGTTCGCCGCGTACTTCTCGGAGCCGTTCCGGGCGGCCCCGCTGCTGGCCGTCGCCCTGCTCGGGGGTGCCCTGCTGCTGCTCCTACGCGACCAGCGTGGTCGGGTTCGGACGGCCGGCGCGGCACCGACGGCTCAGATGTGGTCGACGTCGGCCGGTCCGGTCGTCGGCACGGCGTCACCGGGATCCGCTGTCGCACCGGGATCCGCTGTCGCACCGGGATTCGCTGTCGGACCGGGATCCGCTGTCGCACCGGGATCCGCTGTGGCGCCGGGGACTGCTGGGGCGGGTGCGCCGGGTGCGCCGGTCCCTCCCTTTGCCCCATACGGACCCTTCCCGCCACCCGGTGCCACCACGACGTACCACGGCCTGCCCCCGCAGCCGCCGATGCCCCCGCCCGCGCCACCGTTCGTCGGTGGGCCTCCCCCTCGCCCCCCTGCTCGCCCGAAGCCGCCGCATTCGCGGCTTGGGCTGCTGACCCTCTCGCTGGTCTTGGTCGCGGTGGGCGCCGTCGCGCTGGTGGACCTTGCCGGTGACTGGGTACCCGCCGCGGGGTACGTCGCCGCAGCCCTCGCCACCGTCGGCCTGGGACTGCTCATCGGGGCCTGGATCGGCCGCGCGCGGTGGTTGATCGCGGTCGGCGTCGTGCTCTCGATCGCCCTCGCTTCGGTCTTCGGTGCACAACAGTTCGACGGCAATTGGCGGGGCGGCACGATCACGTGGGCACCCCCGTCGATTGACCAACTGAGCGATGAGTACCGGCACGATGTCGGCGATGCGACCCTGGACCTAACCGCGATCGACTTCGCCGACGCGCAGCGGCTCGTCGACATCACTGTCAAAGTCGACGTCGGCAACCTCGAGATCATCGTCCCGCCCGACGTCGACGTGACCATCGACGCCAACGTCGACGTGGGCAATGCGGACATCTTCCGGGAGAACTGGGGCGGCCTCGGCCCCGAATCCCGGACCGTGACCGACCTCGGTAACGACGGGCCGGGCGGCGGACAACTCCGCATTACCGCCGAGGTCGGCCTGGGCAATGTGGAGGTACACCGATGAAACGCCACAGCATCGACGTGGTCTCGCTCGTCTTCGGGGTCTTGTTTATCGCCATCGCCGGCTGGTGGCTGCTCAGTCGCTACGTCGACGTCAACTGGAATGTGCCAAACCTCGGCTGGATAGCGGCCGGCGCGCTGATCCTGCTGGGCCTGCTCGGCGTGGTGGCAAGCCTGCGAGGCGGCGATCGACCGGCGGCGGTGACCGATAGCGGCGACGAACCGCTCGACGAACCGGACACGGACGAGCCCGTACTCACAACAATGGAGTCTGACGACACGCGTTAGCACCGCGAGTGAGCGCCGCCGCGGCCCGATCCGGGGTCGCGGCGGCGGACGCATATGCTGGCCCTTGCCCCGAGCGGAAAGGAGCCCTGGCATGACCGAGGATCTGTCGCAGCTGTTCCAGGCCCGCATCTCCGGTGCGGCCGCGAAGGCGCTAACGGCCGACTTCACCCGACACCCAGGGCCCAAGCATGGCCTCGTCGTCGGTGCCGATCCGGCGTCCCCGGTGCTGGGGTCGGCGATCGACGCCCTCACGCCCCACGACAGCCTGACCGTCGTGGCCGGCTCGGCCGTCGATGGTGTACGCGCTGTCATCCGGCAGGCGGGCGCCTGGGTGGAGCAGCGTGTTCGGGTCGTCGAGACATTGGCCGAGGCCGATCCCGCGGATGCCGTCATCCTGGCCGACCTCGTAATCGGTGGAGCGGATGAGATCCGAGGGGAACTCGAAGGGCTGACAAAGCACGTCAACCAGGGCGGCGTGGTCAGCCTCGCCGTCGCCGCCGCGCCATTCCTCGCGGGCGGTGCCGGCGAGGAACTCGACCGGCAAGCGACCCTCTACGGGGTGGGCAGCGACCTGGTGCTGCGCAACGTGCCTCCGGTCCGGGTACAACGTCTCCGCTTCACCCCGGCCGACGCGGAACTCGCAGAGCGCCTCGCCCCGCTGGAGCGCACCAGCAGCGTACGGCTCACTCCCGACATGCACATCGACTCCAACGGGGTCGCCGCGGCCGCGATCTGCCTTGGCGCGGCCGTCCTCGCGCGGCGGGCCCGCCCGCGGTCGAGGTTGTGGCTCCTGCCGGCGCTCGCAGCCGCGCCGGTCGCCGCCTTCTTCCGCGACCCGGAGCGGATGATCCCCGCCGATCCGGCAGCGATTGTCGCCGCGAGCGACGGCAAGGTGCTCGGCGTCGAACGGGTACGCGACGATCGGCTCGGCCGCGACGAATTCCTCCGCATCGCGGTCTTCCTGTCCGTGCTGGATGTCCACGTCAACCGGTCGCCCGTGGCCGGACGGGTCGTCGATCATTTCGTCATCGACGGGGGTAACGCGGCGGCCATGAAACCCGAGGCGGAGCACAACGTCGCCGGGTACACGGTGCTGGAGACCACCCGCGGCACGGTGGCGGTGGCGCAGCGCACCGGGCTGATCGCCCGCCGCATCGTGCACCGAGCGCCTGTCGGTGCGCTACTCGCCAAGGGCGAACGCTTCGGGTTGATTCGGTTCGGCTCGCGGACCGATGTCTATCTGCCAGCTCAGGCGGCCACCGCGACGGTCGCGCCGGGCGACCGCGTCCTCGGCGGCGAAACCGTGATCGCCCGCTGGGCCTGATCCACGCCCGGAAGTGGGTCAGGCGGGGTCAGGCGACGAGGCCGGGGCGCTGTCGGTGGAGGACCCACAGCAGCGGGCCACTGACGAGGTAGCTCCCGACGATAGCGGCGAACGTTACCGGCACGCTGATCATGGCGCAGATGGCCGGGATGACCCAGAGCCACATGGGCAGCCGAAGGACGCTCACCAGCTTGGCGTACGGGAACGACGTCACCATGGCGAGCGCGTACACGGCCACGGCCGCCGCGAGGACACCGGCCGGCAGGTCCGGACCCAACAGGATGTTCAGCGCCAGCACGGCGGCAACCATTGTGGTCGGCACACCGCAGAAGTACCGCCCGTCCTTGGGCGACACGTTGAACCGCGCCAGACGGATGGCGGCACAGATCGCGATCAGGGCACAGGCCGGCGCCGCGGCTAGCGGGCTGGCATGTTGGGCGATGAGCCACTGGTACACGACGAGGCCGGTCGCGACGCCGAACGAGCTGAGGTCAGCCAGCGAGTCCATCTGGGCACCGAACGGGCTCGAGACGCCGAATTTACGGGCGAGCCCGCCGTCGCAACCGTCGAACACGACACAGGCGAGCAGCGCCAGGGCGGCGAGCTTGAAGTCCCCGCCGATGGCCAGGAAGACGGCGGACATGCCGAGCAGCAGGCTGGCCACCGTGCAGCCGTTGGCCAGCACGAACTGGAGCCGGCGCATCGGCGTGCGCTCGCCCGGCAGCAATGGGATCGTGACGGGGCCGGGATCGGCGCCATAATCACGGGTCCTGGCCTGGCCCATGGCGGGGCTCACTGGCGCGACGGAACCCACGATCGCGGCCGGGTCCGTCGGCACTAGGCCCGCGAGGTTGTCCGAATCCAGGGACCCGGGCCTCCGGGTGGCGATGTGACGCCACGAGCGGTCCGGCTGGGGATAGACAACCTGCTGGCCCGCAGAAGCACCACTCACGCCTGGCTGACCCCGTCGCCGCGTCACGCGTGCGAACACCTGCGTGGCGCGTGAACCGCTCCGGCGCAACCTAGCCCAACGACGCCCGGCGGGACGGGGGGTGTCCAGACTCCGGCGCCGACGCCAGACTCTCGCCACGGCTTAACCTCCTGTAGGAACTCCGGTTCCCGACCTTGCCGGTTGATGGCGCCCACATTGCGAGCAGGTAACCGGCGTGGCGCATTACACGATCGCACACGCGCCCATCGTTGGCGATGGCCCAGTTCGATGGATCTTTCACCACAGACACCCTCGTACCAGGGCAAAACGGCACAGGGAATCAGTCACTTTGGGTAACCGGATTTTTACGACTTACCCATTGTCGCGTACCGGCGCCACCTGCGGAACAACCTGTGGCTGGCGACACAGCCCCTCACGGTGGGTGACGCAGTTGCTGGGAGATCATGTCGTGCGCGATCTCGGTCAACGGCAGCGTGCGCGCCTGAGCGGGCGAGAACCAGGACGCCTCCACCGTAGAGCCGCCGCTATCCAGCACCCGGGGCGGTGTCGGCGTGTCGACCCGCGCGCGGAACACCACCCGCACACCATGCCAGTCGATCGGTACACCCTCGGGCCCGGCCGCGTCGCGGTGGTGGCGATGCGACACGTTGATCAACCCGGTGATCTGGGCTCGCTGGTTCGTCTCCTCGACCAACTCTCGCAACAGCCCATCGACCGCGCCCTCGCCGAAGTCGGTGCCGCCGCCCGGTAGGTGCCAGCGCCCGGCACCGGGATAGCCATCGGCGATGAGAGTGAGCAGAACGTTGCCGGCCACGTCGGTGACGAGACCGTAGGCGGCGAAGCGTTGCCGCCGCGCCGGCACGGTTCCGCCCCCCGCAAACGTCTGGGGCGGGATACCGATATCGGTTATATCGTCCGGTGATGTCACCTCGAGCAAGCGCGCGACGAATGGCATCAGCGGCAGGCCGGCGAGTGCGTCGGCAGTCACCCACGCGGCGAGTTCCGTGCTCCCTCCCCGCTCGTTCCGGAGCTCGCCACCGATGATCTTCACATCGAAGATGACTCGATCGTGGTGGCGCATCGCCGGGATATCCGACAGGTATTCAATATCGGTCATAACGTCACGGATTCGCTCAACCGCCACCCGCAGTCCGGTCTCCTCCTCGAACTCGCGGACCACGGCGTCCCGTGGATGCTCGCCGTGCTCGATGCCGCCACCCGGCAGGAACCACCGGCCGGCGTTTGTGCGCCCCATGGCTGCCCGCACCAGGAGAATCCGGTCCGATGCGTCCCGACACAGCCCGTACGCCGCGATCCGCCGACGCCGCTCCACGGCCACCCCCCTTCGACCGAGAGCGACCATACCCGGTTCACCGAGCGCGGGCGTCCAGCGCGGCGGTCGACCTCCCGACGCTCGAAGGACCCCAGCGGCTATCCGAAGAAGAGTTTCGCGATGCTGATGGCGCCGGGGCCCAGTACCACGATGAACAGCGATGGGAAGATACAGAAGATCAGTGGGAAGAGGATCTTCACCGGCACCTTCTGGGCCAGTTCCTCGGCCCGCTGACGTCGCTTGATGCGCATCTCCTTCGACTGCTCGCGCAGCACGTTGGCGATGGGGATGCCGAGTTGGGTCGCCTGCACGATGGTGGAGCAGAAGGTCTTGAGCTCCATCACCTTCGTACGCTGAGCAAGCGCGCGGAGCGCGTCGACGCGCGGAATGCCGAGCTGCATCTCCTGCAGCAGTCGGGCGAACTCTCCCGACACCGGACCTTGGCCGTACCGGGTCACCTGCGCCACGGCGGCATCGAAACCCAGGCCCGCCTCAACGCTGATGGTCAGGGTGTCGAGGATGTCGGGCAGGGTCTGACGAATGCGGTTCTGGCGGCGCTCGCCTAGGTCGTAGACGACCAGGTCGGGTAGGTAGAAACCGAGCACGGCTCCGAGCACGCCGCCGACACCCGCCCCGATCAGGCCGCCGAGAGTCAGTCCGACGATCACCCCGACCACGAGTAGCACGATCAGACCGAGCCCTTTGAACTCGAAGATCCGCTCGACGGACCAGTAGGTTGGGTTGCCGGCGTAGTCGAGCCAGCGCCGAAGCCGAGCCAGCGCCCCGGCGGGCGTGGCGGCTCGGCCGATCTTGGTCATCCGGGTCGTCATGGGCGCCACAACCCGGTCGCCGAACGCCTCCTCCTGGCGGCCGGCCGAACCGGGCGAATATGCCTTGTCGATGGCGCTGAGGCTTCGAGCCACGCCGACGCGGCCGAAGCTGGCGTAGGCGATGGTGACAACCATGATCGCGACGCCGACGAAGAACAGCGCACCCGCACCGAGCAGGACGGCGTTTGGGAGCAGGTCCATGTCAGGCCTCCACCTTGACTGTGCGCGACATCCAGAAGATGCCGACTACGAGGAGCACTAGTCCGACGAGGAGCATCGCGATGCCGATCGGTTCGGTATAAAGAGGACGCAGGTATGCGCGCCGGAAGGTGAAAAAGAACCCGCCAAGCAGGATCGGTATGGCGATGAGCACCCACGCGGAGAGCCGACCCTCCGCCGAGAGGGACTTGACATGCCGACGCAGGCGACCACGCTCGCGGATGGTGTCCACAGTGGTCTGCAGCACCTCGGCGAGGTTTCCGCCGACCTCTCGCTGGATGCGCACCGCCATGACCGCCCAGCCGAGGTCGTCGCTCTGGGCCCGCCGGGCTACTCCATCGAGCGCATCCGATAGGTCGGCACCCAGCCGGTTCTCGGCGAGCGCGCGCCCGAACTCCGCGGCGACCGGCTCGGGCGCCTCGCGGACGAGGGCGTCGATGGCTTGCTGCAGCGAGAATCCGGACCGGAGCGAGCCGATGACAAGTTGCAGCGCGTCCGGCAATTGCTCGGCGAAGCTCGCGGCGCGCCGGTCGGCCCTGATGGACCGGTACATGCCGGTGGCCAGCCAGCCCAGTAACCCGCCAATGACCAGGCCCGCCCACCGCCAGAACGGGTGCCCAAAGACCAGGAAGAGCACGGCCGCAGGGGGGATCGCCCCGCATGCACGGAGCAGCACCCACTCGTGCGGCCGCAACCGCATGCCGGCTTGGTCGAGCCGTAGGGCGATGCGCTGCTCAAGATCGCCGGAGCGGACGATCGCGGCGCTCGCTGAAAGAGCGGCGCGGGTCAGCGCGCTGGTCGGTTCGACGTTTCTCGTCTTCAGCGATTTGACGCGACCCGGCTCGAATTGCTCGATCTGCCCGATGCGATCTTTCTTCTTCGAGCGTGGCCAGACGAGCGCGACGACGAGCCCGATCCCGCCGAGGAAGAAGGTCCCACCCAGAGCCCACGGTGCCCAAACAGGAATCCAGCCGAGGCGCGGCGCGCCGGCGACCCGGACCGGCGGGCCAGCGGCGAAGGTCACCGGCACCTTCGTGGTCAGCGTTCCAGCGGTCGTCTCCAGCGACACGACGAGGGTCTCCTGTTTGTCGCTGAGACCTGCCGGGACCACCGCCTCCACAGCGAGAACTACGGAGAAGCCGCCGGCCACGGCCCGGAAGGAGTCCGCGACGAACGTGGCCTCCGGCGCGGTCAGGACGCGGCCGTCCCCGATCACCGCGATGTCCTGGAGTGCGTCGAGGCCGACCTTGTCCGCCTGAAACGCGACCACGTCGACGGCGAGCTTCTCGGACCTCAGGCGGCTCTGCAGTTGGCTGAGGGACATCTTCGACGCGGTGTCGAGGCCGTCGGAGAGCACCAGCACCCGCCGCTCACTGTCCGGGCCGAACTTGGCCTGCCGCAGGGCTGTCGCGGCGAGCGCCACGGCGTCGTAGAGCGCGGTGTTTCCGTCACCGCGCAGTGCGCTGGTTGCGTTGGTGAGTGCCGCCCGGTCCTCGGTCGGCTTGAGAACCAGCCTGGGCGCGTCGCTCACCGCGATCAGCCCGACCTGCACGTCCTCGGGCAGGTTCGACGCCAATTCACGGACGGCGTTCTGTGCGGCGGCGAGCCGTGCGCCGGCGACCGAGCCGCTCACGTCCAGCACCACCATGAGACCGCGCGGCGGCAGCTTTGTTGCGGACCGGCTGACCTTCTCGGCATTGGATACGAGAGTCGTCTCGCCGACCCGGACCGCGACGTTCGCCGGATCGATCGGCGTGTTGAGCGGGAGACCACTGGCCGTCAGCAGGAACCGCACCACCCCGGGTGCGGTCTCCAACCGGCTCGCGGCCAGACTCGGCGTGGGCGCGGCGAGTGCCGGCGCGGGCATCGCGAGGACGGTCAGGGCGACGACCACAAACACAGCCAGACCGGCCAGCGGACGTCTGGCCAGGGCGGGCAGTGCGTTCTTCAACGTTCTCATCGGTCCTGTCATCGAGTTAGGAGGGTCCGGCCGAAGACTTCCGGTGCGATGGTGATCCCGACATCCTCAAGGTGATCAACGAACCGTGGGCGAAGACCGGTTGACAGCAGCGCGCCGCGGCTGCGGCCAAACTCGTCCTGCCCGGCGCGGTGGTCGAAGAGGAACAGATCCTGGAGGCTGATGACGTCACCCTCCATGCCAACCACCTCGGTGATGTGCGTGATGCGGCGGCTTCCGTCCTTCAGCCGAGACTGATGGATGATCAGGTCAACCGCCGAGGCGATCTGCTCCCGGATCGCCCGTACTGGCAGGTCAATGCCGGCCATCAGCACCATGGTCTCGATGCGGGACAGCGAATCTCGGGGGGAGTTCGCGTGCACCGTGGTGAGCGATCCATCGTGACCGGTGTTCATCGCCTGCAGCATGTCGAGGGCGGCACCGTCGCGGACCTCTCCCACCACGATCCGGTCCGGGCGCATGCGTAGCGCATTACGTACCAGGTCTCGGATCGTGACCTGACCACGCCCCTCGATGTTTGCCGGGCGCGACTCCAGTCGTAGGACGTGCTCCTGGTGCAGCTGGAGTTCGGCCGCGTCCTCGATCGTCACGATGCGCTCGTCCCCGGGGAGGTACTGTGACAGCACATTGAGCGTGGTGGTTTTGCCCGTGCCCGTACCGCCGCTGATCAGCATGTCGAGGCGGCCCTTGACGCAGGCTGAGAGAAGGTGAGCCACCGACCGGCTCAGGGTGCCAAAAGCGATCAGGTCTTCAATCCCATACGGGTCGGCTGCGAACTTGCGGATCGTCAGCACCGCGCCGTCGAGCGCGATCGGGGGCAAAACTGCGTTGACCCGACTACCGTCGGGCAGACGCGCGTCGACCATCGGGCTGGCTTCGTCGACTCGCCGCCCAACCCGAGCCACGATCTTGTCAATGACACGGCGTAGGTGCGTTTCGTCGATGAACGCGGCGTCCACAGGCACGATGTGGCCGAACCGCTCCACGTAGATTCGGTCTGGGCCGTTGACCATGATTTCACTCACGTCTTGATCCCGGAGCAGCGGTTCGAGCGGCCCATGGCCGAGGATCTCGTCGCAGATCTCGCTGGTGATCCGGGTTCGGTCGGCGGCGTTGAGCGCGTGCTCATCTTTCGCCAGCACCTCGGCCAGGGTCTTCCGCACGCTCTGCGCGAGCACCTCCGCGGACCTCTCGTTGTAGAGCTGCGGGCCGAGGATGTCCTGGAGCTCCTTGTGCACCCGGCGACGGATCTCCGCCAACGGGCTCGTCTGCGTCGTGCGGATACGCGCGGTGACATCCACGGGGGAGCGACGGTGGGCAAGGCGATCGATCAGGCTCATCGTTTCACCGCCCCCGCTTCAGCATTCGGCGCAGCCCGCGTACGGGGGTTCTCGGCGGCGTCGGCGTGGTGAGCCAACCGAGCGCGAACTCGCGGATCGACGTGCTGACCGGGTGGTGCGGGTTGTCGAGCATGATCGGTACACCTCGGTTGATCGATACCGGGACATCCCGGCTGGACGGTACGTACGCCGAGATCGGTGCACGAATGACCCGCTCGATGTCGGTCGCGGTGAGGCCCACCTTGGCGTCCGAGCGGTTGAGCACGATGAATCGCTGCTCCTTTGGCAGGTCGAGCAGGTCGAAAGTGTCGAGCGTGATGCGCAGATTCTTCAACGCCGGGATATCGGGGGTGGTCAGCAGCACGTGAACGTGCGACAGATCAAGAGCAGTCAGCACGTGGTCGGTGAACTGCGGCGGGGTGTCGATGACAACGTACTCGAACATGCCGCGAGCGAACTCCAGGACATCCGCAACCAGGCCCCGCGTCACCCGCTCCGCCTCGGCCGGTCCGGGCGGGGCGAGCACCGTGTCCACGCCCGAGGTGTAAGGCGTCAGGATGCTCCGCAGCAGCGTCTCGTCCAGATGCTGACCCACGGCGTCCACGATGGTTCGCTCAGGCACCAGCTGCAACATGATCGCCACGTCGCCAAAGGCCAGGTCGAGGTCGATGAGGCCGACCCGGTGCGCGCCGCCGGCGGCCAGCGCGACCGCAATGTTGGTGGCAAGCGTGGTCTTTCCGCATCCCCCCTTCGCCGCGAAGACGGTGATCACCTTCGCGTCCATCGCCGACGAACCGAACCGGCGCGAGCCATGTCCGGCCGCTGGGCCCAACTGCCGCGAGACCTCCAGCGACCGGGCACACGCCGCAAGCAGCGCGGCGGGGTCGTTGGCCGGCACCACCTCTCGGATGCCAGACCGTAACGCCACGCCGAGCAGGCCCACGTCGACCCGCTCGCGAATCAGGACTATGCCGAGTGCCGGTCGGGTCACGCGGCACTCGGCGGCCATCGCGAGCGCGACGCTCAGATCGACTCCGGGACCGAGTATCACCGACTGGTCGGCCGGATACTCGGCGAGCAATCGCAGCAGATCCTCACCCGACGTAGCGGTGTGAACATCACTGCCGAGAAGCACCGCGAAATGCTGAGCCTCGCGCCGGTGCGGCTCGAACAGGATTGTCATGTCGGTACTCCAGCTGCGGTCACGGAAATAGCGGCGTTACGCCACCCGCGGCGTCCTTGTTGTCGACACCGGACCCCGGCTTGACTTCAATGGCGTCCGTGAGCAGGCCGAGATAGAGCTTGCCGGTATGCAGACCCTCGATCAGCCGCTCGGCTTCGGGTTGCGTTACCGCCACCGTCACGAGGAGCGAGCCACTGGCCTTGGTAGCGGTCGTGTCGTTGCTGTTGGTGCTGGAGCTGCCGCTGCCATTGGCGCGGACCGGCGGCTGGTAGGTCCCGACGGTGAGCACCTCGACCTCGGCGAGTAGAACCCGCGTCCGCTGGAACTTTGTCTCCTTGCCGTCCTTGTCGAGCAGGGTGTACGTCAGGAACATCGTCACCCTGCTCCCTGGCCGCACGTAGCCGGCCACCTGCTCGGGAACGCCAGTTTCGACTGTGACGGCCATCTTTCCGTCCGGCAGCGTAAGGCCGCTGTTGACCTTGCTTTGCTCATCGAACATCGCCCTGAGCAGGATCTGCCCTGGCACGACGGCCGCGGTCACCACGAGCCGGTCGAGCTCGGCGCTCACATCTGGCAGGGCATCGGCGGGGACGGCGGATCTCGGCATCCTCTCCAGCCGGATCAGCTGGTCAGCCCGGATGCGGGCGCCGCTGGTGCCGATCGGGATCGGCTTGCTCGCGATCGCGACCGTGACGCCCTCGACGTTGGCCTGGGCACGTGTGTCGGCCGAAACGGCGTAGAAGAGCAGGCCGGCGGTGCCGAGGGCGGCGAGAAAGATCGCGATAACGATCGCGAGGATGCGACGAGTCATGAGCTTTTGTCCTGAGTCTTTCTGCTCCCCGTGGGGTGCTTGTCGAATGGGTTATCCGATGAGCGTGATGATGGTGGCGCCGAAGTCATCCTCCGGGTCGCCGATGGCGCCGCCGGTCGGGGGCATGAGCGCGTTCGTGAAGTAGCCGTAGATGCATTTGTCGTCGCCCTTGCATGGCGCTTTGTTCGTCAGATTCGACTTTTCGGACAGCCCGGGCAGGTGGTATCCCGTTACCACGAATGCGGCGAGACCAGCCACGTGATATTCCACCTTGCTGCCACCCTTGCCCAGGATGCCGTCGTGGATCGGCACCAGCAGGACGGTGTGATTGTCCCGCCACCCGGGAAGCAGGTCCTTGCAGCTCTTGGAGGGGGAGACGCTTACGTTGCCGCCGACGGTCTCGTCGACCTCAATGAACGCCTGACACTCCGTCTCGTCGAGCCAGCCAAAGCCACCGGGGAAGTCCCAGCCCGACGGTCCGGCCGGACAGGTCTTGGCCTTGTCGGTGTTGTGCAGGTAGAGCGTCTGCTCGTAGCTGTCGGACGGGACAGCAGGCGGCGGGGCAGCGTAGACCGTCCCGTCGGTCGTGGCCTCGTCGAACTCGCACGTCGAGAACGTCACCGCTAGACCGGATCCGGACACCGGCGGTCCCCATATCGCTCTGGCGCACGCGCGTACACCCGAACCGGCGTAATCGCCGTTGCCGAGCAGCATCTGCGCGAACGACGGGGACAGCAAGAACTCGTCGTCGCTGGTCTGGGTCCCAGTCCGCACCTCGAGGTAGGGCCGATCCTCCGTATACTCCGCCGGAATGCAGTCGGTGAGGTTGCCGACGGTGCTGTCGCAGCTGAGGATAAACGGGCTTGCTGGAACGTCGCCGCAGATCTCGAGCACGTTAGCGGATCCGTCTTTGGCGTTCGCGTCCGCATACCGCGCCGCGAGAGTAGCGACGTCGGCCACCGAGCAGTCTGTGACAGATTTGGCCTGAGCGCACTTCTCGGCGAGGGCGACGACGGCCGAGTCCGCGCCGCTCTGGAGCTCCTCGCGTTCGGCATAGAGCCGGCCGACATCAACGACCAGCGCCAACATGCCGAGCAAGACGCCACCCGCCAGCAGGATGGCGAACACGGTCGCGACCGCCCCTCGCTGGTCGCGGTGGAGGCGTCGCAGAATCCCGCCCATGCCGGGTCGCCACATAGTTAACCGGCTCAATGTATGCATGGCATGACACCGTGTCCCGCGAGGTCGGTCGTGCCGTCGCCGCCGATGAGGATGCTCAGCGGGGTCACGAAGGTGAATGTGTAGGTAACGTCCACCACCGCATCGTCGTCGGCGTCGGGCGTCGCTGGGCACGCGATTATTGTGGGGGTGAGATCGCCCACGGTCGACTCGGCCACCCGGTCGAAACGCGCCTGACCCGCCGCCGCATCGATCAGCGCGGTCGCGCGGGCTGCTTCCCGGGCCGCCTCGGTGAGCGTGATCTGGGCATTGAGCATGCGCCCAAAATCGATGATTCCGAAAATGACTAGCAGCACGATGGGTAAAATCAAGGCAAACTCGACCGCCGCCGCGCCGCTATCTCGCCCCCGCCTGGTGACCATTAACCACCCCATGGAATGTCAACGCCACTAGTAAAGAGATCGATGACGGCGAGGCCGACCCCACCGATCGCGAGTGCCACTGCTACCGCGATGAAGGTGGCCAGCATGGCGTACTCGACCGACGTAGCGCCAAGGTCGGCGGTCCGCCGACCATTAACCTGCCGCTGCACATGATCTCCCTGTGAACTACCTAGCGTTGTCCCGCCGGAGGACAGAATCCGCCGGCGGGACAACGCGCTGAGCTAGGCGACATCTACGGGCACGCGCTGGCCGCGTCGCTATCCACGCACGCCTCGGCCTGGCCAAACTTGGTGTTGAGCGCGCCGCCAAGCAGGACCACGGTGGCGGCAATGACCACCGCAATGAGCGCGACGAGCAGACCGTATTCGACGGCCGTCGCACCATCGTCGTTCTTGCGGAATGCCCGCAGATTGCGGACGAGTTTCTTCACAGAACCCCACCTTCCAGATCGTCCTTGCGGACCAGCCATTCTGCCGCGCTCCAGCGCGAACGCGAGGAACGTTCCACGATGCTAGGCGAGGCCGCTGTCGGGAAGGGGACATGAAAGGTACCGAACTTCGCCACCGAACGGCTGAGTCGTCGCTCCAAATGGGCCTTGACCTGCGCTGATGGCGGGCTCATCCACGGGCAAACGTACGAAGCCACCCTACACACAGGACGGACAACAGAGCACCGACGAGCATCGCGGGCCCGAACGGCAGCCATGACTTCCGCCCGACCCGTCGGGTCAAAAGGAGGCCTATCGCGACTGGGCCGTTCACGAGCCACGGCAACAGCGCGCCAAGCAGCACCGCTCCCCAGCTCAGCCAGCCGAGAAAGAGTCCGAGCAGCACCGCTAGCTTCACGTCGCCGAAGCCGAGTCCCCGCCCGGGCAGGAGGTAGAGCACGAGGAAAGCCGACCCGAGCACGACCGCCGCCAACGCCGCGCGTAGCAATGCGCCCCAATCACCCGTTACAGCCGCGATTACGGCGAACAGGGAAGCGCTGATCCATACTGCCGGAAAAACGAGAGTGCGCGGCAAACGCTTGCACGAGAGGTCGATAACGGCGAGCAGAACACCAAGGATCGCCAACGCGACATATAGCGGAAGGGCCAGCGTGGCATCCAGAGCAGCCGCGAGCAGGCCGCTAGCGGTTGCCGCGGCGGCGGCCGTCAGCCAGGCCGGCGGACCCAGGCGGGCACCGCAGGCCGAACAGCGGGCGTGAAGGCGCACCCACCCACCCACGCCGCGGCGCAGAGGCGCGTCGCACGAGGTGCACGCAGTGCGACTGGGCTCGTCGGCCGGGACGGAGAGGCGGTAGGCGGTCAGTGGCACGAGGGCGCCGCCAGCGGCGCCGGCGGCGGCGCTGAGACTGATGAGTAGCGGGGACATCCGGGCAGCGTAGCTGCGGCGAGGCGGCCGGTCACTCCCACTCGATGGTGCCTGGCGGCTTGCTCGTCACGTCGAGCACGACCCGGTTGATCTCGGGAACTTCGTTGGTGATCCGAGTCGAGACCTTCGCGACGAGGTCGTAGGGCAGCCGGGACCAGTCCGCGGTCATCGCGTCCTCACTGGACACCGGACGGAGCACGACCGGGTGTCCGTACGTGCGCCCATCGCCCTGCACACCGACGCTGCGCACATCGGCGAGGAGTACGACCGGGAACTGCCAAACGCCGCGGTCCAGGCCGGCGGCGGTGAGCTCGTCTCGGGCGATCTTGTCGGCGGCCCGGAGCAGGTCAAGGCGGTCCCGGGTGACCTCGCCGATGATGCGGATGGCCAGGCCGGGACCGGGGAACGGATGGCGCCATACCATCGCTTCGGGCAGGCCGATGGTGGCGCCTAGCGCCCGTACCTCGTCCTTGAACAGCGTTCGCAGCGGCTCGATCAGCCAGAACTCAAGGTCGTCCGGCAGGCCGCCGACGTTGTGGTGTGACTTGATGTTCGCGGTTCCGGTTCCCCCGCCCGACTCCACGACGTCGGGGTAGAGGGTCCCCTGGACCAGGAACTCGACGTGCCTTTCCGCGTCGATCTCGCGGGCGGCCGCCTCGAAGACGCGAATGAACTCCCGGCCGATTATCTTCCGCTTCGCCTCCGGATCGGTGACCCCGGCGAGCGCGGTGAGGAAACGATCGGCGGCGTCGACGACCTTGAGCCGGATACCGGTCGCCGCGACGTAGTCCTTCTCGACCTGCTCGGCCTCCCCGGCCCGCAGCAGACCGTGGTCGACGAAGACGCAGGTGAGCTGATCGCCCACGGCGCGATGGACGAGCGCCGCCGCCACCGCAGAGTCGACTCCGCCGGAGAGGCCGCAGATAACCTGCGCGTCGCCGACCTGCGCTCGGATGGCCGCCACCTGGTCATCGATGATGCCCGCCGGCGTCCACATCGGCTCGATGCCCGCCATCGAGTGTAGGAACCGCTCCAACACGTGCTGGCCGTGCTGGGTATGCCTGACCTCGGGGTGGAACTGCACGCCCGCCCGCCGGTTGGCGACGTCCTCGAACGCCGCGACGGGCGCATGAGGACTGTTGGCCGTCACGATGAATCCATCCGGCGCGACGGTGACGCAGTCGCCGTGGCTCATCCAGACGATCTGCTGCTCCGGCAGCCCGCCGAGCAGTTCGCCGCCGGAGCCGGCGAGACTGAGCTGGGTGCCGCCGAACTCTCGCTGTCCGGTGTGCGCCACCTCCCCGCCGAGCGCCCGCGCCATCGCCTGGAATCCGTAGCAGATGCCAAGCATCGGCACGCCGGCGTCGAACAGCGCCGGGTCGACCTGCGGAGCGCCGGGCTCATAGACACTCGCCGGCCCGCCCGAGAGAACGATCGCGGCCGGGTCGCGGGCCAGCATCTCGGCCACGGACATGGAGTGCGGCACGATCTCGGAGTAGACCCGTGCCTCCCTCACCCGGCGCGCTATCAGCTGCGCGTACTGGGCACCGAAGTCGACGACAAGGACCGGCCGCGGCGTGCTCATGCAGGTGAGCCTACCGACGGGAGTATGGCCTGCCGTGCTCAGCGTGGTAGGCGCGTACCCAGGTGTCGTCCAGGCCCTCGGCGAAGGCTCCGGACGGGTTGTCGATGATCCAGACGTGCATCATCTCCGGCGAAGTCACGTTGACCGACAGGGCGGGGCACGTGCCGAACGGTGTGACGATGCCGAAGCCCGGCGGCAGCAGGGTCAGGCAGATGTTGTGCGCGTGCCAGCGGGTGATCGGCCCACCGGGCTCCGGGCCGGCCCGGCCCGCTCGCTCCATCACGAAGACGACGCCGAGCAGAGTCGCCCGGCCCCCCTCGATGGCGTACACGAGGGTCTCCGGGCGTTGTGGGTCGAGCACCCGCCCGTCGTTCTTGAACTTCTTGTTGTCCATGTGCACATCCGTGCCCGTACCCGGGTTGGGCACCTCGTACCCGGCCCCGATCGCGGCGTCGAGAATCGCGTAGTTCTTCATCGCCGCCTTCGTCGCGGCGGCGAGCCGGTCGGCCGCCTGCTGCTGCGCCAGCGTCGGGTGATGATCCGCGATGGGCCGCATGATGACACCGGCCTGGGCCCGCGCCGCATGGTCATGTTCCTCGGCGTGGTCACCGGTGTGGCCCATCGCGCCGACCCCACCATCGGGCGCCGCCGATGCATCAGTGTCCGTCGCGGCGTGGGCGAGGAACGACCCGATCCAGATCGTCGTCCCCACGACGAAGGTCACGAAGACCGTCGCCGTCGAACCGGCGAACCGCTTGAAGCGCCGGGGCCGTCCTGGCTCCCGGCCTGGCACGAGGCACAACCCGAGTGCGGCGAGCTCGACCAGAGCGGTCGCGATGCCCACCTGGTCCGGCTCCTCGCCACCGCTGCCCGCGACGACCAGATAGGAGATCAGCGTGCCAATCAGGAGCACGGCGGCGAGCAGCCGCCACGAGCGCCCCTCCAGCGCCCGCACGGCGAGCCAGGCGTACGCGGCACCGCTGCCCAGGAAGGCGATCGTGAGCAGTGGACCGTCGTAGTGCCCGAGCGGGAGCGCAAGGTGGACCGCGGCCGCGATGCCGAGCAACCACGCCGCCCACAGCCGCACCGCACCCACCCCCGCGATCTTGGATGATGTCGGGGCCCCTGGGCCCGAGAAGTATCCAAGATCCCGGCGGGTATGGGCACCTGGCGCGCGGAGCCGCCGTACACCGAAGACGAGCACCGGGAGCAGGCAGGCCGCGACGAGAGCGGGCACGTGTTGCGGGGCGATCCCGACCGAGAACGCGTCAACCGGATTCACAGGCTGCCTCCGTCGTCAGGATGGCCGAGGGGACGACGGCGGTCGGCACGACCAGACGCGGCGCAAACGGCACGGCCAGCTGAGGCACAGTCGCCGTGGTCACCATCGGGGCGGGCGCATACGGATCCTGCGGCACCGGCAGCCCGTACAAGATCTGCTCACCAGCGGACGGGCGAGGGACAAGCATGGTCGCACACAGGTAGACCACCGCGGCCGGCACGGCGACGTTGGTGATCAGGCCGACCAAGTTGACGGTGAAGTCGACCCACGGAAGGAACCCCGCGCCAAACTGCAGCCAGAACCCGACCAAGGTGATTCCCTGCACCACAATCAGGGCCACCAGGGCCCACCGCCGACCCGAGACCACCTTGGCCGCGAAGACGAACAGCAGCACCATCTTCGCCACCGGCAGGACGAGGTACGCCGGGTTGCCGCCCATGAGCAGCACCTCGCCGAGCCCGCCGAGCAACAGGAAGGCGGCCTGCATCAGACACAGCACATACACCACATCGGCGGCGCCACCGTGCTCCACCGGCATAGAACGTCTCACGCTCATCATGGTGAGTGCTGACCGTGAGGTCGCGATGAGCCGATCTTAAGAAGTCGGTGAGAACGTCAGCGCGGCAGCAGGCGGAGGGCCGTCCGCGCCTGCGCGGGCACGACCGGCGAGCCGGGCGGGACCGGGTCGACCCGCTCGTAGTCGTGACCCAGCGGGGGCCGCGGGTCCTCCTCGCCCCGGTTGGGCCAGAAGGACATCGCCCGCTCGGCCTGCGCCGTGATCGTGAGCGACGGGTTGACGCCGAGGTTGGCGCTGACCGCCGCGCCGTCGACGACGTGCAGACCGTCGTGCCCAAAGACACGGTGATACGCGTCTACCACGCCCTGCGCTGGTGAAGCGCCGATAACGGCGCCGCCAAGGATATGCGCGGTCACCGGCATGTTGAAGACCTCGCTGATCGAGCCGCCCGCGACGGCGCCCAGCTCATCGGCGAGCAGCCGCACCGCGCGGTTGCCGGCCGGAATCCAGCTCGGGTTGGGAGCCCCGTGCCCGATGCTCGCCACCAGCCTGCGCCGCCCATACCAGGACCGTCGATAGGCGACGCTGAGCGAGTTGTCCACCGACTGCATCACGAGCGCGATGACCGTTCGCTCGGACCAGCGGCGGACCGAGACGGCGCGAGCGGCGTTGATCGGGTGCCGGCCGATGTTGCCGATCCAGCGCAGCCGGCGTCGCGGGCCGCCGTCGGTGAGCAGCGTCTGCAGCAACCCCATCGAGTTCGAGCCCTTCCCATACCGGACCGGCTCGATATGTGTGTGTTCATCGGGATGGAACGAGCTGGTGATGGCCACGCCGTCGGTGAGATCGAGTCCCCGTCTGCGGGCCGCACCGTTCGGCACCGCGGCGCCGAGAATCGACTCCGAGTTGGTGCGGGTCAACGCGCCGAGCCGGCTGGAGAGTTTGGGTAGCCGCCCCGACGTCCTCATCCGGTGCAGCAGGCGCTGCGTGCCCAGCGCCCCCGCCGCGAAGATCACCTGGTCGGCCTCGAAGGTGCGTCGACGGTGCGGAAGCCACGCGCCGGTTCGTGCTGTGTCGACCAGGTAGCCCGCACCGGGGGTGGGGCGGACGGCGGTGACGGTGGTCAGCGGGAAGACTTGCGCGCCGGCCCTCTCCGCGAGGTACAGATAGTTCTTGACCAGCGTGTTCTTGGCGCCGTGGCGGCACCCCGTCATGCAGCTTCCACAGTGGAGGCATCCGGTCCGATCGGGTCCGACGCCGCCGAAGTACGGGTCCGGCACCGTTGCACCGGGCTCGGCGAGGTGGACCCCGACGGGAGTGGCGTGGAAGGTATGCGCCACGCCCATCCGTTCGGCGACAGCAAGCATGGCGCGGTCCGCGGCTGTCCGCCTCGGGTAGGTCGTGACGCCCAGCATGCGCTTGGCCTGGTCATAGTGCGGCGCTAGCTCGGAGCGCCAGTCGGTGATGTCGCGCCACTGCGGGTCGTTGAAGAATTCATCGAGCGGCTCGTAGAGCGTGTTGGCGTAGACCAGGCTGCCGCCGCCGACGCCAGCGCCGGAGAGCACCAGCACACCCCCGGCCTCGCGACTTCCGCGCAAGATGTCGATGCGCTGGATCCCGTAGCAGCCGAGTTTCGGTGCCCAGAGGAAGCGCCGCACCCGCCACGATGTCTTCGGGAACTCGTCGTCGGCGAAGCGCCGCCCGGCTTCGAGCACGGCGACCGAGTAGCCCTTCTCGACGAGGCGCAGTGCGGCGACGCTGCCGCCGAAGCCGGATCCTATGATCACCACGTCATACCGCACGCCACTCATACTGACCCCTTCCCCGTCGATCATGACCTGGAGGTCATGATCGACGCTGTTTCGCGACGGTCAGCTCATGATCGCGGAGATCTTGCTTCGCGGCGAGTGGACGCCCAAACGGCGTCAGCGCCGAGGGCGCGGCGGACGCTTCTCGCCGTACAGCCAGTCGTCGAAGAGTTGGTCGAGCTGTTTGCCGGAGATCCGCTCGGCCAGCGCGATGAACTCGGGTGTGGTCGCATTCGAGTGCGCCTTCTCTGCTGCCCACGCCTTAAGGATCTTGAAAAACGCGTCGTCTCCGACGGTGACCCGCAATGCGTGCAGCGTCATCGCCCCGCGGGTGTAGACCGACTCGTGGAAGAGGTCGGACTTTCCGGGATCGCCGGGCGGCACACGCCACATCTCGGCGTCGGCCGGCGCATAGGAGTTGTCGAACGTCTGCTGAGCCGTCTGTTCACCCTTGTCCTCGAACCACAGCCACTCCGCGTACGAGGCGAATCCCTCGTTGAGCCAGATCTCCTTCCATTCGTTGACGGCAACGCTGTCGCCATACCACTGGTGGGCCAACTCGTGCACGATCACCCAGGTCCCGTCCTCGCCCGCCTCGAAGAAGGCCGAGCTGTAGATCGGCCGGCTCTGATTCTCCAGGGCGAAACGGACGCGCCGGTCGTCGATGACGATGCCGCCGAGGGCGTCGAAGGGGTAGGGCCCGAACTTGGACTCGAGGAAGTCGATGACCTCGGGAGTCTGCGCCATCTGGGCGTCGACCTGTGCGGACAATGATGTGTCGACCGCGATCACCATGGGTTTGCCGTCGTGAGTGCTCTCCTTCACGCGGTACTTTCCGATCACCACGGTGGCCAGGTACGGGGCCATGGGCTTGGTCTCCGACCACGTCCAGGTCGTCCAACCACCGGCGGACCTCTTGTCCTTCATCGCGCCGTTGGAGAGTGCGGCCAGCCCCTCCGGCGCTGCGATCTTGACGGTGTAGGTCGCCTTGTCGCGCGGGTGGTCGTTGACGGGGAACCACGAGGACGCGACCTCGGGCTCGCCGATGGCGACGGCGCCGTCGTCGGTGTGCAGGAACCCGATCTCGCCCAGGCCCGGCTCGTCGAACGCCTTGGGGACGCCGCCGTAGGTCACCTTCACGACAAACTGCGCGCCCGTGGCGATCCCCGTGGCAGGCGTAACGACAAGCTCCGCGCCCGACTGCTCGGCCGCGGCATCCACGTCGTTGACCGTGACCTTCTCGGTCTTGAGGCCGGTGAAGTCGAGGTTGAACCGGGACAGGTCAGCGGTCGCGGTGGCGGTGATGGTGGCCGTGCCCGTCAGCGTGTCGGTCGGTGGGTCGTACTTGAGGTCGAGATCGTAGTTGGCGACGTCGTACCCGCCATTGCCCGCCTTCGGGTAGTACGTGTCGCCGAGCCCGTCCGCTCCTGGCCCAAACACGCCTGGCGGGTTCGTGGTGGCGGTGGGCCTCAGCGATGGACCCGGCTTAGTGCAGCCCGCCAGCACCAGGGCAGCCATCGCAACGACTGCCGTGATCACCCTGACCGGCGACTTACTCCGACCCATTACACGCCCCTTCTATGGCCGTCGCCACGCACCGCAACAGTAGACGGCGATCCAAAGGAGAGTCGTGATCATGCCAAGGCAACGCACCGCCGCGCCGATCTCCGCGATCACCCGGCAGGCCGGCTCGCAAACGCGCCCCAGCCGAGGAAGCCGTGTCAGCGGTCCAGGACTAGGCCGACCTTCTGGAACTCCTTCAGGTCGCTGTAGCCGCACTTGGCCATCGCCCGACGTAGCCCGCCGAAGAGGTTGAGGCTGCCGTCCGGGTCATCGCTCGGCCCGTACAGCAGCTTTTCGAGCGAACCCAGCGGCTCCTCGGCAACGCCATAGGACCCGCGCGGCAGGTTGGGGTGGCTGGCGGCGGAGTGCCACCACGCGCCGCCGGCGGGGGCCTCTTCACACCGCGTCATGGGTTCACCGAGCATGACGGCGTCGGCACCGCAGCCCAGCGCCTTCGCGATGTCCCCGCTGCTGTTCAGGTCACCGTCGGCGATGAGGTGCACGTATCGCCCGCCGGTCTCGTCCAGATAGTCGCGGCGGGCGGCAGCCGCGTCCGCTATGGCGGTCGCCATCGGCACCCGGATACCCAGGACTGTGTCCGTTGTGGACCAGCCGTCGGCGCCGACACCCACGATGACGCCCGCAGCCCCGGTACGCATCAGGTGCAGCGCTGTCTTGTAGTCCGTGCACCCACCGGCGATCACGGGCAGATCGAGGTCGGCGATGAACTCCTTGAGGTTCAACGGTTCGTCGTTTGTGGACACATGCTCGGCCGAGACGATCGTGCCCTGGATGACGAGGATGTCCACGCCGGCGTCCAGGATCACCGGCGCCAGGGTGAGGGTGTGCTGTGGCGAGACCCGGACCGCTACCGTGACGCCACCCTCGCGGATGGACTTCACCCGGTCGGCGATCAGCTCCGGCTTGATCGGCTCCGCGTACGCCTCCTGCAGCCGTCGGGTCGCGGTCACTCCTTCATCGTCCAGAGTGGCCAGCGCCTCCAGCGTCTTGGCCGGATCGGCGTACCGGCACCACAGTCCCTCCACATTGAGCACCCCGAGGCCGCCGAGACGGCCGAGCGCCACTGCGGTGGCCGGACTCATAGTGGCGTCGCTGGGATGGGCCACGCACGGAATTTTGAACGGATATGCGTCGAGCTGCCAGGCGGTGGAGACGTCGTCCACGTCGCGGGTTCGCCGGCTCGGCACGATCGCGATGTCGTCCAGGTGGTAACCCCGCTGCGCCGTCTTCCCCGTTCCGATCTCAACGACGTCACGCACGGCGTTCGCTCCTATTCTTCTTCGTCGATCAAGGAGGAATGGTCGTGAATCGGAGATCAAAATGCAGCCAAGAGTCCTTGATCGGCGGGCGAGGGGTTAGCGGGAGTGGTAATTGGGCGCCTCGATGGGCATCTGAATGTCGTGGGGGTGGCTCTCCTTGAGACCCGACGGTGTGATCCGCAGCAGTTGCCCGCGCTCCTGCAACTCGGCGATGGTCGCGGCGCCGACGTAGCCCATGGCGGCCCGAAGCCCGCCGACCAACTGATGGGCGACCGCCCCGAGCGGACCGCGGTAGGGCACCTGCCCTTCGATCCCCTCCGGCACCAGCTTGTCGTCGGAGAAGACGTCATCCTGGAAGTAGCGATCCTTGGAGTACGAGCGGGCCTGACCTCGGGACTGCATGGCGCCCAACGAGCCCATCCCGCGATAGGTCTTGAACTGCTTCCCGTTGATGAAGATGAGCTCGCCCGGGCTCTCCTCGCAGCCGGCCAGGAGCGAGCCGAGCATCACGGTGTCGGCGCCGGCCACAATGGCCTTCGCGATGTCGCCGGAGTATTGCATGCCGCCGTCGCCAATGACCGGCACACCCGCCGCCTTGCAGGCCCGAGCGGCGTCCATGATCGCTGTGACCTGGGGTACGCCGACGCCGGCGACCACCCGGGTCGTGCAGATCGAGCCCGGCCCGACGCCCACCTTCACGGCGTCGGCGCCCGCTACGACGAGCGCGCGGGCGCCGTCCTCGGTGGCGACGTTTCCGCCGATCACGTCGATGTCGGGCACATCGCGCGTGAGCCGCGCCACCATCTCGAGGACGTTTCGGCTATGGCCATGCGCGGAGTCCACGACCAGGGCGTCCACGCCGGCCTCGACGAGCGTGCGGGCGCGCTTGTACGAGTCTTCGCCGACGCCGACGGCGCCGGCCACCCGCAGTCGGCCGGCCGGGTCCTTGGTGGCATTCGGATACTGCTCGCTCTTGGCGAAGTCCTTGACCGTGATCAGGCCGGCCAGGCGCCCGGCCGCATTGACGATCGGAAGCTTCTCCACCTTGTGCTTGCGTAGCAGATCCAGCGCCTCGGCGGTGGTGACACCAACGGGTGCGGTGATCAACGGCATCGGGGTCATCACGTCGCGCACCAGGGTCGACTTGTCCCCGACGAAGCGCATGTCACGGTTGGTCACGATGCCGACGAGCATCCCGGCAGCATCGACAACCGGGGCCCCGGAGATCCGATAGCGGGCACACAACCCATCGACCTGGCCCAACGTGTCGTCCGGTGAACAGGTGACCGGGTTGGTCACCATCCCCGCCTCGGATCGCTTGACGAGGTCGACCTGCAGGGCCTGGTCCTCGATGGCCAGGTTGCGGTGCAGCACCCCGATGCCGCCCTGGCGCGCCATCGCGATCGCCATCCGCGCCTCGGTAACGGTGTCCATCGCGCTCGACACCAGCGGCACCCGCAGCGAGATCCGCCGGGAGAGTCGGGTCGCTGTCGCAACCTCGCTCGGCACGACGTCGGACTCGGCTGGCAATAGGAGCACGTCGTCGAAGGTGAGGCCCAGCGGCAACGAGGGGCCGGGTTCCCCTGGCAGGAAAGCCATCTTCACTCCCCGATCGTTGGGCCGGCCCCTGGGTGGCGTTGCTCGGCGCCGACGGCTTCGTCGTATGACGATCCTAGTCGATGATCACCGTCGACCCATGCGCTGACACGGCGGAGTGTGGGGACGGCCACCATCGGCCGACGGCAGTGTCCACAGTGTGATGATCGCGCTTCGCTACTTGTTGATCATGGCTGGGCCTCATCACCGTGGCTTGATCAACTGCGCGATCTGGCTACATCAGCATCACCGCCACCACGACCCACAACAGCATCGATCTACCGCAGCAACGCGGCCGCGACCGACACCCACGGCGGGCACGGGGACGCGCGGGCACGCCGGGGCGCACAGCGTAGCGGACGTGGAGATACGGTGGAGGCGTGCATGACGAGCCGCTGGACCCGTTCCGGGACGACCCGGTCGACCCGTCCACCGATCTGGAGGAGCCGGACGAGCCGATCGACCCGCTCACCGACGACGAGCGCACCGACGTCGAGGAAGATCTCGCGGATCTCGAGGTCTACGAGGCGCTGCTCGGGCCTGCCGGCATCCGTGGCCTTGTCATCGACTGCGAGGACTGCCGCGAGCCGCACTTCTTCGACTGGGCCCTGCTGCGCTCCAACCTGCGGCATCTGCTGGACTCGGGCCGGCCGCGGGTGCACGAACCAGCGTTCGATCCCGACCCGGAGCACTATGTGACGTGGGAATACGCGCGCGGCTACACCGACGGTGTGCATGACACGCTGCTCGAAGACGACGACGAGAAGTAGCAACGTCGCCGGAGGCGATCAACGCAGCAACGTCGCCGGAGGCGATCAACGCAGCAACGTCGCCGGAGGCGATCAACGCAGCAACTTACCGCACCAGGCCGGCTCGGAATGCGGCCGCCACGGCATGGGCTCGGTCCCGGGCGCTCAGCTTGCGGAACAGCCGTCGCGCGTGCGTCTTGACCGTGTCCTCGGAGACGAACAACTCCCGCCCGATCTCGGCGTTGCTCTTGCCGTCCGCCATCCCGCGCAGCACCTGCAGCTCACGCTCGGTCAAGGCCAGACGACGTACACCATTGACGCTGACGCCGGCCGCGGCAGGTTGGCCCGCGGTCGCTGTTGGTTGGCCGACATCCGTGGCGTCTACCGCGTCCTCCGCGCGCCCGGCGTGAGCGTGCTCGGCGTAGGCGTCGCCGGCGCCGGTCTCGCCGGTCTCGCCGGCGCCGGTCTCGCCGGTCTCGCCGGTCTCGACGTCTGGGCGTTGCTCGGCCTCCGAGCGCTGCAGGGGCACCGACGCGCGCGCCGATCGGAACAGCAGCATAAGCGCCTTCGCGACAGAGGCGACGAGATCCTCGCGCTCGCCGCCGCGGATGAGCCCCCGGGCACCGGCTTCCACCGCGCCGCGCGCGACAACCGAATCCTCGGGCCCGAAGAAGACGACGACGGCCTCCGGCGAGCGTTCCAGAACCCGCCGGGTGAAGCCCACCGTGTCGGGCCGAACCGAGGCCGTATCAACCAGCAGGACGTCAGCTGGTGTGTCGGCAACTCGCGCAAGCGCGTCGGCGCCGCTGACCGCCGTGGAGATGACGTCGCTCAAGCCGAGCTGAGCCGCGGCATTTGCCACCACCTGCGCCGCCAACGGCGTCCGCAAGCAAACCAGGACCGATCGCACTTGAACCCCCTTTCTATTACGAAAGGGAACCACGCCAAGGGCGACTCATTACCCACTTTGGCGGAGTTGATCTATTCCGTTGTGGGCGCTGTGGGAGTAGGTTCAGCACGTGTGCGCCCTGCGGTCCGCGCGGGAGGGCAAGCTATGTCTAATGTGAGCAGGTTGCCAGGGCCCTCCGCCGAGGTGTGGGACTGGCAGCGCAACGGCGCGTGCCGTGGGCGCGACAGCGCTCAATTCTTTCACCCCGATGGCGAACGGGGCGCATCCCGCCTCCGGCGCGAGATCGCCGCGAAGGCCGTCTGCCGCACCTGCCCGGTCCGGGCGGAGTGCGCCGCACACGCTCTTGCGGCACGCGAACCTTACGGTGTGTGGGGCGGCTTCACCGAGGCCGAGCGCCTCCGCCTGCTCGCTACCGGTTGGGAAGATCTGTCTGACCATGTACGCGGCCGCGTGGACATACTGCGGCTGGAGGCCCGCCTGGGACTCGGGCAACGGCGACTACCGCCACAGCGCCGGCCCATGGCCCCGAGCGCGATGACCGCGCCGGCGCCCGCCCGCTGAAGTCAAGTCACACCGCCGACCCGACTCATTCGACGTTGACCCTGATCTGGTGCCAACCGGTGGCGCCGTCGGGTATGGGGGGGGCCTGGGTCTCGGTCTGCACCTCTCCCGCATTGTCGGTCGCTCTCACCTGGATCTTGTGCGGCCCAGCGGTCGCGTCCCAGGGCAGCGACCACAGCCGCCACGTATCTGTCGAGACAGTGGCCGCGAGCGTCGCCGGCTGCCACGGACCGTCGTCGACGCGCACCTCCACCCGCGATATCCCCCGGTGCTGCGCCCACGCCACGCCCGCGATGACTACGGCACCAGCCGGGACCGTCGATCCCGAACGCGGCCGGTCGATGCGTGACTCGGTTTTGATAGGAGCCTGCTGTGCCCATCCGCGCGGAATCCAGTACGCGTCGAAGTCGGCGAAGGACGATAGCTCAAGCTCGGCGAGCCACTTTGTCGCCGACACATACCCATAGAGCCCGGGCACCACCATGCGGGCCGGGAAGCCGTGCTCGACCGGCAGTGGTTCGCCGTTCATGGCTATCGCGATCATGGCGTCGCGGCCGTCCCGGAGAACCTCGGTGGGCGTTCCCGCCGTGAAGCCGTCGACGGATCGGCTGACCACCTGATCGGCACCGGACTCCGGCGCGGCCTCGTCGAGCAGGTCCTTGACGGGCACCCCAAGCCAGCGCGCATTGCCGATAAGATCGCCGCCGACCTCATTCGAGACGCAGGCCAACGTCACGTACCTCTCGATCATCGGCCGGCGAAGGAGATCATCGAACGTCAGTCTCAGCGGCCTGCCGACACGCCCATCGATGGTGAGTGTCCATACGGCCGGATCGATCCGGGGCACGACGATGGCGGTATCGATGCGATAGAAGGTTTCGTTGGTCGTGACGTAGCTCAGGCCGGCGACGTCGGCCTCGGCCGGCGCGAGGACCGGCCGGCCTGAGGGGGTCGGCAGCACGACGCGCGACCGGGCGGTGTTGACGACGGTCCGCTGGCCGAGAGTACGACCGGCGAAGCCCGCCACGGCGGCACCGCCGATGAGAATCCAGGCCGCGTAGAGGAACCTGCGACGCTCGGTGCCGCCCATCGCTCGCGCCGGCGACGTCGTCGTGAGCTCTCCGGCAAACTCGTCCGAGCCACCGGTGAGAAGGCGTACGAGCAGCCACAGCGTCAACGCCGCGACGGCCGCCCCAAGCAGGGATGGCAGCGCCCAGTCGGCGCCGGCTCCGGTGCGGGTGAGCGCTGCAACGACCCCCACCGCACCGAACAGCGCGATGCCGGCTAGGCCAACCCACATTCTGTGTACGGCCATCACGCCCAGGGCCGCCCCGAACACAACGAGCAGGATTACCGTCCCGACCTGCAACGCCACCTTGTCGTTGGTGCCGAAGAGACGGATCGCCAGTTCCTTACCCGACTCGGGTGCGTTGTCGATCACTGCCCCGCCGACCGCCACCAACGGAGCTGAGCGGGCCGACACAACCGCGGCAATGATCTCTCCCACGGCGAGCGCCACCGCGGAGGCGGCAATCCCGGCCATCGCCGCGTAAACCTTCTGCTTCGCCACGGTCACCAGTCTGCTGCCCGTAGGGTCAGCCGCCAAGATCCGGAGCGCGACTGTCACCGATTAGTAAGCCTCAGGCCCACCAAGATCGCCGTGATCATGAGTTCACCGTCGCTGAAACCCGCCGATCATGACCTGGAGGTCATGATCGGCGGGATCTTGGGGTAAATCGTGCGGTCAGAAGCCCGGTCCGTGCTGGTGGCCGTGACCATGGCCGTGGCCACCGCCGGCCGGCTCGGGGGCCTTGGGCTTCTCCACGATCAGGCCCTCGGTCGTGAGCAGCAGGCCGGCGATAGACGCGGCGTTGGCAACCGCGTTGCGAGTCACCTTCACCGGGTCGACGATGCCGGCCTTGAGCAGGTCCACGTAGGTACCCGTTTCGGCGTCGAGACCCTTGCCGAACTTGGACTCCCGCACCGCGTTCACGACGACATACCCATCGAGCCCGGCGTTCTGCGCGATCCACCGCAGCGGCTCGTCCAGGGCCTTGCGAACGATGGACACGCCAGTGGCCTCGTCACCGGTCTTGCCGAGCCCGTCGGCGAGCGTCGCGGCGATCTGAGTCAGCGTGGCGCCACCACCTGGGATGACACCCTCCTCCACGGCGGCCTTGGTCGCCGAGATGGCGTCCTCGATCCGGTGCTTGCGCTCCTTCATCTCGACCTCGGTGCTGGCGCCGACCTTGATGACGGCGATGCCGCCGGAGAGCTTGGCGAGGCGCTCGTTGAGCTTCTCTTTGTCCCAGTCGGAGTCGGAGGCCTCGATCTCCTTGCGGATCTGATCGATGCGAGCCTTGACGTCGGCCTCTGATCCGCCGCCGTCGATGATGGTCGTGTTCTCCTTGGTCACCACGACGCGCCTGGCCTTGCCCAGCACCTCGAGGCCCACCGAGTCGAGCTTGTAGCCGAGCTCGGGCGCGACGCTCTCACCGCCGGTCAGAATCGCTATGTCCTGGAGCATCGCTTTGCGGCGGTCGCCGAACCCCGGTGCCTTCACGGCAACGACCTTGATGGTCTTGCGGATCGCGTTAACCACAAGGGTCGACAGGGCCTGCCCATCGACGTCCTCGGCGATGATCAGCAGCGGCTTGTTCGCCTGAAGGACCTTCTCCAGCAGCGGGAGGAGCTCCTCTATTGCGCTGATCTTCTGCGTGGTCACGAGGACGAGTGCGTCCTCGAGCACGGCCTCGCCGGCCTCGGGATCGGTGACGAAGTACGGCGCGATGTAGCCCTTGTCGAACTGCATGCCCTCGGTGACCTCGAGCTCGGTCGCCAGGGTCGAGCCCTCCTCGACCGTGATGACGCCGTCCCGGCCGACCTGTTCCATGGATTCGGCGATCAGGTCACCGATAGTCGGGTCCTGTGCCGAGATCGTGGCAACGTGGGCGATGTCGTCGCGCGTCTTGACCGCTACGGACTTGTCCATCAGTGCCTTGTCGACCGCGACGACGGCCGCATCCATGCCGCGCTTGAGCTCGGTCGGGTTGGCGCCGGCGGTAACGTTCCGAAGACCCTCGCGGACCATGGCCTGTGCCAGCACGGTCGCGGTCGTAGTGCCGTCGCCGGCGACGTCGTTGGTCTTGGTCGCCACCTCCTTGACCAGTTGCGCGCCTAGGTTCTGGTAGGGGTTGGTGAGCTCGATCTCCTTGGCGATCGTCACACCGTCGTTGGTAATCGTCGGGGCGCCGAACTTCTTGTCGAGGACGACGTTGCGGCCGCGGGGGCCCAGTGTGACCTTGACCGTGTCCGCTAGCGCGTTCACACCGTGCTCAAGCTGGTGCCGAGCGTCATCCGAGAAGCTCAGGATCTTCGCCATGTGTGTGGATGTCCTTTCAAAAGGCGCTGAATCGCTTCATACGCGACCGCCCCGGCCCGGCGAGCCGGTCCGGGGCGGTAGCCGATGTAGCTAGTGGTTCACGGGTGTCAGTAGGTCATTTCTCGATGACCGCAAGGACGTCGCGGGCCGAGAGAACGAGGTACTCCTCGCCGGAGTACTTGACCTCAGTCCCGCCGTACTTCGAGTAGATGACGGTGTCACCCACCTTGACGTCGATGGGTACGCGGTTGCCCTTGTCGTCGATGCGGCCCGGGCCCACGGCGATGACGGTGCCCTCTTGCGGCTTCTCCTTGGCGGTGTCCGGAATGACGAGGCCGGAGGCCGTCGTCGTCTCCGCCTCGTTCGCCTGGACCAGAATCCGGTCCTCGAGCGGCTTGATCGCAACCTTGGTCGCGGTAGTCACTGGCATACCCTCCTGGGGTATCTGGGTTGTCTGTTTCGCGGGCTTGCGAGCGAACCCACAAGCCTGCTCTCCTGCCGCCTGACGGTCCCGTCGTCGCGGGTGCCGGCACCGCCCGGCTAGCACCCTCAGTGGGAGAGTGCTAACGGCCACGTTATGCCGGTGGCTAGCACTCCGTCAAGGAGAGTGCCAGCGCGTCACACCCATGGTTGGTCGATCATGGCCGTTGTACTGCGCCGACCGGCCCGATGCGGCATTGTCGCTAAGTGAGGACCGCGCAGCGGAGGGAACGGACATGCAGGCAACCGTCGGCGACCGGCTTCACGTGCACAGCAACACAGTCGGCGCACAAGACAAGATCGCGCTCATCATCGAAGTCCGTGGCGAGAAGGGCGCGCCGCCCTACCTGGTGCGCTTCCCCGACGGCCACGAAACCCTGGTCTACCCCGGTCCGGACTGTGTGATCGAGGCCGCGCCGGCCGGCCGCGGCCGCAAGTCGGAGTAGTAGGAGTAGGAGTAGCGGGCGGGCCGCGTTGCCGCGACCCCCGGCCGCACGATACAGACATCCGTACGCGATCTGCCCTAGCCTTGGCGACTCCCGCCCAAGCCGGCCTTAATCCTGCCTGGCGCCGTCGGTTCCAGCCCTAGGCACTCGTCGGCTGTCCACGTCGGCTTTCCGACGAACGCGATCAGTGGGCCGGGGGGCACTCTACCTTCGGGGCAGCCACGACTCGAAGCTGAGCCGGCCCCGAGGAGGACACGCCATGGCGGGCAGCATGATCTGGCGCCAGCGCATCGCCGCCGCAGCCGCCGTTGCCGTCGCGGCCCTGGCGCTGGCCGCATGTGCCAAGGACGGCCAGACCGACGGCGCCAACCCCACGGGCGACTCGCAGCTCGGCGGGGCACCCACGACCGCACCGACCGGAGGACCGAGCGCCAGCCCGCCCGGCGGTGGCGGTGGCGGTGGGACGACGTACCCCAAGGACGCAAAGGCCTATGCCCTGGAGGTGCTCAAGGCATGGGCCAAGCCCGACTACAACCGGCTCAGCCAACTCGCGGTCCAGGCCGCGGTGCAGCAGGTCAAGGACAGCATCACGTTCGGCGGCAAACCCAACGCACAGTGGACGAACGTGAACTGCCGGCCCGCTAAGGCCACCGGCTTCACCAGTTGCCTGTTCCGAAACGCGCACGGAGACGAAGCCACTATCAAGCTGATCAACACTCAGCTGGGCTTTACTGCGGCGGTCACCGAGGCGCAGTTGAACCGGACCGAGTACAACAACGACCCCGGTAGCTACGTCGCCGCGTTCATGTACGCCTGGCAGCAGGGCAACACGCAGCGCATGGCCCGCCTGTCCAACACGTCCATCAAGAACTTCTTCGCCGGCGAGGGCACCCCGATCGCCGCCTACGGCCAGAGCACACCGGCGTACATCGGCGGCGGTTACTCCAAGGTTGAGATCAATGGGCTGTCCGGCGACTCAGGCCGTTACTACACCTTCTCGGTCCTCACGGACACCAACGGCAAGCCGAACGCCATCAATAGGGTCTGTAAGGGATCCGGTTGCGACACGCTCGCCGGTTGATACCAGCGACACCGAGGAGGGCCCGCCATGGCTTCAGCGTCGCCCCGCCGCCGGATTCTGCCCGTCATGCTGACCGCCATTACTCTGGTGATGACCACCGCGCGTGCACCGGCACGGGTGCGACCGCCACGCCTACGCCGAGCGGGTTCGAGGGGATCGGCTCCGGCCCGGCGGGCACGACCGGCGCGCCGACGACGAAGCCGCCAACCACCACGCCGCCGTCGTATCCGGTGACGGCTCGCGCCTACGCGGAGTCGGTGCTGGCTGCCTGGAAGCAGAAGCAGATCGAGCGGCTCGGCGACCTCGCCACGCCGGAGGTTCAGGAACAGATCATCGAGATCCCTGGACCGCCGAACCAGAGTTGGACCTACCAGCGATGTGACGGGCTGCCGGATCCTCGTACTGCATCTTTGTCAACAACGACGGCGACGTGATCACGCTTCGGATCACCAACACCCTCCTCGGCAAACCGCACGCCGCGGTCGAGGTGAAGCTCGACCAGACCGAGTACTCCGACAGCGTGATCGAGTATGTGAAGGCCTTCGTAGAGGCGTGGCGCAACGCGAATATCAAACGCATGCTCGCGCTGTCGACCCAGACCGAGGTCGACTACTTCACCCACTACACGCCGCCAGATACGTACACGGTCTGCGCCTTCAAGGTGGTCAACACCTGGCAGGTGCGTATCCACAACGCGGACGGGCTCAACTACCTCGTCAAGATCGCCGATTCGGCCCGGGGCAAACCACACGCCATCACCTCGCACGTGACTCCGGTCCCGCTTCCTCCGATCTGCTCGTAGCGTCGCGGGCGCGGCCGGCACAATGCGGGCATGGATGTCGACGCGCTGGCACGTCTGCGCAGTCCGGCGGGTGAGGCAGCGCTCGCGTCGGCTGCGGCTCTCGTCGAGCGCGGGTCAACCGCGGCCGACCCGCTCGCGGCCGCGACCGCACTTCGCGCCGCCGGGTTCGCCCCAGACCTCGCCAGCGCCGCCCTTACGCAGGTAGTTCTGCGCCGACGGGCCGAGGCCAAGTTCGGCGTCGATGCCCACCAGATGTTCTTCACGCGCGCCGGACTGGAGCAGGCCACGAGGCGGGTTGTCGCCGACCGCCGAGCCGCACGCCTGGGCGCACACCTGGCCGCGGCCGGGGTCGCCCGAGTGACGGACCTCGGCTGCGGCATCGGTGCGGACGCGCTCGCCTTCGCCCGGTCCGGCCTCGCTGTGTTCGCGGTCGACGCCGATCCCGCCGCCGCCGCGATGGCCCAGGCGAATGGGGAGGCGCTCGGACTCGCCGACCGCCTCGACGTACGCTGCGCCGACGCGGCCTCGGTCGACCTGTCCGATGTGGACGCGGTATTCTGCGACCCCGCCCGCAGGGACAGTGGGCGCGGCCGGCGGATCTTCGACCCAGCGACGTACTCCCCGCCCTGGTCCTTCGTCGTCGGGCTCGCTGACAGCGTGCCGACGACGGTGCTCAAGCTCGCCCCCGGCATCGACCATTCGCTCATTCCCGCCGCTGCGGAGGCTGAATGGGTCAGCGTCGACGGTGACGTGGTCGAGGCCACCGTCTGGTGCGGGCCGCTCGCGACGGCGCCGCGCCGGGCCACTGTCGTGCGGGGCAGCGCCGTCCACGAACTGACTGGTACGGGCGAGGTCACCGCACCGGTGGCGAGGGTCCGGCGCTATCTCTTCGACCCAGATGGCGCTGTCGTTCGCTCGCACCTGGTGGCCGAGTTCTCCACCATTGTGGATGGCACGCTCGCCGATCCTCGGATCGCCTACGTGTTCGCCGACGCCCCGGCACGGACGCCGTTCGGGCGCTGCTTCGAGGTCATCGAGGAGTTGCCGTTCCCGTTGAAGCAGCTGCGCTCCGCCCTGCGTACCCGTGGTATTGGACGGCTGGAGATCCGCAAGCGTGGGGTCGCGGTCGAGCCGGATCGGCTGCGCCGCGCGCTGAGGCTCTCCGGCGGCGCGGAGGCTACGCTCGTTCTTACCCGGGTGCGAGAGCGTCCGACCGCGCTGCTGTGCCGGATCGCCGGGAACTCAGCGCCGCCGCCGGGACTCCGTGCAACATGACGACTCCGAGATGGGCCTGACGTGACGAGGCAAACCGTGGCAAGTTCGGGCACGCCAGCCACCGCGCTGCTGGCCAGGGAGAAGGTGACGCATCGGTTGCATTCGTACGAGGTCGACGCGGACACGCCCAACTATGGGGCCGCCGTGGCCGACAGTCTCGGCATCGCGCAGGAGCGGGTCTTCAAGACGCTCGTGACCACCATCGACGGGGCGCTGACCATCGCTGTGGTCCCGGTCACCGGCGACGTCGACCTCAAGGCGCTGGCCAGCGCCGTGGGCGGCAAGCGCGCCGCGCTCGCCGACCGCGGGCTGGCCGAGAAGACGACCGGGTACGTCAGGGGTGGCATCAGTCCGCTCGGACAGCGCCGGAAGCTCCAGACCGTCATCGACGCGTCCGCTTCGACGCACCCGACCGTTTACGTCAGCGCCGGCAGGCGCGGCTTGCAGGTCGAACTCGACCCCTCAGATCTCCTCCAGCTGACCGGGACGACCCTGGCAAGGATCGCCGGATGAGCCGCCGCAAGCTGGCGATCGGGGCGAGCGTGCTCGCTATCGTCGTCGGGCTGGTTGTGTGGACCGCGTGGTACCTGGGCCTGATCTTCACCAACCCCAGCGTCAATGCCGGTGACCCGATCAGCGTTCCGTCGAGCGCCGTGCGCACCATGGCGGCCAACCTTGAGGCTCCCTGGGGTGTTGCCTTCCTTCCCGACGGTACGGCGTTGGTGACCGAGCGCGACACCGCTCGCATCCTCTCGGTGAAAGCCGACGGCACGGTGACCGAGGTGCAGCGCCTCGACGCGGTCGACCCGGGCGGCGAGGGCGGTCTGCTCGGCATCGCGGTATCCCCGACCTATGCGAGCGACGCCTGGGTCTACGTC
>JAHRHA010000233.1 GCA_020027875.1 Micromonosporaceae bacterium | reverse complement strand
GGGCGCGGGCGCGGTCCTTTTTCGGGGCGTGCTTGCGGCCGGGCTTGCCCGCAGGGGCGAACAGGGCAAGCTTGCCGGCGCGCAGGTCGCGGGCCAGCGTCTCCAGCGTGGCGGGGGTGTAGCCGAACCGGGCGGCGGCCTGGGCCAGGGAGGCGCCCTCGTAGAGGTCGGCGCGCAGCGCTTCGTAGCGCCGCTGGTTTTGCTGGGCGGGGTGGGCGAACAGCTCCCAGCCTTTGCGCCGGGTCGGTGTGGCTGCCATGGCGCTGATCTATCAGACGTGGCCTGCGGGCCGACAGCGGCCCGGTCGCGGCCGGGTGGCCTGGTTCATCCTGATCGTGACGCTTCGCCGCGCCTGGAACGCCTCGGTCGGGCCGAACCTGTCGGCGTTGCGACCGCAGTAACGATGACCACATAGCCAAGATCGGCAGCGTTACGGACCCGACATCTACCGGGCCTGCCCCGTTGAGCCAGCTTCGAACACGCTGCTTGCCGGCAGCTCCGTCGCCGCTACTCCCGGCCACCCAACCAAACATCAGGGTCCAAGTCGCTGAGCGGAAGTCGGCGTTAGTGACCTTGGTCCGCAACCGCACGGTGGCGAGGTTGGGGCTGCGTCCTTCCGCCCAGAAAGATGCGGCATCAATCGTCATTCGGTCCGTTCCACGGCGCGGCTGAAATCTTCTTCGGAACCTTCGCCCGCGGACCCCTTCGAGTGCGATAATGCGACATGAGGGGTGAAGGGTTCATTCGCACAGCTCAGGAGGTGCTGTGGCGAGGAAGACCACCGGAGCCGACCGACCATCAAGCGGCCCGCCCGTCGACGCAGGGACGGCCCGTGGTTCGCTCCGCGCCGCCGCGGGAGTGCTGCTGCTCGGCGGGCTGATCTTCTTCGCCGGGGTCAGCCGCCCGGTCGTGGGTGACTGGGCCGAGGCGTTCGACGACGAGGCGAAGCGGATCGCCATCGCGAAGGCCGACGCGGACCAGTTCACCGTGGGATTTGCCCTGATGGGCGTCGGCTTCATCGTGATGGGGATCGCGCTCGGTCTGTGGGGCAGGGCGGTGACTCGCCTCGAGACGGGACGTCGCGCCACCGCGGCCGTCGTCCTCGGCCTGACGGCCGCGATCGGGGGGTTCGGGCCGGGTCTGGTCCGGGTCATCACCCCGCTCGTCGATGTCGAGCAGGCGGCCGGCGAGAGCGGAGGGCTCAACGTTGCCTATCTACCCGGCGCGTTCGCCCTGACCCTGGGGTTCGTCGGGTTCGGCATCCTGACGTGGCGAGGACCGGCGCCGCAGTGGGCGGGGATCCTCCTCGCCTTCACGGGCGTGGCGGCTGCGGTGACCTTCCCCGCGTGGTACATGCTCGGCGCCCTCGTGTTCGGCCTGGTTGGCGTGGTGCACTTCCGCCGCAGCTGGCCACGGAAGCCGTACCCGCCAGCACGTGAGAAAGTACCGATGGAGAAATAGTCAAGTTTGTGGATGAGGTTTCTTGGTCAGGCAGCGATGGACCCGGTCTTGTTGGTGTCGGTCGTGCCGGTCTGAGCCTCCTTCCGTTCTTGAAGCTTGCCGTCGATGAAGGTGGCGCCGGCTCGCACCAGCGGGACGAGTTCGTGGCCGTTGATGCGCCGCCAGCGGGCCTGGGCGGCGTCGAGCAGCTTGAACGCCATGGCCATGCCGGCTTCCCGTGAGCCGGCGCCCTTAGTGACCTTGGTCCGCAACCGCACGGTGGCGAAGGTCGACTCGATCGGGTTGGTGGATCGCAGGTGCACCCAGTGCTCGGCGGGGAAGTCGAAGAACGCGAGCAGCGTGTCGAGCTCGCCGGTGATCTTGGCGGTCGCCTTGGGGAACTCGGCGAACCGGTCGGCGAAGCTCTGCACGGCGACGAGGGCGTCGGCGCGGGTCTCGGCCCCGTAGATGTCGGCGATAGCCGCCTTGGCTTCGGGATGCACCCGTTTGGGCATGGCGTCGAGACAGTTCGCGGTCCTGTGCACCCAACACCTCTGCTCTCGGGTGGAGGGGAACACGTCACGCAGCGCCCCCCAGAACCCGAGGGCGCCGTCACCGACGGCGAGCACCGGGGCGGCCACGCCGCGGTCGCGTAGCAAGCGCAGCACGTCGGCCCAGCTGTCGGTCGACTCCCGGTAGCCGTCGGCCACCGCGACCAGCTCTTTGGTGCCGTCGGGGCGGACCCCGACGATCACCAGGCAGCACAGCCGGTCCTCTTCGAGACGGATGTTGAAGTGCACGCCGTCAGCCCACCAGTACACGTAGTCGACATCGGACAGGTCGCGGCTCTTCCACTCCTCAAGCTCGGCCTGCCATGCCTCGGTGAGACGGCAGATCGTCGACGCCGACAGCCCGGCCTTGGAACCAAAGAAGCCCTCCAATGCCGGCCCGAAGTCGCCCGTCGACAGGCCCCGCAGGTACAGCAGCGGCAGCACCTCGGTCACCTTCGGCGAGCGGCGCATGTACGCAGGCAGCAACGCCGAGCTGAACCTCTCGCCCTCGCGTTGGTCCTCCACCCGCGGTGCCTTCACGTCGACCATGCCGGCGCCGGTCATCACCGACCGTTCGCGTGCATAGCCGTTGCCGACCACCACCCGCCGGCCGCCCTCGTCCAGGACATCGGCGTGGGCGTCGAGGTAGGCGCGGCGCTCGGCCAGCAGCGCCACCGCGAGCATCTCCTGGGCGGCCACCCGGCACAGCTCGTCCAGGCCGACCATCATCGCCTCCGGGTCGTCCACCGCGTCCGCGGCGGCGTCATGCACTAGCTTCAACATTGGCGTACTCCTCCCCGTCGGCCTTCGCCGACGGACTCGTGACTTCAGCAGTCCGGAGGGTACGTCGCGCCCTTCAAGCGACCGTGCATCCACAACTTCGGGTTATAACTCCGACAGCCACCGGAGCTTGTCCTGGCCAAGACCACATTCTTGTAAGTGATGGCGGGCTCACCGCTGTGCGGTCCTGCGTTTCTGCAGCTCGCCAGCGACCGTGAGAGGCGAAGTTATGTGTTCTGATGCAGCAACGTCAGAGATCCAGATGTTGCTGCGAGGCCGTGCCTGTCGTCACCATCGCTGTGCCTTCCGCCGAATCATCAGCCGACGCGTGGAAGTCATCGAGATCGAGGATGGCCCGCCGCAACGCACGCAGGTCCTCGGAGGGCACGTCGGTGTAACCCCCGTCCTCGGCGAACGGGAGTAGGCCGAGCGGCTCGTACTTGGTGTGGACCAGATCGACGTAGGCGCCGTAGTCGATGACGTAGACGTCGTATCGCTCGCCCGGCTCGTCTTGGGCCGAGTAGCCGCGGCGCACCACGTGCAGCACGCGCGCGTCGAAGAGGGCCCGCAGCAGGGGCGCGCCGATGGCCTTCTGGTTAACCATGAACCCGCGTGCCCGCTTCTGCTTGATCACCTTGTCGATGATCCAGTTCAGCAGGCGTTGGGCCTCCTCGCGGCCGCGCAGCGCGGCCTCCTTGTCGGCTTGGAACCACGTGCGGGCGGCCGAGCGCACGTCCGGCACGCTCACCTTCCGCTCGGCGGCGCGCAGCGCGGCCTTGGCGGCGATGTTGAGCGCGTCGCGGGGCACGCCCTCGGCGGCACGGACGAGTTCGTCGAACGCGCGCCTGTCGGTGAACGCCATGCTGACCAGATCGGTTTCGGTATCGAGACCGTCGACCTTGTCCTCGAGGTCCACTCCTGAGGTCAGGTGCTTGAACAGCAGGCCTTTGAAGAAGGAGCGGGCCTTGTCCTCGTTTTGCTCGAACACCATGAACTCGTCGAGGTCGAGGTTGGCAGCTACGTCGGCGCCGAGTTCGATGCCGATGGTGAGCCCGTCGGGCTGGTAGACGCGGAAGTTGCTCTGCTGCTCGATCGCGGCGATCTTCACGGTGAACATCTGCAGCGGCAGCACGCACCGCACGAGGAACTCGCCCAAGAACGGCTGGATCTCGGACGGGACGCTGCTCCACTCGTCCAGCAGCAGCCACACACGCCTGGTCGCCAGGGTCGCCGCCAGCTCGCGCAGGCCGCGGGCGACATCGCTGAAGTTCAGGATCCGCTGCTCGGTGCCGCGGCGGGTCTCACGGAGCAGCTCGCGGCGCTCCTCGGCGCCCTGCGTCGACAGCCGGACCTCCGCGCCGGGTTTCGGGCCAAGGCCGAGGGTCACGCCCGCGCCGGTCGTCTCGGTGTCCTTCTGCTCGCCTTCCCGGGAGACCTCCACCTCACCGGCGATCCGGATGGTGGTGATCGACGCGAGGAGGTCATCGAGCTTGCGGACGAACACGACGTCGGTGACGAGGGCCTCGTCCTCGATCGCAGCGGCCAGCAGGGCGTCGTGCACCTGGCCGAGCAGGTCGACGAGCAGCCTGGCGGCGCGCTCGGTCGGCGGCATGGTCTGGCCGGCGAACAGCCCGTCGGGCGAGCCGATAGTGCGCAGGTCCACGTAGACGGCGATGCCGCCGCGCGCGCCGACCATCGTTTCGAGGTAGCGCAGCGCGTGCGTCTTGCCGGTGCCACGCCGGCCGTACAGCACCTGGTGGTCGATCGCCTCGAGTGCGGCCGCCACGCCGGAGTCGACGAAAGTGTCGCGCAGCCGTTCCGCCTGCCGAGACTCGGCCCGCTTGGGAATGAGGTTGAGCGCGCGGTTGATCGCAGACAGGCCAGACGACATGGGCGTCAGCGTAGTCCCAGCAGGAGCTCGGCGCGACGGTCGGCGGCGGTGTCGTCCGGCTAGGCGCCACTGCGTCGTTCGGTAGCCAATGTCCCCTCAGCCTCTCCAGGCATCAGGGTCCACCCGACCTGCGGTCGCCTGGAGAACTCCCGCCGGAATCGCCCTGACTGCCAGCGGCTCCGCCAGACCCGGCGCAGGGCTGGCGGAGCCGCAATCGGTGGTGGCTAGTGGCAGTGGAAGAACTCGTTGACCGTGCCGTCCGGCCGGACATTGAAGTGCTCGGTGACGTGGTTCTTGAACGTCGACCCGTCCGAGCCGGTGCCACGGACGTTGAAGGTGAAGGTGCCATTCACGGTCTTGCCGTTCTGGTTGAAGCCACCCCAGACGGTGAACTTACCGGTGTAGCTGGGCAAGCTCGGGTCCTCCAGCGGCACGGCAACGAACGTGCCGGTCTGGGTGAAGGTGGCATGGATACGACCGTCGTCGAAGGTGGTGGTGTGCTCGACCAGGTTGCTGGTGGTGGTGATGGTGTAGAGCGGCCCGCCCCCTTCGCAGCTGGGAACGACATCCACGAAGGTCTCGACCAGGTTCTTCT
>JAHRHA010000383.1 GCA_020027875.1 Micromonosporaceae bacterium | reverse complement strand
GGGCTAAATGCCACCGAGTTGACCGAATCGGTGTGGCCGGTCAGGGTGGCGGTGCTCTGGCGAGTGGCTACGTTCCACAGCTGGACTGGGCCGTCGACGCTACCCCCGGCCAAGATTGTGCCGTCCGGGCTAAACGCCACCGACCAAACCGAGCGGGTGTGGCCGGTCAGGGTGGCGGTGCATTGGCGGGTGGCCACGTCCCACAGTCGTATGGTGCCATCGCTGCTCGCGCTGGCCAGGGTGGTGCCATCCGGGCTAAACGCCACCGACCGGACCGCGCTGCTGTGGCCGGTGAGAGTGGCGATATTGACTGGTGACGCAGATTGCGATCCGTTGGCAGAAGGTGCGCCACATGTGCCACGCGCCTTGGAGCATCCAGCCAGTCCGGTTGCAACCACGCCCACCAGCACGAACGCCAGAGATGCGACGGTAGCTGTTCACCGGGGTCGTCGGCGTTCATGCGTGCTGCCGGTGATTTGCGCACGCTGACGGCGCCGCTGGGTCGGCGGCGTTGGCGTCGGCGCTGCGGGGATGGTGGTGTTAGGGGGGTGCGGGGTCGGGTGGTAGCCACGGCCCGGTGGTGAACAGTTGGGTGAGCGCGTCGAGGGCGTCGATGCCGTGCTTGGTGGCGGTGGATAGGTAGGACCAGATGACGGCGAAGTCGGCCAGCCCGTCGAGGGTGCGCCAGCACCCGCCGCTGCGCTGCTTCACTTTGACCGGGCGGATGTCTCTTTCGGCCTGGTTGTTCGAAAAGGGCACGGACAGGTCGGTGACGAACCGGAGGATCATGTCGCGCTCTGCCTCGAACCGGCGGGCCAGGGTCAGGCCGCGCTGGTGCAGCGGGGTGGTGTTGGCTTGGTTGTCGGCGCGGATCTGGCTGACCGCCCCGGCGTAGCAGGAGGTCAGGTACGACTGCCGCTGTTCGCCCAGGGAGTCCAGGCCGCAGGCGCGGGCGGCCCGGGTGTCCCGAAGCGCCATGACCAGGGTGGTGGCCATCGCGTCCGCGCCGGGCTGGCCGGCCGGGTCGCCGTCGCGCAGCCCTTTTAGGTCGCGCAGCGTGTGAGCACCACACCAGGCGTGGGTCGCCTCGATGAGGTGTTCGTAGCCGGCGTAGCCGTCGCGGACCAGCACCCCGGCGTAGCCGGGCAGCACCCCACCAGCGTCGATGTCCTCCTTGCGGCGTCCGCCGGTGTGCATGGCGGTGTAGAGCTCGTTGCAGGCCACGTGCAGGTAGACCAGGTCGCCGTCGGCGCGGGCGGTGGTCTCATCGACGTGCAGCAGCCCGGCCTGGCGCAGCAGCTGACGCACCCGGGCCATGAACGGCTCCAGCCGGGCCGCGGCCCGGCGGCGGGCGTTGACCAGAAACCCGGTCGACACGCCCAGCCCGCCAAGTTGGCGTAGCAGCACGGCGGCCCGGCCGTAGGGCAGGTGATGGGCGATGGTGGCCAGCACCCCGCGGGCGGCCACCCCCGCACCCCACTGCACCCGGCCGGTCACCCCGGCCGGGGCCTTGCCCTGGTTGAGTTTGCCGCAGCACGGGCAGGCCCGCTCGGCCACGTTGTACTGGATCACCCGGGGTGGGGGCGGCGGCGAGCCTTTCGCGCCGCGTTGCTTGCCCGGCTTACGCCGCGGCTCATCCGGGTCGGGCATCCCCGACGTCTTGGGCGGAGGCCGCTGGTACGGGTTGTCCGAAGAAGGCGGACGGGAGGAGTTCGAGGATTCTCTGAACTTGATGTTGATGGATTCTTTAAACTAGACTGATCGAGATGTGTTCGGAGTGGGTGGCAGGTCGTCAGGAGCCAGTGGCTGGCATCGGTTCCGTGGTGCTTGGGCGGGCGGTGGTGGGGATTCCTAGGTCGATGAGGTTTGTGGACGGACGGCGTTCGACCTGGGCGAGTTTGTCTTGTGCGCCTGCGAGGCTGATCTGGAGTCCTTCGATCTCGCCGAGCCAACCTTCCCGTTCGGCCTCGTTGATGCGGGCGATCAGGTTGTCACGGATCTCGACCAGCCGGGTTTGTTGGGCTGGGTCGGGCCAGAGCATCGGACACTTAATGCATGCGTGTTCATGGATGCATGGCGTGCTGAACGCGCGTCCACAGATGCCGGTGGAAACCTTGCGACGTTCGAAGTGGCCGAGGAACTCCTGCCATTCAGTGTCAGTGGGGACTCGGTATTCCTCGCTGGGCCGTAGTGCTCGGCGCCGGGCCAGGAATGCCAGGTGTGCTCTGATCGCCTCGTCGGGATAGACGGCCTTGTAACCGAGAGTCACGTTGATGTCCCGGTGGCCGGCGATGATCTGGGCGATGTGTGGGGGGAGACCGTTCATGATGGCGTCGGTGATGAAGATTCTGCGGAAATCGTGGGGTGTATATCGAAGGAGGTTGCCGTCGGTGGGGTCGACGAGGCCGCTGTGGGTAAGGGCGGTGTCGAGTAGTTTGCGGACGGTGTTGGCACTGATTCTGCGGTTCTCAGTGCCAAAGCGACGCTGGAACAGCAACGGGGCCGGGGGCAGCCATACGTGTTCGTGCGAGTCGTAGGCGCCGACCAGGGGTATTGCTCCGGAAGGTCCCCGGAGTCGACCGATGATGGTCGAGAGCACGTCGGCCATGTCGGGGGCGATGACCAAGAGTCGTTCCTCATCGGTCTTGGACGGGACGATCTGCAGTAGCGGCACGAGTTCGCCGGTGGTGGGCAGCCGGTATTGGACCAGGCTGTGGTGGCTGATTTCCAGCAGTTCCTCGATGCGGATTCCCGTGGCCCGTAACACTTCCACGACGGCCCAGGTCCAGAAGGCGTGATCTTCTTCGAGGGTGAGGTCTCGTCGTTGTCCGGTGTGGGGATCGGTGGCCCAGATCTTCTCGGTGGTCGCATCGGGGGTCAGTGAGCGGGTCAGGGTCACTCCG
>JAHRHA010000232.1 GCA_020027875.1 Micromonosporaceae bacterium | reverse complement strand
GCGACCGGGATGCCAAGTTCACGACCGCGTTCGACGCGGTGTTCGCTGCCGCTGGCGTCGAGACGGTCAAAATACCGCCGCGGGCGCCGAGGGCCAACGCATACGCCGAGCGTTGGGTGCGCACCGTCCGTGCCGAGTGTCTGGACTGGACACTGATCTGGAATCGTGCGCACCTGCAGCGGCTCCTCACCACCTATCTGCGGAGCACTCAAGGCGTGCACCGATCCGGACGCACGCGTCGAACGCGTCGACGTCCTCGGCGGGCTGATCCACGAGTACCGCCGCGCGGCCTGACCGGTACAAGTCCGGCGCTCAACATCGGCCGGTGACGTGCCCGTTCACGCCAAAGCGACGCCGCCCCGGGTGCCGAACCGCGCGACCGGCCCGACATTCCGCAGCGCCCGTCCAGCTAACCGGGCACGCACCACGTCCACCATCGTTCTGCCCCACTTGGCCAGTCATGCGGCCCGCGACCGTCGAGTAGGCCATAGCGATAACCAACCGTTGATCCGTGAAATGGCACCCCTCACGCTTCAGCATTGGCATCCCCAGCCGGACCGCCAGCTCCCTGCCGCGTCACGCGAACGCTGCAGGCTCGGGTCGACAACAGAAATGCGGGCGCGCCCCTGTCTCCGACCCGCCGGCAACCGCCGGCAATAGGTCAACGAGGATCACCCGCATATCAAGCATGTGCGGACGCTCGTCGCGTGCGAACGTCCTCGAAGGCTGCCGGGCAGCGCGGGACCTTTCAGCCGGGGCCGCTGGTGGTCGCGTCACCCTGCTCGACGGTGACCCCCGAGATGGTGCGGCTGCCGCCGGCCGCACGGGTGATCTCGACCCGCCGGGGCTGGGTCTGAGGGGAGGCGGGGAGGGTCACGTGCAGGACACCGTCGGCGTAGTCGGCCGTCAGGTTCTCCGAGTCCACGCCCTCGCCGAGGGCGAGCTGCCGGGTGAACGACCCCTGGGGTCGCTCGGCGACGATGACCTGCTCGCTCTCGCCGTAGCGAGGGGTGCGCACGGCGCGGATCGTCAAGGCGCCGTGCTCGACGGTCACCTCGACGCTGTCAGGGTCGACGCCGGGCAGGTCGGCCTCGACGTGGTAGCTGCCGTCCTCACCGCGGTAAACGTCCATGGGCATACCAAGCGGGGCACGCGTCCCGCTCGCGGCCATGGAGATGAGCCGGTCGAGCTCCCGAAAAGGGTCACGTAGCGGTTCGAACCTGATCACTGACATCGCTGCCTCCTCGTGTGGTGTCTGCTCTGCGACGACGTACCGCCTCGGGCGACGCGGTCCTCTTTCGATCGAGTCCCAGGGCGTGGCGTAGATCCACGCTCGGCTCTGTCGGCGGTTAGGCTGCGGTGAGCGCTGGTTTGTCCTCGGAGGCCTGATCACCGAGAACGAACGAGCCGCATAGAAGTGCAGCTCGACCCTCGTGACGAGGAACCCCACAGGCCCATGAGCAGGTACAGCAGGCGAAACACGATGGCGTGATCGTGCCCTGCTCCGGCGAAATGCCAGTTCACAGGCCGTGCGACGGGTTCTGGCAGCGTACAGGCGTCGGCCCGGGGGCAGCCGCGAATTAACAACCGGTGCGTCTTGAGGGCAGTTCGAAGCGGGCCGGACGCGCTTGGACCTGCTTTGGTGTTCACGCCCAGTCGGGCGATTTGTATCTTGGGTCGACTCTTGAGTCGGCCGAGGCAGCAAGGGCCTGCGGCCAAGCGTGAACAGCCTCACTATACGCCCTGACTCAGCGTAAGAGCGGACAATGCCGAGTCTTTCTTCGCTTTGTCCACGTTCGAGATCACGATGCCCTAGGTGAATGCGGATACGGTTCAACCAAACCACCCGTGCCGCGGAAACTGCCCATCGCCGCGTGGATCAACCCACCAAGCCATCACCAAGCCAAGCGGCCCAGCTACAGACCGTGTAACCGGACCATGTCTCGCCGACCTTGACTGATTTCGCCGGCGGGACCAGGAAGATCGCCCAACGCTCACCGGACAGCAGCCTCGGAAGGGTGCGAACGACCACGACCATCACATTGACAGGCAGGCGTCTTCCCTGCTCGCAGCCCTGACGCCGAACTTGCACCCTTCAGGCCGGGCGGCCCGCCATGAACAAGGCCGCCATGGTCGCCCGGGCGATCGAGGACGGACTCGTTCGGCCGGGGAGGACGTGCGCTGAGGTTTGACCCGCGTACGAGGGTCGTGACGGCTCCGTCGCGGTGTTGAGACCATTGGCCCAGTGGGCCAGGGGTGAGCCCGCCAAGGGGGAGCGCGGTCGGCGGGCCGGAGGTCACAACAGCCACCCGAGACCGAGGGTCCGTCCGGCCGCGCGCACACCACGGCCCCGGTGTTCAGGTGTCGGCCATCGTCGCGACGACGGAGGAGCGCGCCGACCGCCGCGCCGGGATCACGGATGCGAGCATGCCGGCGACCACGGCCAGAGCCACGTAGCCGGCGAGCTGCACCACGGGGATCGTGGGCGCCCGCGCCCGTACGCGTCGATCAGCTCGAACGCCGTCAGCCAGCCGCCAGATCCGGCGCCGCACCATCCTCGGCGGGCTCATCACCAAGTACCAACGAGCCGCGTGAAGACTGAGACGGCGACCCGGGAAGTACCAGGTCAGGGCCGTCGGCCGAATACTGGTACCCCAAAGGGTGCGCAGCCCGGCGCCGACCTCGGTCAGCGAGACGACCACGGCTCGCCGGTCGAGGGACAAGGCCATGTCGGCCGTGCCGCCACCCACTCGATGATCGATCTCCGGCCCGAGTATCAGCAGTTCACAGCACCGACCCTATTTCCGAGCCCCACGGGACACGCTGCTGATCGTTGTCAACCCTTGGCAGGGCTTGACTGGATCCATCGTCGACCAGGCTCTGCAGTGGTCATCGGACCGCCACCCCACCGCGGAGTCATGAGCCATGTGCCATCAAGGCTCGTCTCCGAAGAGGAACACGCTCTCGGCGGCACGAGGCTGCGCAGGCCGGCAGCGTCAAACGCGTGAGCGCGAGGCCAAGGCCCGCCGCAGTCGCCGGCCTGTCAGAGGATGCCCTGATGAATCAGCACGCCGACGCCGGTATTTAGTACCGCCAGCCCGGACGCGCCGACCAACCCCGGCTCGACACTCATCACGCCGGTGGCTACGAGCAGGATCGGGCCACCCAAAGCCGAGACGACAAGTGTCACCCGCCACCAGCGTCCGAATACCACGCCAAACAAGATCAGAGTCGGGATCACGGTGGGCCCTTCCGTGCCCAACATACGCTCATCAAGCATGGTCGGACGGCGACGAGCGCGTGACTAGCGGCACTTGAGGATGGCGATCGTGGACGGCTCCTGGTGGCATGATGCCGTTATGAACTGCAGCAACCGACGCCGATCCAACCTGATCGAGCGAGATCTTTCCCGTATCACGGTACGATGCGATTCGAGCGCCTCGTATCCACCGCAGACGTGCTGCATCAGTCGCTTAGGTCCGCTTTGATAGGTAGCATCAGTCAGGGAGTGCGACGAGCTTCGATCATCATACCTACTCACAACGGTGGGCACCTCCTTGTGTCCTGTTTGGACTCAATCTACAGATCAAATCTCGCCCAGACACTTGACGTTATCGTTGTCGACAATGCCTCGACAGACGACAGCTTTGAGGTCCTTACACGCTACCCTGAGGTCACTGTGGTGCGGAACGAAAGGAACGTAGGCTTTGCGCACGCGTGCAATCAGGGGGCAGATCAGATAACTCAGTCTGACATCTTGATCTTCCTTAACAATGACACGTACTCGTCAGGTAGCTGGCTCGCGCATCTGTTAGCCTGTTTTGACGCGCCGGACGTGTCGGTTGTGGGAGCCGTGCTCCATTATGCGAACGGGTCCGTTCAGCATGCGGGTGTTCATTTCAACGCGCGGGGAATTCCGCACAACATGCGTGTGATCGCACCCTCTGAAGATATGTCGCCTTACGACGTACAAGCAGTAACGGGTGCCTGCCTAGGCGTCCGGCGAGATCACTTCATTGATGTGGGGGGATTCGACACGCGTTATCTAAACAGCTTCGAAGACATAGATCTGTGTCTTAGGATACGGCGCACGGGTGGACGGGTCCAGTTAGCACCTAGCGCCCGTTTAACACATCTGGAATCACAAACTCCAGGACGACATGATTTCGACCAACACAATAGACAGTTGTTCTTGGCGACCTGGGGCGAGTCCGTCCTGCCAGACGTCTCCCGCGTGCGAGCGCGGGCCGAGGACCTTCATCGGATTGCGACTGTAATACCGCTTCCAACCAACGGCACAGCCTGCCCCCACAGGCTGCCACCTCGCTGGGAGTGGATCGCTCCTTCGAGCACGGGCGCAACCTCAACGTCGCCTCGTCAGATGCTCGAACGTGCAACCGGCGACTGTCTGGTCTTTCTCGATTGTTCAACGTATCGAGACTTTGAGTGGCCAGACCTGGCCTGCGCCTCTATAGCTACCAAAGACTTCCTCGTAGCCCGGTCGCCGACTGGGTACGCCTTTGGTATTCTTCTGCCGCGGGCTCTCGTGGAAGAAATCGGGCTACCAAACAAAATTGATCTCAGCAACTTACTAGGACGACTCGCGCACTTTTCGGGCGCACGCGCCGCCACAGAAGTTGGTTCAAGCACTCCTTGGCGAACCTATCGAGCTGTACTCGATCATCGGCGCATGCCTGGGTAAGCAAGGTTAAGCCTGGCCCGCGTGGGGGCCGCCAGCGTCTATTCAACGCATCGGTGAATTCATAGGTCAACTCGTACCGATAGCGTTGTTCATGGTCCGGCACGCCGACATGCAATATCTCGATCGTTGGCTCTCCTGACGGCGGCCTGCGTGGAAACCAGTTAACCGGCTCTTCAACGTTGTGCGGGCAGACGGTGTGTTCTCGCTCTTGCTCGCTCCCGTGATCGGATGCAGTGGAAGCGTTCGCGGTTTCGGTAGTGGCTTCTGTTTGCGGAATCCGCAGGCCTGTCTCTTGACCTGCTTGATCAGCCTGTTGGTGCCTTCGGTCGCTGCGTTCGTGAGCCCGGTTCGTAGGAACTGCAGCGTTTCTGGCCACCACGTCTCGATGGTCGAGACGAGGCGGTGAATCTCGGGGATATCCGTTGTGGCGCACCAGTAGTAGAAGGGCGCTGTTGCGTTGAGCGTTGGTCAAGATCGGGCAGACGTGAGTGGTGAAGTCGTTGACTCGTCCTCGCCCGTTGGGTGCCACCGACGTCGGCGTTCGCCGGATACCGGTTCCCGGCGGAGGTGATCATGGTCGCGGCACGCTGGTATCTGCGCTACAACCTCTCCTACCGCGACCTTGAGGAGTTGCTGGCCGAGCGCAGTGTCGAGGTCGATCACGTCAGCGTGCACCGGTGGGTGCAACGGTTCTTGCGACACGAGGTCGCACGTGGTGAGTGAGCTCGTCGAGGAGGTTCGGCGTATGTCGAAGACGTAGCTACGGGTCAGT
>JAHRHA010000116.1 GCA_020027875.1 Micromonosporaceae bacterium | reverse complement strand
TTGGCCGGGGGCGGGGTGGCCTGAGGCGAGGAATTGGTTGGGGCCGGCGATGGTGAAGCCCATGGTGTCCTGCCGTCCCTGGCCGACGAGGTGGGGTGTCCCGTCCGCGGCCAGTTGGTAGAGGCCGTTGTGGGTGGCGATGTAGAGAGAACCGTCGGCGGGGTTGATGCCCAGCCCGTGCACGTGGGTCAGCGCCACCGGCTGCGGGTTACCGGTCCGCCCGCCGAGCCAGATCACCAGCGCCATCACCGCGAGGATCACGGCCGCGGCGCCGGCGAGCCAACCCCAGGTCGCACGCGGTGACCACGGAGTGCGGCGGGCCAGCGTATTGCGTCGTCCCGCTCTGCTTCCGACTGCGCTGCCCATGACCGCCTCCCAATCCTGCGGCCCATTCCTGGGCGCCGCACCCGCGACGTCATGGCGAGCTGCTTCCCCTGCTACCGAACGAGCGGTCGGTCACCGACAGAGCCCATTTCGGCGGAACGCCACACCTGTCGTCTGAAGCCACCGCTGTGACACGTCACCGGCTTGGTTGTCCTGGATCGGTGCTCGTGCCGCCTTGCGCGTCGCACTGGACCTGCCGCCTGAACAGGTTGAGAGGCACTGCCTTGCCCTGGCGGATCTCTTCCGCAGGCGCGCGTTGCGAGCCGGCCACATACCGGTGGGCGACGCCCGGCCAGTCACATTGTCGTCGTACGAGTCGACCAGCCCGAGGCCGTCTCCTCGCGCCTGGAAGCGGCACGAGTACGCGCCCTCGTATCTGGTGACCGCCTCCGCGTTGGGTTCCACTACTTCAACGACGAAGGTGACGTCGATGACACCATGCGCGCGCTCACCGATTCCCGGTGCTGACTACGTGGGCACGGGTCAGCCAGCATCGACACCTGGGTTGAACAGCTCCAGGTGAGGGCGTCCAGCTTGCTGAGGTGAACTCGAAGCCCCGCGGGTTCGCCGTGCCTCTCCTGCATGGCGGTGAAGTGACCGTAGTTGACCAGGGCCGGATGCTGCACATGCTCGGCGGTCGTCGACCCCCGTTTACTTCCACTCGGATCCTGCGCTGCTCACAAGTCGCGATGCAACGCCCAGACCCGACACCAACTGACCCACGTCGCCGCTGCACCGGTTCACTCCGACGCGCCCGCGGGCCGACGTCGCCCTTCACCCATCCGGAGTTCAGACGTCCGCCGGCACAACATAGTACGGCCGTCTCAGACCAGCGAGCCCAGTCAACCCGAGCCACTCAGGTTCACAGTTTGTCGAAACCCCTGATGCCTAGTTGGCCAACGCCGGGCTGATGTGCTTCAGTGGCTGGAGCTGGTGGATCCGGAACAATCGTGTGGCGGCGTCGACACCAACGAGGTGTGGAGGTCGCCACACGGCTGGGGCGTCTAAGCCTTGATCCACGGATCAGTCGTGGTTCGAGCGTGTCTGAGGCGTTGTGATCTTGGCGGATCGATGGACGCGTTCGGTCGCCCGGGCCCGGTGCCGGGTCGCTCGGACGTCCGTAGGCTGCCAATGATCCCGGATGGTGGTGTCGGCCAGCCGGGCGTAGATCGCTGGCACGGCTCCTACTTTTGCAAGGTTCGGAGCCTCCAAGAAACCCGGGCGGTTCAGATCACCACGCTGGTGCGTCGTGCACCGGCTACCTCGTCGGCCGGCCCAACCCCGTGGGTGGCGGGAACGTGGCTGCCTGGCAGGCAAAGTGCACGTGGCAATAAACGTCGATGGGATCATGGTTGTTGAGCCCTTCTAATCGGTCTGCGATCGCGGGTGCGGAGCTGTGGACGGGAAGCGTTGTGCCATTGGCCGGCACTGGGAAGGCGCTTACTCCGCAGCCCGTGCGTTTGGCGTCGTACATTGCCTGGTCGGCACGGTGCAGCAGATTTTCGGGGGACACGCCGCTGTCCGCCGAGGCGGCTACGCCGATGCTCGCAGTCACTGTCGTCATGTGGCCCGTTGAGCTGAGTCGGTAGGGTGGCGATGGCCTGGCTGGCCCTTCGCGCGGTCGCCAGTCCGGTTTCCAGGCAACCGGGAACGATGAGCAGAAACTCGTCGCCACCCAGGCGGGCGGCGGTGCCGGTGCTAAGCGCACTGGACAGCTGCCGCGCGACATGCCGTAGAACTAAGTCGCCAACACCGTGTCCGTTCCGGTCATTGATTTCCTTGAGCCCGTCGACGTCGGCGATGGCGACGCTCGTTGGACCATGGCTTCGGATAGCGAGCATGAGCGCGTGGTATGCCGCGGCACGGTTGTGCAACCCGGTGAGCGCATCGTGTGTCGCGTGGTAACGAGCGGCGGCTAGTTCTCTGCGAAGCTTTCGTGCTGGCAAGGTTCCGGCAAGGTAGCCAACCATTGCACCGCCGAGAGTTGTTGCAACGATGACGACCGCACCTGGCACAGGCCCGACTCCCTTCCACGGCCGAGCGCAAGTCCCGTTTGTAGACGAGATCAACGACACCGCTGTGACGGCATCCGACGCGATCGGTGTCCCCGGCGGCCCAATGGGTGCCTCCGCGCCGCCGGGCCGTAGCGTGGTGGAAGAGGGCCGCGGCGCGCGTACCGAGTTCGCCCTTATGTCAATGGCCCGACTCGGCCAGCGCCGTGATGCGCTTGCGGATCTCGCGTCGGTGCGCCTTGACTGGTGACATGTTGAGCGAGCTGCTTGCGTTCCTTGCGTTGTCGGCGGTGGTGATTTGCACGCCCGGGCCGGACACGGCGTTGACCGTGCGTAACGCCGTCGTTGGGGGTCAGTCTGGCGGAGTGTGGACGGCCGCGGGGGTCGCGGCCGGGCAGGCAGTATGGACGGTGGCGGCGAGCCTAGGCGCGGCGAGTGTGCTGCGCGCTTCGCAGCCGGCGTTTCTCGGGTTGAAGATCCTCGGGGTCGCCTACCTGCTGTATCTGGGTGCGCAATCGCTGGGCGCGGCGTGGTCCAAGCGGGCGAAACCCACGGGCGAGGCGAAGCCGGCATCTGGACTGGCCTGGCGGCGGGCGTTTCGGCAGGGGCTGCTCAACAACCTGGCCAACCCCAAGATGGCAGTGTTCTTCATGAGCCTGCTGCCGCAGTTCCTGCCCACCGATCGGTCCGGCGGCACGGCGTTGGCGGCGTTCCTCCTGCTCGGGTTTCTGTTCTGCCTGTTGACGTTCCTGTGGCTGGCCGCCTACAGCGTTCTAATCGCGAAGGGTCGCCGCCTGCTGGACCGGCCCTGGGTGCGGCGGGGTATCGACGCCGTCGCTGGCTGTGTGTTGATCGGGTTCGGGGTGCGGTTGGCCTTCGCCGGACAGTCGCGGTAACGGTACACCGCTTGCTTGAGCCGCGTGACAACCCGCCCGGCATCCGAACGGCGGTCACGGGTTCGAGGATGCCGCTCAAGACGTCCTCGCCCGGGTGGACCGCCTGCCGCTATTGGTGCCGAACAATTTCAAGTTGGGGCAGCCAGCAACAGGTGACGGTTGGTGGCGTCGGCGGACGGACGGGATGTCGCGTCCCAGATCGGACGATGTCGAGGGCATCGATGGTATTGCGGGCACGTTGGGCCCATCCTCAACGTCGCCTCGTTGCGCCGCGGGCCGGCCGGAGAGATGGCCCCCCTCGTCGTCTGCAAGGACCAAGGATGCTACTCCCGGGTCCGGGGGGCCTGCCGCCTGTCCTCATTGTCCTGGGAATCCAAGTCTGCGCAGCGGTCGAGCGACCAACCTACGCGTCGACTTCGTTGTCCAGTTGGCCAACGACGGTCAGGGCGGATCTATTTGGTCCGGTCGAGTCATGATCGAGCCTGAGTTCCGGTCTCTTTGAGAGGGCGTGGCAAATGCGTCTAGGCCCGGATACCGGGTCCTTGACGTTCGTCCGGCGTCGTTGGACACCTACCGGCGCATCCGACCATTTGAGGGGGCACATGGGTGCGACTGACGCAATAGGGCTGCCCGGCGGCCCGCCGGGTTCCCTCACCGACGGCAGTGCTGATCACATGTCAGAGCCGCTAGCTCCGCCGCCGCTTTGCCAGGAACCGACGTTGAGGGGTTTTGGGTCGCGGCACACGGCAGAGGACGCCACAATCGCTTATGTGTACGCATCGACCGGGCGGCCAATTGTGGACGTGCCGGACGGGTGGGACGGCGTCACTCCGCGCACGCGTCTGCAGACAGTAGGCGTGCATCTGCCGGGACCACAATGTAGAGCCGTTGTCGGCAGCGGCGCAGGTGTTGGTCCAGGTCAGCCGATTAGCCGATCATCGGCGTCAGCTTGTCAACCAGTTGACGGGCAGGTCGTGATGCTCGTCGATGAGCAGGTCGAATTGACCGGCGTAGGGCTGCCGACGCTCGCCGCCGACGGCCTCGCGCCCGACAAGCGCAAACAACTCATTATCACCGGTTGCGTGGTAGCAAGCGCCCCCTACTCGGCATTCCAACCGGTCCAGCACGGCGAGCAGATGCTGGACCGGCCGGGCGCCCATCTGCTGCCATGAGCGACCCCTCTCCACTCAGGACGGTGGGCAGTAGTCGGGTTGGGTGCCATGGGGGGAAGGGTTGCTCTTCGACTTCTGCGCGCCGGGTACGACCTGGTTGTCTGGAACAGAACCCAGGCGAAGAACGAGCAATTGCTCGCGCAGGGTGCTCATCCTGCGGCGAGCCCCGCAGACGCCGCAGGTCAGGCTGATGCGATCATCACGATGGTCTCCGACCCGCTGGCGCTAAGATTGTGACAGAAGGGCCGACAGGCGTCGCCGCCACCGCGCGGCCCGGCGCTGCCTTGATCGAATTGTCGACTGTCGGCCCCGCGGCAGTTGCCCGACTGGCCTCCGTTGTAGCCCCGGGGGTAGAGCTGATCGACGCACCGGTGCTTGGCAGCCTCGCCAAGGCCGAGTCTGGAACCTTACGCATCTTTGTCGGCGGCCACCCGCAAACCATACAGCGGTGCAGACCACCACTGGCGGCGCTCGGAACCCCCGTCCTCGTCGGCGGACCCGGTTCGGGCGCGTCGGCAAAGCTGGTCGCTAACAGCAGCGTGTTCGGCGTCCTCGGCGCCATGGGTGAGGCCATCGCGCTGGCCCAGGGACTCGGCTTGTCACGCGACGCGACGTTCGAAGTGCTGTCGGCGACACCGCTTGCGCAGCAGGCACAGCGGCGTAGATGCGCCATTGAGACAGACCAGTATCCGAGGCGGTTCGGGCTCTCCCTGGCCCGAAAGGACGCCGATCTCATCGTCAAGGCAAGCGCCGCCGCCGGCCTCGACCTCAGCCTCGCCCGGGCGATCGCGGAATGGTTGGCTGAGGCCGATCGCCAACGCCGAGCTGACGAAGCTACCGGATGTCTGCCGCAGTGCGCGCGGATAGGAACGCGCCAACTGGTGGCCCGCCCGCAGGCGGCGGGCCTGCACCCTCAGCCGCGAAGGGTCGAGCCCACGGCACCGCCTCGCCGAGCGGACGATGCCTCGAGCAGCCGCGATTTGGTCAGCAGGACGGGCACGACGACCCCGATGACTGCCCCGAGTCTCTGGCCGTCTACCATCGATCGCCTCGACCAGCTCATCGCCCGGTTGGTCGGCGACCGTGACGAGTTAAGCCGCCGGATGCGCACTGCCGCCCGGCGGGGTTTTCCGGTTTCACCCGGGCGAAGAGGACAAGAAGGTACGCACGATGCTGCCCCAGCCCGACCCGCTTCCCGACGACCTGCCCCTGCCAGAAGACGACGGCGCCGCTCGACACCTGCCCGGTCTGATCCTGCCCCCTCTGGCGTTCAGCACCACGGACGGCGAGCAGGTCCAGCTGGACACAGCGAGCACCGGCCGATGGCTTATCTACCTCTACCCACTCACCGGGGAGCCGGGCGTGGACGTGCCCCGAGGCTGGGACCAGATCCCGGGCGCACGCGGATGCAGCCAGGAGGCGTGCAGCTTCCGCGACAACCTAGCAAGCCTGCAGGCATGCGGGGTGCAGCGCGTCCTCGGCCTGTCCACCGACCGATCGGAATACCAGCAAGCTCTTGTGCGCCGGCTGCACCTGCCGTATCCGATGGTGTCCGACCCCGAGCTCTCCCTTGGCCGCGCGCTACACCTACCCACGTTCGAGGCATTCGGGATGACGCTGTACAAGCGCCTCACTCTCGTGGTCGACGGCGCCCGGATCGAGCACGTCTTCTATCCGATCTTCCCGCCGGACCGCCACGCCGAGGAGGTTCTCCAGTGGCTGCGCAATCACTCTACCGCGACTGCACAGCCAAACCCGATCACGGATGCATTCAATGATCCCCGTCGGTGACGAACCGGTAGCCCCGGCGCAGCAGCTCCTCCGTGGTGATCTGCACGGCTCGGACAGTCTCGCTCCGATTCCCGCCGCGACCGTCGAACCCGTCGTGGAAGATGAGGATCGAGCCGGGTTTCATCTTGGCGATGGCACGGCGGGCGATCCGGGCGCCGTCGGGCTGGAACACCTCCACCCGTGGCAGAACTCCCCGGACACGGGCTGGAGCGAGTTGCGCCGGAGCATCCGCAGCAGCTTCGGCTGGCGCCAGAGCCAGGGTGACAAGAACAGTGCCGGGGTCCGGCCGAGCCGGCCGCGAGGATCTCCTGCGTCTGTGCGACTTCCCGGGCCAGCCGGCCGGGCCGCAGGTAGGCGTGGAACTGGTGCGCTAAGGAATGGTTGCCGATGCTGTGGCCGGCCGCGTACATCTTGGCGGTGGTTTCGGGGAACCGTTCGACGCATTTGCCGACCTGGAAGAACGTGGCCCGGATGTGCTTGCTGCACAGGTAGTCGGCGATCTGCGAGGTACGGCTCGTTGGGGCCGTCGTCGAAGGTGAGCGCCACGACCGGTCCCGCCGGTCGCCCCGGTACGGGTATCGGCCGAACGCCTGCGAGTACGGCGACATGAATACCCAGTACGCGGCGAGGCAGGCGACCACCCCGCCGACGACCCAAGGCAGCGTCATTTGCGATCCGCTCCGGTAATGGCCGCGGTCACGTAGTCGACCACCGAATCCGACTTGTCGAAGATGTAATGCAGCGGCTGGGTGAACGGCAGGAGCAGCAGGAACCCGGTCAGTACGGCGACGCCCGTGGCCTGGAGCCGGCGCGACAACAGGCTCCGGTCGTTGCGGTACGCGGGCGCGGAGCCGATCACCCGCCGTTTGAAGAGCCGATTCAGGAAGTACGCGAGCAGGTAGTACACCAGCAGGGTGACGAAGAACCCGTACAGCACGCCACGGGTCAGCCTCCCGGAGGAGGTCTACGTCGGGTTCGCGTGGTCGTAGACCACCCGTCCTTTGCCGCGCAGGTCGCGCAGCAAGTTCAGCTCGTCGCCGCCCTGGGTGAGGTAGACGTCGTAGCCGGACCAGTACTTCTTCCGGAAGGCGATGTTGGTGGCCGTTTTGTAGAAGCTACGGCCGGTCATCCGGTAGGCAAGGTGGACGCCGCCGAACAGGATCCGCGCGTACACCCGACCCCAGAGCGCACCACCAACATACCGGCAGGGCCCGGTGACCGCGACGATCCGCTCCTCCGTACCGAAGGACCGATCGATGGTGGCCAACCAGTCGGGGGAGTACGTCGCGTCGGCGTCGGCGGAGATCACGATTTCCCCGGCGCTCTCCTCAGTCCCCTCTGCCGCGCCCAGCAGACCCCCGGATTCTCCTCGCTCACGACACGGGCGCCCAGCTCGCGGGCGATGTCGGCGGTCTCGTCGGTGCAGTTGTTGTCCACCACGATGATCTCGTAGCGGCCGGCGAAGGTCTGGTTGCGCAGCGAGTTCAGCGTGTCGGCGACATAGCCGGCCTCGTTGTGGCAAGGAACAACGATGCTGAATCTCGGTCCCAGCCCGTCTTCTGCGGTAACCGAAATAAGTCGTACCGTCGGCTCGGTCACTAGGACGCGGGAGACCCGCGAACGGGACACACCGGCCTCGGCGTGACTAGGTCCGTGCCCGCGGCGGTCGCACGTGTATCCAGCCCCACCTCGCCACGCTTCGTCTGAGGTCAGCACGCCCACAGTCTGCGGTGCGGCAATCACGGCTGCAACATCGCTGCTGGCCGCGCAGGACCTCAACGCGAAGGCCCTCAACTGCCGCGAGTCGCGCGCACCCGGCCTGCCCGACGATGCATGGGCGGGCGCTCGTCATCGGTCAGATCGGCAGTGGTTGCTCGGACCATCGGTTGCGGGTGGATGCCTGGGGTCGAAACGCAGGCCGGCCCCTCCGCGACCGGGACGGCAGATTCACCGCCGCGTTCGACGCGGTGTTCGCGGCCGAGGCGATCGAGGTGCTGCGCACGCCAATGCGGGCGCCCAGAGCCAACGCGTTCGCGGAGCGCTGGGTGGGCACCGCACGCCGGGAGCTGCTCGACCGCACGCTCGTCATCGGATCCAGGCATCTGCACCAGCTCCTGACCGAGTATGTTGATCACTACAACGGGCACCGGCCCCACTGGTCGCTGAAACAACGACCACCCGACCCGCCGCCACAGTCAAGCAGGCCGACCGACGTCGCCTCCGTGCGACGCCGCACGGCTGTCGCAGGACTCATCAACGAGTACAAACAGGCAGCCCGACCTGTCCCGTTCGCGGTGACGAAACCGCAGCTCAACAGCCATAACCTGGTTCTGGGGTATCCATCTAACCGACGTACAATAAGTCCATGGTGTCCGATTCGAGGGCGGGACCGTTGGCTGGCCTGCACTACCCACGGTCGACCGGCGATTTCCTCGCATGGTTTGGTTCCGATGTGGACTGCCTTGACTACCTGGAATGACTTCGCTGGCCTGACGGGTTCGTGTGCCCGCGGTGTGGGAAGTCCGGCGGCTGGTCGATCAGCGATGGGCGATTCTGCTGCATTGCCTGCGAGGCACGCACCTCCGCCACGGCGGGAACGATCTTCGACCGGACGCGGACACCGTTGACTGTTTGGTTCCACACTTGTTGGCTGTTCGCGACCAGCAAGGATGGCATCTCCGCGCAGAGCCTACAGAGGACTCTTGAGATCGGCTCGTACCAAACGGCATGGGCCATGCTGCACCGGCTCGCGTGTTGCGATGGTCGGCTGCTGGTCATCCACACTCGGCGGGTGGATCTCCCGAACCAGATGGTCCCGCCGGCCCTCCGGTAGACGGCCCCCGGTTGTACCTCCGCACCAACGATCTCGATATTGCCGCAACAGCGATGCCCACAACAACCGATACGACAGAGCGTAGCCACCACGGCCAGGCGGGTACGACGTGGACGAGTGCGAGCGCCACGATCGCGCTCGCAACCGCCGCGAGGAGAGCCCAGTAACTACCCGGAGATCGCACGATGAACGATTCCGATGATGCATGTGATTACGAAGCCCCAGCCGCTTGCCCTGGCCACGACTGGCCACCTCGCCTTTCGTAGAACTTGGCGAAGAGACCGGTAGCTAAGCCTCCCTCGAAGCCAGAAAGGATGCAGGCACGGACCCAAGGACGAAGAGCGTTCACAGCTCGATCCTGGAAGCTGTGTATCTTTCTGGAGAACCAGGTCCCGAAGCAACCGAGGAGGCGAACCGGCAGTCTCGCTTCCCATCCAGGTCGTATCGACTGTTCGGGTCACCGCAGACGTACTCGTAGCGGTTGCAGCTTCCGCCGGCGGAGCCGATCCCTAACATGCTGCACAGATGAAGCCAGAAGCTGCCAGCCTACGCGGACACTGGTCGGTCGCTGGTGGCTCCGCACGCGCCTGGTCGTCCACAGGTTCCGTCCCGACCGATCGGCAAGACGGACCGAGGGTAGCTCGCCTGACCTGCGCCCCGCCGGCTCGGCGAGGTGTCGCCGCACCGCGGGCCAAGTCAGCGGAGCGTGCGGATCCGGGCGCTGCTCGGTGGAGGTGCTGATCCGATCACACGTGCGCGCGGCGGCCCCACCCGGCTGCACCGCCAGGCGAGCAGTCCAGCCGCCACGGCCGCGACCGCGCACACCGGCCAGAGCAGCCGGGGCTCGGCGAGGTACACGAGCGCGCCGATCGGCGGGGCGAGAAGTGTGCCGCTCGTGGCCGCCCCTGTGTAGAGCCCCTGGTACTGGCCGACCAGCCCGGGCGGTGCAGCGTCGAGCACGTGCGCGGTGGCGGTCGTCTTGTAGAGGATCTCGCCGACTGTCACGACCGCCGTTGCGACGACCGCGAACCCGGTCATCGCGCCGAGGGAGTAGAGCCCGAAGCCGAAGCCGACGAGGCCGTACCCGACCGCGATGACGCCGAGTGCGGGCAGCCGGCGCAGCGCCATCGTCGCCGGCAGCTCGAGAGTCAGTATGAGAGCGGCGTTTAGGGCGACGAGGCCGGCGTACAGGCCCACCCCGTGGCCGTGGTCGCGCAGGTAGACCGGCAGCGTCGAGTAGAGCTGGCGGTAGACGACGTCGACCACCACGATGGCCGGGAGCAGCCGTAGCAGGCCGCGGTCGGCGCGCAGGCTGCGCCACATGCCGCTCTCTCCGTAATCGCGGGCGACGGGCTGCGCGTCGCGCGGGAGCAGGCGCGCGGTGGCTGCGCGCACCACGAGCGTGACTACGCCGTCGGCCACGAACAAGACCGGGAAGCTGTACGCGGACAAGAGCGCGCCCAGCGGCGGCCCGACCACGGAGCCGGCGTTAAACGCCGCCCGACTAAGCGCCACCGAGCGCCTGCGGTCCCCGGCCGGTACGGCCAGCGCGACGAGCGCGCCCTGCGATACGCCCGACGCGGCGTTGGCGTATCCGAGCAGCGGCAGCACGACCGCAAGTGCACCCACCGGCAGCCATGGGATCGCCATGGTGGCCATACCGACAAGCGCCGAGCACGCCAGCAGGGTGCGACGATGCCCGTACCGATCGCCGAACCAGCCACCGGTGAAGTTGCCCAGCAGCAGGCCGGCGCCGAGCCCGCCGCTGAGCAGCCCGGCCCTGTCGAGCGCGAGGTGCCGCGGGCCGATCAGGTAGAGGAACAGGAAAAGGAAAAGGAAGGAGCCGGCCGCGTTGACGAACCGGCCGGCAGCGAGGACCCAGACCACTCGGGGTATGTCACGCATCGACCCTCCTAGTCAGTCTCCTCTAGGAACTGACTATAGACTGGCCGGTGTGGGCGCGAGAACCCGTACGGTCGACGTCACCTGCGCCATCGCGCAGGCGCTGGACGTGGTGGGCGACTGGTGGAGCCTGCTCGTCCTGCGGGACGTGGCCCGGGGCTTGCATCGGTTCGAGGAGCTGCGGACGGAGCTGTCGGTCTCCCGCAAGGTGCTCACCGAGCGGCTGCGCAAGCTCGTCGACCACGGTGTGCTGGAGCGCCGGCGGTACAGCGAGCACCCGCCCCGGTACGAGTACGTGTTAACCCCGCTCGGGCGGGGCGCACTGCCGATCCTCGCGGCACTGCAGGACTGGGGCGATCGGTGGCTGCTCGGCGACGGTACGATCGCCGCCACCACTGCGCCCGGCAGCGCGGAGGCCCAGCGGGTACACGGGCTCATCGGTACCCGCATCCCGGCCCTCGCACACCTGGAACCCGTTGCCCCGCAACGGTTCACGGTCCTGTACTGCTACCCCGGCACCCAGCTCCCCGACGCCGACCAGATCCCGGGCGGGGCCGGCTGCACCCTCGAGTCGTGCACGTACCGCGACCGGCTCGCCGAGTTCGCCGCGTACGGTGCGGCAGTGCGGGGTGTGAGCACTCAGCGCTCGGCCGAGCTGGCCGCGTTCGCGGCGGCGCAACGGATCCAGTTCCCGCTGCTGTCCGACGCGAATCTCGAGTTGGCGATGGCGCTGCGGCTGCCCACCTTCCGGGCGGCCGGCACGGTACGGCTAAAGCGGCTCACCCTCGTGGTGGACGCTGATCGTACCGTCCGCCGCGTGCTGTACCCGGTGCCGGACGTGACCGGCAGCGTCGCAGACGCGCTGCGACTTGTACGCGACTTGGCAGGTTGAGCTGCCGAGCGAGCCGACAGAACGATCCGGGTCAGGACAGCAGCCCCGGGTACAGGAGGGCCAGCTGACCCGGATAGCCAGCAATGAACCGAAGCTCGTCGTCGGTAAGTGGACGGCCTGTGGCGGCGTTGCAGAGCTGAACCACCTTGAACGTCAGCTCCTCCTCCACAACCTCGATGCCCAGGTCGTCCATCACATGCCGGAAGCCGGCCATTCCGCCGTACGCTCCGGTTAACACGATCCGGCCGTTGTGGCCATGGCGGTCCCGCGGGTACGGGCCTAGTAGATTCTCGTCGTACAGCTCGTAGTTGCGGTGATCCTTGAGCGCACCGTCGGCGTGGATTCCGGACTCGTGCGCGAATGCGTTGTTCCCCACGCCGGGCTGGTTGACCGGAACGGGCTGGCCGAAGGCGTACCCAGCCCAGAGCGCGAACCGGCGCGCCCAGCTCAGGTCGAGCGGATCACCGATCTCGGCCCGCTCCGCGACGCCGAAGCCGCGGCTCAACGCCAGAATGCATGACAGCAAGTCGGCGTTGCCGGAGCGCTCACCGATCCCGTTGATGCAGGTATTGATCCAAGCGTCCTGGCCAGCGTCGAGGTCGCCCAGCGCACCGGCGACAGAGTTCGCGACGGCTAGGCCGAGGTCGTTGTGACAGTGGGTTTCCACTGGCATCGCAATCTTGCTGGCGAGCTTGGCGAACCGCTCCCCGATGCGACCAGGGGTGTCACCTCCGATCGTGTCGCAGTAGCGCACCCGGTCCGCGCCCGCGTCCTTGGCCGCCAACGCGAACTCGGTCAAGAACGCATCGTCGGTGCGGGAGCCGTCCTCGGCGTTCACCCCAATGGTCCGTACTCCGCCCTCGTTCGCGGCGCGGACTGCGGCCGTCATCTCCCGGATCACCGCGTCCCGGTCGAGCCGATCGCGGAACTTGCCGTGCAGCATCTGGTCGCTGGTTGAGATGGAGAGGTTCATGTGGGCAAGGCCGAGCGGGAGCGACCGCTCGACATCCGTGGCGACCGCGCGGCACCAGCCGGAGAGGCGCAGGTCGCCGAAGGCACCCGCCTCGGCGAGCGCGGACTGTGCCCGGATGTAGGGGACCTCGTGGAAGAGGAACGGGAATCCGATCTCCGACTGGGCCACGCCCAGGCGGGCCAGGTAGAAATTCACCATCGTCTTGCCGAACTTGGACAGGCCGGTCCGTGCCGACTGCACGCCGTCGCGGTTGGTCACGTCGAGGAAATGGATCCGTGGCATGGGTGGCCTCTTTCTCGGTTTTGTCGCATCGCGGCCAGGTTGACATTCCGCCCGGTTGTCGTCAACGTTGACTAAAATCAACTACGCTGCGCGCGGGGGCACCATGTCGGAGGTCAGCGGCTGGATGACGACCCCGGAGGCGGCCGCCCGACTCGGTGTCAAAACGGCCACGCTGTATGCCTATGTGAGCCGGGGCGTGCTGGCCCGACGCCGCTCGCCAACTGGGCAGAGCATGTTCGACCCGGCCGAGGTCGACCGGCTGGCCCGGCGTGGCCGGCCCCGCCGGGGCTCCATCGGCGACGAAGTGGTGATCGAATCTCGGATCACCGCCCTCGGCCCCGACCGACCCTTCTACCGCGGCCGCGACGCGCTCGAGCTAGCCCGGTCGGCGGCCTTCGAGGCGGTCGCGGAATGGCTCTGGACCGGCGACCCGGGGGTCCTGCAGCGACCCCCGGCCGCCTGGCAGCCGCCGGAGTTCGGTACTACCGCGGGTCGGGCGGCCCAGTCCGGCCTACCACCCGACGTTCTCGCGCTCGAGCGGCTGCAGGTCATCGTGCCGGCGCTCGCCGCCACCGACCCGATGCGGAGCAACCTCGAGCCGGGTGCGGTCCTCGACATCGGCCGGGGGCTCATCGCCGGCATGGTGGACAGCCTCCCAGGCCCCGCAGCGTCGGGTGGTATCGCGGCCCGACTGTGGGTCAAGCTCGGCCCTGCGCGGCCCCGGTCCCGCCTCGTGGACGCGCTGCGAGCCGCGCTGGTGCTGGTCGCGGACCATGAGCTCGCGGCGTCCACGTTGGCGGCACGTGTCGCGGCCTCGGTGCACGCGGATCCGTACGCGGTGGTCATGGCCGGGCTCGGCACTATGAGCGGCCCGTTGCATGGGGGCGCGTCGCTGGGCGCAGAGTCTCTGCTGGCAGAGGCGGACGGCCCGGGCAGTGTCCGGGAGATCCTCGGCCTACGGCTTCGGCGCGGAGAGCGGATCCCTGGCTACGGCCACATGGTGTACCGACCCACCGACGCGCGTGCCACGGTACTGCTAGACCGGATCCGCGCGTTGGCGCCGAGCCATCCGAAACTTGCGGTCGCGGAGGCGATGCTCGCCGAGGCTCGGCGGCGGCGCGTGCCCGAGCCGAACATCGACTTCGCGCTGGCCGTGCTGACCCAGGTCGCAGGCATGCGGATCGGCGCCGGTGAGGCGATTTTCGCGGTCGCCCGCACCGCGGGCTGGCTGGCACATGCGAGAGAGGAGTACGAGCGGCGGACCCGGCTGCGACTACGTGCCGTCTACATCGGACCGACATGAGGCGGCTAGCCCCTGGAGGACGGGACCCCGCGGATAGCATGATCCGGTCCATGACAACGCTCGACGCCGCCCTGGATTGTTTGCCGAAGGTGGAGCTGCACTGTCACGTCGAGGGGACCATGCGCCCGGACACGCTTGTCGACCTGGCCCGCCGCAACGGCGTATCGCTACCGACGTCGGATCCGACGGCGGAGACCAACGTCACCTGCCTGCGGATCGCCGACACGGATCGGGCGTTCGGGCCGAGTGCGACGAGCTGGTGGAACTTCTCTCGCCGAACTTCGGCGGTCCGGTGCTCCCGGTATCGAACGGGTCGTCGCATGATCGGGCGATCTGCGAACGCGCGCTTCGCGGCTGATCCGGTCGCTTAATGCCGTGGACGGCCCCCGCTCGAGTCACACCGCTGAGCCGGGGTTGGCTGATCCGTTCGGCTCGCGGATGCCAAACCACTCGCGGGCACTGACCGTGTTAGCGGGACCGCAAAGACCACCGGCCAGATTAAGCCAGTGGTTTCGGTTGATACGTCGGCTTGCAGGAGATCAGCCACCGCAAGGGCAGCACCGAGTCCGTAGAGGACGAGCACGAAGGTGCGGGCCCTCGGCGGCCGGTCCAGACGCCCCACGCGGGGACAACGTACAGCAGCAGGCCCCGCCAGGGCAGCATCTCGAGCACGGCCCCCGACCCCGACTCGGCGCTCCCCGAGAACGCGAACCAAACGGCCTGTGTGGCGCCAAGGGCGAGCAGGATGGCCGCTGCCCGGGGCCTTGGCCGAGGTGTTCGGCGGGAGGCTGTCTCATCGGCTGCCCGCCTCTGAGCGTGGTTCTCATTTGGCGTGCGCTCCTGCCGGGCACCGCTGGCGAGGCTGTGGCTCAAGAGCGCCTCTGTGTGTCAAGGGTGTTCGCCGATCGCCGTTGTTGATCTTTGAGGGCAGCCGGGTGCGGCGCATCGCAGCATGAGCCACGCTGGCCGCGTCGGCCTGATCGGTCTTACGGGTCCCGCCGGTGTCGAGCGGCCGAGCCCGGGCGGCGAGGGTGGCCGGCACGTCGACAACGTCTTCACCGGCGGTGGCCAGCAGCTGGGCGAGCCAATGACACGCCGCGCCTAAACTATGCCGGTGCGGGCGAGCCGCAGCGCGTCTTCGGGCGATCTTGGTGAGCGCTTGTCTAAGGTCATCAGGAGCGTTTCCGACGGGCCGCTACCGCCGGGTCCGGCGGCGGGCTGAAGAACTCACCGTCCGTACCCGCATCACCGCCACTGACACCGAGCTCGGGTGTGCACAGCTCGACGCCGGCCACGAAGGTTGACAACGGTCAGCCCAGCGACTGAGTCCAGCCTCACCGCCAGATCCAGACACGTGAAGGTCTCGGCCTTGCCGGACCACTGTGACTTTCAGCGATAGTTGACACTATTGAGAGATAGTTGGCACCGACCCGTCCAGGCGGTCACGGACCGGGTCGGTGCCTACCTTGATTCGCCGGCCCGCAGTTGCCCTACGTGCAGCGATCGTCACTAGCGACGTTAATGGCATCTCGAGGCTGGTCGATTCGGCCGACGACGAGTGCGAGATCGTGGTCATCCGAGTGTCGTGACCGCAGCGGGACCGCAACCGGCCATATCCTCGCGCTGCCGCACCGGCCGAACTGACAGATGTGGTCCCTGAGCTTCTACGCGGTTCGGATACTGCCACGTCCGGTCCACCATGGTTGGCACGATCCGAACCGCCTTAGCCTGTTGTCCGATCCACTGTTCAGGTCGGCAGCGTGGCGTGGGGTCATCCCGTAGTCGGTCGCGGGCGCGATCACCAGCGCATCGAGGCCGCGGTCTTGGGCGGCCGTGCATGGCTGGTTCCCGACTGCGTCACCGCGGTCTGGGCGGCGACATCATGGGCCCCGTTCTGCCGGCGGACGCGCGAATGGTTCTAGCTTACGAAGCGGGATTGATCTTGGATGCTCCGCGCGACGAGAAGCACCGCGTCCTCCTCAACGGTCGAGAGTATGGCGGAGTTCTTCGAGGAGCGGCGCGGACACGGCCGGTGCCCACGAGCGGAACAACGCACGGAAGTACTCCCCATGCTTGCCTAGGAGGGCCGGATCCTGCTCGATTACATCGAGCTCGTTGACGATGCTCAGATCGATGAACGGCGTCAGCTGATCGGCGGCGAGCCGAATAACCTGGCCGGCGAAGCGGTCGGTGACCTCGCCGGTTTTCGCGAGCCCTTTCCAACTGCGTTTGCGGTCGCATGCTCCGTACAGGTAGACCAGAGTCTCTGCGGCTTCGCCGACGAGATCCCGTAGCGTAGCGCGATTTTTCCAGTCCAGCAGGGCGAAGTCGAAGCCGTCGGTGCCGTAGGCGGCGTGGGTTAGGCCGGATGACTGCACGTCGGCTCCATAACCCAGGTCCGCGAGGCGTCCCTGGACCCGGCACAGGTGGGCATACAGCGTTCCACCGGGATGTTGGATGGCCTCGGTTCCGCATTGACGCAGCCATGCCCGTGCATCGATATCAGTGCTCACGCTTTCAGGGTAGGCGTATGCGGAGGGCCTGGTGGTCCCGAAGCGTGCGCCGTCGGTCACAAGTCGGTCGGCCTTCGGCTGGAGGTCACGTCCTGGCGATCTGTATCGGCTTGGAGCACAGCACGTCCGGCATGGGGCAGGTAGCCGAGTACCTGCCAGAACTCCAACCCGGCGGCGTTGTCCGGCATAACGAGCAGGTTCACCCTCGGGCAGTCCAGCTGTCGAAAGCGGCTCTCGAGTTCGTCCACCAGTCGGGTGGCTATGACCTCACGGCGGTGGGCGGGGTGCACAGCGAGTCGGAGATCCAGCCCCACCGCCCGTCAGAGGTTCCCATGATCACGGCCACGACTTCGCCATCCGTCTCGGCAACCAGGAACAGCTCAGGGTCTCGGGTCAGCTTGGCTTCCAGCTCGGCGCGGGGCAGGACATCGCGGCCAGCCGCTGTCCACACCGCGACGACAGCGTCGTAGTCGATCCAGTGGAACTGGCGGATGTGAATCACGACCTGCCTCCTTGTCGCACGAACTGTTGATGCGGTTGACTCGCCGACATGGCACGCATCGCATACGACCACACGGACGCGGGCGCGTTCGCATCGACCCGGCACCTAGGCGACGAGGAAGCCGGCGAGTGGCGGGCCGCCGTGACCAGGCACATCGACCCGCGGCCGGGCATGCGGCTGCTGGATCTAGGTGCCGGCACGGGCAGCTGGGCCAAGGCGTTCTCCTCCTGGTTCCCCGGTGTCGAAGTGACCGCTGTCGAGCCGTCAACGGCGATGCGCGAACGGTCTGTATACCAACCCATCGTCGCTGGCGACGCCGCCGACATCCCGCTCACCGACGCAAGCGTCGACGCCGCCTGGATCTCCACCGTCATCCACCATGTGCCCGACCTGAGCGCCGCGGCACGCGAGCTGCGCCGCGTCCTGCGCCCCGGCGCGCTAGTACCGATCCGGTCGGCGTTCGCCGGCAGGCACGAGGCGATCACCCTGTTCCGCTACTTCCCCGAGGCGATCCGGGTACTGGACACCTACCCCAGCGTCGGCGAGGTCGAAGCAGCCTTCGCCGGCGAAGGATTCTCCACCGTCAGCCTGGAGCAGGTCCCGCAGATCACCGCCGCATCGTTACACGAAGCAGCGACCACCCTGCGCCGAGAGGCACACACCCCGCTGCAACTGATCACCGACGAGGAATACGACACCGGCGTTGGCCGTCTGCGCCAAGCAGCGCTTACCGAAACCGGACCGGTGATCGACGCCTTGGACCTGCTCGTACTGCGCAGAGAGGGATCCCCAGCCAGCGAGCAGCACTCAGCGAGATGACGACGAACGTCTACAGCAAACGCGGGCTCGGATACCGCCACCCACGCAGCACGTGGACGCCCGACCGACGGCGTTTAATTTAATCTACGCGACCGGGGCATGGTCGGCGTGGCCAACCCTGCTCGGGCGCTCCAAGACGACCGATGCCGTGGATGCCATCGTTGTCGCGACGGCGGCCAACGCCTTACCGGCGCCGCGAGTGCCCGCGATGCGGTGCCCGCCGACCGGGCGCGGGGGTGCGCGGGGACACCTGGACGGTGGCGCAGCAGGATGCGCAGCGCCTCAAGCAGGTCAGCCCTGCGGTCCTTGCCGGACACGCAGCAGCACCACGACGACGAGCGAAAGGGTGAGGGCGAGCGACACGGATAGCAGGCCGGCTGACGTCACGTGGCCGCGTTGATCGCGGACGAGGCCAATCCGGCTTGTGGCGAGTTCTTGGGCATGCCGGAGCCATCCCCCTTCGGGATCTCCGGATCTGCCCAGATCCATTCCCGCCGGGCGGGCTGGCTACTGCCCGGGCGCAACAAAGTCGATGGAAGATTACCCTGTTGCGGGGTCGTCTCGGGCAATCCGGCGTGCCCGTGCCGCGTCTATTTCCTCGACCTCCTCAGGATCGACGCCGTCGAACCGGTGGACGGAGATGGTGACTCCGGCGCGTGGTTCTGTGACCTGGCGGTATGGAAGGGTGCGGAAGACCATGGAGGGGCCTGCCTGTCCGCCAGGACCTGGTTGTGCTGGACGCCGAGGGGCCGGCTCGGGCAACTCCCGCAACGGCACCACCGACAAGACGGTCCGCACCGAGGTCGGCGCGGTGGATCTGGACGTGCCGCGGGATCGGGCGGGCACGTTCACACCCGCGTTGGTCCCGAAGTGCCAACGCCACCTCGACGGGCTCGCCGGCCTGATCACCTCCTTGTATGCGGGCGGATGACCGTGCGCGACATTGAGCGGCACCCGCACGTAACGCTGGGGGTGGACGTGGCGCCGGCGGCCATCTCGATGATCACTGATGCCATGCTGGAGGAGATCAAGGCCTGGCAGACCAGACCGCTGGACCCGGTCTGGCCGATCATCTAGGTCGACGCGCTGGTGGTGAAGGTCCGCGACACCAACGTGGTCACCAACAAGTCCGCCCACCTGGTCGTCGGTGTCGACCTGAGCGGCATCAAGCACGTGCTGGGCATCTGGGTGCAAACCACGAAGGCGCCCGCTTCTGGGCCCAGGTGCTCACCGAGCTACGCAACCGGGGCGTGCGCGACGTGCTCATCGCCTGCTGCGACGGACTGTCCGGGCCGCCCGAGGCCATCAACACGGTGTGGCCGGCCACGGTGACCCAGACCTGTGTGGTGCACCTGATCCGGGCCAGCATGCGATACGTGTCCTATCAGGACCGCCGTAAGGTCGCCGCCGCGCTCAAACCGATCTACACCGCGGTCACCGCCGACAGCGCCGAGCCTGCTCGACTCGCCGGATCGGACCTGGGCAAACGCTACGAGGCCACCGTCGCCACGTGGGAGAATGCCAGGCAGGAGTTCATTCCCTTCCGGGCCTTCCCAGAACCCGTGCGGAAAGTCACCTACACCACCAACGCGATCGTTATCTCCAGCTTCGTGAGACCTGTCCACGACGTCCAATTCGGGGCTTTGATCGGCTGGGATCGTCGTCGTGGACCCCCGCTGGAAGGACTCCACCTGCCGTGATCACCATCGGGATCGACCCGCACAAGGCCTCGCTGACCGCCGTCGCGTTGGACCCCACCGGCCATCAACTGGCCACTGGCCGGGTCACGGTCAACGCCGGCGCGTACAAGACGTTGATGAGCTGGGCGGCGCGGTGGCCCAGGCGTCGCTTCGCTGTCGAAGGCGCCGCCGGCCTCGGCCGCGGCATCGCCCAACTGCTGGCCACCGCCGGTGAAGACGTTGTCGACGTGCCCGCCACCCTCGCCGCCCGGGCTCGGCTGCTCGACACCGGCGGGACCCGTAAGACCGATCAGGCCGACGCGGCCAGCGTGGCTCATGCTGCGATGCGCCGCACCCGGCTGCGCCCCGTCCTCGCCGAGGACCACACCACCCAACTACGTCTGCTCTCTGAACGCCGCGATGACCTTGCCACCGAACGGGTCCGGGTCCTCAACCGCCTCCACGTCCTGCTGCGCGACCTGATCCCCGGCGGCGCCCCACCGACCTGACCGCGGAGAAGGCCGCCACACTCATGCGGGCCGTGCGGCCGCTGACCAGCACCGACGTGTGCCGCCGCGACCTGGCCCGGGACCTGCTCACCGACCTACGCCGCCTAGACCGACAGCTGAGCGCGAACGAGGCCAGCACCCGCCTGCCCCTGCCCGCCACCCACACCACCATCGTCGACATCCGAGGCGTCGGACACATCATCGCGGGAAAGATCCTCGGCCACGTCGGGGACATCACCCGCTTCCCCACCACCGACCACTTCGCCAGCTACACCGGCACCTCACCACTGGAAGCCTCCAGCGGCGAGCGCCTCGGGTTGCGTCCCAGGAGCGGTGTAAATGGCGTCGTGGCACGGCTCCGTGGTGGTCGATGTTAGGCCGCTGTGGCGGCGGGTTGGTGGACGTGGCGGGCGTGTCGGCGTAGCGGTGTGGGTGGGTGGAGGAT
>JAHRHA010000115.1 GCA_020027875.1 Micromonosporaceae bacterium | reverse complement strand
CCACCACCACCGGACCCGACCGACGACATCCCACCGTTCTGACCACCGAGACGTGCCCGCACCCCCGCCACAATGGCGTCCGCGACGTGACGCCGACCATCGATCCACACCGCACACCCAGAACAACATCGGTGCGACAACGAGGAAAGGCTGGCGGACGTCGTCGCTGGCCGTGGCGCTCTGAAGTGGCCCCACCGTGCATGTATCCCACGCTCCACAACGGGCCCGAAGCCACGCATCCGGCAGCCCAGACGTCGATCGTGACCACCAGGAAGCGCTGGGTCGAACCGATGGTCCACATTGACCGTAAGCATGAGCCTGGCCGGGCGTACCCTCCACCCCGGTCGACGACATCGACGCCGCCCACGTAGCGTGGCTTACCGATCCGACCGGCGCGAGTGCCCGCTCCGCGGCGAGATCATCGCCGACCAGCTCGCTGCGGATGTCGTGGCCGGCGCAGCAGGACCTCGACCGTGTTGAGCAGCCGGATCAGGATTCCCGGCGTCGTCGCAGTGCGCGGCGCACCCCACCAGCCCGCCGTACCACCCTCGAGCACACCCCGCTCGTCGACTAACTCAGCGGCCTGGATCCGCCGCCGAGCAGCTCCCGGACCCCGCGTAAAGGAATGCGCAACAGACCAGCGGCGCGCGATGAGTCCAGCCGCACCTGTCCGGGTCGGACCTGCCCCGAATCCGCGATCGTGGAGACCGGCATGATGGCCGGATCAAGGCCATACCGCGCGGCCACCAGCTCGCCTAGCTCGACTCGGCTCACGGCGTCGGGACCAGCAACGTTCAGCAGGCCGGCGTAGTCCGACGCGGCCAATTCCAGCGTCGCCGCGGCCAGGTCCTCCACGGCCATCGGACAGCGGATCTCGTCGGAGAACAGCGCGCCTGGCAACCGCCCGGTGAGCAGGTCCAGGCACAGCCTGACCTGTCTGCTCTCCGCGTCGCCAATGATTAGGGACGTACGCACGATGGCGGCCGCCGGGTCGACAAGGTGCACCGCGGTCTCCGCCGCGGCCTTCGCCGCGCCGTACTCAAAGATCGGCGTCGGGAGCTCATCGTCGGCGTACGAATCGAGCCGTCCACCATGGACCGCGTCGCTGGACACGTGCACGAGCCGCGTGCCAACAGCGGCTGCGGCTGCTGCCACGTGACCGGCCCCCACGGCGGTGACGGCCCATTCACTGAAGGAGGCAACAGTGTTGACCACCGCAGTCGCGCCGGCTGCTTCGACCACATCGGACACTGCGATTCGGTCACGGATGTCCAGCCGTTCCCACTGCACTCCAGGCACCGATCCGGGCTCCCGGTGAAACGTCCCGACCACGGCCCAACCGGCCCTAACCGCCTGGCGACACACCTCGCCGCCGAGGTGGCCGCCGGCTCCGACGACCAGCAGCCTCACGACGCTGACTCGCCCGGCGCCTTCGGCTTGGCGTCGACGCCCGCCTCCAGCCGCTGTTGCGGCGTAATCGGCGTCGGCGCACCCGTCAACGGGTCCAACCCACCGCGCGTCTTCGGAAAAGCGATCACCTCTCGAATCGAGTCCGCGCCGGAGAGCAGCATGCAGACCCGGTCCCAGCCGAACGCGATGCCACCATGCGGCGGCGGGCCGTACTTGAACGCCTCCAGCAGGAAACCGAACTTGTCCTGGGCCTCCTCCGGGGTGATGCCGAGCAGGTCGAACACGCGCCGTTGAAGGTCACCGCGGTGGATACGGATCGAGCCGCCGCCGATCTCGTTGCCGTTGCAAACGATGTCGTACGCGTAGGCCAGCGCGTCGCCCGGCGCGGTCTCGAACGAATCCATCCACTCCGCCGTCGGCGACGTGAACGGGTGGTGTACGGCGGTCCACCCTTCCCCCGTCCCATCAGGCAGCACAGTGTCCCTTTCGAACATCGGCGCATCGACGACCCAGCAGAACGCCCAGGCATCCTCGTCCATCAGGCCGGCGCGCTTCGCAATCTCGATGCGGGCGGCGCCGAGCAGTTCCTGCGCCTCGCGCCGGTTCTGTGACGCGGCGAAGAAGACGGCGTCGCCCGGCTTGGCCCCGACCGTGTCTCCGAGACCGGCGAGGTGCTCGGCGGAGAGATTCTTAGCCACCGGGCCGCGGGCCTCGCCGGTCTCGGCATCGAGCACGACGTACGCAAGCCCCTTCGCCCCGCGGGCCTTCGCCCACTCTTGCCAGGCGTCGAGCTCCTTGCGGGTCTGCACGGCCCCGCCCGGCATGACGACCGCGCCTACGTAGCCGCCCGCCATAATCGCGGCCGAGAAGACGCGGAAGTCGGTGCCATGCAGGTAGCTGGTGAGATCGACCAGCTCCACCCCGTATCGCAGGTCGGGCTTGTCCGACCCGTACCGGGCCATCGCCTCGTGCCAGGTCAGCCTAGGGATCGGCAGCGAGACCTCCGCGTCGGCCAGCTCGCCCCAGAGGGCCGCCACGATCGCCTCGGCCAGCTCGATGACGTCGTCCTGGGTGACGAAGGACATCTCGATGTCGAGCTGGGTGAACTCCGGCTGGCGGTCGGCGCGGAAGTCCTCGTCGCGGTAGCAGCGAGCGATCTGGTAGTAGCGCTCCATTCCAGCCACCATCAGCAGCTGCTTGAACAGCTGGGGAGACTGCGGCAGGGCGTACCAGGTTCCGGGTTGCAGCCGCACGGGGACCAGGAAGTCTCGGGCACCCTCCGGCGTGGAGCGGGTGAGCGTGGGCGTCTCGATCTCGTTGAAGTTGCGGGCGTGCAGGACCTCGCGGGCGATCTGGTTGGCCCGTGACCGCAGCCGCAGCGCCTTCGCCGGGCCGGATCGGCGCAGGTCGAGGTAGCGGTAGCGCAGCCGGATGTCGTCGCCCGCCTCGACCTGGTCGTCGATGGGCAATGGCAGCGCTTCCGCCTCGGAGAGCACGTCGAGCCCGGTGACCACGACCTCGACCTCGCCGGTGGGTAGCTCGGGATTCTCATTCCCGGCCGGACGGCGCCCGACCTCGCCGGTGACGCGAACGCAGTACTCGTTGCGCAGGGCGTGCGCCTGCTCACTTTCTCGGAGCACGATCTGCACCACACCCGAGGCGTCACGCAGGTCGATGAAGGTCACGCCACCGTGGTCACGCCGGCGGGCCACCCAGCCGGCGAGGGTCACCGCCGTGCCGGCGTCCCTGGCGCGCAGGCTGCCGGCCTCATGAGTACGAATCGCGTTTTCTCGAATCGCTCCGTTTTCTCGAATCGCTCCGTCTTCTCGAATCGCTCCGTCTTCTCGAATCACAGCGGCATTCTCGCAGTCTCCGCGCGCGGTCCGGTGAAACGGGGTACTACTGCTGAGACGGAGAGGAGAAGCCCGCCATGCCCGATTACGAGCAAACCGCAACCGTCGCGGCCGAGCCCGACGAGCTGTTCGACTATCTCGCCGACGTACACCACCTCCCGGAGTACTTCCCGCGCATGACCGACGCCGAGCCCGCCCTGGGCGATGAGGTCGTGGTTGAGGAAGAGGACGATTCGGGCGATCTGCACCGGGCGGAAGGTTGGCTACACGTCGACGGCCTGGAGCGGCGGATGGAATGGGGCGCCAAGGCTGGCCCCTACCACGGGTGGCTTCAGATCGACCCGGACGACGTCGGCGGCAGCCTGGTCACAATCCACCTATACCAGGACCACGAGGCCGATACGGATGCGGACCTCGCCGAGGCGCTGGACAACATCCGCCGTCTCGTGTCTACCGGCTCGCTCTAACCCCCATGTCCCTGCCGATCAAGACTTGTGGCTGCGGTTCAATCTCGAAATCGCAGCCATAAGTCCTTGATCGGCGAGCGGATCGGTGCCGGGTTGGGGGTGGTTGGGTCAGGCGGCGCCGACCAGGGCGCGGAAATCCGGGCGCTCGGCCAGCGGTGCCAGGTCTCCGTCCTCGCGGGCCCAGGCCTTCAGGACCGGTACGGCGGCGCGATCGTTGTAGGCGAAGGCGTCGGGAAGATACTCCATCGCCTCGTCGAGCCGGCCCTCCCGGGCCAACCCGCACGCCAGGTCGTAACTCGCGTCGGAGAGGGCCTTCGTCGGCAGATCCGTGCCGCGCACGCCCTCGTACCAGCGGCTCAGCACGCCGATCGCGTCCATCTCCCGGCCGGCTCGGTGATGCCACTCGGCGTAGCTCATCATTGGCCCCCGAACGGCATAGATGACGACGTCGCGCCAGTGGTACTGCGGGTGGTTCCGCCGCGGGCCGGGGTTCGCCGCGAGCTGCTCCTCGTCGACCGCGTCAAGCGCCCCGAGCAACTCCGCCGTCGCGTTGTGGGCGTCGTGGTGCGCCTCGGCCCAGGTCCCGACCGGTCCCGGCGGCGGCTCGATGCAGCCGTCGGCCGAGCGCCCGGCCGCCACCTCGCGCAACATTGACGTTGCATGGCGGCGCCCAGCAGTCGCCCGTACCACCAGTTCTTTGATCTCTGGCGCACCCTCCGTACCGATCCGGTCACGCTCGTCCGCCGTGAGCGCGCGGGTAAACGTCCACTCCTCGTTGCGCGCCGTCTCCAGCAAGCGGCGTACGCCGTCGCGCAGGGGTGTCTCGCTCATGACGCCTCTCCTCTCTCGTACTGAGAACATCAGTGAAACACGGATGTTGCATCTGTGCAATAGCTACGCTGCAGAATCTGATACCATCACCGACGTGGACGATCGACTGCTCGACGCAACCGTGAGTGTCCTGGAGGAGCACGGCTTCGGCGGGTTAACCCTCGAACGGGTGGCCGACCGGGTCGGCCGCTCGCGGGTAACGCTGTGGCGCCAGCAGGTGACCCAGGAGGCGCTGGTCGACGGCCTGCTGGCCCGGCTAACCCGCGATTACCGCGACGCGATGTGGCCGGCGATGACGGAGGCGGGTACCGGAGCGGACCGCCTGCGCTCAGCGCTAGGTGCACTCTGCGACGTCGCCGACGCCCACCTGCATCTGCTCGGCGTCTCAGACGACGTTTTCGACCGCGCCGCCGACCGGATGCGCGACATTACCGGCCAGAACTTCAGCTTCCTAGACCCGTTTGCGGCGGCACTTCGAGCCGGCGTCGCCGACGGCAGCCTTACCCTCGGCGATGTCGGCGTCGACGACGCGGCGGTCGCCGTCTTCGCCAGCGTCTGTTGGGGATACGTGCACCTGAGGCGGCGATCCGGGTGGCCTCCCGACCGCGCTCGCCAGCCGACCATCTCCTGGACGACCCGCGGCCTCATGGCCTGAGCTATGCCCGCTCGGCGATCGCCAAATGAGTCTTAGCTCGGGCCAGGCAGGTCGGCGGGATAGGTCACCTCGATCTCGGTGATGGTGGTAGGGAAGTCGCCCTGGTTGTTTGTGATGAATCGGTTCGCGCCGGCACCGACAGCGGTGGCCAGATGTACCGCATCGGCGGCCCGAAGTCGATAAGTGCTGGACAGTGCGGCCGCAAGCTCTGCAGTGATCCTGTCGAGCGGGCGCAAGTCAAGGCGACCCAACAACCCGGATAGAAATCTCACCTCGTCGGTGGCGCCATCACGCAGCGGCTTGCCAAGAACCTCTGGCAACAGAAGCAGCGAACCGACGCCAGCCGGCGGGTCAGACTTGCCCAGAGCCCGTGCAGGGAACATCGGCAGTATCCGGCGACCGAGCGGATGGTTAGGCACGGCCGCGTAGATCAGCACATCGGAGTCGAAGGCGTCCACTACCGCGCCTCGCGCCCCGCCCTGATCTCAGAGATCAGTTCGTCGGCGCGCTTCGCCCGCATCCCAACGGTAGGAAGTGCGGTCGCTCGGGCGCCCGTAATCAGCTCATCGACTCGTTGTGCGCTCTCCCACGCCGCGCTTGCTCTCCGGCTGCGCAGTGCGTCTGGTCGCACGACTACCGCCACTGCCTCACCGTGACGGGTGATCGTCACCTCGTCTCCGCCGTCCACGCGATCAAGCAGCTCGGGAAGTCTCGCCCGAGCCTCACTGACAGTCATCACGGTCATGAGCGCAAGTGTACGCTGCTGTACATGGACGTACAATCGGGTCGTCAGTGCTCCGGTGCTATCGCCGGCCTAGGAACCGTCAAACACGGGTGAGGGGGACGCAGTTGCCCGTCTTGTAGGTGCCGTTACCGCCATTGTCCTGGACGAGCTGGTGGCCGGACCGGGCGATGCGGGCGCAGACCTTCGGATGTCCGTCGACCACGTCATACTGCGAACTGCCGGCGGGGTGCACCGATGGCTGTTGATCTTCCACGTACCAGCTCCCGCGCTGCGACGCATGGCTGCCCATGACGCGGTCGGCCGGGTTGGTGCCGGCCTCGTTTGCGCCATAGAAGTGCACGTGGTAGCCGCCGCTGATGTCGAACCGGACGCCCGCGTTGTCGAAGTCGTACTCAATCGTCACTTGATCGCCGTCGATGGTCGCCTTGGTGAGGCAGACCCAGCGCGGATTGCTCTTGATCGCCTCGGTGCACTGCTCGTCAACCGGTACCGCGGCCGGCGCCGCGGACGTCGGCGATGTCGTCCCTACCGACGGGGAGCCGTTGCCCGCTGCACCCGGTCCGCCGTTCCCGCCATTCCCGCTGGTCAGGGCGAGGAAGGTCCCGCCACCCGCCAAGACGACGAGAAGCGCGACCCCGGCTGCGATCAGCGGTATGTTGCGCCGGCTCGCCGGCGCCGCGGCGGGCGGAGCCGGCGCAGACCCCCCACCGAATGGCCCGCCGAACTGCGGGGGCGGGCTGGTCACGGGTACGGCTGCCGTAGCCGACGCACGCGCGGGGGGAACACCGGCACCGCTGTCGACGGCGGCGGTGCCGACCGAGAAACCCACCGGAACCGGCGCGACCGGAGCCGGTGTGGCGGCTGCCGTGCCCACGACAGCGGTGCCCACCGGAGCCGAACCTGAGGTGTGTGCCACGGCCCGCGGCGGCACGGGAGCCGCGAGCGCGCCGCTGGCGAGCCAGGCCGCACCCAGTGGCACCGCGTGCTTGGGGTGCGCGTCGACGGCGACCGGGCGGCCGAGCTCGGCGCCCACCAACTGGGCCACGATCGGCATCCGCGACGAGCCACCGACGAGCAGGACCGCGTGCAGCTGGTCGGCGGTCACATTCGCCGACCGCAGTGCCCGCTTGAGCGCCTCGATCGAGTCGTGCAGCGCCGGCCGTACCATCGCCTCCAGTTCGGCGCGAGTGAGGCGCACCTCGGTGGAGAGGTTGGGCAGCAGCACGGGGATCGTCACGTCGGTGTCGGACGAGAGCGCCTCCTTCGCGGCGACGCACTCGTCGCGAAGTCGGGCGACGGCGGCGATGACGGCCGGGTCGTCCTCGTCCAGTTCCTCCAGCTTGCCGCCGATCGCGCGCGCCACATGGCTGAAGACCGCCGCGTCGAAGTCGATCCCGCCGAGACGCTCGATGCCCTCCGGCCGGCCGAGAATCTCGAACCCGACCAAGGTCTTGCGCAGCACGGCCGCGTCGAAGGTGCCGCCGCCGAGGTCGTAGACGGCCACGATCGCGCCGGGTTCGATGCGCTGTTGCTGGGCGTAGAACACGGCCGCGGCCTCGGGTTCGGTGGTGAACGACACCGGCTCCTCGAGGCCGGCGAGGCGTACTGCCTGCAGCAGCAGGTCCGTCTTGTATGGACCCCAGTTGGCCGGATGCGACACGCAAATCGCCGCCGGTGCACCGCCCTCGCGCTGCGCGACCTCGTCAACGACCGACCGCAGCAGCCGGGCCGTGAGAGCCTCGGCCGAGTACGGCACGCCGCCGAGCAGGATCGGCGTCGTGTCACCCAGTCGGCGTTTGAACTCGCGTGCGACCCGGTGCGGCTCGGTGAGGCCGCGCCGGTTCGCGCCCTCGCCGGTGAGGAACGTTTCGTCCTCCCGAAGCAGGACAACCGACGGAATGGCCGCACCTCGGCTGCCGAGGGACGCGGTCTCGGCGTGGCCGTTCCGCCACGTCGCCGCGGCCGTGAAGGTGGTGCCGAGATCGATGCCGAGTGCGTACATCGCGTCTGCTCCGGGGGTCGAGGTTGGGTCGTACGAGGAATTCTTACTGCGTCGAGGAGGTCCGTCCACGCGTCTCGAGCGGATTAGGGGACGCCCGGGGGATCTCCCCCAACCCGCACGGCCTGGTGTGTTCCTACAGTAGTGGCATGGATGCGACCCGCCCGCTTCGAGATGTCTTCACAGCGCTCACCGGTGACGGTGGCGCCAGCGGCTCGGATCCGGGTGAGGTGCTGCGGGTCAGCGGGCACGCCGACCTGCCCGACGGGCTCGCGGCGGAGGCGGTGGTGAGCTACGCCGACACGGCCCCGATCGAGGTGGCGGAGCACCTTGCCCCCTTTGTGATGGCGAACAGCCCGGTACCGATCGCTGGGGGATACCTGGACACCGCCGACTTGGAGCCGCCGAGCTGGCTCGATGCGCTCGCCACCGCGCCCGTACCGACCGACATCGACCCGGCCGAGGGTCTCGACCACCCCGACCTCGGGTGGGCCGAGGGGTCGCGGAGCTTCGACGACAGCTCCTCCGATGGGACGACGGAGGATCTGGGGTTCGGCCACGGCGACGTGGGTGCGGGCACCGGGACCCCGCAGTGGCAGGACCCCGCGCCGCTCGACGACACCCGGGCGGCACCTGGCGAGAATGACCAATCGGGCACGTTCGAGCAGCCGGGCGCGTTCGATGAGGCCGCGCAGGCCGAGTGGAGCGTGGGTGGCGTGGGTGGCGTGGAGGCCACTCCGGTCGAGGATGCCGACCACCTGGACGACCTCGACGACGCCTGACGGCCCGCCGATTCGCCTCATCCAGCCCGCCCGAGCTCGGCGAGCATCCCCTCGCACGACCGCACCGCCACGCGGGATGCGACAACCATCTCGTGCGCGGTCATCGGGTTCTCGGCGCGGCGCTGCCAGCGGGCCAGCGCGTCCGTCGCGGCCGCGGTCAGTTCTCCCCGGCTCGCGTCCGACGCCAGTTGCAACCGCAGATAGGGGGCTCCACCGCCACCGCCGATGATCCGCTCGAGATCCTCGACCACGTCGGGTTTGCCGATCACCCACCCCGCCCGCACCGACGAGAGCACCCGCAGCTCGTTGAACGGATGCGCGGAGGCCACGATCTCCTCCACCTCCGCGGCGACGGCGTCGCTGCCGGGCCGAGGCTGGGTACGGACGAGCGTGTCGACGGCGAGCAGTGCCGACCGGCTCTTCAGGACATCCCGGCGCTCGAAAAACAGCGAACGGAGCACCTCCTGCAGCTCACCGAGGCCGCTCCGTTCGCCAAGATCGCGGGCCAGCTCGGTGGCGGTCGCCGCCCCACGCCGGAGTAGGCCAGAGGCGAGTCTGACGCCGAAGAGCCCAAAGCGGGCCAGCAGCGCCTCTCGCTCGATCGAGGTGAGTCCGAGCTCAGGCATCCGCTCCGCAAAGCGGTCAGCCGTGAGGAGAAGGTCGTCCGCCTCACGTAACGGCACATCGGCGACCCGGCGTAGCTGCGCCACCTCGGTCTCGGTGAGGGTCACCGCGGTCTCCGCGAGGAGGCCAGCCACCGGCACGACGGTCTGCACGACGCGCCGTACGTTGGGTTCGGTCGACAAACGCGCCGCGATGCGACGCGCCGACGCCATCGAGTCGATGCGTCCGACGCCAATCTCATCGGCACGCGACAGTACGCCGATGGCGTTGACCGGGTTGGGTCGGGACACCTCGGTGTCCTGAAATGCCCGCAGGAAGTCGAGGTCACCCGCGTGCAGGTGCCGCATCAGGTAGAGCACTGCGTCGGCCGGAGTTTCCTCCTCGTCCGCTGCGAGCACCTCCCAGGCGCGACGGGATACCTGCTCGGACAGCGAGCCGATGCCGGGAGTGTCGATCAGAGTCGCGGTCCGCAGGGTCTGCGACGGCCAGGTCACCACCAGCTGGTCGACGTCGGCAGGTTCCAGCCCACCTAAATCGACCTCGATGGCGTCGTCCTCACGGCGGAACCGCAGCTGCCGCGGCTCACCCTTTCTGGGTCGCGCGACCACCTCGTAGGTATGACCGTCGACGTACCAGGTCACGATCCTGGTGCACTCACCCGCGTCCGTGGGGGCGAGGCGCTCCCCTACCAGGGCGTTGAGGAGGGTGGACTTTCCGGACTTGACGCGGCCGGCGATCGCGACGCGAAGCGGCTCGTCGAGTCGGTTCCGCACCGCCGTCAGGCGCGCGTCGTGGCCCGTCCCCCGGTAGACGTCGATCGCCCGGGTCAGCACCCCACGCGTACGGTCGGTCAGGCTCATCTCCGCACCGCCCCTGGGAGTGCGCCCGCCACGGCTTGCGCGCGCTGCTTGAGCTGGCGCAGTCGGGTCAGTTCGGCGTCGAGGTCACGCAGGCGTACGTCTCGTTCGGCTTGGGTGTGCTTCGCCGCCTCGGACGCGGCCGAGAGCGCCTCGGCGTTGGACCGGCTGAGCTCCTCGGCGAGGCCGCTGTAGTGGTCGCGCAATTGGCGCTGGATACGCCGGAGTGTGTCGCGCGAGTCCTTGCCCATCACGAAGCTCACCTCGTCGCAGTAGCGTCGGACGGCGTTGCGCGCCTGGTTGCGCCGCTGAGTGAGCTGGCGCTTCTTCTCCTCACGAAGTCCCTTGTGGCCCATCACCAGGCCGATGCCGATGCTGAGCGGCCCGAGGGCGATGCCGGTCATCGCCCCCAGCATGGTGAACATCAGCACGCCGCCGTAGGCGCCCTTGAGCGCGACCATGGCCTGCTTACCCGCCTTCATCTTTTCCAGTTCGATCTTGTGCTCGACCCGCGTCCCGGACACGAGCGGCGTGGGGTTGTAGACGGCGAGCCGATCGAAGATCTCACCCGACGCCTCCCGGAAGTGCTCGCCAACGTCCGCGCTGAGCGCGTCGGCCCGCTCACGCAGCAGCGTGTAGTTGGCAAGCAGGTCGTAGGAGACGCGCGACTGTAGCCAGGACTCCATCTGCGGCCACACGTCGGCCGGATCGATGTTCTCCACCGAGTCGTCCGCCTCCTGCAGCGCCACCCGAATGCGGGCGCGCAGGTCGTGGTCGATATCGGAGTTCAGGTCGCTGACGCCGTCGGCCAGTGTCTGGTTCCATTTGGCCGCGCTCGACTTGAGCGCGTCCACCCGCTGCCGGGTCGCGTTGAGGTCGTCAACGACGCGCCGCGCGGCCGCCGGATCCGCGAGCGCGGCACGTTCGGCGTCGAAGTGCGTAATGATCTGGTCGGCAACCGCGATCACCTCGGCCATGGCGTCCGAGGCCATCCTCTCCGCGGCTCCACCGCTCACCCTGTCGGTCACAAACTTGACCAGGTCGGCGAAGCCGGATTCCGCGTTGAGCGTGGTGTCGTTCGCTTTGACCGCCATGGTGCGAAGCGACGACGACATGGCCATGAGCGGCACATCGACGACCTGGCGGAGATGGCCCTCGTCGAGGTCTCGGATCGTCCGCCAGGCGGGATAGAAGTCGATCTTCGTTAGCACACAGACGACTGTGCGGCATAGCCGGCGGGCCTGGTGCACGAAGTCGAGCTCGCTGCGGGTGAGCTCCTGCGATGCGTCGGTCACGAATACCACCGCATCCGCCATGGCGATAGCGGCGAGGCTCGCCGCCGCGTGGGCCGAGCCGAGCCCACCGACGCCGGGCGTGTCGACCATGACCAGCCCACCAGCGAGTAGCTTGCGCGGGAGGAGTATCTCGACGCCGGCGACCCGATCAGGAGTTGCGGCCGCCGCACTCGGCCGGTCGGCCTCGACGACGTGGCGTCGCACATCCTCGACCGCGATGGGTTCGCGTCGCGGCGGTTCGCCGTCGGAGCTGTCGAAGAGCAGGTGCGCGCGGGGCTCCGGGCCGTGCCGCACGTATGTGGGTACGGCGGTAGCGACGTCGTCATCCACCGGGCAGACGCTCGCGCCAACGAGGGCGTTGACGAGCGAGCTCTTGCCCTGCTTGAACTCGCCGGCGACCACGATGTGCACTGCCGGGTCGGCGAGCGTCCGCTTGGCTGCACCCAGCCGGGCCGCAAGGTCCGCGCGTCGGTACGCGTTGCAGGCGTGAAGGGCGAGGTCGACCACCTGGGCCGCCTGCACAAAGGCGGCGTTCTCGGGGGCCATCGCTTCGGTCATGACCGTCCTAAAGGGCTGGTTGGCGAACGCCGGGGCGGACCCTGCAGGCCCGGGGGGGCCCGCACGGTCCGCCGCCGCGGATCTGTCATGCCTCGAGCAGCTTCTCCTCTTGCTCTTCCTGCTCCTCTTCAAGGTGCTGGTCGCCAGCACCCTGCTCCTGGAAGATAGGCGAGTCGTCGCCGGAGGTCTGAGCGTGCTGCGACTCGTCGTCGTAGTCACCGGTGATGTCCCCGCCGGCAATGCCGAGCCCGGAACCGTCGCCGACGGTGTTGCCGCCCACGTTGTCGACGTCATCGCGGCCCACCGCGCTGTTCGTCAGGTTGGCACCGGGGAGATTCGCGACGTTCGCGCCATCACCGAAGTTGCCGATGACACCCGCGTTGGGTCCGTCGACCACGTTCTGACCACCGGCACCGGTGTTGACGTTGATGTCGGGCCGGCCGGGGAGAAGGCCGCCGGTGTCAGGGTTGAGCACCCGCGCGGGGACCCCCAGGGGGCCCTGGGCAGTCAGTAACGAGGGGCCGTCGCCGCGGCCGAACTGCAGGTCGAGGTTCGTCGAGGCATCGAGGTTGACGCCGCCGCTCGCGGCCGCGTCGCCGGTGCCGGAGGCCGCCGAGCCCGCCCCGGTCGCCCCGACCGCGTCGTGTCCGGCGGCCACTCCACCGTCGGTCGCGGTGACTGGCTTGTTGTCGAAGTCGAAATCACCGTCGACGCTGAAGTCGCCGTCGACGTCGAAGTCGACACTGTTGTCGATGTTGGTGGAGCTGTCGTTGATGATCTGGGTGTTGTGGTTGTGCACCTCGCTGATCTGCGTCACGTGCCGCACGATCTGGTCCGGCGTGGGGTGCGGTGTGGTGAGCGGGGTCCGGTACTCAGGCAGCACGCCAGGGCGACCGCACGCCGACTCGTAGATCTTGGCCTGATCGAGACCGGCAAGGTCGGCCGGGTTGTAGCCGGCATCCAGGACGGCCTGGTTCACGTCGATGTCCGCCATGTTGGCCTGGGGGTTGCTCATGAAGTACGCGAGGAAGTCTTCCCACCACTCTGCCAGGTCCTTGAGCTCAGCCATTTTCGGTGCCTCCTTGACTATGGGCCCGCCACTGTGGCTGGGCATGCAGTCATCCTTGCGGGGCGGGAGTGCCCGCTACATCGGGACAACCCCCCTACCTGTGTGCTGCCTATAGGGGACCACAGCCCATCGATGGGGGCGAGCGTGGCAACTGTCGGCCGCGCGACACTCATACGACCTGGTCAGGGCCGTGCAGAACGGCCCGGAGCGCGGCGACAAACTCGGCCTTGCTCGTGGCGCCGAGCTTGGTCCGGATGCGCGCGACGTGGTGCTCGACGGTCTTGGGAGAGATGAACAAGCGCGCGCCGATCTCTCGATAGGTGCCGCCGTCGAGCACCATCCTTGCCACCTCGACCTCGCGCTCGGAGAGACCGCCGTGCGGTGTCTCCGCGCGGCCGTCGGCGGCGGTCACCTCAGCACTCGACAGGTCACGGGCGCGCTCGAGCAGACGCCGCGCCGCGGCGGCGTCCGATGTTCGGATGGCCGCTTGCCCAACCAACCGGGACCCCTCCCACGGCAGCTCGACCGCGGCCAGCTCCTCCGCCGCGGCAACCGCGGCATCGGCGTCGACATCGCCATTTAGCACCCGCGCCCAGACGGCGGCCGCCGCACATTGCGCCCGCTGGCGCGCCCCGATGCCGGACCCGCTCGTGGCGCTACGCCGCTGCGCCGCCACGGCCTCTAGCCGCTGTGCCGCCACGGCCTCTAGCCGCTGTGCCGCCACGGCGGCGGCGTCCGAATCCTCGGCCGCGATGGCGACCTGCAGGCGAATCCATCCGACCGCCACCGCCCAGGCCGACGGGGTACCCAGGCCCTGGACGATCTCGTCGAGGGCCTTCAGCACGGGTTCGACCCGGACGTAGCGGCGCAGCCGGGTGGCCGCCACGGCGAGCTCCTCGACCTGCTCGACCGCGAAGATGTCGACCGCGCGGCGGGCAAGCGCTGGTTCGATGCCGGCCCAGGCATCGCGCAGCCGCGCGACGTCGCCGCTTCGGCGGGCAACGCCCGCGGAGATCGCCGCGAAGAGGAATCGTTCCCGGCCCGGTAGCTGGGTCTGGGCCAGCCGACCGAGCTCCGCGACCGCCGTGTCGTAGCGGCCGGCCCGCATCCGGACCCAGCCGAGCAGGAGCTGATGTCGGTCGAGAAAGACTGGTCCGCCGACACCGGCGGCGATCGCGCGCTCCAGCAGGTGTTCCCCCGACGCCGCGTCGCCGGCTGTGGCTGCCATGAGCGCGCCGAGCGCATGGGCGGTGTCCGGGAGCACGGCGGCCGGCGGTGTCCGCTCGAGTCCCTCGGCCGCCTCGATGAAGAGCGGCACAGCAGCGGCCGGATCCGACGCGGCCACCAATGCGGCCTCCGCGAGTCGGCGAACCGCGACCGCTCCGGCCGCGCTGGAGACGGCTGCACTCGCAATGGCAGCGCGGGCGGTGTCGACTCTGGCCACGGCAACGAGGGATGGGACGGCCAGGTCGGGCCCGGGCGGCCCGGCTCCAGAAAGAGCGTCCGCGGCCCGGTCGGCCCGCCCCTGATGGGCCTGCACGGCACCGTCGGCGAGTACGAGTCGGTCCGCGTCCTCGGGAGCGACGCTCTGGCCAACATCGATGGGCAGGCCAAGCTGGGCAGCGGCCTCGGCTCGGCCTGCGGCGACGGCCAGCGGCTCGGCACCCGAGTCGAGGGCATCGTCGTACCAGCCGATCGCGGCCGCCGGGTCGTCGAAGCGCACCCGGTCCCCGGCCGCGCGATAGACCGCCGCTGCGGCCGGGATGAACGCCCGGGCGGCGCGTAGCTGCGTCGCTGCCGCGAGGGCATCGGAGCCGGAGCGTACCAGCGCTCGGGCGATGGCCTCATGCACGCGCCGGCGCTCCGCGGCCGCAAGGTCGACCAGGAGGGCGTCGGCGATGGCCGGAATCATCGACTCCGAGCCTGGGACCAACAGTCCCTCGTCACGCAACGCGCGCATCGCGCCGGCCAAGGTGACGCGCTGTCCGGCTCCACCGGTGCCGATCTGTCCACCAACAGGCGCATCGTCCAGTTCGGACGCTGCGGCGAGGACATCATCGGCGAGGTCGAGGCGGAGAGCGAGCACCCGGGCCAGACCCGCGACAGCCGGATCGAGCAAGGCCATGCGTCGCTGAACCCGGGCGACCAGAGCCGGCGAGGGTACACCCGGCGGCGCGAGCGCCACCGCGACGGCCACCGCGGGGAGCCCGGCCGACGCGGCCTGCACAGCGGCGCCGGCGT
>JAHRHA010000231.1 GCA_020027875.1 Micromonosporaceae bacterium | reverse complement strand
CTCGATCGTCGGCATTGCCGACGCCGTGATCTTTTGCTCTGCTCCCGCCGTCACCGATCCTCCCGTGATACGGAGTCTGCCGGACACGGCGAGGTTCCTCCACACCCCCACCCCTACTGCCGATCAAGGAGCTGGGTCGGTGAGGAAGAGTCGGAGCACCTCGCCGTCTTCACACCCGGAGCTCCGCCGCGACGACACGCTGGGTTCGGCCGTGAAGGGGAAGACCCTACCCAGCGTGGGTCGTGCCGGTCGCCCACGTCCAGGAGCGCGAGAACGGCGCTTGTTGCACTTGCCTTCGTCCCGGGCGTCGTCGGAGTCACCCTGCTGATCACCGCATTGGGGCGAACTGCGACTGGCCCACGCTCCGAACGGGCACCGTGATCGACCCGACATCGTCTCTGTTTTGTGCCGTGCTGGCTGCCCCACAGCGCAAACTTCCAATGCACCAAATCAAGCAAGGTCGCGCTGGCCGAATATGCATGATTATCGAATAACGTGATCCACGGCATGCGCACTGTCATCGGCAGTGTCGGATGCATCCGACCGGTTTCGCCAAACGCGCTGATCGCGGCAGATGAGGACGGCAAGGGACGGAGGCTATAGTGTCCGGCCGTGGACGAGTTAGTCGGGATTGGCGCTGATTCTCTGCCACGCTTTCTGGAGCGGTGGTACGGGTCGCCATCCGGTGGTCACGATCCCGCCTCGGTGTTGGCATCGGGCCGGCTGCCGACTCCGCTGCTGCGATGGTATGACCTGCGCGCCATGTGGTCGCTACCCTGGCGCCGCCATAACGAGATGATCCCCGCCGACGACCTCGAGCTCGATGACGGCATGTTCGTGTTCTGGGTCGAGAACCAAGCGGTCACTCTCTGGGGGTATCCGCCCCGTAGCGCTGATCCGCAGGTGCATGAGCGCTACAACGAGGAGGGCGAGCCGTGGCGTCCTACCGGCGAGCCGCTGTCGCGATTCCTGGTCTTCATCGAGGTGATGGAGGCGCTGATGGCGCCCCAGTTCGGCGCGCTGAGCCTTGCGATGGAGCCGGGCGATGTGAGGCGGGTAATCCGCGGTACGCGGCTACTCGAGGGCCCTCTGTGGAGGCTGCCAGGGGGCCAGGCGGGCTGTGACGTGCGAGCTGGCGCGGACACGTTAGTCATGCTGCTGCCCGGCGATGCACCTGGGACGAGCAGCGTGTATCTCGCGGTGCGGACCGAGTCAATGCTGGCGGACTTCGACTTCGGTTGGGACTGGCACTCGTCGGACGACCAATGACCAGGGGCGGATTCCATCGCCCAGCCCGGGTCACACAGAGGCACTTTCTAACCGCCTCCTCGTGGGGCCATGGCAGTGCTGACGCAAAACGCCGCCACGTCCGCTGGCTAAGCCGTGATCGTCAATCTGACAGCGAACGAACTCATCTCGGCACGACCGCGCGCTTCGCGGCGTGTGCGTGCGCTTGGTGTGGCCTGGGTTCAGCTTGTGTCCGGTCAGAGAGGGATGTCGACGGTGAGCATCCCCTCCCGCCAGTCGGGTAGGCGGGCGGTGACGCTGCCGTCGGGCCTGACCAACGCGGCCAGGCCGGGAAAGTCGTCATCCACGGTTGAACCGGCTTGTCCCGCCAGCGCGATCCACAGCTCCAAGCGCTTCGCGTGGCGGCGTGCGTCGCCCAGAGCGCGTCCCTCCCACCAGGAGAAGCCTGCTCGCCAGGACGCTTCGTCGGTACGGCGGCCATAAAGACCCGGCGCCGCCGGGAAAAGAACGAGTTGGGCACCGCCCGCAGCGGCCGCGTCGAACGGCGCGTCGAATCCGGCCTCGGCGCAGATGGCGACCCCGAACCTGATACCCGCGCGCTCGAAGACGTGCGACTCGGTAGCGGCGACAAACGGCTCTCCGCCTCCCCAAGGTGCCGTTTGCGCTGCACACCTGCCACGCTTCCGTTGGCCGCGAAGATCTGAGTGATATACGGGTCGCCCGCCGGCGAGCGCTCCGCGATGCCGAAGCAGACACCGACACCGGTCTCACCCGACGCCCTGGCCAGCGCGGCAACAGCCGGATGGTCCAGGCACGCCAGCCGACGCGGATGGGCCGCAGGATCAACGGATCCGGTCAGTGACATCTCGGGGAACAAGGCGATGTCACAGCCCGCCGAGGCGGCCGTGTCCAGCAGCCGTATGTGGGAGGTCAGGTTGCCCCTGATATCCCCTTCTCGCAGCGGACGGCCGCTAGCAGCGCACGCACGCTGACATCGTGTCCCGACCTATGACAGGACAGCAAACCCGCAGCGACAAGCGTCGCCCGGACGCCACCAATCGCGCTGAATGCGGCAGATGCGGAAGTTCTGCGCCGGAAGCGGTCGACGTCCCGGAGTCGACGATCCCGGCGCGGTGCGCCCGGCCCATTCTGGGCTGAAGGTCCCTCGCCTGCCACGCTCCACAGGCCGTCAACCGTGAAGCCCGCGGCCGACGTCCGCTTGTCAACAGGCTGGGCGCTCTCTCGCTGGCGAAAAGCATTCAGCGGCCAGGATCCGACCCGGACGACGGGCGCCACTGCCGCCTGATCAGCCCGTACACCCACGAGTCCGACACCTCGCCGTTCACGACGCAGTCTTCCCGCAACGTCCCTTCACGCACGAATCCGAGCTTTTCCAGGACGCGAGCAGATGCCGTGTTGCGCGTATCGGTCTCGGCCTGGACTCGATTCAGGTCCAGCGTGTCGAATGCCCACTGCAGCAAGGCGCGCGCGGCCTCCGTCGCGTAGCCGTGGCCCCATGCCGCATCGTCGAGGCAGTAGCCCATCGACGCGCTGCGATAGTCGGGGTTCCATCGGGTCAGACTGCACCAGCCGATAAATGCCCTGTCGGAAACACGGTCGATGGCCAGCCGCGCCCCGCTGCCTTCGTCCGCCATTTGCTGGCAAGCCGTGATGAAGCGTTCGGCGCGCGCTCGTTCGCTCCAGGGCGGCGCGTCCCAGTAGCGCAGCACGTAGGCGCTGCTGTGCATCGCGAAGAGGGCGTCCGCGTCTGCGCTGGTCACGGGGCGCAGTAGCAGGCGAGCGGTGTGCAGCGCGGGGGTGGGCAAGGACATACGCGCAATGTTGCCTTGTCATGAGGGGCGGCCGGGCGGCGGCATAGGCCATGTGAGGTGCCCCGGGTTTGTTGGAGGCTATGGATCTTGTTTCCCGGGATCTCCGCCCGGAGCTTGATGTTGATTGTAGTAGATGGCCTCGTACTCAGCTGGCGGGATGTTCCCGCACCAGCCGTGAATCCGCCGATTGTTGTACCAGTCGACCCAGTCAAGGGTGGCCAGCTCGAGATGGTGCAGATCTCGCCACGGTCCGTGCCGGCGCACCAGCTCCGTCTTGTACAGGCCTATGACCGTCTCGGCCAACGCGTTATCGTATGAGTCTCCGATAGTGCCGGCCGAGCAGTCCACGCCGGCTTCGGAAAGCGTTGTGGTGTAACGGATCGACAGGTACTGCGAACCCGTGGTCGGAGTGATGTATAGTCTGTCCGTTGTGGACTTGCCGTTGGTGTAGCGCCATCTCCAAGGCGTCGAGTGGTAGGTCGGTGCGCATGTGGTTGGCCAGCCGCCAGCCGGCGATCTTCCTGGCGTAGCAGTCGATGACGAACGCCGCATAGACCGTGCAGGCCCAGGTGCCGACCTCGGTGAAGTCGGCCACCCACCGGGTGTTCGGCGCCGCCGCGGTGAAGTCCCGCTTGAGCAGATCCGCGGCGGAACCGGGTTCGCTGGGTCGGCGATGGTGGTGCGGCGCCGCTTCCCCCGCACCACCCCCTCGATGCCGAGAGCCTTCATCAGCCGCTCCACCGTGCATCGGGCCACCGCGACGCCCTCACGGCGCAGCTGGCGCCAGACCTTCCGTGCGCCGTAGACCTGGAAGTTGGCGTTGTACACGCGCAGGATCTCGCCCTTGAGCCACGCGTCCCGGCGCGCCCGCGCCGACGGTGGGCGGCTCGTGGCGGCGTGGTAGGTGGACGGGGCCGCCCCGAGTACGTGACAGATGGGCTCGACTCCGCCCAGCTCATCGCGGTACTTGTCGATGATCTCCACTACCTGGTGGGGGTCGAGTTCCCGTGCGAAAAAAGCGCTGGCGGCCTTAAGGATCTCATTGGCGCGGCGCAGCTCACGGTTCTCCCGCTCCAGCTCGGCGACCCGCTGGGCATCCACAGTAGACGTACTCGGTCGCTGGCCGTCGTCGACCTCGGCCTGCCGTACCCAATTCCTGAGCGTCTCGCGGTTAACGCCCAACTTGTCCGCAACAGCGGCGATCGCACCATGCTGCTGCCCGGACTCCCGGCGGACCTGGAACACCATCCGGACCGCCCGCTCCCTGATCTCCTGGCTGTACCTCTTCGCTGGCACGGCTCCTACCTTTCCAAGGTTCTGAGCCTCCAAGAAACCCGGGGCGGTTCAATGCCCTAGGTGCGCGCGGCGCAAACGCCGTCCTGAGGAAGCAGGCAACTCTGTCAGACTCGCGTGTCCTCATTGCTTTCGCTAACCAAGAGGCGGTGGCTTCCCAGGCACTCAGCTAGACACGCGCCGCCGCCACCTTCTTCGGGGTGCGGCATGACAGTGAGTCCCAGCAGCGAATGCGCCCGACCGTTACAGTGTTCGGATGATGACTGGAGTGATTGTTCCGGGACTTGGTTATGGCCCTCAAGCGCCGCTACTCGACCTTGCCGGCGAGGCGTTGGCCGACCTCGACGCCGCTGTGGAGACCGTCACGTGGACCGTTCCGGATGGCCTTCTGGACATCGGGCCCGAGCCCTTTGTGCGGTCACATGTGTTAGCGGCATTGCACAGGCTTGCCAAAGCAGCGCCAGGCACACAACCCGTGATCATCGCCAAGTCGCTCGGCACGCATGCCGCTGGCCTAGCGGCTGAGCGACAACTACCCGCCATCTGGCTAACGCCGCATCTGTACGACGCCGCAATCACCGATGCGATCACCCGCAACCCCGCGCCGGCCCTACTTGTCGGCGGCACCCGCGACCGAAGCTGGATTCCCGATGCCGCAGCGAGAACGAGCAAGACAGTAGTCACCATCGACGACGCCGATCATGGATTACGGCCGCCGGGACCGCTGAGGGCCTACGCCAACGCACTCGGCACCGTCGGCACGGCAATGGAGGAATTCCTATCCCAACTGGCCTGATCGCTCGCACTCTCTTCGGCAAATGAGATGACATGCATCGGCTTCGCTCGGCGTGGCCGTGGAGCTGCCGAGGTGTTGTGGGCGCGGGTTGTCTTGACGGGCGCCGGGTTCGGGGGGCCTC
>JAHRHA010000230.1 GCA_020027875.1 Micromonosporaceae bacterium | reverse complement strand
CGTACTGGAGACGGATGATCGTCGTGGGAGGTCGGAGCCTGTCAACGACTTTGAGACACCGGCTTCGTGAGTTTACTGAGCAACGGCCATGGCGGGCTCCTCGAGCATGAGATTCGGGCTCGGGGACCGGCCGCGCCCGAAAGCGACCTCCACAGTTGTCGCAGGATCGACGATCGCCATCGTCCGCGACTCCTGGGTCATGGTGTTTTCGGCCCTCGACCGGTCGACGTCGTTCGCCGGCGGATTGATCCACACCGCGGTCGGCACCGCCTTCGGCACCGGCCGCCCGTTCGGGAACCGCTCCGGGTTCCTGGCGAATGCCTTCGCGAGCACCTGCGCCCGCTGCTCGCGCTTCGCCTCGGCGAGCCGGTAGTGCACATCATGCGGCGTGAACAGCCCGAGTCCGACGTGGTGGTGCTCGGTGTTGTACCAGGGGAAGAAGTCGCCGCAGAAGCTGCGTCCATGTTCGAGCGAGCCGAAGCGCTCCGGGAAGTCGGGCCGGTACTTGAGGGTCTTGAACTGCGACTCGGAGAACGGGTTGTCGTTCGAGACGTGCGGCCGCGAGTGGCTCTTGGTGACGCCGAGGTCGGCGAGCAACAGGGCGACCGGCTTCGAGGTCATCGCCGGGCCGCGGTCGGAGTGCACGGTGAGCTGGCCCCGCGCGATGCCCTGCCGCTCACAGCTCTCGGCGATCAGCTGCTCGGCGAGCCGCGCCGACTCCTGCTGCGCCAGCAGCCAGCCCACCACGTAGCGGCTGAACACGTCGAGCAGCACGTAGAGGTAGTAGTAGGTCCACGTCGTGGGGCCCAGCAACCGCGTGATGTCCCAACTCCACAGCGCGTTCGGCCGCGTGGCGAGCAGCTCCGGAGCGGCGTGGTGCGGATGACGGAGATGATCGCGCCGCTCGCGGACCTCGGCGTTCGCGGCCAGCACCCGGTAGAACGTGCGCTCCGAGCCCAGGTAGCAACCCTCATCGAGCAACGTGGCGTAGACCTCAGCGGGCGCGAGGTCCACGAACCGCGGCTCGTGCAAAGTATCGAGCACCGCCTGGCGGTCGCCCGCCGTGAGCGCCCGCCGCGGCGCGGGTCGCGGACGACGCTCGAGCCGTGGCGCTCGCTGGCGGTAGAAGCTGGCCCGGGCCACACTGAGCGCCGCGCAGGTCGGCGCGACGCCCAGCCGGGGCCCGAGCTCGGCGACGGTCCGCATCAGTCCTTCTCGTCGTTCGCGAGCGGGATACCCAGCAGCTGTGAGACTTTTTTTTGGACCTCAATCAGCCCCTCGGCACGCTCGAGCCGCGCCTGGAGCCGCCGGGTCTCGCGCTCGAGCTCGGCGATCTTCCGATCCCGCGGATCCACGGGCTTCGCCTTCGGACCCCGCGCACGCGGCGTCAGCCCCGCCAGCTCACCCCGGCGCCGCGCCTCACGCCAGGCCGACAGGTGCGAAGAGTACAGCCCCTCGCGCCGCAGCAGCGCGCTCAGCTCGCCCGGCTTCGTGCACCGGTCGGCCTCGCGCAGCACGCGCAGCTTCTCGGCGGCCGTGAACCGCCGCCGCGCCGCCTTCGCCACCACCTCGGTCTGCGCCGCCAACGGCAGGCCCTCCGTCATCGTGGACACCATGGAATCCGGTCTCGCCCTCTACACTAAGAGCTCCTATCAGAATGAGTCACAGTAGGCGGACGGCAAAGTTGCAGCAGATCAGGATGCAGCCCAGGGTGAGGAACGCTTGATGAGTGTCGGCACGGCGCTCCCAGCGAATGCGGAGGCGTCGAAACTGATGGAGCCAGCTGAGGCTGCGTTCCACCACCCAGCGGTGGTTGCCGAGCCCGCTCCCATGCTCGGCATTGCGCCTCGCCAGGACCGGCTCGATCCCGCGCCGTCTCAGCTCGGCGCGATGCGCGGCGGAGTCGTACGCACGATCGCCTTGCACGCGCTCGGGTCGACGCCGCGGGCGCCCGCGCTTGCCGGCGATCGGGGGAATGGCGTCCACCAGCGGCAGCAGCTGGGTCACGTCATGACGATTGGCCGCCGTGAGCGTGACCGCGAGCGGGATCCCCTGCGCATCGGTGAGGGCGTGGTGTTTCGAGCCCAGTTTGCGGCGATCGGTGGGGTTCGGCCCCGTGTGGGGCCCCCTTTTAGCGCCCGCACCGAGGCGCTGTCTACCACCCCGCGCGACCAGTCGATCTGGTCGGCGGCCTGCAGCGCGTCCAGCAACACGCGATGGATCTTCTTCCACACCCCCGCCGCCTGCCAGTCGTGCAGTCGGCGCCAGCACGACATCCCCGACCCGCACCCCATTTCCTGGGGGAGCATTTCCCACGGAATACCGCTCTTGAAGACGTACAGGATGCCGGTGAGTGCGGCCCGGTGGGGAATCGGCTTGCGGCCCGGATACCGGCGGCGTCGTCTCTTCGGCGGTGGTAACAGGGGTTCGATCAGTTCCCACAGCGCGTCATCCAGGATTGGCTTTGCCATCGGCCGGACCTCCTTGTCCGTCCGCACACCATCCACCCTCACCCGACCATACGTCCAGCCATTTCTTTAGGAGCTCTAAGAATGGGCTTGACTCCTGCCGGCGGTGCCCCACTTGGAGATGAACTGGCCGTCGCTGGTGAACTTCTGGATCCTGGGGTTATCCACATTGCACTCGCTGACGTAAACGTTGCCGTTGGCATCAACGGCGATTCCCCAGATCCCGCCGAACTGCCCATCGCCGGTCCCTGGCGACCCCCACTTGGTCAGGAACGTTCCGTCACTCGTGAACTTTTGAACCCGCCTGTTGTTAAATTCCGTGACATAGACGTTTCCGGATCCATCCACCGCCACGCCGAAGGGCGTATAAAACTGCCCGTCGCCACTGCCGAACGACCCCCACTTGGTGACGAACGTCCCGTTGCTCGTGAACTTCTGGACGTCGCTGCGGGCAATATCGGCAACGTAGACGTTCCCCGTTCGGTCGGCCGCGATGCCATACGGCTCCCCAAACTGCCCGTCCCCTGGGCCCTGACCACCCCACTTCGTGAGGAACGTCCCGTCACCCGAGAACTTTTGTACCCGCCGGTTTTCCACTTCGCATACGTACACATTGCCGTCGGCGTCCACCGCGATACCGGCGGGACGGCTGAACTGCCCGTCGCCCGTCCCCGGGGAGCCCCAGGCGAGAACGAACGATGGCGGCTCCTCGGGGGGCAGAGGCGCCATCGCGAGTGCGCAAAAGGAAAGGCACAGCAAGGCTATCCAACGAAGCATCAAGACCAACCTCCCTTCAGAACCATCAGGTCTGAGGCTCAGGTTCCCTACCCCTGACGGCTACACGACCGTTATGTTGCGCCAAGCCGCACCGTCCCAAACCTCAAGGTTTGTTCTCGGTGCCGGCGGAGCGTCCACCCACACCATCGAGCCCGGTACGACTTGAGCGGCTGCAGGCAAAGTCCCCTCAACGGCATGACGAATCGCCGACAACGTCCGCCGGCTGAGGCCGAAGATTCGCGGCGTCGCCTGGATGTTGATGCGCGGGACGCCCGTGACGTCGAGGTCCCGATTGCCGAATTCGACCGCTTGGAAGCACTGGCCGTCGAAGAGGACCACCTCTCGAGGCGCTTGTTGGGTGGTCATCACGTTCACGGCCGTGTTGTTCGAGAACCGCGCCCAAAAGCAGTTGAGGAACGCCACCCCACGCGTGGGCCTCCGGTTTGGGTCCGGGTCCGTGCCCCCATCAAACCAGCAGGAATCCACCACCGAGTTGCTGGAGCTCGAGAGCCTTATTAACCTCAACTCGTCATAGTTCCGAGAGCACGGAAGGCGACCCGGTGATGAGACCGAGCCGCCTTTCCGCTTTGAAACGGGCCTCGCGGTGTGGTTGGAAGAAGATGCTCAAGTCGTTCTTCACTCCCACCGAAAGGCCACGAATCGTGAGACAAGGAAAAGCTCACCTGCAGGCCGGTGTCAACGGGAATTTCGTCGTTCAGTTCAGCGCCTCCGGGCTCACGTCGTTCGCCGGTCTCGAACTGGTGCGCCGGTTCCTGCGACGCCTCGACTTCTCGAAACGCCTCCGGGGCCATCTGTCGAACAGCGACCCCGCCGGGGACTACGGTTCGGTCGCGATCGTGCGCTTGCTCCTCGGCATGATGATGGTCGGAGCGCGGCGGCTGTGGCATGTGCGCCACCTGGTTGGTGATCCGGTGATCGCACGCTTCTGCGGTTTGCGCGTGCTGCCTGGCGACCGGACGCTGAGCCGGTGGCTGGGTCGTTGTTCGGCTCGCGTGCGAGCGGCGCTGCAGACCTTCAATGGCGAGGTGGTCGCCGAGGCGCTGCGACCGCTGAACCTGCGCCGCGTCACCATCGATGTCGACGGCACCGTCGTCTCGACCGGTCTGCAGGTCGAGCGCGCTTTCCGCGGCTTCAACCCGCACCACCGGAAGGTCAAGAGCTACTACCCGATCCTTGCCCACGTGGCGCAGACCGGGCATGTGCTGCGGGTCCGCAATCGCGCCGGCAACGTCCACGACGGCAAGGCGTCGCCGCCGTTCCTGCGTGACCTGTTCGCTCAAGTGGGGCGTGACCTCGGCCGTCGCGTGCGGATCGAGATGCGGCTCGACGGCGCGTTTTTCCGGCCCGAAATCGTCGCCTGGCTCGCCACCCGCGCCGAGTACGCGATCAAGGTCCCGTTCTATCCTTGGTTGGGGTTGAAGCCGCTGGTTCAGCGTCGCCGGCGCTGGACCCGGATCGCTTCCGACCTCGAGGCGTTCGAAGCCCAGGTCGAGGTGCCGACATGGCGCCGCACATTGCGCGTCGCCATCTATCGGCGCAAGGTCCAGCACCAGAGCCCCAAGAACTTCCAGCTCGACCGGTTCAACCCCGACGACGGGCACTGGGAGTACTCCGCGATCACGAGCAACAAAACCCTCGGCCTCAAGGCGCTGTGGAACTTTATGGGCGGACGCGGTGCCCAGGAGAAAGTCCTGGCTCAGCTCAAGAATGGCTACGCCTTCGACACCGTGCCCACCCGTCGCTTCGCCGCCAACAGCACCTGGCAGATCCGGTCGGTCCTCGCCCACAACCTCATCACCAGCTTCCAGCTCGCCACTCAGCCCCAGCCACGGCGGCGTTCGCTCAAGCGCACCGCGCTCCACGTCCTCCGCAGCATCCACACGCTCCGCTATGAACTCCTCGGGCGCGCCGGTATCCTCACCCGGCCGGAAGGACGCGCGGTGTTGACCCTGGCCCCCAACCTGCCGACCCGAAAGCTGTTCGAACGAATCGCCGAGAAGCTCGCCTCGGTCGCGTGAGTTTTTGACGAGTTGAGG
>JAHRHA010000007.1 GCA_020027875.1 Micromonosporaceae bacterium | reverse complement strand
CCCTTGACCGGGCCGCCGTCTCGGTGGTCGCGCTAACGGGACTGCTCACCGTCCTGGCCATGGCCATTCGGGGTGGACTCCTGCAGGTCAGGCAGTACCAACGCCTGGAGGAGAAGGGTCAGCCACCGGGCCCCGAGCTGGTCGAGCTCGGGTCACGGCAGCGGTTCGTCCCGACCGTGACGAGCATCCTCGCGGCGGGGCTGGCCCTGGTCCCGCTGGTGGTCTACGGCAGCGTCTCGGGCCTCGAGATCGTGAGCCCGCTCGCCCTGATCATCGTGGGCGGCCTGGTCACCACGGCCCTGGTTAACCTGCTTGTCCTTCCCACCCTGTACCTGCGAATCGCGGCCAGACCCCGGCCCGCTGCGGCGGAGCCCGAAGCCGCGGAGCAGCCACCACGTACCAGCCCGGCTCCGGCGTGACCGGGCATTAGGAGGAGTTTCATGCGCACACACGGAGGCGACCCCATGTGCGGTCGTGGTCGATGGATAGCCGTGGTCCTGATCACGGCGGGCCTGGGGCTGGCGGGGTGCTCGGAGACCGCGTCGAGTAGCCCGGGCGGCGGAAAGGTCATCCCGGCCAAGGTCGAGGCGATCCCCGGCCAAGACGTCAAGAAGGTGACGTTCACTGAGCAAGCGGCCCAGCGGATCGGCGTCGAGACGGTCGCGATCGCCGTCGCGCCGGCGACGCTGCTACCCGCGGGTGCGACGCCGAGCCCGTCGATGACGGTGGTGCCGTACTCCGCAGTTGTGTATGACCCGAACGGCTTGACCTGGGTCTACACCGTTCCGCAGCCCCTGACCTACGTCCGCGTGAAGGTCGTGGTCGAGACCGTGGGCGGTTCCCAGGGGACCGAGGCGGTTCTCTCGGACGGACCGCCTGCGGGAACAACGGTGGTCACGAAGGGCGTGATCGAGCTGTACGGCGCCGAGCTCGGCATCGGAAAGTAATCCATCCAAATCGGCAGGTAGCGAGGGTAGGGACCCAACACCATGATGCGTTGGATCATTGGAACGAGTCTGAAGCTGCGGTTCCTCGTGGTCGTCGGGGGCTCGATGTTGATGTTCTTCGGTGTCCTGCAACTTCGCGACATGCCGATCGACGCCTTCCCCGAGTTCGCGCCGCCCCGGGTGGAGATACAGACGCTGTGCACCGGCCTCTCCGCGAAAGACGTCGAGGAGCTGGTCTCCGTTCCGCTGGAGCAGGGGCTCAACGGGATCGAGGGCCTGGACGTGATGCGCTCCAAGTCGGTCTCCCAACTCTCCTCGATAGTCTTGATCTTCAAGCCCGGGACCGACCTCATGCGGGCCCGGCTGCTGATACAGGAGCGCCTCACCGCGATCACGCAACGACTTCCGCGCTGGGCCAATGCGCCCTTCATGCTGCAACCCCTGTCCTCGACCAGCCGGGTCATGAAGATCGGGATGTCGCAGGCGGACAAGTCCTCCGGCGCGCACGTCAACATGGCGTTGGCCGCCTACTGGACGGTGCGGCCCCGCCTGATGCGGATCCCCGGGGTGGCGAACGTGGCCATCTGGGGCGACCGCTGGCACGTCAAGCAGGTTCTGGTTGATCCCGAGCTCATGAAGAAGCACAACGTCACGCTGGAGCAGGTCATGAACGCCGCCGGAGATGCGGTGGACGTGGGCCAGCTCAAGTTCCGGGGCGGGTTCGAGATCGGTACCGGCGGTTTCGTCGATACTCCTAACCATCGTCTCCAGGTGCAGCACCAGCTGCCCTCCCTCACGTCGGAACAGCTGGCCGAGATTCCCATCGAGGTGCCCAAGGGCGCCAAGCCGCTCTACCTCAAGGACGTGGCCCGGCTGGTCGACGTGGACGAGCCACCAGGGTCCCTGCTCGTTGGGGACGCCGTCATCAACGACGGCCTCGGGCTGATGCTCATCGTCGAGAAGCTGCCCTGGGGCAACACCCTGGAGGTGACCCGGGCGGTCGAGGCGGCGCTGAAGGACATGGCGCCCGGGCTGGAGGGCATCGTCGTCGACACGGAGATCTTCCGGCCGGCGACCTTTGTCGAGACGTCGGTCAACAACCTCGGCCGGGCGATGGTCCTCGGCTTCATTCTCGTCGTACTGATACTCGTCCTCTTCCTCTTCGAGTGGCGGGTCGCGCTGATCAGCGCCATCTCAATCCCGCTCTCGCTCGTCGCCGCGGGCCTCGTGCTGAACTCGACCGGGGCCACCATAAATACCATGATCCTGGCGGGTCTGGTGATCTCCCTCGGCGTGCTCGTCGACGACGCCATCATCGACGTCGAGAACATCGTGCGCCGCATCCGCCAGCATCGACTGGAACGCAGCACCAAGTCGACCGCATCCATCGTCCTCGACGCATCGGTCGAGGTGCGGGGACCCATCGTCCAGGCAACGTTGATCATCCTGGTCTCCACCGTGCCGATCTTCCTGCTCGCCGGGCTGACCGGCTCGTTCTTCCGGCCGATGGCGTTGGCCTACGGGCTAGCGATCCTGGCATCCCTACTGGTCGCGCTGACGGTCATCCCCGCGCTCGCGCTGATCCTGCTGGCCAAGGCGCCGATCGAGCGGCGGGAGTCGCCATTGGTGCGCTGGCTCCAGCGCGGCTACACCGCGCTGCTGGCGCGCATCATTCCCCGTCCCGCCGTCGCCTACGCGACCGTCGCGCTCGTCCTGGCCGGCGGGGTTCTGGTGGTGCCGCTGCTGGGGCAGAACTTGTTCCCGGCGTTCAAGGAGCGCGACTTCCTGATGCACTGGGTGGTTGCGCCCGGCACCTCCCGGGCGGAGAGTGTCCGCATCACCGTCCAGGCCAGCAAGGAGCTTCGGGCGATCCCGGGAGTACGAAACTTCGGCGCCCACATCGGACAGGGCACGCTGGCGGACGAGGTCGTCGGCCTGAACTTCACCGAGAACTGGATCAGCATCGACCCGGACGTGGACTACGACACAACGTTGGCCGCGGTCCAGAAGGTGGTCGACGGCTACCCGGGCATCCAACGCGACGTGCAGACCTACCTCAAGGAGCGCACGAAGGAGGTGCTCACCGGATCCAGCGACGCCGTCGTCATCCGGATCTTCGGCGACGACCTCGACCTGCTTCGGCAGAAGGCCGACGAGGTAAAGGAACTCATCGCCGGGGTCGACGGCATCATCGACGAGCACGTGACGCTGCAGACCAACATTCCCCAACTGAATGTCGAGGTCGACCTGGCCAAGGCATCCCAGTACGGGATCAAGCCGGGCGACGTCCGGCGCGCCGCCGCCACGTTCATCGCCAGCGAGGAGGCCGGCGACATCTGGCGAAACGGCAAGAACACCGAGGTGCACGTCTGGAGCGTCCCGGAGGCGCGGTACAGCATCAACAGCGTCCGTCAACTCCTGATGGACGCGCCGGACGGCCGCAGGGTTCCCTTGGGTGAGCTGGCCGACGTGAAGATGGCGCCCACCCCCAACCAGATCCTGCGGGAGAACGGCTCGCGTCGAATCGACGTGGGCGCCAACGTGGCCGAGGGGGTGGCCCTAGGCGACGTCGTGGCCGAGGTGCAGCGCCGCCTCGCGACGGTCGACTTCCCGGCCGGGTACCACCCGCAGCTGCTCGGTGAGTACAAGGAGGCACGGGCCGCCCAGGACCGGCTGCTGCTTTTCGCCAGCGTCGCGGTGCTCGGCATCCTGTTCCTCCTGGCGACCGCCTTCAACGGCTGGCGCCTGGCGTTTCTCGTCCTGCTCACCCTGCCCATGGCCCTCGTGGGCGGCGTCCTCGCAGCATGGGCAACGGGCGGCATCCTGTCACTCGGCTCGCTCGTGGGTTTCTTCACGGTGCTGGGCATCGCCGCCCGCAACGGCATCCTGATGATCAACCATTTCCAGCACCTCGAACGGGAAGAGGGTGCGCCGTTCGGCCGGGCCCTCGTCCTGCGCGGCGCGAAGGAACGGCTCTCGCCGATCTTGATGACCTCATTGGCGGCCGGGCTAGCCCTCGTCCCGCTGGTCGTTCTGGGCAGCCTTCCCGGCCACGAGATCGAGCACCCCATGGCCGTCGTGATCATCGGCGGCCTAGTCACCTCGACGCTGCTGAACCTCTTCGTCACGCCCTCCCTCTACCTGCGCTTCGGCGGGCGGCGGGACGCATCCGCGCCGGACGAGGGCGGACGTGGCTGGCGCGGGATCGTCGGATGGCGCCGGAGGTACCAGACGACGTAGGTCGACGAGGTGGGGCGTCGAGGGCCCGTTGGAGCCAGCGGCGCGCCCGCGCGACTTGTCCGAGTTGCCGCGTGAAGTAAGTCCGACTCCGGGGGTACGCACGCATGAAGCAGACCAGAGTCGCGGCGACCAGTACGCCGGCCGATGCTCACAAGCGCATCGAGAGTTCGTGTCCGATAGCGGCCTGGCGCCGATACACCGAGGAAACCTTGTGTGTCCGTCAGCCGAGCCTCGGCGGGTCCGGGAACGCCGCCAGCGTGCGATCGGCGTACGCACTCGCGTCGCCGTACGTCATCTCGCCATCCCATTCGCGGGGCAACGGGTAGGCCGCAGGAGCCACCCGCTTGACCACTTCGTCGAGGACCGTTTCGGCGTCGCCCACCCACAGATGCTTGGCGCCCGGCACCCCCACCACCTCGGCCTGCGGGATCGCGGCGAACTTCGCCGCCGCCTCGGCCGGGCGAAGGTAGTCGTCGAACTCCGGCACGAGGGCGGTCACGGGCTTGCCGGAGGCGGCCCAGATGGCGAGATCATCGTCCGTGGCGGCCCGCAGCGGCGGCGAGAGCAGGATCGCACCGACGACTGCGGGGTCGCAGCCGTACCGCAGCACCAGGTCGGTGCCGAAGGACCAGCCGAGGAGCCAGATCTGTGGCAGCTCCGCGAACTCCGCGTACTCGATCGCCGCCGCCACGTCGTGGCGCTCCCCCACCCCACCGTCAAAGGAACCGCCGCTCGTGCCCCGCACACTCGCCGTGCCCCGGGTGTTGAAGCGCAGTACCGCGAGGTGGGCCAGGGCGGGCAGCCGCCAGGCCGCCTTACGAAGCACGTGGCTGTCCATCATGCCGCCGTGGGTCGGAAGTGGGTGAAGGCAGACCAGGGTCGCCACCGGGTCGCGGTCGGCCGGCAGGGCCAGCTCTCCGACGAGGGTGAGCCCGTCCGCCGTGTGGAGCTCGATCTCCTCTCGGCGAGCCGGCAGGATCGAGTTAGCCCGGATCGCCGTCACGCCCCCATCCTTCCCTCCCCGTCCCGTCGATCATGACCTGGAGGTCATGATCGACGGCTTTCTGCGACGGTGAGCTCATGATCGACGGGGAACGACGGATGGGAGCCACGACCGGGGGGAATCATCGGGATAGGGGTCGGCGCGTGGGGGCGCGGCGGCCACGGGCGTTCCAGCAGCCGGTATGCCAGTGCCGCCGGTCCGCGGCATCTCCCCGTTCGTCGGCCGGCCAGGCCACAATGTGTGGCACTCCGGGCGGAATCTCGTGTTCGCAGCCGGGACAGCGGTACGTCTTCGTCGCACCATCCGTGGAGATGTGCCGTATCGACCACGCGCCGTCGGCCGAGGACTGGACGCGCTCGACTCCCCGCCGCGCCTTCTCCTCGTCGAGCCCCGTGCCGTCGTCTCGACGCCGGTGCTTGCGGGGCATGAGCCCAAGGGTACGTCTACTCGTGGGCACCGCCCGGCGTCGCGACACCCGCCCCCACCGCCGCCATGATCGCCGTGATCATGATGTGAGCGTCGCGAAAACACGCCGATCATGACCTGCAGATCATGATCGACGGCTTGGGGTGACGGCTTGGGGTGACGGCTTGGGGCGACGGCTTGGGGTGACGGCTTGGGGTGACGGTCAGCGTCGGGAATAGTCGCGGAACCCCCGCGCCACCTTTCGGCCGAGGTAGCCGGCGGTGACGAGGTGCTCCAGCAGAGGGGCGGGTGCGAAGCCCGGTTCCCGAAACTCCAGGTACAGCTCGCGCTGGATGGCCAGGGAGACGTCCAGGCCGACGACGTCGAGCAGATCGAACGGACCCATCGGGTAGCCGCAGCCAAGCTTCATCGCGTAGTCGATGTCATCGGCCGTCGAGTAGGAGGCCTCGAGCATCTTGACCGCGTCGTTCAGGTACGGGAACAGCAGCGCGTTCACGACGAACCCGGACCGGTCAGCGCAGACGACCGGGGTCTTGGCCAGCTTCTCACACACGGCGCGCGCCGTGGCCAGCGCCTCGGGCGAGGTACGGATGGTCCGGACGACCTCAATCAGCGGCATGGCCGGGGCGGGGTTGAAGAAGTGCAGACCGACCACATTGGCCGGACGCCCGGTCGCCATCGCGCACTCGATGACGGGCAGGCTCGAGGTGGTCGTGGCGAAGACGACACCAGGCTTGCAGATCTCGTCCAGAGACGCGAACAGCGCCTTCTTGACACTCAGCTCCTCCAGCACGGCCTCGACAACGAGGTCGACGTCGGCGAGGTGATCCAAGGAGCCCGACCACGTGACGCGGGTAAGGGCGGCATCACGGTCCTCTTCGGACAGCTTTCCGCGTACGACACCCTTGTTCAGGGAGGTCTTGACGTCGTCGAGGAGCTTCGACGACTTCTCGGCACCGCGAGTCACCGACGTCACCTCGTACCCAGCTCTGGCGAAGACCTCCACGATGCCGGCCGCCATCGTGCCCGACCCGACGACGCCTACCTTCGCGACCTTCTGGGGTTGCCCGACTCCGTCACCGTCCGATGTGGTCGGTGTCTCCTCGTCAGGTACGACGACCGGGGAGCCCGCCTGCTCGTACGTGTAGAAGCCCTTGCCGCTCTTGCGGCCGAGCAATCCGGCGGTGACCATCTGCTTGAGCAACGGCACCGGGGCGTGGCGGCGGTCGCGCCCGCCGCGACGGTACATTGTGTCGAGAATCTCGTACGCCGTGTCGAGGCCGATCAAATCCATCAGGGCGAGCGGGCCCATGGGCAGCCCGCAGCCGAGCTTCATCGCGGCGTCGATGTCCTCGCGCGACACATAGCGTCCCTCGTACATCGACACGGCATGATTGAGGTAGCCAAAGAGGAGCGCGTTGGCGATGAAGCCCGCGCGGTCATTGATGGTGACATCGACCTTGCCCAGGCGGGTGCAGAGCGCCTCGATGTCGTCGACCACCTCGCTCTCGGTGACCACCGTTCTGACCACCTCGACCAACTTCATGATCGGCGCCGGGTTAAAGAAGTGCATGCCAATGACGCGGTTGGGGCGGTGGGTCGCGACCGAGATCTCGGTAACAGACAGCGACGAGGTGTTGGTCGCGAGGACGGCCTCGGGCTTACAGATGCGGTCGAGATCGGCGAAGATCTGCTGTTTGAGGTCGAGGTGCTCTGGGACGGCCTCGACGACGAGGTCCACGTCGCCCAGGGCTTCGAGGCCGACCGCGAACGTGACCCGGTTGAGGAGCCCGTCGCGATCTTCCTGACTGAGCTTGCCCTTTGCCACGGCGCGGTCGGTCGAGCCCGTGAGCGTCGCCCGGCCGCGATCCAGGGCCGCGTCGCTGACCTCGACTGCGACCACATCGATGCCGTTGCGGGCGAAGACTTCGACGATCCCGGCCCCCATCGTGCCGAGCCCGACCACGCCCACACTGTTGACCTCGCGCGCCATCGGTACGTCCTCTCCCCTGAACGGGCGGTAAGTCCTGCGCGCGAGTCTGCCATGTCCTTCGTTGGCGGAGGCGACCAGTGTGGCTCACCTCGCCGGAGGCGATCAACGTTCCACATGGGCGCGCTGCGGCTGTGACCCAGACCACCTACCTTTGTGCTTGTGCTGGACGACCATTTCCAACTGCGCATTGCCCGAGCTGAGCGGTGGCTGCCCTCGTCCCGCGTCTCCACGATCGACAGGGCGGCCCAATTCGTGGACGACCTCGGTTTCGCACTGCTCTTCCCCGCGGCGAAGATCGAGGCTCCATCGCTGTGGGAGGCCGTGGCGGGCGAGGACGCCGAGCCCTTCGCGACCGGGATGGACGAGAACGAGTCGCTGGTCTGGGCATGGAAGGACGAGCTGCCGCGCGACGGCCTCGCCTGGTACGGAAGGTTCCTCCACCGACGGGGCTCGCTGCTATCCTCGCGCCTCCTTCGCGCGCTCTACCCCGGCGGCGGCCAGCCGGACGACCACCATTCGATGGACCTGTCGCGCGAGGCGCACGAGATCGCGGAGGCGCTGCGCGGTGGACCTCTCACGACCGCGGCCCTTCGCCAGATCGTGGGAAACCGCTCCCGCTACGAGCGCGCGATGGGCGAGCTGCACCGTCAGCTACTCATCACCTCGGCCGGCGTTGAGGCACAGCGCAGCGGCTGGCCGGCGGGCATCGTGGACCTGACCTGCCGGATCTTCTCCGTTGGTGGCGGACTGGACCTTGGGTACGCGGCGCGGCGGTTCCTCGAGACAATGCGATCCACGACACCGCGCGAGCTGTCGCGGGCGTACGGGTGGTCGGTGGCGGCAGCGCGAGCCGAGCTCGATGGGTCGGTCGACGCAGGGGATGCGGTCCGGTTCGGCGATGGCGGCTATCGCGTGATTTGAATGCCGCACTGGGGGCGGCGCGCATCGCCGCGCGGATGGCGCTGTGCCCCTCGACGGAGGTCGGTTGTGTAGTTTCGCCGGTCGCAGCCGGTCAGTTGGGTTGGTTTCCACTTTTGTCGGCGACGACAGCCTGAACGTATAAACCTGCCCGCGGTAGCTATCCGGCCGGCGTTGCGCGCCATATCGTCGTCGGCAGCCGGCGTAAGGGGTCCAGGTAGTGTACGTCTCGCTGCGGGGGCGTCCCGACACACAGGCTGGCCCGCCGGCCGTGTCCCGTCGGAAAGCGGTCTCTGGCACGGTGATCCTGCTCGGTTTGACCAGCATGTTCACCGACGTTTCATCAGAGATGGTTGCTGCGGTACTTCCCTTGTTCGTGACATCGCAGCTTGCGCTAGGTCCCCTCGCGTATGGCGTCATCGACGGCCTGTATCAGGGCGTCTCAGCGCTGGTCCGACTCGTCGGCGGGTTCGTCGGTGATCGCACTCGTCGGCCGAAGGCGGTCGCGGTGGCAGGGTACGGTTTGTCCGCTGTGTCCAGGCTCGGGCTGCTCCTGGTCACCAGCGGAGGGGCCCTCGCCATGGCTGTGGCGGCCGACCGGACGGGCAAGGGTATCCGCACGGCGCCCCGCGACGCCCTCATTGCCGCGAGCAGCGATCAATCGACGTTCGGCCGAGCGTATGGCGTGCACCGCGCACTCGACACCGCGGGGGCGCTCGGTGGGCCGGTGCTGGCTTTCGCGATCCTGGCCGCGGTCCCGGGTGGCTTCGAATCCGTCTTCCTGGTCAGCTTTGCCGCCGCGCTCGTTGGCGTGGCGATCATCGTTTTTCTGGTGCCAGACCTGCGGTCACCGGTGCAGGCCGAGCGGCCGTCGCTTCGGGGCGTCGGCCGCCTCGCCGTCGAGCCGGCGGTACGGCGGCTGCTTGGCCTCGCCGCGGTGCTGTCAGTCCTCACGATCGGCGACGGTTTTCTGTACCTTGCGCTCCAGCGCCGTGAACAGTTCGCCGTCGCCTACTTTCCCTTGCTCTTCGTCGGCGCCGCGGTCACCTATCTGCTGCTCGCGGTGCCGTTTGGCCGACTCGCGGACCGGTTCGGGCGGCTGCGGATCTTCCTTGTGGGGCACACTGCCTTGATCTTGGCCTATGTATTTGCCGGAGGCTTGGTCTCCGGTCCGGCGACGGTGCTGGCGTGCCTTGCCTGCCTGGGCGTCTACTACGCTGCCACCGATGGCGTGCTTGCCGCGGCCACCGCAGCGGTGGTCCCCCCGCATTTACGTAGCAGCGGCCTGGCCCTAGCGCAGACGACGGTCTCCGGTGGTCGACTGATCGCGGCGTTGGGGTTTGGAGGAGCGTGGATGTGGCTCGGCCGCGACATGGCGCTCGCCGCGTTTGCCGGAGGGTTGGGCGTTGTGCTGCTGCTTGTGGCAATCGTACTGATGGGGAGGATGCGGACATGAGTGGTCGCCGCGACGCTCAGCGTCACCAACGTGCGCTCCGGCCCGCACATCGTCTTCCGCAGCATGGCCGATGGACCGACATACGGCCAGCTGGCAGTCGTACCCCTCGACCGGCCCGACGGGCCACGGGCCGTCGCTGAAGTGAAATGCATACGTGTCTACGCCACCCGAGCCGACGGACTGTGCCTCACCGACAACAAGTTGGCCCTGGATTCCTCCGTCGCCGTGATCCTTGACGAAGCCCTCTCACCGCGCCACAGGCTGCCGGTGATCGGCATCTCGAGCCGGGTGCGCCTGTCACCGGATGGGGCACTCGCTGCGGTGACCACGTTTGTCGCGGGGCACTCCTACGCCGATGGCGGCTTCTCCACCGCCACGACGATGTACGACACGCGGTTGGGCACGTCGATTGGCAACCTCGAGGAGTTCCGCGTCCTTCATGATGGAAAGCGCTACGACGCCGCGGACATGAACGTGTGGGGGGTCACGTTCGCTGACGGGAACCGGTTCTATGCCACCGTCGCCAGCCGGGGACGGATCTGGCTGGCCGAGGGTGACGTTGCCCGGCGCGAGTTGCGAACGCTGCGCGAGGGGGTCGAGTGCCCGTCGCTGTCCCCCGATGGCACCCGTGTGGCCTACAAAGAGCGCGACGGCAGCGAGCCCGCCAGCTGGCGCCTACACGTCTTGGACCTCCGCACCGGGCACGACGTCGCCCTGGCAGAGACGCGCGTCGTCGACGACCAAGTTGAGTGGCTGGACAATGACCAGGTGGCTTACGGGATGGCGCGTCAGGTCGGCAACTCTTACATCGGCGATGAGACCGACGTGTGGGTCGTACCGGCCGACGGCTCGGGACAACCACGCGTGCTCGTGCCACGCGCGTGGTCGCCTGCGGTCGTCCGCTAGAACGTCGACCGTGCCAGCAGACCGCCGTCGAAGCGGGCGCTGCGCGACCAGGAGATCCTCGCCGAGATCGTCAAGATCCGTACTGGCCACGCCGCCGTGTACGGCGCTCGGCGCACCCGGAAGGATCTGGGCCTCCGGAGCGTGGTGGTGGCCCCCAACGACGACTACTGCAAGACACCATCGACAAAGGCGAACCCTTCCGCCGCTGAGAGACACGGCGTCAAGCCATGCGCAGCTACGGCGTCACGCGTTCACGGACTGCGGCGGCCACTGCGGCCGCGCCCACCGGACCCAGCGTGATCGTGTAGTGGTTCACCCCGGCGACGGTGCGCTCCACAACGCCGGGTAGCCACTCCGTCGCGTACCCAGCAGCGAAGAAAGGCGTCTCGTCGTTGAGCATTCCCCGCTCAGCCCGGAGGAAGACGGCCGGCGAAGGCAACGCGGCTGGAGTGACACCGGGAAAGGCGTACAGATCCCGGGCGTCTCGAAGCGCCGCATCGAGACGGCACGCGGGCCTCAGGGCCGGCTCCGACCCGATCAGGTCATAGTCAACGTAGGACTCGATGGCCGCGCTCCACTCGCCGAACGAGGGATGGGCACGCCACATGTTCCGGTACGCCTCGCGGTCTGGGAACGTCATCGACAGGCGGGCGTACGCCGGGCCCACCGCCTTCAAGACCGCCTCAGCGATCTGGTTGTCGTCGCCGGACGGGTCGAGTCCGGGTGGTACGGGCAACGGAGCACCGCCGTCAACGAGGACGAGCCGAGAGGCCACCAGTGGGTACAGCCGGGCGGTCTCCGCGATCACCCAGCCTCCCATCGAGTGTCCTACGAGGACGGCAGGGCCACCGCCGTACGCCTCGACCACGGCCGCGACGTCGGCCGCGTGCTTGCGCATCCCGTACGGCGCCGGAAGGTCCCGGCTGCCGCCGCGTCCGCGCAGGTCGATCCCGACGACGCGGTGGTCCCGACTCAACTCCGGCCCGACCAGCGCCCAGGCCATGTGTGAGGACGTTATGCCGTGGACGAGCACAACGAGGGGGCCGTCATCGCCCCAGACGCCGACACATATCTCGCCGCCGCGGACCGGCACGCTGTGCCTCCGGTACAAGGGGTCGTCCACCGTCACGCTCCCTCCACAATGCTCCGCAACTGCTCAGCGAACTCGGCCGTCCGCTCGACGTGCGGGGAGTGCCCGCATCCTTCGTACACGACCTCGGTGAACGTACCGCCCGCGGCGGCGTACCGCTCGAGCACCGCCCGAGTCTGCCCGACCATCGGCTGCGGTGGGCTCGCCTCCTCCCCCGGCCAGCTCGGAACCAGCCCGAGCTTGCCGAGGTTCGCGAGGTCGAACAGTGACGCGTCGGAGACGATCACGTCCGCGTCGCCGCGGATCCAGAGCACAGGTGGCTTGGGTGCGAGCGCCGACTAGACTTCGGTTCAACGCAGTCCCGAGGGAGTCCGCCATGACCGTACAGACCTCACCGCCCACGCCGTCGGCGGATCCGGCACACGGAGTTCCCGCCGCCGGGCGTACGCCGGGCGTTCCGGAGATCGCCAACGGAGAGCTGATCTCGACCAGCCCCAACACCGGCGCCGAGGTCGGACGTTTCCCGGTGGCCGACGCGGATGCGGTCGCGGCTGCTGTGAGCCGCGCGCGTGCCGCCAGCGGATGGTGGCGCGATCTGGGCTTCAGTGGGCGGCGGGAACGGCTGCTGCGCTGGCGGACGGTCATGACGAAGCGGCTGCCCGACCTGCTCGCGGTCATGCACGCGGAGGGTGGCAAGCCCAACGCCGACGCATTGCTCGAGTGCGTGGCCGCGATCGACCACATCGCTTGGTCGGCGCGCAACGCCAAACGGGTGCTGCGCTCGCGCCGGGTCAAGGGCAACCTCATGCTGCTCCCCGAGTTCGCCGCCGTGCTGGAGTACGAGCCGTTCGGCGTCGTCGGTGTCATCGGACCGTGGAACTATCCGATCCTCACCCCGATGGGCTCGATCACGTACGCGCTCGCGGCGGGCAACGCAGTGGTGTTCAAGCCGAGCGAGTACACGCCCGCGATCGGCCGGTGGTACGTCGACGTGTTCGTTGAGGTCGTGCCCGAGCATCCGGTCCTCCAGATCGTGTACGGCGCCGGAGAGACCGGTGCCCACCTCGTCCGGTCCGGCGTGGACAAGGTCGCCTTCACCGGATCGCCCCGTACCGGTCGAAAGATCATGGCGGCGTGTGCGGAGACGCTCACCCCGGTGCTGATTGAGGGCGGCGGCAAGGACGCGATGATCGTTGACACCGATGCCGACCTCGACACCGCAGCCTCCGCTTGCGTCTGGGGTGCCATGACCAACGCTGGGCAGACCTGCGTCGGGATCGAGCGGGTATATGTGGCCGAGCCGGTCTACGACGCGTTCCTCGGCAAGGTCGTCGAGCGAGCCTCAAAGCTTCGGGTGGGTCCAGACGCGGATGCCGACGTCGGCCCGATCACGATGCCCGCCCAGATCGACATCATCCGCCGTCACATCGACGACGCGCTGTCCCGCGGCGGCCGGGCCGCACTGGGCGGGCCCGACGCCGTCCAGCCCCCGTTCGTCCAGCCGACTGTTCTTGTCGACGTACCCGAGGATGCCGCCGCCGTCCGCGAGGAGACGTTCGGGCCCACCGTGACGATCAAGAGGGTAGCGAGTGCGGACGAGGCTGTCGCGCTGGCGAACGCGGTCTCGTACGGGTTGGGCGGCGCCGTCTTCGGCAAGGCTCGCGCGATGGCGGTGGCCCGGCGGATGCGCACGGGAATGGTCTCCATCAACGGAACGCTCTCGTTCGCTGGCCTTCCTTCTCTGCCCTTCGGCGGCGTGGGTGACTCCGGATTTGGGCGCATCCACGGCGACGACGGCCTGCGGGAGTTCGCCCGGTCGAAGGCCATCGCCAAGCGCCGGATGCGCTCCTTCGTGCCGTCAACCACCTTTGATCGCACACCCCGCCACATCCGGCTGATCGGCCGGATGGTCCGCCTGATCCACGGCCGCTGACCGGACCTACCCCCAGCGGCGCCGAGGGGAGCGTTCAGAACAGCGTGAGGTCGTCACGCTTGATGCCGCGCAGAGTGTTGTAGTCGAGCACCACGCACCGGATGCCGCGGTCCTGCGCCAGCACCCTGGCCTGCGGCTTGATCTCCTGGGCGGCCAGGACACCGGAAACGGGGGCGAGCAGGGGATCCCGGCCGAGCAGGTCGAGGTAGCGGGTCAGCTGCTCAACTCCGTCGATCTCGCCACGGCGCTTCACCTCGATCGCGACCGTCGCGCCGGCGCCGTCACGGCAGAGCAGGTCGACCGGTCCGATCGCGGTGGGGTATTCACGGCGTACCAGGGTGAATCCCTCCCCCAGCGTATGCGGAGCCGCCGCGAGCAACTCCTGCAGATGCGCCTCGACGCCGTCCTTGACCAGCCCGGGGTCGAGCCCCAGTTCGTGCGACGTGTCGTGGAAGATCTCCTCTAGCGTGATCCGCAGCTCCTCGCCGGCCTTGTTCACGACCCGCCATACCCCTGGTGCCTCCTCGATCCGGCACGGCGGGCTCATCCAGTTGAGGGGCTTGTACGCACGGTCATCGGCGTGAATCGAGACCGATCCGTCCGCCTTCACCATGAGCAGCCGCACCGCGGCTGGCAGATGGGCGGTGAGGCGTCCGACGTAGTCGACCGAGCACTTTGCGATGACGAGCCGCACCGCACGAGGGTACGCCGAGCGTCGAGATGTTCGGCGTTTCGGCCCGTATTGCCGAGCAGTGTCATGCTGAAGTACGTGCTCGAAGTGCTCACGGGGATCGGGCTGGCCACGTCGGCCGGCCTGAACGCCTATATCCCGCTCCTCATGATCGGCCTGTTGGGCCGGTTCACCAATCTGATCACCCTCCCCGGCCCCTGGGCGTGGCTGGAGAACGAATGGGTACTCGGGATTCTCGTCGTACTGCTCGCCATCGAGTTCGTCGCCGACAAGATCCCGGTGGTCGACCACATCAACGATGTGGTCCAGACGGTGGTCCGGCCGACCGCCGGCGGCCTCGCCTTCGGCGCCGCGGCCAGCTCGCAGACCGTAACCGTCTCGGACCCGGCCTCCTTCTTCAGCAGCAACCAGTGGGTGCCGATCGTCGCGGGTATGGTGATCTCGTTCATCGTGCACGGCATGAAAGCCGTTGCCCGCCCGGTCGTGAACGCCTCGACCGCGGGCTTAGGCGCACCGGTGGCGAGCACGGCCGAGGACATCTTCAGCGCGGTGATGTCCTTCGTAGCGATCATCTTTCCCCTGTTGATCGTCCTGTTCCTGGTCGCCTTGGTGTGGATGTTTGTCTCTGTCAACCGCCGCCGCAAGAGGCGTCGAGCCGAGAAGCTCGCACGCCTCGATGCGCAACGCCTAGCGCGCGAGGGCGCTCAAGACGGACACACGCTCGACCTATGGCGGTGACGCTAGCCCACCAGGTGGTTCGCCTCGCGGACCACGGTGACCAGCTCGTCGATGATGTTGGTCAACGCGAAGTCTTTGGGGGTAAATACCCTGGCCACCCCGGCCGAGCGGAGGATTCGCTCGTCCTCCGATGGGATTATCCCACCGACGACGACGGGTACGTCCGCGCCGGCGGCCCGAAGTCCATTGAGGACGTCCGGCACCGCGCGAAGGTGTGAGCCGGAGAGCACGGACAGGCCGACGAGGTCGACGCCCTCCTCGACCGCCGCCGCCACGATCTCCGCCGGGGTCAGTCGAATCCCCTGGTAGATGACCTCGAAGCCGGCATCGCGAGCGCGCACGGCGATCTGCTCAGCACCGTTGGAGTGCCCGTCCAACCCCGGCTTCCCCACGAGCAGCCGCAACCGGGACGCGCCCAGCTCTGCCGCCGTGGCCCGTACCCGCTGCCGGACCGCGACCATTGACCGTTCCGGGGACTCGCCCGCGGCGCCGCCCGGAGTGCCGGCCGGGCCCAGACCGGTGGGCGCACGGTACTCCCCGAAGACCTCGCGAAGCACCGCGGCCCACTCCCCCGTGGTGACCCCGGCGCGGACACAAGCCAATGTGGACGCCATCAGATTCTCGCTGGTCCGGGCAGCGGCGCTCAGCCGGTCGAGGGTGGTCGCCACGTCGGCCGGGTCCCGCTGCGCGCGCCAGGTCCGGACGGCCTCGACCGCGACCGCCTCGACCTTGGCGTCGACCTGCTCGACGTGCGCCGCGTCGGCGTCGGTGAGCGGCGACGGCTCCGTCTCGGTGAACCGGTTGACGCCGACAACGACGTCCTCGCCCGACTCGACCCGGCGGCGGCGATCGGCGAGCGAGGAGACCAGCGCGCTCTTGAGGTATCCGGACTCGACCGCCGCGACGACGCCGCCGAGGTCGAGCACGCGGCCGAGTTCGGCCCTCGCACCATCCATAATGGATTCAGTCAGCTGCTCCACCACCCGGGAGCCCGCGAACAGGTCCGGATACTCCAGCAGATCGGACTCGTACGCCAGCACCTGCTGAATCCGTAGCGACCATTGCTGATCCCACGGCCGGGGCAGACCGAGCGCCTCATTCCACGCCGGCAGTTGCACGGCTCGAGCGCGGGCGTCGCGGGAGAGCGTCACGCCGAGCGTCTCCAGCACGATGCGCTGCAGGTTGTTCTCCGGCTGCGCCTCGGTCAGGCCGAGCGAGTTCACCTGCACGCCGTAGCGGAACCTGCGGGCCGCCACGTCGGTCACGCCATAACGCTGCGCGGTCAGCTCATCCCAGAGCGCGGCGAACGCGCGCATCTTGCACATCTCCTCCACGAAACGCACGCCAGCGTTGACGAAGAAGGAGATGCGCGCGACGACATCACTCATCCGATCCGGGGCAACCTGGCCACTGTCTCGCACGGAGTCGAGGACCGCGACGGCGGTGGCGAGGGCGAAGCCGACCTCCTGCACCGGCGTGGCGCCGGCCTCCTGGAGGTGGTAGGAGCAGATGTTCACCGGATTCCACTTGGGACAGTTGCGGACGGCCCACGCGATCATGTCGGCGGTCAACCGGAGTGACGGCCCGGGCGGGAAGATATAGGTGCCCCGGGAGAGGTACTCCTTGACAATGTCGTTCTGGGTCGTGCCCGCGAGCGCCTGCCACGGCTCGCCCTGCTCCTCCGCCACGGTCACGTACAGGGCGAGCAGCCACATCGCGGTGGCGTTGATCGTCATCGACGTGTTCGCTGCGCGCAGATCGAGGCCGTCGAACAGGGTTCGGGCGTCACCGAGGTGCGACACGGGTACGCCGACCCGGCCCACCTCGCCGCGGGCCAGTTCATGGTCGGGGTCGTAGCCGGTCTGCGTGGGTAGGTCGAACGCCACGCTCAGCCCCGTCTGTCCTTTGGCGAGGTTCCGGCGGAAGAGCGCGTTGCTAGCAGTCGCGGACGAGTGCCCGGCGTAGGTGCGCATGACCCAGGGCTTGTCACGCTCGGCCAGCCTTGGGTCGCTCACGCTCGACATGGCAGCCTCCCGCTTCACCTTAACGCTCGGTCAGGAATCCCGGTGGCGGTAGTCTACTGCCGGGTAACCCTCGCGTATGCGGTGAAGTTGGTCACGCGGGGTGTGACCGATCGCTAGCACCCGGGCCATAGTGGACGCCATGACTGTCGCCGAGATGTCGGTCGCGGGCGATGCGATCGAGGTGCGAGGCCTGCGCAAGGCATACGGGCAGGAGGTGGCCGTCGACGGCTTGGACTTAGCCGTCGCTCGGGGCGAGGTCTTCGCGCTACTGGGTCCAAACGGTGCCGGCAAGACGACCACGGTCGAAATCCTCGAAGGCTACCGGCGCCGAGACGCCGGCGACGTAAGCGTCCTCGGCGTTGATCCGGCACATGCCACGGCCGCCTGGCGCGCCCGCGTCGGCATCGTGCTGCAGGGCACCGGCGAGTTCTACGAGTTGCGGGTTGAAGAGGTGGTTCGACTCTTCGCTGGCTACTACCCGAACCCTGACGACGCCGACGCAGTGATCGAGAGAGTGGGCCTGTTGGAGAAGCGCCGCGCGCTGACCCACACCCTCTCCGGCGGCCAGAAGCGGCGCCTCGACGTTGCGTTGGGTGTGATCGGCCGGCCCGAGTTGCTCTTCCTTGACGAGCCGACCACCGGATTCGACCCGGAAGCACGGCGCGAGTTCTGGGAGTTGATCCGTGCCCTCGCCGCGGGCGGCACGACAATCTTGCTCACGACGCACTACCTCCACGAGGCGGAAGCGCTCGCCGACCGGGTTGGCGTCATCAACGACGGCCGCCTCATCGCCGCCGGACCTCCGGGTGAGCTGGGCGGACGCTCGCAGAGCGCCGCGACGGTCTCCTGGCTCGGTCCCGGCGGGCCCGAGTCGGCGCAGACCGAGAAGCCGACCGCGTTCGTCTACGCACTCGCGGGCCGCTTCGCGGGAGGCGAGATCCCGAGCCTGACGATTACCCGGCCGAGCCTGGAGGACGCCTACCTGGCCATGATCGACACCGGGAGCTCTACGAAGGAGAGGGCGTGAATACGCGGGTAGCAACGGCGGAGCGGTCCACCCTGACCCTTCCCACTCTCGGACTTCGTCAGGGACAGACAGAGCTCAAGCAATTCCTCCGAAGCCGCGAGCAAGTGGTCTTCACCCTGGCCTTCCCGGTCCTCATGGTCGTGATCTTCGGGTCGATCTTCACGGGCGAGCTGCTCTCGTCCGGCGTGAAATTCTCCCAGTACGTGGTCACGGGCATGATCGCCGCGAGCCTACTGACCACGTGCTTCCAGGTGTTGGCGATCCAGATACCCATCGAGCGCGACCGAGGCGTACTCAAGCGTTTCCGCGGCACGCCGATGCCCAGGACGGTCTACTTCCTCGGCAAGATCTTGATGATCCTCGTGATAGCGGTTGCCGAGACGATCATCCTGCTCGCCGTGGCCATGCCGCTCGTGGGCGTATCGCTGCCAACTACCGCAGCAGATTGGCTGACGTTCGTCTGGGTGAGCCTGCTCGGCATCACCGCGTGCACGCTCTGCGGGATCGCTTTCTCCTCGGTCGCTCGGACCGGCCGCAGCGCACCGGCGGTCGTGACGCCGGTCGCCCTCGTGCTGCAGTTCATCTCGGGGGTCTTCTTCGTGTTTACCCAGCTCCCGACGTGGATGCAACAGTTCGCGGCGCTCTTCCCGCTCAAGTGGATGTGTCAGGGCATGCGTTCGGTGTTCCTGCCGGATGCCTTCGCAACTCAGGAGCCCACCGGATCATGGGAGCTGGGGAAGGTCGCCCTCGTACTCGGCGCCTGGTGTGTGGGCGGGCTGATGCTGTGCCTGACCACGTTCCGCTGGACCACGAAGCGTGACGGCTGATCCGCACCGAGGTTTCTGCCCCCCGTACGGGTCAGTAGCCGGTGGTGCGTGGCGTCTGAGTTGTGCCGCGTCGGCCGAAGAACCTTGCGACTGCCCAAATCGCCAGGACGGCTAGCACGATCTGGATGAGGTGCAGGGTCCAGTCAATGCCCGCGGTGTCGCCCACGCCGATCCAGTCCGCGATCACCCCGCCGATGAGGGCCGCGGCGATACCCGCGCCGATGGTGGCCCACGCGGGAATGTTCTGTCTGCCGGGCAGCAGCAGCTTGCCCAGGTAGCCCAGGATCGTGCCGCCGATAACCGCCCACAAAATCGTACCGATCATGGCAATTCCCCCTTCCCCCCCCATTGTGGGCATCAGACGCGCTCAGGAGGGGAAAAACCGTGCGATCAGGAGTATGAGTAGAAGCCTCGTCCAGCCTTGCGCCCAAGATCACCCGCGGTGACCATCCGCTGCAGCAGCTCAGGCGGAAAGAACTTCTCGTCCGCCGTGTCGGCGTAGATGTTCCGCGTGGCGTGCAGCAAGACGTCGACGCCGGTGAGGTCGGTGGTAGCCAGCGGCCCCATCTTGTGACCGAAACCGAGCTGGCAGGCTACGTCGAGGTCCTCCGGCGTTACCACGCCCGACTCGACCAACTTCACCGCCTCGACGACGAGAGCGGCGATGAGCCGCGTGGTGACGAACCCAGCAATGTCGCGGTTGACCACGATGCACGTCTTACCGATCTCCTCGGCGAACTCGCGGGCCCGGGCGAGGGTCTCGTCGGACGTCTTGAATCCTCTGACCAACTCACAGAGCTTCATCATGGGTACGGGCGAGAAGAAATGGGTTCCGACCACGGACTCTGGTCGGGCCGTGACCGCGGCGATCTGGGTGACCGGAATCGCGGACGTGTTGGTCGCGAGCACCGCATCGGCCTTGCACACCCGATCCAGCTCCCGGAAGACGGCGTGCTTCACCTCGAGTTGCTCGAAGACCGCCTCGACGACGATGTCGGCATCCGCGGCCGCGTCCAGATCCACCGTGGACGTGATCCGACCCAGAATTGCGTCCACATCATCCGGGCCGAGCTGTCCCTTGATCGCGAATCTCTCCAGCGAGGTACGGATGCCGGCCAGTCCACGCTGGACCGCGGCGTCGTCGATCTCACGCAGGGTGACATCCCAGCCCGCCTGTGCAGCCACCTGCGCGATGCCCGAACCCATCAACCCGGCCCCGATGACCGCGACTCGACCCGCCATCTGTCAACTCCCGTCGTACGTGCTCGCTGCCGCGCACCCTACCCGGCCCACCGGAACGGACGTTCAGGCCTCCCGGGCCACGTCGCGGTGGCAGACTGGCTTTCGTGCCCCTCCTCGACGGTCGCATGTTCCCCCAAATGCTGATCGCGTTCGCGGTGATCGCCCTTCTGGGGCTGGTGCTGAGGTGGACGTTCGGGCGCGACCGGCGCGCCAACCCGCCCTGGCCACCGACCGACAGCGCCACCCTCACCGACACTTCTGGCCACACCGGTAACGCCCGCCCGGACCCCGACGACTTCGGCCTGCTCGCACCGGTGGCCGTGGTGGATACCGCCGAGGAGGCCCAGCGGGTGCAGTCCATGCTCGCCGAGGCCGGCATCAAGGCCACGAGCAGCGTCGGCACCGGCGGGCGCCACCGTGTGCTCGTCTTCGAAGCCGAACTGAATCGGGCCCGCCGCCTCGGCGGCTGGTCCGCGTGAGCCCCAACCCGCCTGAGCCCCAACCCGCGTGAGCGCCCGCCCTACCCGCGGGTCGGTGGTGTTGACGGGAACGGGAAGGTCGGCTCGGGCAGAGCCTCGGCCCGCTCCACCCTGGCGCCCAGCCGGTTCAGATCGGCTGCGAAGTTCGGGTAGCCGCGGTCCACGTGATGCACATGGCTCACCTCGGTCACTCCGTCCGCGCAGAGAGCGGCGATGACGAGGCCCGCCCCGGCCCGGATGTCCGTGGCGCGAACCGGGGCGGCCGAGAGGCGCTCCCTGCCCCGTACCACTGCGTGCTTGCCGTCGGTGCGGATCTCGGCGCCAAGCCGGACCAGTTCCTGGACGAACATGAAGCGGCCATCGAAGATGTTCTCGGTGATCATCGACGCGCCATCGCTGACCGACGCGAGTCCGATGGCCATGGGCAGCAGGTCGGTGGCGAACCCGGGGAACGGCAACGTGACGATGTCCAGGGCGGTCGGCCGGCGGTCCATCCGCACTCGGAACCCGTCTGGATACGTCTCCACGGTCGCACCCGCGGTCGCCACCTTGTCCAGCGCGATCTCAAGGTAGCCGGGGTCGACGCCGCCAACGGTGACGTCGCCCCGGGTCATAGCGGCCCCGAACGCCCACGTGCCGGCCACGATTCGGTCGCCGATCGTTCGGTGGATCACCGGGTGAAGGGCCGGTACGCCCTCAACCTCGATCTTCGATGAGCCGGCGCCCGCGATGTGGGCCCCCATGCCGGTCAGCATGGTGCAGATGTCGACGATCTCGGGCTCGCGGGCGGCATTGTCGATCTCGGTCACACCGTTGGCGAGGACCGCGGCCATGAGGAGGTTCTCGGTAGCGCCGACGCTCGGAAAGTCGAGCCAGATCGTGGCACCATGAAGCCCGCCGGGCGCCGTGGCCACGATGAAGCCGTGCTCGGCGGAGATCTCCGCGCCCATCCGGTTGAGCCCGGCGACGTGCATGTCAAGCCCGCGGGATCCGATCGCGTCACCACCCGGGTGCGCTACACGCACGTGGCCACGTCGGGCTAGCAGCGGGCCGAGGACGCAGATCGACGCACGCAGCCGTCGTACGAGGTCATAGTCGGTTTCGGCACCAGGCTCCCCCGGCGCGTCGATGATCAGGTCGCCGTAATCCTGGGCATGTACGGTGCAACCCAGCCGGCGCAGTACCTCCGCCATGATCGCTATGTCCGTGATCTGCGGAACATTCTGCACAATCGTCTTTCCCTCGGCGAGCAGCGCCGCCGCCATCAGCTTGAGGGTGGAGTTCTTCGCGCCCGCCACGGTCACCTCACCCGCGAGTCGGGCCCCGCCCCACACCCGCATCACGTCCACGGCCGACATCGTAGGGTCCGTATCCAACGCGGAAGTCTCGCCGGCTCCGAACGCCGTCGCGGGCACGCCCGACGCGGTGCCTAGGCTGTACGCCATGGCCGTTCACCTCACCCGCATCTACACCAAGACCGGCGATGCCGGCATGACCGCACTCGGCGACGGGTCCCGCGTCCCCAAGACCGATCCGCGCATCGAAGCGTACGCCGACGTCGATGAGACGAACGCCGCTCTCGGCGTCGCACTTGCGCTCGGCGACGTCCCCGAGGAAATTCGCGCGGTGCTGATGATCGTACAGAATGATCTCTTCGATGTGGGTGCAGATCTATGTGCGCCGATCGTTCCCGACCCCAAGTGGCCCCCGCTGCGGGTGACCGAGACCTACCTGACCCGGCTGGAGGGCTGGTGCGATGAGTTCAACGCCCGCCTGTCCAAGCTGGATTCGTTCATCCTGCCGGGCGGTACGCCGGCAGCAGCGCTCCTGCACGTCGCACGAACCGTCTGCCGGCGGGCGGAGCGGCGCGCCTGGGCGCTGATCGAGGCCGATGTCGAGCGCACCAACGCGCTCGCGGCGAAGTATCTCAACCGCCTCTCGGACCTGCTTTTCATCCTCTCCCGGATCGCGAATCCGGACGGCGACGTGAAATGGGTCCCCGGCGGGGGCACCTCGGCGTGACGGGCGGACTGCACCACGTCGAGCTGTGGGTACCGTCGCTGGCCCGGGCCGAGGAGAGCTGGGGGTGGCTGCTCGGCGAGTTGGGCTGGGCCCGGCACCAAAATTGGGCGGCCGGCCGCTCCTGGATACTGAATACGACGTACCTCGTCATGGAAGAGTCACCGGCGTTGACCTCCGATAGCCACGAACGGCTCCGGCCGGGGCTCAATCACCTCGCGTTCCAAGCCGGTACGCCGGCAGAGGTCGATCGACTGGTCGAGGCGGCCCCGTCCCGTGGGTGGTCGCTGCTCTTCGCGGATCGACATCCGCACGCCGGCGGGCCGGACACGTACGCAGCCTATCTCGAGGACCGCGACGGCTACGAGGCCGAACTCGTCGCCGGTTCGCCGCACTCGACGTCCTATTGATAGTGGTACCGGCATTGGGCGATACGAATCTCGTCGTCGCTGATCTTGTAGACAAGTCGGTGCTCATCGTTGATCCGCCGCGACCAGTAACCCTGAAAACCGTGCTTCAGCGGTTCGGGCTTTCCGATGCCTTCGTTGCCGTTGCGGGCGATGTCCTGGATCAGCGTGTTGATGCGCCTGATTAGCCTCCGGTCCTGGGCTTGCCACCAGACGTAGTCGTCCCAGGCATGCTCGTCCCAGACGAGCTTCACTCGGCGAGTTCCCGGACTACGCCGCCGCCGTTCTCCAGCCGGTCTATGGACGTGAGCAGGCGACGCGCGTTCTCCGGGCTCCGGAGCAAGTATGCGGTCTCCTTCAGTGACTGGTAATCGTCGAGCGAGACGATGACCACGGGCTCGTGGCCGGCACGTGTGATGACGACCTCTTCTCGATCGTCCGCCACGGCACTGAGCGTCTCGGCGTACCGTGCGCGCGACTCCGAGTACGTCATGACTCTCATGGCTCCGCCCCTCCCATAAGCGCGTACAAGAACTTGTACGTACAAAAAATTGTACGCCATTGGTCGAGCGAGTGCTAGACCGCTCGGCCGGCTGTGGGTCAGGTACGGCGGAGGGCTCCCGGCGGGGCGGCCTCAAGCCACGAGAGGAAGCCGGTGAGGGCGGACTCGGCCAGCGCCATCTCGATCGGGGCTCCCGCGGTGCCGCGAGCGCGACAACGGACCACGACCCACCCCTCGGGCATCGCCATCCGCTCGACCCCCTCCAGCGGGCGGCGGCTCTCCACGACGAGGCTGTGCCGCACGAGCACCCGCCGTGGGCGCACTCCGAAGCTGAACATCCGGTACCAGCGCAGCTCATCCCCGGCGAAGCGGCCAACGCCGGGCGCCCAGCCCCGACCAGGCGCGAACGCGGACAGGCGCAGGTTCATGTCGATGGTGCCGCCCGCGCGTGAAATCAGCTCACGCCGGATGAAGATCGCCAGCAGGCCGACGAGCACGATGAGGCCCCCGATGCCAATGACTTCGAAGATCCTCAAGGCCATGGATCAGTGCGCTTCGGCCGTCGCCGTGCCGCGTGCCGCAACTGCAGCCGGGTCCTCGCCCTGCGCCGGGTGGGCGGTCTCGGCGAGCACCGTCACGTCGTCGTTGCTCACGGAGAGGAATCCGCCGGCGACATCGAAGCCGATCTCGTCACCGCCGTTGACCTTGATGCGCACCCGGCTCGGCTCCTTGAGCTGGCCCAGCAGCGGCGCATGGCCCGCGAGCACGGCAAGCTCACCCTCGGTGGTCCGGGCGACGACCATCTCAGACTCGCCCGACCAGACCAGGGCCTCGACCGACACGACCTGGACGCGGAACTGCTTCGCCACCGTGGATCTCCTCGCGCACGCAGCGCCCCGCACGGACGCCGCGATGATGTGCCGAGTCTAGATGATCCTCACCGCGACCCCGACGGCGGAGTCGGCCGACTCAGGCGTACGCCGCACCGCTGGTGCTGGCCAACTCGGCGGCGACCTCGCTCATGCTGTTGCGCCATTCTTCCTCGGGAACCTTGGGCAGCAGGTCATCCCCAGAGCGGCAGGCACTCGACGTAGGGGCTCGGCGTCTCTCCAGGAACAGGCGTCCATTCAGGCACAGGCGTCGCGGGTGTCAACCCTGCCATACTCGACGAACTTCGATAGCATGCGCCTTTAGCCGACCCTGTTCGGCTAAAGGAGGAATGATGACCACCCCTTCCGACCCGACTCCCGGGCCCAGCTTCATGCGGAGCCTCTCGTCGCCGCGGGCACTCGCCGCGTGGGCACTCGTCGCGTACGCCGCCCTATCGCTGCTCTTCTCGTTGATCTTGTGGATCGCCGGTGACGGCAGCTTCAGTGGCCGATCCCGCGACGCCGGCTTCGACAATCTCGTCGTCGGGGCCATGCCAGTGGTCGCGGTGCTGCTCGCGGTGCATCTGGCGCCGGTGCTGCCCGGATCCAAGCTGATCGCTACGGTGGCATTGATCGAGTACGCGGTCGCATTGTTCTTCGGCGTCGTCACCCTGCTCGTCGGCCTGGGCGCCGTATTCGACAGCGTCAACGACGCCAACGACTGGCTGTACGCGTTGAAGTACCTCCTCATCGGCCTGGCGAATCTGGGCCTTATCGCGGTGGCGGCTTATGTCGTGCTGCGGGCATTTGTGAGCCAGGGCGGCCGGCTTCCGGTCAACTGGCCGGCCAGGACATCCTGACGACCAGCGGACCAAGGCCACCTCGTGTGGATCTAGAAGAGTTGTTGTAGCCATAGCGCTATAACTCGTCTAGATCCACAAAGGCCACGTCGAGCGCACCGTGTCACGCCACGGCGACCGGGTTACTCCCCCTTGAGCTTGGCCGCGTTCCGCTCGAGGTCGTCGAGACCACCGCACATGAAGAAGGCCTGCTCGGGGTACGTGTCGTACTCCCCCTCGCTGATCTTCTTGAAGGCCTCGACGGTGTCCTTGACCGGGACGAAGGAACCCTCGATGCCGGTGAAGACTGTCGCCGCGTACGTGTTCTGGGACAGGAAGCGCTCGATCCGGCGGGCCCGGCCCACGGTGATCTTGTCTTCCTCCGACAGCTCGTCCATGCCGAGGATGGCGATGATGTCCTGCAGATCCTTGTACCGCTGCAGGATCCGCTTTACCTCCGCGGCCACGTTGTAATGGTCGACCCCCACAAACTCGGTCGCCAAGATACGAGACGACGAGGCCAGCGGGTCCACAGCTGGGTAGATTCCCTTGTCCGAAATGGACCGCTCGAGGTTCGTGGTCGCGTCGAGGTGGGTGAAGGCCGTGTGTGGCGCTGGGTCGGTGTAGTCGTCGGCCGGCACGAAAATCGCCTGCATGGAGGTGATGGCCTGGCCCCGCACCGACGTGATGCGCTCCTGCAACACGCCCATCTCGTCGGCGAGCGTCGGCTGGTAGCCAACCGCCGAGGGCATGCGGCCCAGCAGGGTCGAGACCTCGGAGCCGGCCTGGGTGAAGCGGAAGATGTTGTCGATGAAGAGCAGCACCTCCTGCTTCTGCACGTCGCGGAAGTACTCCGCCATGGTGAGCGCGGAGAGCGCGACCCGAAGGCGCGTGCCCGGCGGCTCGTCCATCTGGCCGAACACGAGCGCGGTCTGCTCGAGAACCCCCGACTCGCCCATCTCCAGGATGAGGTCGTTGCCCTCGCGGGTGCGCTCACCGACGCCGGCGAAGACCGAGGTGCCGCCGAAGTTGCGCGCAACCCGGATGATCATCTCCTGGATAAGCACCGTCTTGCCCACGCCTGCGCCGCCGAAGAGACCGATCTTTCCGCCCTTGACGTACGGCGCGAGCAGGTCGAGCACCTTGATTCCGGTCTCCAGCATCTCGGTCTTCGGCTCGAGGTCGGCGAAGGCCGGCGGCTTGCGGTGGATCTCCCACCGGTCCTTGATCTCGAGCTTCTCGCCCGGCTTGAGGTTGAGGCAATCGCCGATCGTGTTGAAGACGTGGCCCTTGGTCACGTCGCCCACCGGCACCGAGATCGCCGATCCGGTGTCCGCCACCGCGGTGCCGCGGACCAGCCCGTCGGTCGGCTGCATCGAGATGGCCCGGATCATGTTGTCGCCCAGGTGCTGCGCGACCTCCAGAGTCAGCTGCTTCGTTCCCTCGGCGAGGGTCACGTCCACGTGCAGCGCGTTGTATATGTCGGGCATGGCGTCGCGCGGGAACTCGGCGTCGACGACCGGGCCGATAACCCGGACGACCCGGCCGGTGGCTGGCGCAGTTTCGCGACCCAGTGTCTCTACAGCAGTCATCACACTTCACTTCCCGCAGCGGAGAGGGCGTTCGCCCCACCGACGATTTCACTGATCTCCTGGGTGATCGCGCCCTGGCGCGTGGTATTCATCTCGCGCGTCAGACTCTTGATCATGTCTTCCGCGTTGTCCGTCGCGGCCTTCATCGCCCGCCGGCGCGCCGCCGACTCACTCGCCGCCGCGTCGATCAAAGCGGCGTAGATGCGCGTGTTGACGTACTTGGGCAGCAAGGCGTCGAGTAGAGCGTCCGGGTCGGGCTCAAACTCGTACGCCGGGAGGATGCCACCGGGGTGCTCATCCATCTCCGTCTCCACCACCTGAAGCGGCGCGAGGAAATTCGCCGTCGGCACCTGGGTCAGCAGCGAACGGAACTGCGTGTGCACGATGTGCAGCTCGTCGACACCCAGCACGCCGTCGTGGCCGCCGACATCGTCGACGTCATCCGCGCCAGCCACGAACGCGTCGATCAGCGTCCCACCGATCTCCCGTGCGTCGGCGAAGGTCGGCTGCTCGGAGAATCCGGTCCAGCTCGCCTCGATCGGACGGTTGCGGAAGCGGTAGTACGTCACGCCCTTGCGGCCGACGAGGTACAGCATCACCTGCTTGCCGTCCTCGCGCAGGCGTGAGACGAGCTGCTCCGCGGTCCGGATCGCGTTGGCGTTGTAGCCGCCGCACAGACCGCGGTCGCTGGTGATCACGAGAACGCCGGCGCGGCGCACCGCCGGCCGGGCCTGCAGCAACGGGTGGTCGATGTTGGCGTTGCTAGCCAGGGCGGTGAGCACCACCGTGATCGCGGTCGAGTACGGCAGCGACGCGGCCACCCGCGCCTGCGCCTTGGCGATGCGGCTCGTAGCGACGAGCTCCATCGCCTTCGTGATCTTCTTCATCGAGCGAGTGGTCCTGATCCGCTGGCGAAGAACGCGAACCGAGCGAGCCATCGCCTACCTCTTTCCCGGCGACGGTGGGGGTGGTGGTGGTGGTGGCCTCCTCTTCACGCGTCTGACCGTCTCCTTGGTCTCGACGCCCTCGGCCAGCGCCTCCGCGTCCTCCTCGTGCGGGACGATCCCGGCGCTTTCGGCCAGGAACATCTGCTTGAAGTGGACGATCGCCTCGTCCAGCGCGGTGACGATGTCGTCGTTCCACTCGTTGTCCGCGATCGTCGCCAGCACACCTGGGTGCGCATGGCGCAGGTACTGCAGGAACTGCGCCTCGAACCGGCGGACATCCCCCACCGGGATGTCATCGAGCTTGCCCTCGGTGCCGGCCCAGACCGAGATGACCTGCTCCTCGACCGGGTACGGCGTGTAGTTCGGCTGCTTGAGCAGCTCGACCAGCCGGCCACCGCGCTCCAGTTGGTCGCGCGAGGCCTTGTCCAAATCGGAGGCGAACGCGGAGAACGCCTCCAGCTCACGGAACTGAGCGAGGTCCAGGCGGAGGCGACCGGCGACCCGCTTCATCGGCTTGACCTGAGCGGCGCCGCCCACACGGGATACCGACGTTCCGACGTTGATAGCAGGGCGCACGCCCTGGTTGAACAGGTCCGCCTCGAGAAAGATCTGGCCGTCGGTGATGGAGATGACGTTGGTCGGGATGAAGGCGGAGATGTCGTTCGCCTTCGTCTCGATGATGGGCAGGCCGGTCATCGAGCCGCCGCCCAGTTCGTCGGAGAGCTTTGCGCACCGCTCGAGCAGCCGGGAGTGCAGGTAGAAGACATCACCGGGGTAGGCCTCGCGTCCCGGCGGGCGGCGTAGCAGCAGCGACACGGCGCGGTACGCCTCCGCCTGCTTGCTCAGGTCATCGAAGACGATGAGCACATGCTTGCCGGCGTACATCCAGTGCTGGCCGATGGCCGAACCGGTATACGGGGCGAGGTACTTGAAGCCGGCGGGGTCGGAGGCGGGGGAGGCAACGATGGTCGTGTACTCCATCGCGCCGCGCTCCTCGAGCGTGCCCTTAACCGAGGCGATGGTCGAGCCCTTCTGGCCGATCGCGACGTAGATGCACCGTACCTGCTTGGTCGGATCGCCCGACTCCCAGTTGGCGCGCTGATTGAGGATGGTGTCGATCGCGACCGTCGTCTTGCCGGTCTTGCGGTCGCCGATGATGAGCTCGCGCTGGCCCCGGCCGATGGCGGTCATCGAGTCGATCGCCTTGATGCCGGTCTGCAGCGCCTCCTTCACGGGCTGGCGCGCCATCACGTTTGGTGCCTGCAGCTCGAGCTCCCGGAAGCCCTCGTTTTCGATGTCGCCGAGGCCGTCGATCGGGTTTCCGAGGGGATCAACCACCCGGCCGAGGAACTTGTCGCCGATGGGCACGGAGAGTACCCGGCCGGTTCGCTTGACCTGCTGACCCTCCTCGACCCCGCTGAAGTCGCCGAGGATGACCACACCGATCTCTCGGACGTCGAGGTTTAGCGACACCCCGAGCGTGCCGTCCTCGAACTCCAACAGTTCGCTCGCCATCGTCGAGGGCAGACCCTCCACGTGCGCGATTCCGTCGCCGGCGTCGGAGACGACGCCAACCTCCTCGCGGGAGATCTCCGGCGTGTACGACGAGACGTAGCGCTCCAGAGCACCGCGGATCTCGTCGGACGAGATGGTCAGCTCGGCCATCCTCTTCTTCCTTATGGGTCTCGGCAGGTCCGTTACTGTGCTGGGGCCGCCTGGGTGAATCGATCGGGTCAGTGTTTGCCGGCGAGCGCGGCACGGGTCTCGTTGATGCGTCGCAGAACCGTGCCGTCGTAGAGGTCGTGTCCGATCCGGACACTCATGCCGCCTAGGATCCCGGGTCGGACGGAGACCTTGATCTCCACCCGGCGACCGTACATCTGCGACAGCCGAGCGCCCAGCCGCGCCTCGTCCGCGTCGCTGAGCGGCGTCGCGGCGGTGACGTAGGCGATCTGCCGATCCCGCCGCTCCGCGGCGAGTTCAACCAGCCGGGTCAGCGAGCCGGCGAAGTTGCGTCCGCCGAAGCCCTGCAAACAGAGATCGACCAGGCGAACCGTGGCCGGCCGAGCCTTGCCCTCCAGCAGAGCGTGCGCCAGCTCGGATCGGGGCTCCACCGGCGCTGTGGAGGCCCCCAGCACCGCGGCCAGCTCGTTGTTGCCGTCGACGACCTGGCCGAACCGGAAGGTCTCGTCCTCTACCTCGGCTAGTTCTCCAGCGGAATCGGCGCTCGCGAGCAATGCCTCGACCCCGAGTCGCTCGGTGGCGGTGAGCAGTTCGGTCGATGATGACCACCGACCGGCCACCAGCGCGCGCAGCAGTGCCGCCGCATCGTCGGAGACCTTGCCGTCGATCAGCGAACCTAGCAGACCGGCGCGATCCTCGCCCGTGCGGGCGGGGTCCGAGAGCGCGCGACGCAGGCGCGGCTGCCGTTCGAGCAGCCGGGCCACCGCGAGGACCTCGTCCGCGATGCCGGCGAGCGGCACGGGCCGCTCACCTGTGACGAGTGCCTCGAGGCGCTCCGCCGCGGCGGCATAGGACTCGCGGCTGGTCAATTCCACTAGGCCCGACCTCCCGCGGGGGCGGCGTCGAGTTCGGCCATGAACCGTTCCACCGTCCCCCTTTGTCGCGCCTCATCGGCCAGCGACTCACCCACGATCTTGCCGGCGAGGTCCACTGCCAGGGTGCCAATGTCGGCCCGCAACTCACGGACGATGGTCTGTCGTTCGGCCGCCAACTGGTCCTTGCCGGCCGCGATGATGCGGTCGGACTCCTCCCGGGCTCTGGCGAGGAAGTCCTGCCGGATGCCGTCCGCGTCGGCGGCGGCCTCGGTGCGGATGCGCGCGGCCTCAGTGCGTGCCTCGGCGAGCTGCAGCTTGTACTGCTCGAACAGCGCGTTGGCCTCGGCCTGGCGCTCCTCGGCCCGCTTGATGCCGCCCTCGATCGCCTCGACCCGCGCCTTGAACATCTGCTCCATGCGGGGGAACACGAACTTGATCAGCACGTAGCAGAGGATGCCGAACGCAATCGCCCCGACCACGATCTCCTGCCAGATCGGCACGATCGGATTAGGTGTGTGCGGTGCCTCTTCGGCCAATAGCCGCGCCGCCGTAGCCAGCATGATCAACCTCCCGGTCTCCGAGCTCAGGCCCCGAAGACGAAGCCGAAGGCGATGCCGAAGAGCGCCAGCGCTTCGACCACGGCGAAGCCGATCCAGACGAAGGGCAGCGTGATGCGGCCCGACTCGGGCTGGCGCGCGGTCGACTGGATATACGACGCGAAGATGATGCCGACCCCGATGCCGGGGCCGATGGCGGCGAGGCCGTACCCGACCGCGCTGAGGCTGCCAGTCATGCCTTGGGTCCCTCCTGCTTAGCACGCGTGACGTTCACGCGGACGGTTGACGGTGGTGCTGGTCAGTGCTCCTCGGCGAGGGCACCGGAGACGTAGCTCGATGTGAGCACGACGAAGACGTACGCCTGAAGGACGATCACCAGTGCCTCGAGGAAGGTCAGCGCTATCGCCAACGCCCAGGAGAGCAGCGAGATCGGCTTGATGAACCAGGAGTTGGCGCCGAGCAGCGCGAAGCCACCCAGGCTGAAGACCAACAGGATCATGTGCCCGGCGAACATGTTGGCGAACAGACGCACGGAGAGCGTCACCGGACGCACGATGAACGTCGAGAAGAACTCGATCGGGATCAGGATCGGTTGGATAAACCACGGCGCCGGTGGAACGAGCGAGAGCTTCATGTACTTGCCGAAGCCATGCCGACGGATGCCCACGTAGTTGAACATCACATAGCTGATCACAGCGAGCATGACCGGGATGGCGATGTGCGCGCTCGGCGATATCTGGATGCCGGGGATGATGCTGAAGAGGTTCGTCAACAGGATGAAGCAGAAGAGCGTCGTGAAGTACGGCGCGAACTTGACGCCTTCGTGGCCGATCATCTCCTTGGCGATGTTCTCCCGCGAGAACCCGTAGATCGACTCCGCCATCCATTGACCCCTCGACGGCACCATCTTCGGGTTCCGGTAGGCGACGAGAAAGAACACGATAAGCAGGCCGACGGCGATCCAGACAAGCAGCGTGAACTTGGTCAGCCAGGGGTAGGTGCCGTCAACCAGCGCGGGCGGGAAGAACTCCTCCACCGTGGGTGGAAACGGAAGGTCGTCCCGCGCCGGGACGATCACCAGAGAGTGCACCGCATCCCTTCCGTCAGGCGCCCAGTCGGCGCACGATCAGATAGACGCCGCCCGCAGCGCCCAGCACCGCGCCGATCGCCGTCGCGATGCCGCCGGTGCCCAGCCACCGGTCAACCAGCCAACCGATGAATCCCCATACCAAAATCCCGCCGATGAGGTAGGAGATGGCGGACCAGCCCTGACCGGCGCTGGCCGCTGCCTCGTCTTCATCGCGGCGACGCTGGGGGAACTGTGCCACGTTGATCGCTCCCGCGAAGATGTCACCGGCCATGACGCGCGAACCATATCAGCCGTGGGGACGAGATCAGCCGCCGACCCCCGCGCGTGCTTCGCGTGGGGATTCGGGGTCAACGGACCGGGTTCCTCACGGTACTCCCGATGACCCCGGCGCTGTCCAGAGTGGCGCGAAACTTTGGTGAAGCCGTCACGATCAAGCACCGAGATCGGCGTTGACCAATTCGAGCCGCCACGGCCGCCTCGCTCATCGAGGAGCGACGTAGGGATGGGCGTTCCGCACGGTCCACCAGATCTGCGTCGCCGTCCAAGCCACTACCCCCGCGACTATCCCCATCGCCATCGGGATCTTGCCCGGCCACTCCGTCGCGCCCACGAAGATCAGCAGGGCGCCAAGGAGGCTGAACTTCGTCACGTACATGCCCATGCCCACGGGGAGGACGAGCCGCGGGTTGACGGTATCTGCCCACGCGATGGCAAGCGTCGACGCGGTGTAGCTGCCCGCGACCAACGCAACCCCGGCCGCCACGCCCAGCGCTCCCGCCGCTCCGCTCACCGCCCAACCCACAGCCGCACCCACCACGATCAGCGCCGCACACACGCCCAACGCGACCAGCAGGTGCCGCACCCGCTCACGCACCGTCCGACCCCCCTCCAAGATCGCCGTGATCACGGTCTGACCGTCGTGAAACAGCGTCGATCATGACCTGGAGGTCATGATCGACGGGATCTTGGGGAGTCATCGGGAGTCATCGACGGGATCTTGGGGGGTCATCGGGGGTAGGCGGGGAACTTGGCGACCAAGTCGCTCACCTCGGCGGCCACGTCCGCGAGCGCCGCGCGGCCGGTGTTGGTCTCCGGATCCGCTGCCACCGCACGCGCGATCAGACTCGCCACCTGGCGCATCTCGCCCTCGCGCATGCCCTGCGTGGTTACCGACGGCGTGCCGACCCGGATGCCCGAGGCGACCATGGGCTTCTGCGGGTCGTACGGGATGGCGTTCTTGTTCAGTGTGATCCGAGCGAGGTCGCATCGCGCCTCGGCGTCCCGCCCGGTAACGCCGGCGCTGCCGGTCGGGCCGCGTAGGTCGATGAGGGCGAGATGGGTGTCCGTACCGCCGGACACCGGACGCATCCCCTCCGCGACGAGGCCGTCGGCGAGCGCCTTGGCATTCGCGATCACCTGCCGGGCGTACTCGGCGAACTCGGGTTGAGCCGCCTCTTTCAGCGCCACCGCCTTCGCCGCGATCGCATGCATGAGCGGCCCGCCCTGCGTGAACGGGAAGACGGCCTTATCGATACGGCCGGCGACATCCTCACGGCAGAGGATCATGCCGCCGCGCGGGCCACGGAGCACCTTGTGGGTCGTGAAGGAGACAACATCCGCGTACGGCACGGGCGAGGGGATGGCACCGCCGGCCACCAAGCCGATGAAGTGCGCGGCGTCGACCAGCAGGTAGGCGCCCACCTCGTCCGCGACGGCTCGGAACGCGGCGAAGTCGATGAGCCGTGGGTATGCCGTAGCACCACAAATGATCATCTTAGGCCGGTGCTGAATGGCCAGGTCGCGTACCTCGTCATAGTCGATCAGCTCGGTGTCCTGGCGCACTGTGTAGCCCACGGTCGAAAACCAGGTGCCGGAGAAGTTGACCTTTGAACCATGGGTGAGGTGGCCGCCGTGCGGGAGATCCATGGCGAGCACGGTGTCTCCAGGCTGGACCAGCGCCGCGTACGCGGCGAGGTTGGCCGACGCGCCACTATGCGGCTGCAGGTTCGCATGATCGGCGCCGAAGAGCGCCTTGGCCCGCTCGATACCGATCTCCTCGGCCTTGTCGACCTCGGCGCAGCCGCCGTAGTAGCGACGCCCCGGGTACCCCTCCGCGTACTTGTTCGTCAACGTCGAGCCGAGAGCGGCGAGCACCGCGGGCGAGGTTAGGTTCTCGCTCGCGATCAGCTGCAGCCCCCCACGTACGCGGTCGAGCTCGCCCAGGACCACCGCCGCGATGTCCGGATCGGTCTGGCGAAGCTCGTCGAAGTCCGGACCCCAGAACGTGCTGCTCATAGATGAGCATTCTATTGCCCAGCCGGAGAATGCTCAGCCGGAGAATGTTCAGCCGGTGAGGGCGGCGGCGAGCGGCACCACGGTCCGCTCGATCTCATCGGCGACGCTGGCGAACTCGCGGTCGGCCATTCCCCACGGGTCGCGAAGGTCGTCGCTGTGGTGCGAGGGCTCAGCACCCCGCGCGGCGTCGACCGCGGCCACCAGAGCTAGCCCGCGGTCGTACGCCTGCGCCGCGGTCTCACCCGCGGGCGGCAGCACATTGAGGTCGAGCTGGGCCAGCAGCCGGCCGAACTCGCCGAGCACGAAGATCTTCGCGGCCGCATCCGGCCGCAATTCGAGCACGTAGGCGACCTGCTCGGAGGTGGCGCACAGGACCAGGTCCGACGTGTCAATCATGGCGGCGTTCACCCGCCGGGCTCTGAAGCCAGTGGCGTCGCCACCGCGCACCGTGAGCTGGCGGGCGGCGGGCGCGTTCATAGCCTCGCCGACGTGCCACGAGCCGGTACCGGCGCCGTGACTGAGGTAGAACTCGTCCACCCGCTGCCCCGCGCGCCGACGAAGCGCGAGCAGGAAAAGACGTTCGGCCATCGGCGATCGACAGATGTTGCCCACGCAGACATGCAGCACGGTGAAGGGTGGCAATAGACGCGTCCTCGCTTCGCGGTTACTCCTGGTTGTCCGGCAGCTCCGGCAGACCCGGCAGGAAGGGCTGGGCGAGCACGAAGGGCTGGATCGACGGGACAACCTCGCGCAACTTCTCCAACGGAATGGCACCATCGCGCAGTACCCGCGGTTCCGGGCCCGTGCAATCCACGATGCTCGATGGTATCGGGTCGGAGCACGGGCCTGCCTCGAGGTAGGTACTCACGGCGTAGCCAAGCTGTTCGCGGGCCTCCGCCGCGGTGACCGCCGGCGGCAGCCCGGTGCGGTTGGCGCTCGACACCGCGAGCGGTCCGGTGTGCGCGAGCACCTCCAGGGCCACCGGGTGCAGCGGCATACGGACGGCGATCGTGCCGTACGTGTCGCCCAGATCCCACTGCAGGGTCGGCGCCTGTTCCACGACCACCGTCAGCGGACCGGGCCAAAACGCTTCGACCAGGTCGCGCGCCTCCTTGGGCAACGAGAAGACCAGCCCGTCCAGGGTCTGCCGGGAGCCGACGAGCACGGGCGGCGGCATGTGCCGGCCCCGCCCCTTGGCGTTCAGCAGCGCGGTGACCGCCCACGGTTTGAACGCGTCGGCAGCAATGCCATACACCGTGTCGGTCGGCAACACGACGAGGTCCCCCCGGGCGATCCCCTCGATGGCGGCCCGGATCCCCCAGTCGCGCTCGGCGACGGTACGGCAGTCGTAGAGCATCACATTGCCAAGTCTGCCAGGTCGGTCCATCCATGACGGCACGCCACCCGCGGTAACGCGACGGATCGTGGCCGCTCGGCGCAGGAGCGCCGCCGAAATGCGACGGTAGCGCGCAAAACGGCCATCGGTACAGCCGGCGGCGAGTCTAACGGGGTGTCCCTTGTGGACATCGCTGACCATCTCCGATGATATTCGTCGATGTACGACCGCCGCACCCGACGAAGGTGTGACCATGTCGGCATGGCACAGGAGACCGACAACCTAAGGCTTGTGACCGCCGTGACCACAGAGCCGCCGACCTTCAGCATCACCCTTCGGGGCTACCACAAGCGGGAGGTTGATCAGTACGCCCGGCTGATCGAGGCACATCTCGGCGCGGTCGCCGCCGAGCGTCGCGAACTGCTGGCTCGAGTACGTGCCCTGACCGAACAGCTGCAACTGGCCCAGACGGAGGTGCTGGACCTGCGTCGGCGGCCAGCGGTCGGCGACAAGGTCACCTTCCAACACCTGGGACCGCGGGTCGAGCACATCCTGGCCGAAGCGGAGGAGCAAGCGGCCGCGATCCGGGAGGCGGCTGCGCGTGCCATGGCGCGGGAGCGCGCCCGGGCCGATCAGGAGCTGGCCGAGGCACGTGAGCAGCACGCTCGGGCGGTGCAGGAGTTCGAGGTCGAGATGACCAACCGCAAGCGCGAGCTGGACGAGGACCTCGTGGGAAATGCCGCCCGAGCGGAGGTGCGCGAGGCAAAGGCCCAAGCACAGCGGATCCGGGCTGAGTCTGATGCCGTGCTGGCCTCCGCGTACTCGGAAGCGAAGCGCCTAACGGCCGCGGCGACGGTCGCGGCCAACCAGGGCCGCGCCGACGCCGCGGCCCGCCTGCAGGCCGTGCACGCCAGGGCGGAAGAGGACGCGGCCGCCCTTGGCGGCACCGCCGACACATACGCGCGGCAGGCGCGGGAGGCGGCGGAGGTCGACGCCCAACAGACCCGGGCGGCCGCCGAGCACCACGCCCAGCAGACCCGTGCCGCCGCGGACCAGGCCGCGAAACAGGTACGCACCCAGGCCGAGCAGCACGCGACCCACGTGAGAGCCGCGGCGGAGGAGTACGCGGCCAGCATCCACGCCGGCGTCCGCCGGGCAGCCCTGCAGCTCCCGGACGCCGAGGTGGTCGCCGACAGCCCCGCCGCCGACAGCCCCGCCGCCGACAGCCCTGGCGCCCACGAGGACGCCGACGTCGCGAGCGGCGCGGCCGACCGGGGACCCAGCCGGCGAGAACACCGAACCGTGCACCGACGCGCCACGACGCCCGGTCCCGCCGCAGACGCGTACGACGTCGACGACGCTGTCAGCGCTTCGACGGATGGTGCCGGCGGCGAACCCGTGACGCAATGAGCCTCGCGCCACCGTGACGCAGTCAGGCTCGCGCCACCGTGACGCAGTCAGGCTCGCGCCACCGTGACGCAGTTAGGCTCGCGCCTACTACACTCGAGTTGCCGTCGTGAAACGGGCGCGCTGGGCGAGATCGTGATGCAGCTCGACGTCGCGGAAATGCCCGTCGGCGCTGACGAGGGTCGGTACGACGTACGCGTGGGTGTCGTCGTGCTCCACGGCCATCGCGCCGCCCGGGCGCAGCAGCGCCGCGACCCGGCCGATGAGCGGGCGGATGACGTCAAGCCCATCCGTGCCGCCGAAGACGGCTGCGTGGGGATCGTGCTCGCTCACCTCGGGTGGCAGGCCCGAGGCGCCGATCTCCGGCACATATGGCGGGTTGCACAGCACGAGGTCGACGGAGTCGTCCAGTTCGGAGAGTGCGGCCGGGTCCGTGACATCGCCCTCAATCACCCTCACCCCGTGGGCGGTGACATTCCGCCGTAGCCAGTCGACGGCGGGCGGTTCGCTCTCCACCGCATAGACTCTCGTCGCGATCACGTCTCGTGTCTCGGCGGCGATGGACGCCGCAATCGCGCCCGACCCGGCGCACAGGTCGACGACGACCGCCGGCCGCTCGGAATGGTCGGCCGCGTGGCGGCGCAGCCAGCCAAGCCCCCATTCAACGAGAACCTCAGTCTCCGGGCGTGGCACGAAGACCCCCTCGCCGACCGCGAGTTCGAGGCGGCGGAAGGGGGCGGTACCGGTCAGATACTGCAGCGGTACCCGCGCCGCTCGCGCAACGACGAGCCGGCTGAAGCGGTCCACCTGGTCGGGCGTGAAATCCTCGGCCACGGCGAGCCGTCCGCGAGGGACGCCGAGCACAAAGGCGGCCAGCAACTCCGCGTCGACGCGCGGAGACACGACATGAGCGGACGCCAACGTGAGCGCGGCACGCGCCACCGCATCCGTCACGCGCTCCATCTGGCAGATCTTGGTCGTTCGCGGTGTCTATAGCAACACACGCGAATGCGAAACCTTGACTCAGCGGATGGACCGGGCGTCCGCGAGCATCCGTACCACCTCGGCGCGGTCCCGGGCACGCTCACGGTCCTCACACACAGCCGCCCAGGCGTTGCCCTGCGCTGTACCGAGCCGCGCCTCCCCAAGCACCCTGTAGAGGATGCGCACGGATTCGCGTAGGACGGCGCGCGGGGCTGCGGTGACATCGACGGGCCGGATCTGGATCGGTGATGTCACGGCTGCCCCCACGGACGTTGGACCTGGACCGGTCAAATCCTGCCGAGGCCTTGTTTCCGTAGCGTGAACCATGGGTCAATTCTGCGTTGTGGGCCGCGCCACACGCCGACCGCCCCCTCCCCAGTCCCGCCTAGTGGCGGGTCAGCTCAGTCTCGCCCGCGATCCTCGCCGCGCGGTCCGCCTCGGTGAGGGCGTCGAGCAGCGCGTCCAGATCACCGCCGATCACGAGATCAAGATTGTACGCGGTGAAGCCGATCCGGTGGTCGGTGATGCGGTTCTGCGGGAAGTTGTACGTACGGATCCGCTCCGAGCGGTCCACGGTGCGCACCTGCGCCTTGCGGGCGTCTGATGCGGCCGAGGCGGCCTGCTCCTCCGCGAGTTGGGCGAGCTTGGCCCGCAGCAACCGCATCGCCCGGTCCTTGTTCTGCAGCTGCGATCGCTCGTTCTGGCAGGTCGCGACGATGCCGGTGGGCAGGTGCGTGATACGCACCGCCGAGTCGGTCGTGTTGACCGACTGTCCGCCCGGGCCTGATGAGCGGAACACGTCGATGCGCAGGTCGTTCGGGTCGATCTCCACCTCGGTCTCCTCAACGTCGGCCGTGACGAGTACGCCCGCGGCCGATGTGTGGACGCGCCCCTGCGACTCGGTGGTCGGCACACGCTGCACGCGATGCACGCCACCCTCCCACTTCAGCCGCGACCACACGCCGTGCCCGCCATCGGGCACTCCGCGCGTCTTGATGGCCACGGCGACATCCTTGACACCGCCGAGGTCGGAGTCCTGCGAGTCGAGCACCTCGGTGACCCAGCCGCGCCGCTCGGCGTAGCGCAGATACATCCGCAGCAGGTCGCCGGCGAATAGCGCCGACTCCTCGCCACCCTCGCCGGCCTTGACCTCGAGGATCACATCCTTGGCGTCGTTGGGGTCGCGCGGCGCGAGTAGCTCGGACAGGCGCTGCTCGATCACCGGGATGCGCTCGGCGATCTCATCGGCCTCGACGGCAAAGGTGGGTTCGTCGGCCGCCAGCTCACGCGCGGCTATGAGATCGGCGCGCGCCTGGTCGAGCTCGAACGCGGCTTTCTGGATCGGCGTCAGCTCGGCGAAGCGGCGACCGACCTTGCGCGCCGCAGCCTGATCCGCGTGGATCGCGGGGTCGGCGAGGCGGCGCTCCAGTTCGGCGTACTCGTCGAGCAGCGCGCCCAGGCGGTCCGTACTCATGCTTCCCTTACCTTCGTCGTCCAAGATCGGCGGACACACATGGACAGCGCCCGCCGTGACCGGTGTCGATCGCGTGCGGGCGCCGTCTCGGAAGCTACTTGGCGGGTTGCTTGCCCTTGGCAGGCTTCTGGACCTTCGCATACTTCTGCTGGAACTTCGCCACCCGGCCCGCGGTGTCGAGCACGCGCTGCTTACCGGTGTAGAAGGGATGGCAGACGTTGCAGGTCTCGACGTGGATCTGGCCACCCTTGGCGGTGCTGCGCGTGGTGAATTGGTTTCCGCACGAGCAGGTGACCTGGGTCACGTCGTAGTTCGGGTGAATATCAGGCTTCATCGTCGCTCTCTCTCACTGGTCGCCGGGTCGCCGCGCAATCCGCGGGCGTGAACCGGTACCTCGCCGACACAACAGTGTGCCACGACACCGCATTCCCGCCCCAATCGGCCTCGTCGGCAGGGCCGTAACCTCGACCCTGATATGACCACGCTCACCATCACCCGCGGACTGCCGGGCTCGGGCAAGACCACCTGGGCTCGGCAGCAGGCCGGTGCCGTCCGGGTCAACCGGGACGACCTTCGCCAGATGATGCATGGCGGGCTCCTCGGCCTGGGCTGGGCCGAGGTCCAGGTGACTTTGGCCCAACGGGCACAGGTCGATGCCTTACTGCGGGCCGGGGTCAGCGTGATCTGCGACGACACCAACCTCCGGGCGAAGGTCGTCCGGGAACTCGCGGAACTCGGGCTCACGTGCGGCGCCGACGTGGTGATTCGCGACTTCACTGACGTCCCGCTTGAGGTGTGCATCGCCCGGGACGCCACCCGTGACGAAGGAGCCCGCGTCGGCGAGGACGCCATCCGCGGCATGTGGCAGCGCTACTTGGCCGGCCGTTCGCTGCCGCTGCCCGTACCCGAGCTCAAACCGTCGCGGCCCGAGGTCTACGTACCCCCACCCGGAGCGCCGCGTGCCGTGCTGGTCGACATCGACGGCACCGTGGCCGTCATGAACGGCCGCAGCCCGTACGACATGACCCGCGTCGGCGAGGACACCCCGAACCACGCCGTGATCGAAGCGGTACGGGCGATGCATGCCGCCGGACACCTCGTCGTCTACTGCTCCGGGCGGACCGACGACTGTCGCGACGAGACACTCGCCTGGCTCGACCGTCACGTCGGGGTATCGCACGACGGACTGCACATGCGCGTCACCGGCGACCAGCGCAAGGACTCGATCGTGAAGGCCGAGATCTTCGACCGGGAGATCCGCGACCGCTACCACGTAGTCGGGGTCTTCGACGACCGCGCCCAGGTGGTGCGGATGTGGCGATCACTCGGTCTGACCGTCTTCCAAGTAGCCGAAGGCGCCTTCTAGCCCCCCAAGATCCCATCACCCAAGATCCCATCGATCATGACCTGGAGGTCATGATCGGCGCCTTTCTGCGACGGCCAGCTCATGATCACCGCGATCTTGACGTGCGGGGCCCACCCCGCGCGAAGATCGCCGCCCGCCGGAGGTTTGCGCAGTCAGGCTGCACGAGCGTCCGGAGGACAGCGATCTCTATGAGTAACGCGGGCTCTACTCGCCCGGCGTGGTCTTCGCGATCTGCATCAGGAACTCGATGTTGGTTCGGGTCTGCTTGAGCTTGTCCAACAGCAGATCAAGGGCCGCCTGCGACTCCAGGGAGTGGAGCACCTTGCGGAGCTTGATGATGATGGCCAGCTCGTCCGGGGCGAGGAGGATCTCCTCCTTACGCGTACTGGACGGGTCGATGTCGATCGCCGGGAAAACGCGCTTGTCCGCGATCTTGCGGTCCAGCCTGAGCTCCGCGTTACCCGTACCCTTGAACTCCTCGAAGATCACCGTATCCATCATCGAGCCGGTCTCCACCAGGGCCGTGGCCAGGATGGTGAGCGAGCCGCCGTTCTCGATGTTGCGGGCCGCGCCGAGGAAGCGCTTGGGCGGGTAGAGGGCGGTCGAGTCGATACCACCGGACAGGATCCGGCCCGACGCCGGAGCCGCCAAGTTGTACGCCCGGCCCAGTCGGGTGATCGAGTCGAGCAGAACCACAACGTCGTGACCCAGTTCGACCAGGCGCTTGGCCCGCTCGATCGCGAGCTCGGCCACCGTTGTGTGGTCCTGCGGCGGGCGGTCGAAGGTGGAGGCGATGACCTCACCCTTCACCGAGCGCTGCATGTCGGTGACCTCTTCCGGCCGCTCGTCCACGAGCACGACCATCAAGTGGCACTCGGGGTTGTTCGTCGCAATCGCGTTCGCGATCGCCTGCAGCACCATCGTCTTACCGGCCTTGGGCGGCGAGACGATCAGTGCCCGCTGCCCCTTGCCGAGGGGCATGACGAGGTCGATCACACGGGTGGTCAGGATGTGCGGTTCGGTCTCCAGCCGCAGGCGCTCCTGCGGGTAGAGCGGCGTGAGCTTGTAGAACTCCGGCCGGCGACGCGCCTCCTCCGGGTCCATCCCGTTGATCGTGTCGAGACGGACGAGGGGGTTGTACTTGTCGCGGCGCTGTTCGCCTTCGCGGGCCGAGCGGACGGCACCCGTGACCGCGTCACCGCGACGCAGGCCGTAGCGCTTGATCTGGGCCATCGAGACGTACACGTCGTTAGAACCGGACAGGTAGCCCGAGGTGCGCACGAACGCGTAGTTGTCGAGCACGTCGATGATCCCGGCGACCTGCACCAGTACGTCGTCCTCGTTCACCTGAGGCTCGGGGCCGCCGCCCTCGCCACCGCGCTCGCCCCGACCACGACGCCGGTCGCGGAAACGGCTGCGCCGTCCGCGGCGGTTGCCACCGTCACCGTCGTCGTCACCATCGCGGTCGCTCATCGGACCACGGTCATTCACTGAAGTCATCGAGCCACGGTCATTCTGGGTGCCACGGTCGTTGTGCGTGACGCGGTCGCCGTGCGTCGCGTTGCGGTCGCCGTGACCGCCACGGTCACGATCGCGCCCGTTCCGCTCACCACCATTGCGCTCCGCGCGCTCGACATCGGGCCGCGCACCGTCCCGGTCAGCCCGGTCAGCCCGGTCGGCACGGTCAGCCCGGTCGGCACGATCGGCGCGCTCGCTCCGGTCACCGCGGTCGGCTCGCTCAGCGCGATCCTCGCGTGGGTCGGGCGGACCACCGGCGCGAGATGCCCGGCGCGGCCCGCGGCTCTCCACTGCGACCTCACCTTCGGCGTCACGAACCTCCGCCCGTACCTCCGTCCGCGGCGAATCACCGCGCGCGGCGACGTTGCCGCGTTGGTCGGCTCCGCCGGCGTGGCCACGGGTAGGTGCCTCCGCCCGCGCCCGAGGCACCCGGCTGTCGGCCTGGTTCTCCTCGATCGCGGCGATGAGGTCACCTTTACGCATCTTGGCGGTGCCGGAGATGCCGAGCGACGAGGCCATCGTCTGCAGCTCGTTGAGCAGCATCCCGTTGAGACCGCCTCCGGTACGCCGCCGGCGGTTGCCCGCCGTTGAGTCCGGGGTGCTGGGGACTTCCGACGTGACGTCGGTGGTGTCGCTCAATGGATTCCTTCCCTCGATAGGCCGGAGCGGCCCGGGTGTTCATCGTCGGGGGCCGGGCAGCCCGCGGATACACCCGCTTCGCGCGAACGTCGCGGGAGTCTTGACACAGCCGAAGCGCCCGATCTGCGGTGGGCATGCCCGCCGGGCGATCGGAACGGACTGCGACCGTGAGACGCGTGCGTTGCGGTTTATCTCCTCGCGGAGGGCCGGTCAGGCAGGAGTGTCACGGGGTTGCAGCCAGCGCGCCAGGCGGAGTTCTGTCTCCGCTGTCTTTTTGGATGTTGACTGCGGTCGCGTGTTGACGGCTGGTGTCGCTGTTCAGCGTAATCAACTCGGAGGACCTGCGGCAACAGGGTCGCCCTCGGCGTGTCTGGAAATCAGGATACGCGCTCCTGTCGAAGATACCGACAGGGACCTGGCAAACCAGCCATCTGGAGCCTTGGGAGCCTCGCCGGCAACCAACGCCAGGACGCTGGGTCCCGCCCCACTGACGAATGCGGGAACGCCCGCTTGCCGCAAGGACGTCAACAGCGCGGCGGTCTCCGGCATTCCCGCAGCGCGGTAATCCTGGTGTAGCCGATCCTGCGTCGCCTCGAACAACAGCGACGGCTCGGCTGTGAGCGCGTGCACCATCAGGGCCGCCCGAGCGGCGTTGAACGCCGCGTCGGCATGGGGCACCGTCGCGGGCAGAGCGGCGCGCGCCTGCTCGGTCAGCCCCCGCGCTGTCGGAATAAAGACCATCGGGCGTACGCCGGGCGCGGTCTCCAACCGCACCGCGCGAGCGCCCCGATTCTCCATCCAGGCGATGGTGAACCCGCCGAGAAGGCACGGGGCGACGTTGTCTGGGTGGCCCTCGATCCGGGCCGCTAGGCGCAGCACGGCTGCGTCGTTGAGGCCGGCTGCGGGTGCTACAACAAGGGCGCGGGCGAGCAGAATTCCCGCCACGATCGCGGCTGAGGAGGAGCCCAGCCCTCGTGCGTGCGGGATGCGGTTGTGACAGGTGAGCAGCAACCCAGGCGGTCGGCCCCCGCCGAGCACATCAAAGATCCGCAACATTGTGGCCACAATGAGATGGTCTTCGCCCGACGGCACCTCACCTTCGCCCTCGCCGATGACGTCGACATGGATCCCGCCGTCGGTGATCTGCGCCGTGACCTCGTCCTCGAGCGTCAGCGCCAGGCCGAGCGCGTCGTAGCCCGGACCGAGATTCGCGCTGGTAGCGGGCACGGCCACCCGCACTGGCTCGGTCTCAAACCGCATGGGCGTCATGCTATGCGCGGTCACCGGCGATCTTGCGAGGCGTCGGCGCCAGCAGCTGCCACGTCGGGACCTACCGCGTCGGGACCTACCACGCTGGGAGTTACCGTGTCGGGATCTTGGACGATCGCCGACTCCCTCCCATCGCCGCCGTAGCGCCCCACGGCACGCAGCGCGCGCCGCAGGGCGTACTCGATCTGGGCGTTGACGCTGCGGAGATCGTCCGAGGCCCACCGAGCTACCGCGTCGTAGACCTCGGGGTCTAGGCGCAGCAGCAGCTTCTTTCGCTCAGCCATGTCTGGCGAATCACCCGTAGAGCGTGCCGGTGTTCACCACGGGCTGGGCGTTGCGGTCGCCGCACAGGACCACGAGCAGGTTGGAGACCATCTGCGCCTTACGCTCTTCGTCAAGATCTACCACGGACTGCTCGCGCAGCATCTCGAGGGCATTGCTGACCATCCCGACCGCGCCTTCTACGATCTTGAATCGGGCCGCGACGATGGCGCTGGCCTGTTGCCGGGCGAGCATGGCCTGGGCGATCTCGAAGGCGTAGGCCAGGTGGGTGACCCGCGACTCGAGCACCTCAACTCCGGCCAACTCGACGCGCTCCCCCAGCTCATCGGTGAGCTCCTGGCTGACCACCGCGCTGTCACGCAGGCTGGCCCGGCCCGAGTCATGCGCCTCGTAGGGGTAACTCGTCGCCAGGTGGCGCACCGCCGTCTCGGCCTGAACCGCGACGTACTGGATGTGGTCGTCGACGGCGAACATCGCCTTGGCCGAGTCGACCACGCGGTACACCACGACCGCTGCGATCTCGACCGGGTTCCCGTCGGCATCAGAGACCTTGAGCCGCGCCGTCTCGAAATTGCGCACCCGCAGCGAGATGCGCTTCTTCGTGGTGAAAGGGACGGTCCAGTGGAACCCGGCCCGCTTGATCGAGCCGATGTAGCGCCCAAAGAACTGAACGACCCGAGCTTCGTTGGGATTCAGGATCACGAAGCCCGATGCCATGATCGCGAACAGGACGGCCGCGGCGGAGATCCCAATGGCGACACGTGCCTCCGCCTGCTCCGACGTAAGACCTTGTGTGTCCAGACCCCACCAGACCAACGCTCCCGCGCCGGCCAACAGGACTACGAGCATCAGGAATCCGGGTACCCGGAAGGCCCGCCTCTCCATCGAAACTCCTCTGCTATCGCGGTGATATCATTACGATACCAGGCCAGGTCCAGCATCTGCCCGCAAACACGGAATCCATCGCCTGCAAATCCGGAATCTGTCGGCTGCAGATCCGGAATCTGTCGGCTGCAAATGCGGAAGTCCGGCTACTCTTAAGGCGTGGATGGAGCACTCACCGGACTGGCGAAGCGACGTCTGATGGCGGTCGTCGAGGCCCGTGTGACCGAGGAGCCGGTTGTGATTCTGAATGGGCCACGCACGGTAGGCAAAAGCACCCTGCTCGCGCAGATTGCGACCCGGCTGAAGCGATCCGTGGTCGACTGCGACGATCCAGCTACCCGTGCCGCGGTCCGGAGCGACCCTGGCCGTTTCGCCGCGGCCTCCGAGCCGGTCCTGATCGACGAGTACCAGCACGTTCCGGAGCTTCTCGACGCGATCAAGGCTGAGCTCAACCGGGATCTTCGCCTCGGAAGATACGTCCTGGCCGGCTCCACCCGACACACGACACTTCCGCAAGCCGGCCAGGCTCTCACTGGTCGTGTCGACATCGTCGACGTCCTGCCACTGTCCCAAATGGAGATCGACGGAGCTACGGGAGACGGTGTCGTGCACCGCCTGCTTCGTGGCGACGGACCGCCGACAGAGCTGGAGTTGTCGTCAACGACACGGGACGATTACGCGCGGCGCGTCACCTCAGGTGGGATGCCCATTGCGTTGCATCGCCCGCCTGGTCGATCACGTTCACGCTGGTTCGCCAACTACGTAGAGCTCGTCATCGAACGCGATGTGCTGGAGCTTAGTCACGTTCGGCAACGAGAGATGCTCCCCCGGCTCCTGCGACAGCTCGCGGTGAGATCCGGGCAGGTCCTCAACATCGCGGCAGCGGCGCACGCGATCGGCATGGAGTCGAGCAGCGCGGAGAACTACCTCCGCCTGCTTGAAGCGGTCTTTCTCGTCCAGCGCCTGCCCGCATGGGGCACGACAATGGGCTCCCGGGTTGGGCGCCAGCCCAAGGCGCACATCGTGGACGCGGGCGTCATGGCTTGGCTGCTCGCGTTGACGCCGGAGAAGATCGCGCAGGGCGACCCATCCGTGCTAACTGAATACGGTCATGTCGTCGAAACATTCGCGGTTGGCGAGATCCTCAAGCAGCTCAGCTGGTGGGACGCGCCGGTGTCGATCGGTCACTTCCGTACTGCGTCTGGGGACGAGGTCGACCTCGTCCTGGAACGCGATGACGGACAGGTCGTCGCTTTCGAGATCAAGGCAGGGACCCGAGTTCACGGCGAAGACCTTCGTGGGCTTCGCGCCCTGCGGTCCAGGCTAGGAAACCGCCTTGAGACCGCGATCGTTCTCTATACCGGAGCACACGCGTACACCCACGAGGACGGCACTGTAGCCCTACCGCTCGACACGCTGTGGACGGCGCCGTGACCCTTTCGCCACCCCTCGAGTGCCGCCGCTGGTGACGGACGGAGTCTCGATCCGCCCGACGTTACGAGGCGGTGTGCGCGCGGTCAGGTGTCCGATCCTCGTCATTGACGTCGGCGCGCATCAGTCGGCGCGTCGCGAGACGCCAGCCGATGCCGTACAAGAGGGTCACCGAGCCGCAGATCGCGAAAAGCGCGCGAGGGTCGACGAGATCGACGAGTGCACCGGCGAAGAGGAGGCTCACCGAGATGGCCAGCGTCGCGATCATCATGTCGGTCGCGAAGACCCGGCCACGAAGCGAGTCGGGCACCTCGATCTGCAACGCGTAGTTCGACATGACCCAGTTGCCCCCGCCGGCGACGTGCGCCAACGTCACGAAGACCAGGGCCGCCCAGAACCACGGGCTCACGGCAACGCCCAGGTACGCGAGGCCGTAGAACGACATCGAGATGGCCAGACCGGGCATGAGCCAGGATCGGTGACCGAGGACGCGACGGAGTAGCAACGGGCCGATGAGAGCACCAAGCCCGCGCGCGGCGAAGAGCAGCCCGGTCCCGATCGACCCGATCGGGAACACCACGGTGGCCAGGATCGGGAAGACTGCGAGCACCCCGTTGCCGAGCCCAACGGCCGACTTCACGGTGACAAGCGAGAGCACGCGCGGGTGGCGGCGAATGTAGCCCAGCGCCTCGGCGATCGCGTGCAGCGGGTGGGCGGGGGCTGCGGCGGCGTCTCGCTCGGCCTGCATGGGACGCCGCACCCGCCACACGAGGCTGGCGGCCAGCATCAGGCAGACCACCGTGATGGCGAAACACACGTACGGGTTGGAAACGGCCGTCACGATGCCGCCGAGAGACGCTCCGATGATGAGCATCGTGCCCCATGCGCTGCCGCCAAGAGCGTTCGCGGCGGGCAGGTCAGCGGGGTCGACGACGTTCGGCAGAGCCGCGCTGGCGGCGGGTGTGTAGAACGCCTTGGCTGCGGCGGCGAGGCCGATCGCGACAGGTCCGAGCCAAGCCACGCCGGGCGAGCGGACCGCAAAGAGCAGGCTGATCGCGGCGATCGCGGCCAGATTCGCGATGATGAGTATCTTGCGCCGGTCGACCCGGTCCGCCACCGTGCCCGCGAACGGCAGGGCGAGTGCGATGACCGTGGTGTCGGCCGTGAGCGCAAGCGCCCCGGGTAGCCCGCTGCCGGTCAGCTGCTGAAGCAGCGTCACCAGTGGGATCAGGGCGAACCAGTCACCGCCGAAGATCACGAGCTCGGCCAGGAACAGGTACCGGAAGTCCCGGTTTCGGGTAAGGACCGAGAGAACAGGCGCCACGTACGCGTACCTTACGCCGCGCCGGCGTTAGGCGAGGTCCAGGGCGCGGGCGGCGGCCAGCGCATCGTTGGCGATGCTCACCGGAGGCGGAGCGGTCGAGATGGCCCACTCCGGATCTTTGAGACCGTTTCCGGTGACCGTGCAGACGACGGTCGAGCCCGGCGGCACGAGGCCGTCCGCCGCCGCAGCCAGCAGTCCGGCGACGCTCGCGGCGCTCGCCAGCTCGACGAAGACGCCAACCTGGCGGGCGAGGAGCCGGTACGCCGACAGGATCTCGCGATCGGTCACGGCCCGGATGGCCCCACCGGATGCGTCACGGGCGTCGATCGCCTTGGTCCACGAGGCTGGGTTGCCGATGCGGATAGCGGTGGCGATCGTCGTCGGTTCGCGCACGACCTGTCCGGATACGATCGGCGAAGCGCCACTCGCTTGGAAGCCCAGCATCCGTGGGCGTCTCGTAGCGTTGCCGGCGTCGTGGTCCTCGACGTACCCCATCCAGTATGCGGTGATGTTGCCCGCGTTGCCCACCGGGAGGCAGTGGAAGTCGGGCGCGTCGCCGAGTGCCTCCACGATCTCGAAGGCCGCGGTCTTCTGTCCGTGCAGCCGGTGGACGTTCACCGAATTGACCAAAGCCACGGGGTAGTCGAGGGCGATCTTTGACGCGAGCGACAGACAGTCGTCGAAGTTGCCGGCGACCTGCAGCGGCCGCGCCCCGTGTACGAGGGCCTGGGCCATCTTTCCCGTGGCGATCTTGCCGGCGGGGATGAGCACCGCGCACGTCAGCCCGGCCCGCGCCGCGTAGGCCGCCGCCGACGCCGAGGTGTTTCCGGTCGAGGCACAGATGATCGCCTTCGCCCCGGCCTCCACCGCCTTGGAGACGGCGAGCGTCATGCCTCTGTCCTTAAAGGACCCGGTTGGGTTGGCACCCTCGACCTTCAAGTAGACGTCACACTCTGTTCGGTCCGCGAGCGCCGGCGCGAACAGTAGGGGCGTGTTGCCCTCGTGCAGCGTGATGACTGGCGTCGCGTCGGTCACCGGCAACCGATCGCGGTATGCCTCGATGAGCCCACGCCACCACATCGTTACTCCCCTTCCACGCGCATGACGCTGGCGACCTCGCGGACAATGTCCAGTGCGCGCAGGTCGTTGACGGTCGCGGCCAACGCCGCGTCGGTCGCGGTATGGGTCACGACCACGAGTGTGGCGTCATCGCCGCGCCCCTCCTGGCGTACGGTCTGGATGCTCACATCGTGTTTGGCGAACACTCCGGCCACGGAGGCGAGCACACCGGCGCGATCGGCCACGTCCAGCGACACGTGGTAGCGGGTCACCACTTCGCCCATCGGCTGGATGCGCAGGTCCGCGTAGTTCGACTCGGTGGCGGCCCGTACCCCGGCGAGCCGGTTGCGGGCGACAGCGACGATGTCCCCGACGACCGCGCTCGCCGTCGGTGAGCCACCCGCGCCCCGGCCGTAGAACATGAGTTGTCCCGCGGCCTGCGCCTCAACGAAGACCGCGTTGAACGCGTCGCCGACGCTGGCGAGGGGATGCGACCGCGGAATCATCGCCGGGTGCACCCGCACCGACACCGCACCGTCCACACAGGATGCGATGCACAGCAACTTGATGGTGCAGCCCATCGCTTTTGCGGATGCCACATCGCCGGCGGTGACCTCGGTGATGCCCTCGCGGTAGACGTTGGAGGCCCGGACGCGAGTGTGGAACGCCAGCGAGGCGAGGATGGCGGCCTTCGCGGCAGCGTCGAACCCCTCCACGTCCGCGGACGGGTCCGCCTCGGCGTACCCCAACGCCGTAGCCTCTTCCAACGCGTCGTGGAAGCTCGCTCCCGAGGAGTCCATACTGGACAGGATGAAGTTCGTGGTCCCGTTCACTATGCCCGTAACCCGCGTGATGCGGTCGCCGTGCAGCGACTCGCGCAGCGGACGCAGCAGCGGGATCGCCCCGGCCACCGAGGCCTCGTAATAGAGGTCGGCATTGCCCTCGGCAGCAGCGTCGTGCAGCGCAGCCCCATCCTCGGCGAGTAGGGCCTTGTTCGCGGTTACGACGCTCTTGCCCGCGTGGAGGGCCTCGACGAGCCAGGTCCGCGCGGGTTCGATGCCGCCCACAACCTCGACGACGATGTCGATGTCGTCGTGCTTGACCAGGCCGAGCGCGTCCGTCGTGAACAGCGTCGGGTCGATGGACCCTCGGGTGCGCCCCGGCCGGCGTACGGCTATGCCCGCCAACTCCAGCGGCGCCCCGATCCGGGCGTGAAGGTCCTCCGCCTGCTCATGCAGCAGGCGCACCACCTCGCCGCCCACGACACCGCAGCCGAGCAGCGCCACCCGTACCCGTGCGCTCACCGTCTACCCCACATCCAGAGCGAGGAGGTCGTTCTCCGTCTCCCGCCGCACGATGACTCTCGCCGCGCCGTCCACGACCGCGATCACGGGCGGTCGTGGGACGTGGTTGTAGTTGCTCGCCATACTGCGGCAGTACGCACCGGTCCCGGGGACCGCAATAAGATCTCCAGGCTTCACGTCGGCGGGCAAGAATTCATCTTTCACCACGACGTCCCCGGCCTCGCAATGCTTTCCCACCACGCGGGCGAGCATGGGCTCCGCCACGCTGGCCCGGCCGGCGAGGGTGGCCGAGAAGCTCGCGTCGTAGAGAGCGGTGCGAATGTTGTCACTCATCCCGCCGTCGATACTGACGTACGTCCTAATGCCATCGACATCTTTGACCGTGCCGACCTCGTACAGGGTGAACATCGCCGGTCCGACGAGCGCACGCCCGGGTTCGACGGACAGATGCGGTACGGGCAGCTGCCGCCCCGCACACTCCTGCTCAACAATCTTGAGCATCCGACCGGCGAGATCGCCCGGCGTCGATGGATCGTCCTGCGACGTGTACGCGATGCCGAAGCCGCCGCCGAGATCGAGCTCGGGCAGGTCCACGCCGAGTTCGGTGCGCACCGCGTCCTGGAGCGAGAGCACCCGACGGGCGGAGACCTCGAAGCCCGATGTGTCGAAGATCTGCGAACCGATGTGGGAATGCAGGCCGGCGAGCTCGAGCACGCCCTCGTGGAAGATCCGTGCCACCGCGTCGAATGCGGCCCCGCTCGCGAGCGAGAAGCCGAACTTCTGATCCTCGTGGGCGGTCGCGATGAACTCGTGGGTGTGCGCCTCGACGCCGACGGTCACCCGGACCATGACGCGCTGCCGTACCCCACGGTTTCGCGCTAGCTCGGTGAGCCGCTCGAGCTCGTCGAACGAGTCCACGACGATCCAGCCCACACCCGCGTCAGCGGCCCGAGACAACTCGGCCATGGACTTGTTGTTGCCATGCATTTTGATCCGCTCAGCCGGCATCCCCGCGGTTAGGGCGACGGCCAGCTCACCACCTGTGCACACGTCGAGGTTCAGGCCCTCCTCAGCGACGATTCGGATGACCGCCTTGGCGCAGAACGCCTTCGCCGCGTAGAAGACAGCGGCGCCGGCGAAGGCGTCCCGAAAGTCCCGGCATCGAGAGCGGAAGTCGGTCTCATCAAGGACGTACGCGGGAGTGCCGAACTCCGCGGCGAGGTCGCGCACGTCAACTCCGCCGACCTGCAGCGCGCCCCCGTCACCTCGGACCACACCGTGCGGCCAGAGGTTGGGCAGGAGCGCGTTGACATCGGCAGGCGTCCGTAGCCATGCCGGTCCGCGAGCACCCAGGTCTCCGTGTAGCGCACCGGCCTCATGCGCTCGCATGCTTACATCCTTTCGGGCGCAGAAACACCCAGCAGGGCGAGTCCGTTGGCGAGCACGACCCGCGACGCTTCGACGAGCCACAGCCTCGCGTGGGTCAGGTCGGTCGCGGGATCGCCGCTCTGTGGGAGCACCCGGCAGGCGTCGTAGAAGCGGTGGTACGTGCCGGCGAGATCCTCGAGATAGCGGGCGACCCGATGCGGCTCCCGTAGCTCGGCGGCGGTGGCCACCACGGCGGGGAACTCGCCGAGCGCCTTGAGAAGGTCGTTCTCGCGCTCATGAGACAGCAGTCCCGGATCGAAGTCGCCGAGGTCGACACCAAGCTCCGCGGCGTTGCGCAGGAGCGATGCGATGCGGGCGTGAGCGTACTGGACATAGTAGACGGGGTTGTCGGCGGTGGCGCGCGTCCACAACTCGAGATCGATGTCGATGGGCGAGTCGACGGAGTAGCGCGCGAGGGCGTACCGCGCGGCATCGACGCCAATCGCATCGACGAGATCTACAAGCGTGAGTACGGTGCCGGCACGCTTGCTCATGCGCATCGGCTGCCCGTCCCGTACCAAATTGACCAACTGGCCAATCAGGATCTCGAGCGTACGGTCGGGGTCGTCACCGAAACAGGCGGCCATCGCTCGCATCCGGCCGATGTAGCCGTGGTGGTCGGCGCCAAGCATGATCACGATGCGGTCGAAGCCGCGCTCACGCTTGTCTAGGTAGTAGGCGCAGTCGCCGGCGAAGTAGGTCCAGTCGCCGTCACGTTTGCGCAGGACGCGGTCCTTGTCGTCGCCAAAGTCGGTCGTCCGTAGCCAGGTCGCACCGTCAGACTCGAAGACGTGGCCCACCTCACGCAGCCGAGCGAGCGCAGCATCGAGTTCGCCCCGCGTGTGGAGGTCCTTCTCGTTGAAGTAGACGTCGAACGTCACCCCGAACTCGGCGAGCGAGGACTTGACCTCCTCGAACATCAGGGCTACGCCCTCGACCCGGAACAGATCCTGGGCCTTGCCATCGGGCCGGCTCGGCGCGTCCGGATGTTTGGCGACGATGGTGGAGGCGATATCGGCTATGTATTGACCGGCGTACCCGTCCTCTGGCGTCGGCTCTCCCCGCGCCGCGGCGAGCAGTGAGCGGGCGAAGCGGTCGATCTGCGATCCGGCGTCGTTGAAGTAGTACTCGGTGGTGACGTCGGCCCCATCGGTACGCAGCAGTCGGGACAGTGCGTCCCCGACGGCAGCCCACCGCACCGCACCGATGTGGACCGGCCCGGTCGGGTTGGCCGAGACGAACTCAAGGTTGATGCGTTGACCGGTCAGGTGGGCGCTCTGCCCGTACTGCTTGCCCGCCGTCACAACGGTGCGTGCCATCTCGCCGGACGCGGCGGAGTCGAGCTTGATGTTCAGGAAGCCGGGCCCCGCGATCTCCACCGACTTGATGCCCTTGACCTGTCCAAGCTTCTCGGCGAGTCCGGCGGCGAGGTCCCGCGGGGGTACGCCCACCTGCTTGGACAATTGCAGAGCGATGGTGGAGGCGTAGTCGCCGTGCTCGGGATTGCGGGGACGCTCGACGGTCGTGCTCTCCGGCAGCAGGGCGAGATCAAGCTCACGCTCCGCGAAGGCGGAGCGCGCGGCGCCCAGTACGGCGGCGGCAAGGTCGGCGGGAGTCACTGAGCAATGCTAGCGGGGTAGACTCGTGGACTTGGCGGCGGTCCAACGTCGGTTGTCACAATCCGGGACGGCTGGTGCGGCTGCCTGCCCCATTGGGGCTTTCCCCCGATAACCGACTGTTACCGACCGTGACGAGGCCCCATGAGCATGAGTACCGGCGACGTCCGCCGTCCCTCCGTCAACAAGCTGTCGGCCAAGGCCGTCGCCGCCGACGGGCCGAAGCCCGAGAGCGACGAGCTGGACGCCGATGAAGCCGATGCCGCGGCGCCGGCGCCGGCGCCGGCGCCCAAGCCAAAGACTTCGCAGCCGAAGGTCGCGACGAAGAGCTCAGGTTCGCGGCCGGGTGGTCGGCCACCGGCCGGTCGGGGGCCCGCGAAGAGCGGCGGCGGCAAGGGACGCAAGCCGGTCACACCGGTCAAGGTGAGCCAGGGTCGCAACTGGGGGCCGATCGCGATGTTCGCCGGCGCCGGGCTCGTCGCCGTTCTCATCATCGGCTTCGGCGCGTTCCAGCTGATCAAGCAGGCGAACCAACCGCCGTGGCAGGAGCGCGCTGCCGGGATCGAAGGCATCAGCAACTACCTGGAGTCCAACCCGGACTGGTTCGTCTACGACCCGGCCGTGGGCAACCATAAGTCAGGCGTGCTCACCTACCCGAGCAGTCCGCCGGTCGGTGGCGTGCACAACGACTATTGGCAGAACTGCATGGGCGACGTCTACCCGGCGGAGATCCCCAAGGAGCAGGCCACGCACAGCATGGAGCACGGCGCGGTATGGATTGCCTACCACCCGGATCTGCCGAAGGACCAGGTCGATGAACTCGCCGGCAAGGTGAGGGACCGCGGCTTCATGTTGATGAGCCCCTACCCGGGCCTGGACAAGCCGATCTCGGTGCAGGCGTGGGGCTACCAGCTCAAGGTCGACAACGCCGGTGACGGCCGGATCGACGAGTTCATCGACGCGCTGCGCCAGAACGCCACAAGGGAGCCGCAGGCCACCTGCAGCGGCGGCATCACCGACCCGGGCAAGACCCCCCTGGACCTGGTGCCCCCGGCCCAGCCCGGAGGCTGATCGCAGGTGGCACAGGTCGTGACGCCGCGGCGTTTGAAGATCGCCGGCGGAGTGCTCGGCGCGGTATTGCTGGTGTTCATCGGGTACGCCGCGGGGTGGCTCACTCCGCGGCTATCCACCCCGGGTGAGTCCTCGCCGGAGGCTGGCTTCGCCCGCGACATGTCCGAACACCACGCTCAGGCCGTGGAGATGGGCATGATCGCGTACCAGAAGGCTTCGCAGCCGGAGATCCGCACGCTCGGCGGGGACATCGCGCTCACCCAGCAGGGCCAGATCGGTGTCATGCAGACCTGGCTCAAGGACTGGGGTCTGGGGCCCAACAGCTCCCGGCCGCCGATGGCCTGGATGCGCGATGGCGACCAGGCGGTGAAGGGCAACCTCATGCCTGGCATGGCGACCCGCGAGGAGATCGCGATGCTCCGCGCCGCCACCGGCAAGGACGTGGACATTCGCTTCCTGCAGTACATGCTGCGGCACCATCTCGGTGGCGTACACATGGCTCAGGAGGTGCTCAAACTCGATCCCGGACCGGAGGTCCGAGAGCTGGCCGAGACCATGATCCGCAACCAGAGCGGCGAGATCCAGGTTCTGCGGACCATGCTGGGCAAGCTGGGTGCGACCCCGCTGAACTAGGCCTCCAAGATCCCGTCGATCTAGGCGGCGTCCAAGATCCCGTCGATCATGACCTGGAGGTCATGATCGACGCGTTTTCGCGACGCCCACATCATGATCGAGGCGATCATTGGCCACGCCTGACCACGACCGCCGGCCGGCGATCATTCTCCGGAAACCCAAGCGCCGGGTAGCAATCCACGACGTCAACGTCTGGTCGGCTCGGCGGCTGGCTTGCGGACCCTCGACGCCTGCGGTGGACGCCGCGATGGGCTCGGCCCCGCCGCACGATCAAGAGCAGCGCCCCGCTGGTGACCAGCGTGGTACCCAGGATCAGCATCCCGCCGATGTCCTGGCCCGTCGACGCGAGCGCTTCGCCTGCAGCCGCCGGAACCGCTGCTCTCCGCGGCGCGGCGTTCTGAACGGCGGTTGGCCGAAGGGTGTCGGCACCTCCGGTGGTCCAGCCTTCGAGGGCAGGTGCAACAGACGGGCCGCTTCCCGATGACTGCGCGACTGGGACGGACTGTCCGGCGCCGGCATCGGGCTTCCCGGCTCCGGCTAAGCCCGCCGGGCCATTCGGCCCGGATGGACCGGCGACGCCGGGTGCCGGCTGCACGCTCGAGCGAGCCGGACAGGTGAGAGCCAAGACAAAGTGCTCAGCTACGCCGGTGATCTCGGCCGTCGCGCCGGTGAGCGTCCAGCCGGTCGGCGTGGCGATCCATGCGATGTCGGCGCCGTCGACGATGCCATCTTCGTCGGAATTACCGGCTTCGATAACCTTCACGTATGCCATGCCGTCGGGGCCGGCGAACGTCAGCGTGACCGATACGACAGCGCCGGCGTGGGTACCGTCGAGACCGAACAGCCAGAGATCCTTGTCGCTATAGGGGGCGGTATCGACGAGATCGGTGCAACCACCGGACGCGCGGGCAGCCGTAGCGGCCGTTGCTGGGAGTTGGTCTGGCACCAGGTTGATCGTGGAGTTCGCCCAAGCAGCGTGACCCGCGAGAGCGACGAAGAGAGTCACGGGACCGAGCGTGGCCGCGACACGAGACAACCAGCGCAACGTCATTCGGGCTCCCTCGGGTAAGGAGTGACTGTCGACATCCTTCCCAGCGATCGAACCTGGGGCGAGGACCGACGCGCCTCGGCAGCAAAATGTCGGTGATCTTGCATTCCGACGATCGTGGCCATCCCGGCGCAAATCCCCTCGCTGGGGCGCACCGCTCACCTGCTACCCTTTCGTGGTCACTGAGCCCCCGTAGCTCAGGGGATAGAGCACCGCCCTCCGGAGGCGGGGGCGCAGGTTCGAATCCTGCCGGGGGCACACAATCGGACATATCGAATCGATCTTCATCCGCCCTGGTCATCGGCCTGCGCATGGGTTGCTGGACTTGTCGCAGGTCCCGCCGGTTGCGAACCTGCCAACATAGGACGTGCTCTATATCGACACGTCAACGCGGTGCGAGTTTGCGCAGGTTCGTGCCCTACCCGTTGGCCGTTCGGCCTGCGTGGCCCCCACTCGGGTTGCGCCGAGAGGACGACCCGAGCGCCAGCGTCGCACAAAGCCCACCGGCCATCGTCATCCCACACGTCGACCAATACGCCGTCTTCCCCACACGGCCGGAGAACTTGAGGCAAGTGTGAAGAGGAACCCAGCGACCAAAGATCGTTGGCTCCTGCTCGTCATATTTTGGCGGGGTGCTCGGCCCGTGCGATGCCCGCTTCCCGAGCTAGGAGGCGGGTTGGTCGTTTGCTGCTCCGCGTGCTGGATGGCGGGTCGGTGCGCTGCGGTTGCGCTGCGGCGAGGACGGCCGCGGGCGAGGGTGCGGACCGGTCTGGGGAGGCGGCGGTGGGCGGGGTCGCGGCCGGCGACGAGGAAGGCGACCAGGGCGAGCCCGAGCAGTGCCGCCCAGCGTTGGTGGGCGCTGTCCCATTCGGCGCTGCCCGGCGGGGCGTACAGGGTGAGGCGGGCAGGTAGGAGGAAGGCGACGGACGCCAGGGCGAGCAGGGCGGGTGCGGCCACCACGCCGCCGCGGCGCTCGGGCGCCAGGCGCGAGCCGGTGGCAGCGAGCGCGAGGGTGACCGTGAGCAGTGCCGCCGCCTCCAGGGTGAGTGCGGCGATCGGCAGTGGCAGCTGCGGGTGGACGGCCCGGACCCGCCAGACCACCGCGACCCACCAGGCGGCGGTGGCGGGCAGCAGCAGCACCACCCGCAGGGTCCGGCGTAGCAGTAGTGACCCGGCCACGCCTTCGGTGGTGGGCTCGCTGGGGTCGTCGAGCAGGAAGGCGTAGCCGAGCGCCGCGACGATCATGGCATAGCGCACCCACCGCAGCAGGTCCGCCGGCGCGAGGGGCAGGCCTGGCCGCACGGCGAGCGCGAGCAGGCCGAGGCTCACGGCGAAGGCGGCCAGTGCCGGCAGCCAGCCGACCGCGCGCGCGGTCGGGACCAGCACCGCCGGGACCAGGCGGAGTTGGCGGCGGAGCCGTCTGGCCGGCATCAGCATTGCGGATCGGGGTTGCTGGTGTCGGATGGGGGCTGTATCCCGAGGACTTCGCCGAGCCGTTCGATGGTCGTGTCTGGGGCGGTCACCAGGTCCCAGTTGCGCCACAGCGTCTGGGCGATCTGGTCGCGGGGCCGGTCGAGCAGGGCCAGTGCGAACCGGCCCGCACGCACGCTCCAGAAGGGTTCGTCAGGGGCGGGGTCGTGGGACATCACGAAGGTCTCGAAATGAGCAGCCCAGGTGACGGCCTGGCGGATCCCTTCGGCTGCTTGCGGGCTGGCCTGCCCGGCCAGCCACAGGGCCACCACCGCCTGGGCATGGCAGGGGGACCACTGCGGCTCCTGGCCGTCGTTACGCGTCGGCGCGACGAGACGGGCGGCGACGTTTGCGGCCAACCGCGCCTGCGCGAGGGCGTGTTCCGGGCCGTCGCGTCCCCAGGCGGTGCCGACCGGGGCGACCATGGGTCCGGGCTGGGGTTGCTGTCCCGGGCGGTCTCCGCTGGGGGCCGGGTTGTCTTGGGTGGGGTCGAGGACGTCCTCATCGATGAGCCGGTGCAAGCCGACGCGGTGCGCCACGGTGACCGGCAACGCTCGGGCGGCTGCGGCCGGTGGCACGGCGGCCACGACCGCCCGTACGGTCGGTTCCCACAGGGCGATCTGCGGTTCGAATCCGGGGAACACGCAGTAGACCGCCGGGTCGCGCCGTTGGCAGACCAGCTCCGCGGAAGGGTTGTTTACCACGGCTAGCCGCTGTGCCGCCAGCGTCGGCGACGTCGGCCTGGTCTGCACCACCGCCGCGCCGGTGGTGGCCGCCAGCGCTGCCACCAGGGCCATGGTGGCGGCGGCCTGGGCGCGGCGGGGCGCCCTCGCGTGCGCCTGGCTGCGCCACAGGGCTAGGGCGGCCACGGTGACCGCGATGCCCAGCAGGTAGACCAGGTGCCAGGTGGCCGGTCGCCCCAGCAGGTCGGCCGGCGGCGGGTCGAAGGGGGGCGCCGGCAGCAGCGTGCCGAGCCAGGTCCACGGCCGCTGGTCCTGCCCGCCCTTGTAGAGTTCGGCGACGGTCAGCGACCCGAGCGCGAGCGCGACCAGGACCAGCGGGGCGAGCGCTACCGACCGCGCGAGTCGGCCGTGCAGCACACCCAGGCAGCCGCCCAGTACGATCAGGGCCGGGCCGGTGGCGGCCTCCGCGAGGTGGGGAGAACCGACGCTGCCGGGCGTGCCGGCGAGCCAGGCAAGGTCGGCGACCACCAGGATCGCCCCGAGGGCGACCAACGGCAGCACCGAAAGCAGGTGTGACAGCGTCCGCCGTGCCAGGCTCAGCCGGGTGGCGCCGTAGAGATCGACGGCGCCGTCACGATGCGAGCGCAGCACTGCCAGGTTGGTGGCCAGCAGCGCCGCCCCGGCCAGCGCAGCCAGCGGGACCTGGGTGGCGATGTCGGCGTAGTGCAGCACCGGCGCGGTTCCCTTGCCCCACCGCCACAGCAGCCAGACACTGACGGCGGTGGCGGCAAGCACCGCGGGGTGGCGCAGCAGCCGCCCGCTCTCGACCGTTGTGAGGGCGAGCATGGATCGCCGGGAGCGGGCGCCGGCCGGCAGGGCCCGAGACGCACCGGCGGCGGGTGGGCGGTCGTCGTGTTCGACGGTGGTGCTCACGCTGCGACCTCCTCGAACTGGTCCCCGCCGAGCAGCAGCAGGTAGCCGTCTTCCAACGTGGGCTCCAGCAGGTCGGCGCCTGCCGGGGGATTGCCGATGTTGCGGTGCTGGCCGGTGCCGGTGCGCCAGGCGCCCAGCGCGCCAGGGTCGCGCTTGTGGCTGTGCCAGACGTGCCCTTGGGCCAGCCCGGCCAGCTCCAGCGGCGTGCCCGTAAAGCGCAGCTTGCCGAGGTGCAGCATCATGACCTGCTGGCACAGCGCGACCACGTCCTCGGTCTGGTGGGTGGACAGCAGCACGGTGCGGCCCTCGCCGAGCTGGCCGACCAGCTCGCGGAAGCGCAGCCGCTGCTCGGGGTCGAGCCCGGCGGTGGGCTCGTCCAGGATCAGCAGGTCCGGGTCGCCCAGCAGCGCCTGCGCCAGCGCGACTCGCCGGCGCATGCCGCCCGACAGCGCCTTGATCTTTTTGCGCCGTACCGCGTCCAGACCGACCAGCTCCAGCACTCGCCGCACCTCTTCGTGGCGGGCGCGTCGCTGGTGCAGCTCCTTGAGGATGGCCACGTAGTCGACGAACTCGAAGGCCGTGAAGTGGGCATGGAAGCCGGGTTCCTGGGGCATGTATCCGAGCCGGCCGCGGAGGTCCAGCCGCTGGTCGGTGCGCCGGGGGTCCAGGCCCAGCGTAAGGACGGACCCGGCGTCGGGTGCCGAAACCGTCGCGAGGACGCGCAGCAGGGTGGTCTTGCCCGCCCCGTTGGGACCGAGAAGCCCGGTCACACCCGGCACCAGCTCGAACGACACGCCGTCCAGGGCACGGGTGCGCCCGAACGTCATCGTCAGGTCGCGGGCCTGGACGGTAGAAGCAGGGGTGGTCATCGCAGCCTCCTTGCGGCAAACCTGGGGGTGGTGTCGAAGCCGCGGTCGGCCTCGAAACGGCCGCGGCGGACCATCATCACGACGGCGGCAAGCAGCGCCAGGGTGGCGAAGGCGACCTGCCCGGCCGCGGAGAACAGGACCGACGACGGCGGCGGGGGGGCGACGGTCACCGCCACCGCGACGACCCAGGCGCCAGCCGTGATCCCGAAGGCCCGCAGCGGTTCGATCGTTGTGGCCAACGCTAGGCTGCACGCGGTCAGCCCCAGCGAGGGCAGCAGCCAGCCTGCCGCGCCCCAGCCCAGCCGTGGCAGCATGAGGCTCGCCGCCGCGGCCAGGAGGGTCGAGGTCCCCAGGACCGTGGCGGCGCGCAGCAGCAGCAGGCGGAAGCTGCCCAGCGGGGCGGCAAGGCCGATCTCGTAGGTGGGGTCGATCCCAGGCCCGTAGGCCACCGCGATGCCAGCCAGCGGCAGCAGCGGCGCGACGCACAGCAACCACATGGTGGCGTCCGCGCCGCGGCTGACCCAGGCGGCCAGCACCGCGAACGCCAGTGTCGTAGCCACGGCCAGCAGCCACGAGCCGCGCAGCGCCGGGGTGGCGGCCAGCACCCTGACGGTATGGTCGGCCACGCCCAGGCGCACTAGCAGCCGCTCGACCACGCCGGCTCGGGGCACATCCACCGCCTCGATCAGCGCCGCCCGCAGGCGCCGCAGCCGCGCCGGATCGACCAGCGCCCGCGCCTGGAGCCGGCAGGCGGCGCAGCTTGTCAGGTGCGCCTCCACCGACCAGCGGCCCGCGGCGTCCAGGCGGCCGTCGCTATAGGCCCCCAGCACCTCCCCGTCCGCATGCCAGGCCCCGGCAGCATCCACCCCGCCCATGGCCGTCCCCTCCCTTCCTGGCTCATGCCAGGTCCTGGCGTAACTGCGCCCGTGCCCGCATGGCCCGGGTCTTGACCGTGCCCGGCGGGATCCCCAGCAGCACGGCCGCCTCCCGGGTGCTCAGCCCGTCCAGCACGGTCGCTTGCAGCACCGCCTGAAGCTCCGGCGAGAGCCGGTTCAGCGCACGGATCACCTCGCGATGCTCCAGCCTGACCAAGGCCTGCTCCTCGGCGCTGGCCACATCCGATACCCTCCGGCGTCCGAGCAGACCCGCCAGCCGCTCCTGCGCGACACGACCACGCTGAAGGTCGACCAAACGCCGGATCGCGATCCCCCAGATCCAAGCCCCCACGGCACCCTGGCCGCGGAAGCGCCCGGCATCGCGCCACACCACCAGGAAGGTCTCCTGCGCGACCTGGTCGGCCGCGTCCGAGTCGGCGGTTCGCCGACGCAGCCGCACCAGCAGCCAGGGGGCGTGCTGGTCGTACAGCGCTCCGAACGCGTCCGAGTCGCCCTCGGCGACCGCCGCCAACAGCTCGGCGTCGCTCGGGGCCCGGTCGGGGCGCACGCTCATGCCTGATTGTCGGCGCAGGCGGCGCCGCGGTTCACCTCAACCGACGGTCGAGCCGCTGACCGCTCACGACGTTGAGGTGCTCGGGCTGGTGGGCGCGGGCCGGTTGTGTTGTCACTGGCGATGTTCTTGGGTGGCCTCGGCGGCGGTAGTGGCTGGTCTTGGCGAGGGCTCGGTGTCGGCGGCGCAAGTTTGAACAATGCGGCCAGTGGCTGATCGGGTGGACGGCGTTGGTGATCAGCCGGCCGAAGAGGCGGCGGATTTCATTGAAGGTAATGGGATCATTTCCTTGATCGGCTCGCGGCTAGTGGTCGCGTTCTCGGGCGGAGTACGAACTGAATACCCAGGAACTCGCCGACGTCGCTGCTCTTCTCGGTCATCCTGTCACTCAGGTCCTCGCCCCACTACTGATCACGCAGCTGCAGTCTCGTGATCACACAGGTCGCTTACTCCGTTCGAGGCTGATCAAGCACGCTCTCTATGCCGCATGACGAGCGGTGGCGGGAGGCTTCAACCACAGCGCGGCGGCCCGGAACGTATCGCCAGGCAGGGGACTACGCCAGCCCAGCTCGACGTGACAATAGCGGCGGGCGCTTGGTTGCACGGACCGGAGACGATCAGAGGAATGTCGGCCATGACCTCGCCCGAACCCGCAAGGATCGTCCACCTAGCCGTCCCGGCCCAGCCACCGCGCCGCCGCCGAAGCCATCTCGGCGAACTCACCGTCCGGATCGAACTCGTCGTGATCGGCAACGACAGTGAAGTCGGCAACGAGCTACGTCGCAGGCAGGCAGCCGCAGTAAGGGAAACCGTCCAATGGTTCGCCGACCACCCAACAACCGACGAACCCAATCACGAAACCGACACCGAGACCAGAGCAACATAGACCCGCGCAGGCTACCTCGAGGGCAGCGCGTAACGGTGTTCGATCTCCACACCAGAGCGAATTCGCAGGTCAGGTATTGTCGCGGATGCACTGCGCTTCCCGCCGGGGGAACCACCAAGAGCGTTGGGGCAAGGGAATCCGGGATCACTGTGATCTTGCGTGCTACTTGCGTGTGATAGTGTGTGGATCATCCGGGGTTGATCCTTCCGCGGAGTTCTCCGCTGAGATCAACAAGCAACCGGGAGTTACACGGGTGTAGTTACTACGCTACGGTGCGTGGCCAGGCGACTCTCTGAGCACTGAATCCGGCTGGTAGTGTCGCACACTTGGAGATCAACTTCGCGGACTACTTCCCCCCCTACCGATGACGTACTGACTCGGGCCGATGGGTTTACTGGCGAGCGACGATAATGTCGGCCGTGGGCTTAGGGATGCTACAGGCGAGCAGGTCCCACGAGGCTGGTCAGCCCGAACTCTCGACGGCACAATTCGTACTCTTCGAGCAATGTCGAACCGGACATGAGGGGGTCATCTGCGTTCACGCTGCACCTCACCCCGGCATCCAGCAGAGCCGGAAGCGGGTGCACGGCGTAGCTGTCGAAGAGTTCGATCATGAGGTTCGAAGTTGGGCACACGTCGAGGTAGACACCTTCGGACGCGAGACGCTCGACGAGTCCGGGAACTTCGGTTGATCGCACGCCGTGAAGTATTCGAGTTGGCCGGAGCAGGTCCAGCGCGCTAGCCACGTGGTCACCGCGGTCGAGTTCGCCGAGGTGAGGCGTGATCTGCAGGCCGCCTTCGCGAGCGATGCGCACCGGTTCGACATACTTCGACGGTGGGTTCCCGACCTCATCCCCGTGCAAGCCAAAGCTGACGATCCCGCGATGGCGATGGGCGACAGCGAACTCAGCCAACTCGTTGGACGACTGCGCGTCGCGCAAGACTCGGTCGATGCCGGGCATCCATCCGACGGACAAGCCATGACGCTCGGCCGCCTCATCGAAAACGTCGAATATGAGTGCCCAACATTCCGCCTCGGTCGCGAAGCGGCTCCGAAAGGGGATGGGGTCGAATATCAGCTCAACGTACACAGCCCCTTCGGCAACGTGGTCGGCGAGCAACTCGTCAGCGAGACGTTCCCAGTCGGCACGCTCCCGCAGCACATCCGTTGCCGCCATGTAGGTCTCAATGAAAGCTGCGAACGATTCGTAACCGCGAGCCAGGGGCACCGGCCGGTCGTACTTCGCCGCGAGTGACGCAAGCGTCGACGGACGCATCCCGGCCTCCAGATGCAGGTGAAGATGCGCTTTGGGCAACATCGCGAGATCGCGAGGCTCGTCATCCACCGGCTGCTACCTCACTCTCATGCAACTCCAGGATCCGTACGGTGCTCTCGTGCCGCGCGAGCGCGCGTCGCGAACTGCCACTCAGAAGGCCGGTCGGCCGTCGCGCCAGTGCTCGCCGCATTCGAAGCGGGCGCCAGACGCGCCGCGCTCGCCGCCGCAGACGTCCTCGCGTTCGTGACCGGGCTCTAGCTCGCATGCAGCGCCGCTAGGTCGCGCACCGCGTAGCGGTGGTGCTCGCACTCCTCCTCCATCACCACGCCGATGCATTCTCCGACCGACCGCGATTCCTCGGGATAGCCGGGAGCATGCGCACGAGTGCATATCCGTTTGAGCTCGGTGTTGGTGAGACCGTCGACGAGGCTGCGCACCAGGGCCACGCGGTCGGCGCGCACCGTCATCACCTCAGCGAACGACGGACGCGCGTAGAGGTCGATGCCGAGCGCCGCCGCGTCCGCGGGCGCATAGGCGGTTTGGGTGACGCCGAGCCGGTGATAGGGCATCGGCTCGTCGAGGACTGTGCGCCTCGCCCAGGCGTCGGTGATGAAGACCAGATGGCGCAGCGTCTCGACGAAGGACCACTCGTCGTCAACCCGCTCGTGGATAGCCGTTTCGGGCAGCCGCTCGGCGCGGGCGACCGTGTCCAACCAGAGCCGTTCGATCGTGTCCCACATCGTGCGGTAGTCGTCGGCCGTCTGCATCTCTCTTAGCTGCACACGTTCGGGGTGTCGCCGGTCGAGCTCGGCGTCCACGAACGCAGTGACGTCGACGTCGTTGACGACGAAGTTGCTGACGTATCCGGACACGTTGACGTCGACGAGCCACGAGTCGACGATCTTGACCTGCCTCATATCGCAGTCAACGAACTTCGCGCCGGCGAGGTCGGCGACCGTGAAGCTCGCACCGCGGAACGCGTCGTTGTTGCCGTCGTCGTGATAACCCGCCGACCACCGATGTGGACCGTACTGCGCTGCCACCGCGCGATTGTCCCCCGACCGATCCGAGGCGTGCAACCGCCTGTTCCCGGCCCGCGGGCGACAACGCGCGTGCGAATCGAGCTTTGGTTCGCGTTTCGTCGACCTCGTCGTCCTCACGCCATTCGGAGACGAGAACGGTGACGACGAATCAGTACTGGTCCTCATGGTCGACCGCGGCACGAGCGGCCGCTGGTCGACCGGTCCGGCAGACCACCTCGTGCGCGTTCGTCGGGCCGTCGTAGGACGCGCTGATCATCACGACCGCGCTGTCGGCGACCAGCAGGACCAGCCGGGCGCCCGCCTGACCTACGCCTACCGGCGCGGCGACGTCGTCGGGACGCCGCCGGACCGGTACGCCGGCTAGGCAGTCCGCCGGTCAAGGCGAGCCGACGGTCAGGGCGAGCCGACGGTCAGGCCGAGTCGCTCTACAGGGTTAGGCAGAACGGGTGCCCGGCCGGGTCGGCGAAGACCTGGAACCGCTCGCCACCCCCGTTCAGCCGCGACGCTCCCAGCTCCAGGGCCCGCGCCTCGCCGGCGTCGAGGTCGTCAACGATGATGTCGAGGTGCGCCTGCTGCGGGTACGCCGGGTCCGGCCACCGGGGCGGGTTGTACCCGCTCACCTGCTGGAACATCACGCTCTTGCCGTCACAGGCGATGAGCGCACCCTCGGGACCCTCGTACGTGACCTCCATGCCCAGGAGGTCGGCGTAGAAGCGGGCCAGCGCCGGCGCGTCGGGCGCATCGATCGTCACCGCGAACAGCCCCATCGCCGGGCCGACGCCGTCCTTCTGGCACAGGTCGAATGGGTGGCCGGCCGGGTCGGTCAGCGTGATCCAGGTCGGGCCGTCGGCCATCCGGGTGGCGCCGAGGCCGGTTGCCCGCTCGGCCGCCGCTTCGTACCCGTCGACCACCAGGTCGAGGTGGAACTGCTGCGGGTACTCCTGCCCAGGCCACTGAGGCGCGACATGGTCTGGAGCTAGCTGGAACGCGATCTCATGGCCGTCCCCCGTCCGTACCGTGATCCAGTCGGATTCCCTCCGGATAATCTCCCAACCGGCGAGCTCGGCGTAGAACGAGGCGAGCTTCTCGATGTCCGGCGCGTCGAGCGCGACGAGTTCCAGGCGTCCTGTCACAGTCATGCCCCCATCCTGCCCCCGCCCTCCGACAAAAAAGGGGCGCACCAGGGTAGGTCCACCATCGTGGAGAGCCGCCGCCAGTGTGACGTCAAGACACCGTCCCAGCCGGCCGCGCGAGGCCGCTCTGCCCTTCAAAGGGCCTGAGACCATCGCCGAAGTCGCAGAACCGATCTTGCAGCACATCTCCGCCGACGAGTACCCCCCACCTCGTCGGAATGGCGACTGAATGCATCCTCCAGCCCGGCTACGACTTCGGCGACGAGTTCGAGTTCGGGCTCGGCGTGATCCTCTACGCCCTTACAAGATCGATCCCGGATAACCGCGAACGTCCCTCCTGACCACCGGCGGGCGCACGCGGGGAATCGACACCTGCTGGAGTGTCGAGACCGCCTAGCCGGCTCCGACGTCCACAGTGAGAGGCGCGGCAGGAGGCGCCCGGTCGAACCATAAGGAGGCTGTCCGGTGAAGTACGTGATATTGATACACGCCAACCCCGACCCGTGGGGGCACCCGACATCGATCTACACCGCGGAAGGGCGGGCGCTGCCGCCGGAGCACCATGAGGAGATGGACCGGCAGTTCGAGGCGCTGCTAGCGGAGATCTCCGCGTCGGGGGAGTTGGTGACCGCCGAGGCGCTGGCCGACCCAGCCGCGGCCACCCTGTACGGGTGGAGCACGGAAGGTCACCTGGCCACCGAGGGCCCGTACGCGGAGGCGAAGGAGCATCTGGCCGGGTTCTTTATCATCGACTGTGGCTCCCGGAAGCGTGCTGAGGAGATCGCCGCGCAGTTCGCCCAGCCCGGGGGCATGGTCGAGCTCCGTCCGGTGATGTGGCCCGGCGGCGACGATCAGTGACCACAATCGGCCTAGAGCAGGTGTGGCGCCGATGCGCGCCGGACGTGCTGGCCGCGCTCGTGCGGTCCTACGGCGACTTCGACGCCGCCGAGGACGCAGTGCAGGAGGCGCTGCTGGCCGCCGCGCGGCAATGGCCCACCGACGGATTGCCGGACAATCCGAAGGCCTGGCTGATCACGGTGGCCTCGCGCCGCTTGGTGGACCAATGGCGCAGCGAGCGGGCCCGTGCCGGCCGGGAGCAGCTCGTCGCTCGGCGCACCCCAGCGGAGGAACTGCTCGCGCCCGCCGCCGACGTTGAAGACGAGAGTGAGCGTGATGTCTCGCTGACGCTGCTGTTGCTGTGTTGTCACCCGGCGCTTACCCGGCCTTCGCAGGTGGCCTTGACGTTGCGGGCTGTCGCCGGGTTAAGCACCGGGCAGATCGCCCGGGCGTTCCTGGTGCCCGAGGCCACGATGGCTCAACGGATCAGCCGGGCCAAGAACCGGCTTCGGCAGGTCGGGGCGGGGTTCAGTGTCCCTGCGGCCGAGCAGCTGCCCGACCGGGTCGCCGCTGCGGCCCATGTGCTGTACCTGGTCTTCACCGAGGGCCACACCAGTACCACCGGGGCGGGACTGTACGACATGTTGCTGGCTGACGAGGCGATCCGCCTGACCCGCCAGCTGCACGAATGCCTGCCTCAAGCCGGTGAGGTGTCCGGGCTGCTGGCGCTGATGCTCCTCACCGACGCTCGACGTGCCGCCCGCGGCCACCGCGACGGCTCGCTCGTGCCCCTCGCCGAGCAGGACCGGACACTGTGGAACCAAACACTCATCCGCGAGGGCATCTGGCTGGTCGAGCGCACGCTACCGACCGGGCCGGTGGGCCCGTTCCAGCTGCAAGCCGCGATTGCGGCTGTCCATGCCGAAGCCACCCGCGCCGAGGACACCGACTGGGCCCAGATCGAGACCCTGTACCGCATGCTCCGCGACATCGCGCCCAGCTCTGTGGTCACGCTCAACCATGCTGTCGCCGTTGCCATGGTCGACGGCCCGACCGCCGGGCTGGACATGCTCGGCCCGCTGCTGCAGGAACGGCACATGCGCCGACACCACCGGCTGCACGCCGTGCGCGCCCACCTGCTCGAGATGGACGGCCGGGTCGAGGAGGCCAGGGCCGCCTATTCTATCGCGGCTCGTCTGGCCACCAGTATCCCCGAGCAGCGCTACCTCAACACTAAGGCAGCACCGCGAGAACCCGTACGCCCGGCAAAGCCCTAGTCGATGACCTGACCACCACCGAAGCACGGGTACTGGCAGCCGGGGCGACCAAGTACAGCGTTCAGCCCAACCCTGACCACTACTTCGTGTTTGCCGACCCCGCCGGGCATCCGTTCTGCCGGTCCACCTGGGACGACGTGCAGACCTGACGGGGGGGCCAGCGGCACAGCTGCCCAACAAGGCCCCAGGCAAGCGCCGACCCCGGCGCTGCTCAGTCGACGGCGCCGAGATACGTGCGGATAGCTGCGGTGAGAGTATTCAGCGTTGCGTGGGTCAGTTGCCCAGCTGGTCCTGAGACCGCCTCGGGGTCTAGGGAGCGCACACGAGAGAGGTCGATGACGGCAGCGGTCGGCCAGTCGTGCCGGCTGAGCGGCACCAGGAAGGCGGGCATGAGATCCGGCGCCGCCCGTTCCCGCAATGGCGCGAGGAGGCTGTGAGCCGGGTTGTATCGGTCTGCGGTGACGATCACAACCCGCAGCCGATGACTGCCGACCAGGTAGTGCAGGATGCTTCCCCGCCTCATCCAGCAGCCCAGGCCTTGTCGTCCTGGGCTGCGAGCGCGTCCAGGGCCGCGCGCTCATCCGGGTCCGCGTCAGCGTCCCAATGCCGGTATGCCTCCAGCGCGGCGGCCTCAAGATACTCGACCAGCGCCGCGTTGACCGTCGAGGACAGACTGGCCCCCGGCGTACGCTGCACATGTGCGGCCAGCATCCGGTCCACCTCGGGACGCATCGAGAGAGTTCGCTTGACGGCAGTGGGCATACCGCCGAACGTTACCACCAACAAGTGGTAGCAAGCGGCCGGCTCGCCGAACGGCGGAGTAAGAAAGAAATTGGGCGGCGTGTCGATCTGGCGGTACCTCGCGCGACGCGTAGGTAGACAAGGTGTGACTGCCCGAAACGGAGGAGACCGGACCGTGCGATTCATGCTGCTGCTCAAGGGCGACCCACCGGAGGGCGCGACGCCGGACGAGCGCCTTATCGGCGCCATGCTCAAGTTCAACGAAGAGTTGGTCAAGGCCGGCGTGCTGCTCGCCGCCGAGGGATTGCACTCCAGCGGTGCGGGCGCCCGCGTCAGCTACCTCGACGGGGAGCGCACCGTGATCGACGGGCCGTTCACCGAGTCGAAGGAGCTGGTCGCCGGCTACTACCTGATCCAGGTGAAATCGAAGGAAGAGGCGATCGAGTGGGCCTTGCGCTGCCCCGTCGAGTACGCCGCTGGGCCCGGCCAGGAGGCCGTAGTCGAGGTGCGCCACGTGGCCGAGATGACGGACCTTCCCGAGGCGACCGACGAGCAGCGTGCCGACGAGCAACGCCTGCGTACCCAGATCCCGGGAGGCTGACCAGCCCTGTCATTAAGGTTGGCGCCGTACCGACGAAGATGCTCTGATCGGTGGTGTGACGGCTTCGGACACTCATCGCGCGATCGACGCGGTCTGGCGCATCGAGTCCGCGAGGGTCATCGCCGGACTCACCCGGCTCGTGCGCGATGTCGGGCAGGCCGAGGAACTCGCGCAGGACGCACTCGTCGCCGCGCTCGAGCAGTGGCCGCAGACCGGCGTACCGCGCAACCCGGGCGCATGGCTCATGGCAGTCGGCAAACGCCGTGCGATCGATCTCATCCGCCGTAAGGAGCGTTTCGACCGGAAGCTCGACGAACTCGGTCATGATCTAGCGGTCGACGTTGAAGGGGGAGCGTCGGATCTCGACGCGGCCCTCGAAGACACCATCGAGGACGACCTCTTGCGCCTCGTATTCATCTCCTGCCATCCGGTGTTGTCCACGGAGGCACGCGTCGCGCTGACACTGCGGGTACTGGGCGGTCTGCGGACCGACGAGATCGCGCGGGCGTTCCTGGTCTCGGAGTCGACCGTGGCGCAACGAATCGTGCGGGCCAAACGGACCCTCGCCGATGCGCGTGTCCCGTTCGAGGTGCCGGTCGGCAATGAGCGCGACGCCCGACTCTCCTCCGTACTAGAGGTCATCTACCTGGTGTTCAACGAGGGCTACTCGGCCACCGCAGGCGACGACTGGCTGCGACCGACGCTCTGCGACGAGGCGCTGCGGCTGGGCCGGGTCCTGGCCGAGCTTATGCCGAAGGAGCCGGAGGTGCATGGCCTGGTCGGGTTGATGGAGATCCAGGCGTCGCGGTCGGCCGCACGCGTCGGCCCATCTGGAGTGCCCGTCCTCCTCCTCGAGCAGGATCGCAGTCGATGGGATCAGATGCTCATACGCCGGGGTCTCGCGGCCCTCGAGCGCGCCGAGGCGCTCGGCGCCGCGCCCGGGCCGTACAGGTTGCAGGCCGCGATCGCGGCCTGTCATGCGCGAGCGCGTACGGCTGACGATACCGACTGGGCGCATATCGCCGCACTCTACGAGTCGCTCGCACATGTCGCGCCATCCCCCATTGTGGAGCTGAATCGCGCCGTAGCGGTAGGGATGGCGTTCGGCCCGGCGACAGGCCTGGAGCTGGTCGACGCGCTCACCGGCGAACCCTCGCTCAAGGGCTACCACCTTCTACCGAGCGTGCGCGGCGACCTTCTCGCCAAGCTCCATCGGTTTGCCGAGGCTCGCGCGGAGTTCGAACGGGCGGCATCGCTGACCCGAAACCGGCGCGAGCGCACGTTGCTGCTGGAGCGTGCCGCGAATGCACAAGCCGCGGCGACGGTGTCATCGCCGCCCACGACCTGATCGATCCCGACCACGAGAGCGGCCCCGGGCGCAAACCCGGAGCCGCTTCTGTCGCCGCAGCGTCTCGCCTACTGCCAAGGCCAGGCCGCGTCCCGGCCGGCCTCAAGCAGCGGGATCATCCGGAACGTCGCGTCCGACATGCCGCCGATCTCGTGCCGTGTACCCAAGCCGGTCGGCATCGCCGCAGCGCGGTAGCCGCCGAGGTTGAAGCCGTAGATCGGCACATGCGCGGGCACCGCGGACGCGACGTCGCCGTGGTAGTCCTGGAACGTCTGCATGTCGGAGATCACCACGACCCGCTCGTGGCCCTGGTAGCTGGCCCGGAGAGACGCGGCGATCTGCGTACCATGGCCGACCTCGCCAGTGCGCTTGACGAACGCATCCACCTCGCGCAGCACAGACGCGCCGCGACCAACCGAGTGCTGGAAGGTACCGTCGGCGAAGCCCACCAGGTCCACAGTGTTGCCGCGCGCGGCGAGGCACACGCCGAACAGCGCCGCGGCCTGAGCCGGCGTGACGGTCGAGCGCTTCGAGATGGCGCCGGAGGTCATCGAGGCGGACGTGTCGACCAACACCAAAGTGCGGCCAACGAACGCCGGGATGTTCGCGGTGGCAAAGCTAAGCGCCTTGTCCAGGGCGTGGCCCCAGCGCAGCGAAGGTGCGGTGCGGTACGCGGAGTAGAACCGGAACGGAAGCTGCCGCGACTTCGCCACCTCGTCCGGGTCGGCCAGCTTCGCCGCGACGGTTGCGGCGAGCTCGTCGGAGACCCCAGCCTCGTCGAAATTGCGCAGGTTGCGCAGCAGCGCCATGTAGCCCATCGCCGGGATGACCGCAGACCACAGCCGGGCCTTGTCAAGCGTCGATCCGGCCAGGGACAGCACGTCCTCCCACGTCATGCCGGCCCGGCGCAGCGCGTCCGCGTCGAGCAGCACCGACGGATCGCTGGTGGCCGCTTCCCGCAGCCGCATGTTGGCCTGCACGGTCTCCAGCTCGGCGACCGTCACGACCTCACGGTTGTGGCGGCGCTCCAGGGCATACTGGAACAGCGGACCCTGCCACGGCTTGTCGGCACCCGGCGAAGGGTGCGCAAGCTCGATGACGTCACCGAAGCGGAATCCCTTGGAGTCGGTGTCATACTTCAGCAGCGATCGCTCGTTGTAGAGCCGCACCACCGCGTCGGCGACGCCGCGCTTCACCGGCTTGGGGATGCGTCGGCCGTACGTCGAGGTCCAGTACGCGAGCAGCTCGCCCGGCTCGTCGGCACGCTGAAGCACCGCGTTGACGATGGAGCGGGAGGTGACCTCGTCGTTCGCGGCGGCTTCGAGCCGGGCCTTGACCGCCTCCGCGGCGCCGACCAATGAAGCGGAGCGCATGTTCGCCTCGCCGCGCAGCCAGCTGAGGAAGTCACGGGTCCAAGCCGGGTCGGCCAGCGCCACGGTGTGCACCAATGTCGCGTACCGGTTGTCCCGGTCGCGGGCCTTCTCATAGAACGTGGTCTCACCGACCATGTTGGACACCGCGAGGATGAACAGCTCCGACTTGGCGTCGCGTACGTAGCCGGGCGCGCCCTCGTAGGTCACGGTGCTCGGCGTTGCTTCGGTCGTCACGGGGCTGGACACGGCGGTGCGGGTCTTCGTGCGGTTGAACTTCGACATGGATGCTCCTTCTGTGGTCGAGGGGAGCCGCGTCCAGGGTGAGCGCCCGAGATCATAGTCGGCAGCGGAACATAGCGCTCTGCCACTGAGCTACCGCCCGGTGTTGGTCGGACGGGCGAGGAGTCGAACCTCGCGACCTCTCGATCCGGATTCGAAGTAGCCGCAGCCTGCGCACCGGGCGCTCATCTGAAGTTGTATCTCCCTGAGATCAAGAGTGGCGGCGGTGTCGCGAGGCTTGATCCCCGCAGGCCCGAAGGCCCTTGTGCGAGAAGTAACCGCTGCCGGCGCACCAGGGAGGTGCAGGTACCCAGCCTCGTCGATCAAGGTCTTAGTCGCGTGAGTTGATCTCCGATCGCGTGACTACGGCCTTGATCGACGAGGAGGGCTGGTTTGTTCTGTTGTTGTGGCCTCCCGAGATCACAGCGCCTGCAGTGACGGGTCAAATTAGCAGTTTGAAGTAACCGCGGGCTTCGCACCGGGAGGTACACGCCGTCGCAGGCCCCGGTGTCGAACCGGACGCTCCGCCCTTATGAGGGGCGGCCGGGCCGCCAACGCCCGCCTGCGTAGTTCCACAGTGGATGGCATCGAGGCGAAGCCGGGACTCGAACCCGCATCTCACGCTTTGCAGGCGTGACGCCCACCCAGAACGATCACCTCGCCGTAGGTCCCGCCGGCTGGATTCAACCGTGCGGAATGGTGCGGGCGGAAGGATTCGAACCTACTCAGCGACGCAACCGGGTTACAGCCGGCCCCGACTCTCCGACGTCGGCGCGCCCGCATGGGGTGACTGGCGGGGGTTGAACCCTGCTGCCTCTCGGGTCACAGCCGAGCGCTCTTCCGTTGAGCTACAGCCACCATGACTATTTCGTACCCGCGGAGGGACTTGAACCCCGACCTCCGGTATGTAAGACCGGCGCTCTACCAGTTGAGCTACACGGGCTTGGTACGCTGTGCGCTCCCACGGGTGGACTCGAACCACCACTTTGACGGTTAACGGCCGCCTGCCCTACCGAATTGGGCGACGTGGGAACGGTCGCGCGTGCGGGACTCGAACCCGCTCTACGGACTTGAAGGGCCCGAGGCCTACCCATAACCGAACGCGCGGTGCGTGCCTCGACCTGGGATCGAACCAGGGGCCTGCGGTCTGTCGAACCGCCGCTCTTCCGCTGAGCTATCGAGACGTGGGAGCGGGACCGGGAGTCGAACCCGGGGCCTCTGGCCTATGAAACCAGCGCGCTTCCATGACTGCGCCATCCCGCAGTACGCCGCCAGAGAATCGAACTCCGGACACTCCGCTTAAAGGGCGGCAGCTCTACCACTGAGCTAGCGGCGCGTGAGCCTCCCCCGCCGGATTCGAACCGGCAGCCGTCGCGTTAGGATCGCGGAGCTCTGTCCGTTGAGCTAGGAGGAGACATTAGACCGGCGACTAGAAGGCCGGTGCTCGGGTGCGTCGAGCCGCCTGCGGGATGGTACGCCGTGAGGGAATCGAACCCCCGTCTGCTGGTTAAGAGCCAGCGGCTAAACCACTCAGCTAACGGCGCGTGGAGGAGGGTAAACGAGTCGAACGCTCGGGTACTACCCCGGCCTGGCTTTCGAGACCAGTTGCCCACCGGTGGGCGCTACCCTCCATGGTCGGGTAGGGCGGATTCGAACCGCCGTCCTCTTGCTCCCGAAGCAAGCGCGCAACCTGACTGCGCTACAACCCGATGAGTACCCCTGACAGGAGTCGAACCTGCAAATCCGCGGCTTCGTAAACCGCTGCTCTGTCCGTTGAGCTACAGGGGCATGGGTCCCGCCGGCAGGAATCGAACCTGCAGCCTCCGCCTTATCAGAGCGGCGCCCTGACCAGTGGGCGACGGCGGGATGAGCGGAAAGGGCGGGATTCGAACCCGCGCCGGACACGCCGGTTCGCCTTAGCGGGGCGACGCCTTAGACCTCTCGGCCACCCTTCCAATGATGTTGCTTCGCGGCGCCGGCGGGGCTCGAACCCGCGGCCTCTGCCTTGACAGGGCAGTGCTCTGACCTACTGAGCTACGACACCATGAGTACCCGGCGAGGGACTCGAACCCACAGCCTCCGCATCCTAAGTGCGGCGTCTCTCCAATTGGACTAGCCGGGCAAAGTGGACAACCTCGGTATCGAACCGAGCAGGCGCTGCTTGCAAGGCAGCGCTGCACACCTGTGCGTCGCCCGTGGAGCCAGCGTCCGGGCTCGAACCGGATCCTCCGCCTTACGGGGGCGGCGCACCGCCCGTCGCGCTGCGCTGGCGTGGAGCCGACGGCGAGACTCGAACTCGCCACCTCCCGCTTACAGGGCAGGCGCACAACCTGCTGCGCTTCGTCGGCGTGGCTGGGAGCGGAGGATTCGAACCTTCCACGAGCTGCTTCAGAGGCAACCATGCTGCCGGGTTACATCAGCTCCCATCGTGGTGGGCTTTGGAGTGGCTACCGGGAATCGAACCCGGGTCTCCGCCGTGGCGGGGCGGCGCACTTCCGTTGTGCTACAACCACATTCGAGCCATCGGGGAGATTCGAACTCCCTACCTCTGTCGTACCAGGACAGCGCTCTGACCAGACCGAGCTACGACGGCGCACGTACCGCGAGCAGGAGTCGAACCTGCAACTGGCCGGGTTTGGACCGGCCGCCTCTTCCGTTGGGCTACCGCGGCGTGAGCTCCGGGTGCAGGAATCGAACCTGCGCCTGTACCAGGATCCAAAGTCCCGTCGCGCCTGCCAACAGCGCACCCCGGATTGCGAACGGTCGGCGGGCATCGAACCCGCTGCTCCGGTTTGGATGACCGGCGTGTCCACCGAGTTCACTACGACCGCATGGCTTCATACGTAGGCCGTGCCGGTCTCGAACCGGCCATCTCCTGATCGAGAGTCAGGTGAGCTACCCGTTGCTCTAACGGCCCATGACGTGCGTGCCCTTCTCCGGCGTCGAACCGAAACCTCCCGGGCTTCAACCGGGCGCTGCTTCCTCCTGAGCTTGAAGGGCAGGACTCGCCATTAGCGACATGGTCCGGGGCCCGGGAATCGAACCCGGTGTGTCCTGCACCCAAAGCAGGCGGGTCAACCAGCTCCCTCGCCCCGAATGCCCCGGCCACGGCGCCAACAAACTGGCGCCGGGCCGAGGATCTCATGCCATCCACTGTGGAGTTCTCAACTTACAGTCCCCCGGCGAGCCGGGAGGTACGCATGGGCGGTAGGGCTCGAACCCACGCTGACGGTTTTGGAGACCGCCGTGCTACCGCTACACCACGCCCATGTGATGTGTTGAAGAAACGAAACGCCGCCCTGACCCGGTCCGGGTGGGCGGCGCTGTCGCGTCTTGGTTCCGCGTCAGCCGCGCCACCTGCCCCGGTTCTCGCTGTCGGTCAGGTAAATGGGTCGCCCGGAGAAGGGCATGACCACATGGCCACAGGGCCTGAGCCACTGCAGTTTCGTCGCGGTCTGCCTGAGCGTCACGGGCCTCTCTCCTTGGTCGCGATCTGTCTACGAACGACGGTACGCGCAGAGCGTCATCGGGTGCAACGGTTTTCCGGTCAGGTCTTGTTCCCGGTCCCAGACGCGCCAGCCGGCCGTGAATACGGCGGCCTTCAGCGCCGCGGAGGGGATGGCTTAGCGAGTCGCCAAGACCATCATGAGTGCAACGACGAGTATTGCGATAACAGCGAGAATCGCGACTCCAACGCCGTTGGCGACGATCCGAGCAGGGTGTAGACGGGTCGGCGCCTCGCCACCGGGCTGCTGCAGATCGTTCAATTCGCTGTCCATGCCGGCGGGGGCTTCGGTCTGCCGACCGTCTGACGGCATGCGGCGGGGATGCGGAAATCTCTCGGGGATCACGGTGGGGTCGTCGGACTCCCAGAGAAGGGCCCGCTCCCGGTCCGACATGATGACTGGCCGAGCTCGTCCATTGGAGACGCCCGCGTCGCCGCCGACTCGCCCCGAGTCTGACGCGACGACCGGCAGGAGCTCCTGAGTGCTGGTGTTCGGGTCGCTGGTGCCAGGCGACATATCCGCACCATAACCCAACTGGCCACCGGCTCCAACGGACGGCTAGTGGCTCATCCGGCGACGTCAACCGTGCGTCGAGATGGTCGGCAGGTCGGCACCCAGGCGCCAGCCCGCGTACCCCGGCGTCAAGATCGAGGCACCTCGCGAATCGGGTGGGGCGTAGTAACGGAGCCGGTCGGCTACCTCGAACCCGGCGACGAGCAGAGTGGCGAGCACATCGGCGTCGTCCACGACCGCGCGGGCGACGGCCGCACCTGCGGCAGCGCCGGCCTTCAGGGCGGCGGCGACCAGAGCGGAGCGTACGGCTGCCGCGGTGGTCCGATCGAGATGCCTGCAGGTGATGAGGTCCGCGATCAATGCCTCGGCCGGCTCGCCGGTGACCGAGTGGCTCAGCGGATAGACCAGTGTGGCGCCTTGCAGGCCCTGCGGACCCTCGACGAGCAGGAGCCCATCGGGGACATAGCGGCTGTCCGCGGACCACCGTGAATACGTGTCCCTGGCGGTGGCGTAGCCGAGGTCGGGTCGGGCTCCGCCGAACCGTGTGGCGAGAGCCTGGTCGAGATACTCCCCGGCGCGGACCGTTCGGACGGGCACCGTCGTTGGGATGTCTTCGTTCGTCGGTAGCGGCCGCTTGAGCAGGCTGGAGGTGCCGGATGCCCGCCAGCCGGCCCGCTCGAACAGCGACCAGCCCTCGGTACGAGATTCGGGGATCTCGGCGGTGATCACGCGCACACCTGGACGGGCCGCGAGGACCTCGACCACGGTGGCCAGCAGCGCACCACCCAGGCCCCGCCCGCGCACGGCAGGGTGAACGATCGGACCCCACAGGCGGCCGGTGGCCTCCAGCGTCGCGGGCCAGCGCACAGCGGCCGTGGCGAGCAGCGTGCCGTCGGCGTCGCGATGCAGGGCGAGGGTGCTAGCAGTCATCCCAGCTGGGCGCAGCGAAGACCTCACCAAGGCGGGGGTAAATGGTCGCTGATCGGGCCAGCCCTGAATGGCCGCATAGCCTAGGTTGGCCAATTCTGCGTCGAGCTGCGGATCCGGCCGGTAGTCGACCACCGTGATCCGATTCATGGCTCGTTCCAAGGGTGGCGAACGGTCAGCGGCACCCAAGCGGACGCACCACGACGCTCGGGCACGATCGAGGCGCCACTGTCGCGTCGCGGTACGTCCACCCGGTCACCCGAGGACGCGGAGCATTCTCGGCACGTCGTCGGGGAGTCGATGAGACCTGCCACGTCGTACCTCTCCGTGCGTATGCGGCGCATGCATCGTGCGAGTTCATACTCCCAGTTCCGATCACGCAGCGTAAAGGCACGTGTACATATGCACGTGCGCTATCATGCTCGTAATGCAGTGCAGGCGCAAGACCTGCTGCACGTGCAGACAACGAATCGACTGTCTTAAGCAGCCACTTCTTCCGAAAGAGACTCCAGATGCAACGGATATTCAACGGCATGCTCACCGCTGAGCTGCCGTCATTGACGTGGCAGAAGAGCCGCCGGAGCAACCCGAGCGGAAACTGCGTCGAACTGGCTAGCCTGCCCGACGGGGCGGGGATCGCGTTCAGGAATTCTAGGGATCCGGATGGTCCGGCGCTGATCTACACAGTGGACGAGGTCGCCGCGTTCATCCAGGGAGCGATGGACGGCGATTTCGACAATCTCATCTCCTAACACGCCAGGCTCCGCAAACCCCGACTCAGCACCGTCGAGTCGGGGTTGCAATCTGATTACTGTTGCATCGGCAGATGTCAGTTTGATGGGCGCGTCGAGATGGCGTGCGCTATAGGACTGCGTGGCGGTGGTGGAAGGACACGTGTTGGCGGTGCCGGCCCGTCGGTTGGCCGAAAGCGCGGTGTCGGTGGATGAGCCGGTACAGGTCAGCGCTGGCCGGACGATGGCCTATTGCGGTGTATGCGGCGGCGATCAAAGCGACGATCTGGAGCGGCAGGTGGGGCGGGTCATGGCGGCTGCGACGGCTGTGGCTGGGCGTGGATGTGGCGGTCGCTGGGGATCCGGGGTGAGCGGGCGTCGGCGCACACTGACCCGGTTTGTTGTCGGACCCGATGCTTAGGTTGATTGTCGTGGAGCACCGTGATCGGCTAGCGCGTTTGGGTGTAGAGCTCTGCCGGCATCGTGTGGCGGGAGGCTTGTAGTGCTCGACGACGCCGGGGTAGGCGATGATCTGGTCCAGGACGGGGGCGAGGTGGTGACCAGCCGGTGCGCTTGGCGGTATGGGCGGCGCTGGGCCAGGCGTCGCGGCGAGGCTCTGGTGCGGGCAGGTGCCGGGTGAGCGAATCTGTGACGTGTCATCAGGCGTACCGGTTCGGGTTGGATGCGACCGCCACGCAGCAGCGTGATCTTGCCCGGCACGCCGGCGCGGCCCGGTTCGCCTACAACTGGGGGCTGGCGTTGGTTAAGGCCGCCCTGGCGCAGCGGGAGGCGGAGCAGTCCTACGGGGTGCCCGATGGAAGACTCACGCCGGTGCCGTGGAACCTGTACGAGCTGCGTCGGCGCTGGAATCAGGCCAAGCATCAGGTGGCGCCCTGGTGGCGAAACAACTCGAAGGAGTCCTATAGCGGTGGTCTGGACGCGTTGGCCCGGGCGCTGAAGAACTTCTCCGACTCTCGTGCGGGTCGGCGGACAGGCAAGAAGGTCGGGTTCCCCCGGTTCAAGTCCCGGCACAGGTCACGTCCGGTGTGCCGGTTCACCACCGGGGTGATCCGGATCGAGGCCGACCGCCGACACGTGACCCTGCCCCGGCTGGGCACGATCAAACTGCACGAGTCGGCCCGCAAGCTGGCCCGCCGGATCGAGGCGGGCACCGGGCGGATCCTGTCGGCCACCGTGTCCTGCGATGCCCGCGGTCGCTGGCAGGTCGCGTTCGGCTGCCAGGTCACCCGGGTCGCCGGCCGACCGGGCCATGTGGGCCGTGTCGGCGTGGTGGTCGGTGTGGACGCCGGGGTGCAAAGCATGGCCGTGCTGTCGACACCGATGCCGGGCCTGACCGACGGCAAGGTAGCCAATCCGCGCCGCCTGGCCGCCGCCCTGAAACGGCTACGCCGTGAGCAGCGCCGCGCCACCCGCCAACACGGCCCCTACGATCCGGCCACCGCCACCCGACGGCCGCCGTCGCGACGCTGGACCAAGACCCGACACCGTATCGGCCGGCTGCACGGGCGGGCCCGCGACGCCCGCGCCGACGGCTGGCACAAGCTCACCACCACCCTCGCCCAACGGTTCGACACCGTCGTCGTCGAGGATCTGCACGTGGCCGGGATGCTCGCCCGCCCGACACCCAAACCCCACCCCACGGGCGGGTTCGCCCGCAACGGCCGCGCCGCCAAACGGGGCCTGGCCCGATCCCTGGCCGACGCGGCACCGGCACAACTGCGCCGCCACCTGACGTACAAGACCGCCTGGTACGGCTCACACCTGCACCTGGCGAACCGGTACTACCCCTCCAGCAAAACCTGCTCGGCGTGCGCGACGGTGAAACCCAAGCTGTCGCTGTCCCAGCGGATGTTCACCTGCAACACCTGCGGTCTGACCCTCGACCGAGACGTCAACGCCGCCCGCAACCTCGCCCAGCTCGTGGCTGGGCACGGTACCGGGAGTGCCCCGGAAACCGCAGCCGGCAACGGCTGGAACGCACGTGAAGACCAGATCAGACCCACCCCGCATCCGCGGCACGGGCAGGGTCATTGAAGCGTGAAGCCCGCACCACTCCGGTGGGTAGGACGGGCAGCCTTCGGCCGCAAGGCCGAAGTACCCAACCAGCATAGTCCACTGAGACCTGATGATGGTTTGGGCAACGGTTTGTTGGTCCTGTGGCTCACGCTCGGTTCATGGCATGCTTACTCGCGGACAGCAAACGCCCGTTGGGCTGAGCATCTGGAGGTGTGGACGTGACGGCGGCTCAGCAGGAAGGCGGGGCGGGCGGCGGTCCGACCGTGCTCCGCATGCTGCTGGGCGCTCACCTGCGTAGGCTCCGCGACGCTCAGGGCGTCAGCCGCGAGGACGCGGGATGGGAGATCCGAGCCTCCGAATCAAAAATCAGTCGGTTGGAGTTGGGCCGGGTCAGCTTCAAGGAACGCGATGTCGCGGACCTGCTCACCCTCTACGGCGTCACCGACGAGGAGGAACGTGCCGCGCTACTGGCGCTGGCCAGGGAGGCGAACACGCCGGGTTGGTGGCACCGGTACGGCGACGTCTTGCCGAGCTGGTTCCAGTCGTATCTGGGATTGGAAGCGGCGGCTGCGCTCATCCGCACGTACGAGGTCCAGTTCATCCCCGGTCTGTTGCAGACCAGCGACTACGCCCACGCCGTGGTGAAGCTGGGGCACGGACGGGCGCGCGCGCAGGAGATCGAACGCAGGGTCAGCCTTCGCATGGCCCGCCAGCAGCTACTGACGCGGCCAGATCCAGCGCAGCTGTGGGCGGTCGTGGACGAGGCGACCTTGCGTCGACCGATCGGCGGTGCGAAGGTCATGCGCGCGCAGCTTGAGGCCCTGATAGACATCACTCAGCTGCCGAATGTCAGGCTTCAGGTGATCCCGTTCCACGTTGGCGGCCACGCGGCGGCGGGCGGTGCGTTCACCATTCTCCGCTTCCCCGAGCAGGACCTGCCCGACGTGGTCTACGTCGAACAACTCACCAGCGCGCTCTACCTTGACAAGCGCGAGGACGTGGACAGCTACGCCGAGGCAATGGAGGTGCTGTGCGTGGAGGCCGAGCCGCCCACGCGTACCGCTGAGATTCTCAGCGCGGCATTGGCGGATCTCTAACCTACCGGTCAGGGGACTCGCGCGATGGCGCCGTACACGGAGGTGTCTGCGGCTGATGGACGGGGATCGGGTTCGCCATCGGCCCGCCAATCGGACACAGATCGGATTCCCGGCGGGACGATTTCCAACCCGTCGAAGAAGCGGGCGAACTCCTCCATGGTCCTGAATCGGATATCGCCGTACCGGCCGGACGCCGCGGCGGCGCTGACCTGGCTGCGGGCCTGCGGCGGCATGAAGTCCATGGTGACGTTCGTGGTAACCAGGTAGCTACCCGATGGCAGTGCACCGACCAGCCGCGCCACGACCGCGTACGGGTCGTCCGCGTCCATGATGAAGTGCAGGATCGCCACCAGCATCAGTGCCACCGGTTGCGACAGATCAAGGGTCCGGAGCAGATCGGGGTGACTCAGGATCTTGTCAGGTTCGCGTAGATCGGCGTCGATGTAGGCGGTCTCACCTTCGGGAGAGCTGGTGAGCAAGGCCCGGGCGTGCACCAGCACGATCGGATCGTTGTCGACGTAGACGACCCGCGACTCGGGCGCGATGGACTGCGCGACCTCGTGGGTGTTGTTGGCGGTCGGGATGCCGGTGCCGATGTCTAGAAATTGGCGGATCCCTGCCTCCTGGACCAGGTATGTCACGGCCCGGCGCAGAAAGTAGCGGTTCTCCATGGCCGCGGTGCGAATGCTCGGAAACATCCTGGCGATCGCGTCGCCGGACTCCCGGTCGGCCTGGAAATTGTCCTTGCCGCCAAGCCAGTAGTTGTACCTGCGGGCCGGATGCGCCACAGTCGTGTCGATCACCGGCGCCGAGCCCTCCGGGTCGGCTGGCGAGACTCCACTCTCCTGGCTGCTCACAGCTACCTCCATCGGCCGCGCTCGGTCCGGTCGTCAACCCATTCCGTGCCATCGTAGTGGGCCACCCGCAAATGTTCATGTACCGATGGATGCGCGGGCGTCCTCGAGGACGGCCATGGCGGCGTTGCGCCCGTTCAGCGCGATCACACTGCCACCCGGGTGGGTCGCGGCCCCGCACAGGTACACGCCGGGAACCTCGGTACGCGGGGAGAGCCGGTTCTCCCACATCTGGTCAGGCCGGACCTCGCCCTGGAAGATGTGTCCGCCAGTGAGGCCGACCCTGGCCTCGATGTCGGGCGGGCCGAGCACCTCATAGCTCTCCAGGCACTCCTCGAAATCCGGGGCGAACCGGCCCACCAGGTCGATGAACTGGCGGGCCACCTCGTCGCGTCGGCTGCCCCAGCCGCCGTTGAGCGTGTACGCGGCGTACTGCCCGAAGATGCTCATCAGATGCCGACCCTCGGGTGCCGGCGACGGATCATGCCCCGTCTGTACGTAGATCTCGCCGAAGCCGACGGCGGGCTCGCCGGCGTCGCACCGTTCGAACGAGCGCTGGGCGTCATCCAGGCCGGTAGTTACGTCCACCACGCCCATCGCCATGAAGGTCTCGCCGGGAGCCGCCGTCCACGAGGGGAGCCGACGCAGTGCGGCGTTGAACTTGACCACGGGGCTGCGGATGTCCCAGGCCTCGAGCCTGCTTCGGTACGCGGTCGGCACAGCATCCGCTGGCAGCAACCCGAGCAACCGCTTGGGGTCGGCGTTGCTGACCACCCGGGTCGCGCGGATGAGAGTGCCGTCGTCGAGCCGCACACCCTCGCCGGGAAGGACCTCCGCCACGGGTACGCCCGCCGCCAGCACCGCGCCAGCCTCGCGCGCCGCGTCGGCGATGGCGAAGCTCACCATGCCCATGCCGCCGCGCACATATCCCCACACGGCGCCGTGCCCCAGCACCTCGCCGGCGAAGTGCATCAGCTTGACCGCGGCCGTGCCCGGGTCCTTCGGCCCTGCGTAGGTGCCGATCACACCCTGCCCGAAGAGCGCGTCCTTGAGTCGTTGGTCGGAGACGAACTCGTCGAGGACATCCGAGATCGAGGCGTGGAAGAGCACGTCGCACATGAACGTGTCCTTGCCAAGCATTTCCTCCAGCTCCGGCTTACGTGGTGCTGCGACAGACCAGGTGTCCACAGCGCCCTTGCGCAGCCGGATCCGCATCTGATCGAACAGATCCTCGTACGCGAAGTAACCGTCGATGTCGCGCTGGCTCAGGCCCAATGCTTGCAACCCGGCCAGGGTGCGATCATGGTCCATCCACTGCGCGAACGCGGTGCCGTCATCGAACGGCACCCACAGCTGCGGGTCCGCGAGATAGACCTCGAGTCCGCGCTTGTTAAGCCTCAAATCCGAGATCACTGTCTCGTCCAGAAGGCCGATGACGTACGCACAGGGGCTGATCACATAGCGCTGGTCCGGAAACGGGCGCTCCAACGTGCACGCGCCACCAAGTCGAGTGCGAGCCTCCAGCACCAGGACCGACTGTCCGGCCCTCGCCAGGTACGCGGCGCAGGTGAGGCCGTTGTGGCCGCCACCGACCACCACCGTGTCCCAAGACCGCTGCGCCAAGGCGGAGATCGGCTCCGGTAGCCCGACCTCGCCAAGCTGCTCAGCAATCACGTTCATCGCAACATTCCTCCATTCCACACCTTTCCATCCGCACCCCTCGTCGATCTAGGGATTAGCGACCCGTTTGAAGATCGAAACACGTCGCTAAGTCCTAGATCGACGTCACCGGTAGATCATCGGTCGCTCCGAAGGTCGGCGGCCATTCGGTCCAGATTGGATACGAAGCGCTGTACGTCCGCTATGGAGTGTTGCACGGAGACGGTCCACTGTTCACACTTGCCCCACGGCGGCAGGAAGACACCGCCGTTGTGCTGGTAGAGCCAGTGCGCGTTGCCCCACTGGTCGGGGTAGGCGAGGAAGTCCCGGTAGTTTCGCAGCTGGTCGTGGAAGATGACGGCCCCCTTCGCCCCGTAGGCGCGGACGTGACCGGGCAGGTCGTAGCGGTGCAGGATGTCCTCGGCGCCAGCGACCATGGCCGCGCGGAGCCGGTCGAAGTGTGCGTACGCCTCGTCGGTCAGGATCTCGGTGAGCGCCGCCCGCGCCGCCGCCATGGTGAGCGGGTTGCCATTGAAGGTGCCGACCTGCTCGTACGTCCCCTCGGCGATGAGTCCCATCAGCTCTCGCGAGCCGCCGATGGCGCCGCAGGGCAACCCACCGCCCAGCGCCTTAGCCAGGCACACCAGGTCGGGGGTGACCCCGGACCATTCGATGGCCCCGCCGGGGGCGACCGCGAGTCCGGTCTTCACCTCGTCGAAGGCCAGGTAGGCGCCGTGGGAGTGCAGCAGGTCGCGGAGGCTAGCCAGGTAGCCCGGTGGCGGCGGAATCAACCCGATGTTCATCATGATCGGCTCAATGATCATGCCGGCCACTCCGCCCGTATTCTCCCCCAGCACTCGCTCGACCGCGGCCAGGTCGCCGAATGGCACGACGATCGTCAGCCGGGCCAGCGCGGCTGGCACAGCCGTGCCGACGGGAACGGAGTTCGGCCGATCCGCGGGTCCGGCTTCGTCGGCCGCGGGATAGACCGAAACCTGCACGCTGTCGTGATGGCCGTGATACGAGCCCTCGATCTTGATGATCTTCGCCCGGCCGGAGGCGACCCGCATCAGATGGACGGCGTCCATGGTCGCCTCGGTGCCCGAGTTGTTATAGCGCCACATCGGCAAGCCGAAGCGCCGGGCGAGTTCGCGGGCCACCACGACGGCGTCCTCGGTGGGCTGGGCGAAGTGGGTACCCTTGCGCACCCGGTCCGAGACGGCCGCGACGATCGCCGGATGCGCATGGCCGACTATGCCCACCCCGAAACCGCCGTGCAGATCGACGTACTCCGTGCCGTCCACATCGAACACTCGAGAGCCTTCGCCGCGGTCAATCCACACTGCCCCGGGCGGGGCGTCCTGCCAGTTGGACGCGACGCCGCCGGGCAGCACGTCGCTGCACTCTTCGCGGATTCGCTGGGACTCGCCGGTCCGGGCGAGGAAGAGCTTCTCCTGGTCGCTGATGAGGTCGTCGAGACGTTCGAGATCGGTCGCCGACAGATTGCCGGACATCGAATTCACCTATTCCTGTGTGGTGTTCGGTTTGCGGGAGGAAACGGCGGGTTGGCGGGCAGTCGCGGGCAGACGACCGTCCAGATAGGTGTGTGCGACTACGGCGATGGCCTGGAAGACGACGCCCTCGTGCCAGGGGGAGAGCGGGCCCGGTCGGTAGCCACGGGACGAGACGCCGCGCTGCACACCCTCGCAGGCGGCCCAGTCCTGCCGGTTGGTGATGTCCCAGAAATCCACCGCGTACGAGGGGTCGAAGCCCGCCAGCGCCACGGCCTCCGGCGGGAAGAGCCATTGGCACTCGACTCGCGTACGGTCCGCAGCCAACGGTTTGAGCAGGTGGGTCATCACGTAGTCGGGGTGCACGCTCAGCAGCAGGTTCGGCATGAGTTGCAGGTACAGCACCTCGCGCAGGCGGTCGCCCGAGACGCCGCGCATGGTCACACCGCCGCTGTGACCGTCCAACGCCATCGTCTCCGCGCCGTCGACCAGCTCCATGCTGCCGCCGACCCATAGCCCCTCTGGCGTGAAGCTCTCCCCGCTCTCCGGCGGCGAGACCCGGCACAGCTCGGGGTGGATCGTGGTGCAGTGGTAGCACTCGTGGTAGTTCTCCGCCGCCAGCTTCCAGTTTGCGGCCAACTCGTACGAGTGGCTCGCCGCCACGGTGAGGCGTTCGAACTCGTATGGCGCGAGCAGCTCGTCAAGCCCGCCGAAGTACTGGTCCAGCGGCGGCGCGGCGGCGTCGGCGTTGACGAAGACGAAGCCCTGCCACTCCGTGACCGCCGCCGCAACCAGGCCAAGGTCGGCCGAGTCCACCGACCCACGGTGCGCCGGCGGGACCTTGTGCAGGCTCCCGTCGAGCGAGTAGACCCAGCTGTGGTACGGGCAGGCGATGAACGGCCCGCTCGCGGTCGATCCGCACGGAAGCAGTTCGTGACCGCGGTGACGGCAGGTGTTGTAGAAGCCACGCAGCACGCCGTCGTCGTCCCGGACCAGGAGCACCGCGTCGTCACCCACCCGGACGGCCCGGCGCATCCGTGGCGTGGCCAGATCGGCGCCGCGCCCCACGCATACCCAGCCGCCGGCGAAGAGTGCATGTCGCTCCCAGGCGAGCACGGCGTCGTCGGTGTACGCCCGCGCGGGCAGCATCGTGCCGCTGCCGAGCAGGCAGGCATGCACCTCGTCCAGGTCGAGCGGGGCACTCATCGCCGGAACCGCCGGTCCTTGAGGATCCGTTTGCTGCACAGATAGCCGGCGATGCCGGTGACCCCTCCGCCGCCGTGGGTGGCCGACGAGCACTGGTAGAGGCCTCGGATCGGCGTGGTGAAGTTCGCGTACCCCGGCGCTGGGCGCAGGTGGAAGAGCTGGTCCGGGGTGAGCTCGCCGTGGAATATGTTGCCGCCGACCAGCCCGTACTCGTGCTCCATCTCGTACGGACCGATCACCTGCCGGTGCATGATCAGGTTGGTGAAGCCCGGCGCGACGGCCTCGAACTCGCCAATGACGCGATCCGCGTACTCCTTCAGCTCAGCGTCGGAATAGGAATCGGCCCAGGTGTGCGGCACCCACTGGGTGAACATCGACATGATGTGCGTTCCCTCGGGGCAGAGAGACGGGTCCACAGTGGAGGGACTGACCGTATCCGCGAATGGCCGGGTGGCCGCCCTTCCCGCGCGGGCCTCCTGGAAGGCCCGCTCGAGGTACTCCAGCGACGGCGAGAGTTCGATCGCGCCGGTGTAGTGCTCGCGCGGCATGTCTGGCGCGGCGGCGAAGTGCGGCAATCCGGAGAGCGCAAGGTTGATCTTCACGGTGCCGCTGCGGGTGCGCCACCGCTCGATGTCGGTGACGAAGTCGTCGGGGAGTTCGGAGCGCTCGATCTGGTGCAGGAAGGTGAGCTTCGGGTGCGTCGCCGCGACGACGACAGGCGCTTGGAACTCCCGGCCGTCCCGGGTCGCGGCGCCCACGGCGCGGCCGTTCTCGATGAGGATTCGCTCCACCGGAGCGTCGGTGAGTATCCGGGCACCGAAGGCCTCCGCGGACCGTCGGATCGCCGCGGCGACGGCGCCCATCCCGCCGACCGGGTACCCCCAGCCGCCCATCTTGCCGTCGCCGATGTCGCCGATCTCGTGGTGCATCATGACGTACGCCGTGCCCGGTGCCTCCGGGCCGGCCCATGTGCCGATAACACCGTTGACCGCCATCGCGCCCTTGACCTCGGGCGAGGTGAACCATTCGTTGAGCAGATCGGAGATGCTCATCGTGAACAGCCGCACCGCGTCCGCGGCCCGGCGCACATCGAGGCCGCGCATGCCCCAGGCCAGCCGCAGTTGATCGAGCAGGTCCTTCGGGCGCCGGGAGCCGACATTGGGCGGGGTCCGCATCAGCAGCGGGGCGAGCACGTCGCCGACGCCGCGCAGCCATGCTTCGAACCGCGGCATCGCGTCGGCGTCTTTGGGTGAGAACGCGGCGATGCGGTCGTGGTCCTCGTCTGTGTCGCCGCTCAGTACCAGCGCTCGGCCGTCGGGGAACGGTACGAAGGACGGGCCCATCGGGATCACCCGGTACCCGTGCTCGGGCAGTTTGAGCTGGTTGATGATGGTTGGCGGCATCAGGCTCATCACGTACGACAGCGCGGTTACCTTAAACTCCGGCCCCCACGGCGTCTCGGTGGTCGCGGCACCGCCCGTGTTCGGTCGCGCCTCGAGAAGGAGCGGCTTCATCCCGGCTCGGGCAAGGTAGGCCGCGGCCACTAGACCGTTGTGCCCACCGCCCACCACAATCGCGGTGTAATCGCGTCGTGAATCTTGGTACTTAGGGTCTTGTGACGGAGGCCACATAGCGACAGACTAACTGAACCACCAGTCAGTTTGGCAAGAGCGAGATGGGGTTCGAGATGGCATTCCACCCACGCGAGACTCGCGGCCCGTTGATCGCCTCCGGCGCATCGCCGACCAGACGCCAATTCCTCCAGCTCGGCGCCCTCGCGGCGGTCGCCGGCACGGGCGTCCTCGCCGGCTGCGGACGCGAACGCCCCCGCCCCACCCCCACCGGCGAACAGATCGTGCTCAGCCGGCCGAACCGGCCGACCCGGTTGCCGCTGCACTCGGATGTGCCGGCGATCGCCAGCGGGCTGGCTCCGGAGAAGGGCGGCACGCTGAAGGTGTTCAACTACGCCGAGTATCTCTCCCCCGATGTCATCAAGGCGTTCGGCGACAAGAACGGCGTCAAGGTCGAGATCACCACGTTCACCACGCAGGACGAGGCGATCGCAAAGCTGCGCACATCCGGGACGAACTTCGACCTCTACTTCCCGACACCGGACATCCTGGCGAAGATCGTGGCGGGCAAGCTACTGCAGCCGCTCAACCCCTCCTATCTGCCGAACCTGCGCAACGCCTGGCCAAAGCTGCAGGATCCGTTCTACGACCAGGGATCGCAGTACACCGTGCCGTATACCGCGTACACGACCGGCATCGGCTACCGCGCTGACCGGGTGAAGTCCGTGCCCACCAACGGATACGACCTGCTCTACGACGCCTCCCACCAGGGCAAGGTGTACATCCTCGATGACTACCGCGAGGCACTGACGATGGCCATGCTGCGGGCCGGCCAGACCGACGTGAACACCGAGGACCCCGCCGTCATCAAGGCCGCCGGAGCGTCGCTGGCCTCGCTGGTGAACGCCGTCAACGTGAAGGTCGGCATCACGGCGTACCAGCTCGTGCCCGAGGGTCAAGCCGATGTACACCACTGCTGGTCCGGCGACATCGTCAACGCGCAGTACTACCTGCCCGAGGGCACGGGGGCCGAGGTGCTCGGTTACTGGTACCCCGCCCACCGCAAGGGAGCCGTTGGCACGGACACCATGGCGATCCCGCGCTCGGCGCAAAAGCCGGTGCTCGCCCACATGCTCATCAACCACATCCTCGACAACGATGTGGCACTGGAGAATTTCTCATTCACCGGGTACCAGCCGGCCCTCTCCGTCGTCACGCCGGAGAAGATGGTCGCCGACGAGTACGTGGCGGAGAACCTCACCAGCGCCATCGTCACTCCGGCGCACTACACGGATGGGTTGCAGGAGCTCCAACTCAGCCCGGCCGGCGAGGCGCTGTGGACGGACGAGTGGGCGAAGTTCAAGGCTGGGCAATGAAAGCGAATCGGCAAGGCGGGTCGGTGAGTGCGCGAGTCGCGGAGCGGTAGGCGCCTCTGGCCGGCGCTAGCGGCGCCCGGGACGCTGTGGCTCCTGGCGTTGTTCGCGGTGCCGTTCTACGCCATCGCGGCGGTGGCGTTCGGCTACCCCGACCCGATCTTCCGCTCGCCGGTGCCCGAGTGGGATCCGCGCTACTGGGACTTCACACTCTTCACGGAGGTCGTCCAGCGCAGCCTCACCGGCGACCTGCGGCCCGTCTTTGTGCGCACGCTCCTCTTCGTGGGGCTCGCCCTCTTGCTCTGCTTCCTTATCGGCTACCCCGTCGCGTACTACCTCGCCCGGTACGCCGGACGCCGGCGCGGCCTGCTGCTCGCGCTCATCCTGGCGCCGTGGTGGATCAACTACATCACCCGGATGCTGGCCTGGCTGAGCCTGTTGCAGGACGACGGGTACGTCAACGACGCTCTCATCGCGCTGCGCATCGTGCCGGATCCTGTGCGCTGGCTCTCCGGTAACCCGTACACAGTGGTGCTCGCCCTGGTCTATGGCTACGTGCCGTTCTTCATCGTGCCGCTCTACGCGACGCTGGACCGGATCGACTCGCGGCTGCTGGACGCATCCCGCGACCTGGGCGTGGGCGGTTTCCGCACGTTCCTGCACGTGACGCTGCCGCTGAGCCGGTCGGGGCTGATGACCGCGGCGGTGGTGACCGCACTGCCGATGTTCGGGGACTACTTCACGAACACGCTCGTCTCCGGGTCGCCGACCACGACGATGATCGGCAACCAGATCGAGTTCTACCTCCTTGGTGGGTCGCGCAAGGAGATCGGCGCATCGCTGGTGCTGATTCTGTCGTTCATGCTGATGGCTCTGATGGCCTACTACTTGATCTCGTCGCAGCGCGCCAACCGGGAGACGTCGTGACTCGCCGCCCGCTCTTCCTCGCGGCACTGACGTGGCTCTACATCGTGTGGTCGCTGGTACCGGTGCTCATCGCGATCCAGTTCTCGTTCAACGATGGCCGGTCCCGCAGCACGTGGCAGGGCTTCTCATTCCGGTGGTACTGGGGTGATTCGGGGTCCGTCGTGTCCGACCCGAGCTTGCGCCTGGCCCTATCGAACACTCTCCAGCTCGCGCTGCTCACCACGTTGGTGGCGACGCCGCTCGGGGTGGCGCTCGCTCTCGGCCTTACCCGCTGGCGTGGCCGGACCAGCCGCGCGGCGAACGGGCTGATGTTGCTACCGCTCGCGACACCAGAGATCGTCATGGGTAGCGCCCTGTATCTCGTGTTCACCAACCTCTATACGCTCATCCCGCTCGGCCGGACGGCCCAGCTGCTCGGCCATGTCACGTTCTCCGTCTCGTACGTCGTGATCATCGTCCGGTCCCGCCTGCACTCGATCGGTGCGGAGTACGAGGCTGCCGCGCGCGACCTGGGTGCCACGCCGATGCAGGCGCTGCGCACGGTGCTGCTCCCGTTGCTGACCCCGGCCGTGCTCGCGGGTGCGCTGATCGTGTTCGCCTCATCCATGGACGACTTCGTCATCAGCGCTTTCCTGTCGACGGACGCATCGTCTGTGACCGTGCCGATCAAGCTTTACAGCGCTGTGCGCACCGCGCCGTCGCCGGCGCTAAACGCGCTCGCCACCCTGTTGCTGCTGGGGTCGGCGCTGGCTTTGGTGCTCGCGTGGGCGGTGCTGCGCCGTCGACGTGGGGTCGCCGCCGGTACCGATAGGGCCGGAGGATCCGCGCTCAGGGAGATGGCGTCTATCGATGTCTGAAGACTGCGGCGGCACGGCGGACGGTCGCTTCGCGACAGCGTTCGAGGCGGCGATCGGCTTGCGCCGGCTGGCCGACACCAAGATCCCGCCGATCATGACCTGGAGGTCATGATCGGCGCCTTTTCACGACGGCCAGCTCATGATCACGCTGATCTTGAATGTCCGCCCGGCACAGCAGCTCGGGATGTCAGGAGGTACCGTCCTCGAGGGCGGACAGATTCACCGTGCGGACGAGCGTATACACGTCACCGTCTGCGGTAGGAGTCAGCCTGTACTCGTGGACGACTGCTTCGAACGAGTCGCTTGCCTGCTCCACGATCCAGTACTCGGGAATGCCAGCGCGGGCGTAGGTGACCGGTTTGTCTACCCGGTCGCGATCCCTCGAGTCCGGGGAAACGATCTCAACTACACGGAACACATCTTCCGCCGGGAACTGGGACCGGTCCAGGTCCACCTCGACGCCGTCACGGAAGACCGTGACATCAGGCGCCGGCACGCCTCTCCTACCAACTACGACACCAACCTCCATGGCGGTGCGCAGGCCTTGTCGCCGGAAGAGAGTGCTGAGTCGGAAGGCCATCTCTGAGTGCCACGCTCGCTGTGCGGCTGCCGCCACGATCAGGTTTCCTTCCCACAACTCCAACCGGAAGCCCTCAACGTGAGGCAGCCGCTCGAAATCGTCCGCTGTCAGCGGCATCGTGTCCGGCAGCTCCAGCTCAAGCTTCACGGTCCGAGAATACCGTCCGCGACCAAGCGGACCGGAACATAGTTCGGCAGTCGGCTGGCCAACGGCGCGTGATTAGAGGTTCTAGGCGCGCGGCATGTGGAGCAGGCCGGCCGTGCCGCGCTTGATCATCTCGTTGGCGATGGTGAGGCGCTGGACCTCGCTGGTCCCCTCCCAGATGCGGTCGACGCGCAGCTCCCGATAGAGCCGCTCCACCGGATAGTCCCGCATGTAACCGCGCCCGCCGAAGATCTGCACGCAGCGGTCGATAACCCTGCCTGACGCCTCGGAAGCCGCCAGTTTGACCAGAGCCGCCTTGCCGTGCAACGTCTTGCGATCCAGGCCATGGTCAGCCTCCCAGGCGACCTGGTGCACCAGCGCGCGATTGGTGGCGATGTCAACAGCGCAGTCGGCGAGCATGCCCTGGATGAGCTGGTAACCGGCAATGGGTGAGCCGAACTGCACTCGACTATTGGCCCATTCAACAGCAAGTTCCAGCGCACGCTCGGCGGCGCCGATCGTGCGGGCGCCGATCATCAGGCGCTCCTCGACGAACCAGTCGCGGGTCAGCTCGTACCCGTTCCCCACACCGCCGAGCACCTGCTCGTCGCCGACCTCGACCCCCTCAAACACAAACTCGGGGTGCTCGTAGACGAACGTGTGCATGTACCGGGGGATGCGCTTGACGCGCACACCGGGGGAGTACTTGTCGATGAGGAACAAAGTCGGCCGGCCGTCGGCGATCGCCAATGTGATCAGGAAGTCGGCGCTGTCTCCCACCGTGACGAACCACTTCTCGCCATCGATGACCCAACCATCGCCGGTTGCGTTGCGTGTAGCGGTCGTGCGGATCGACATCGGATCGCTGCCAGCTCCCTCCTCTGTGACCGCGAAGCAATCCCGCCGGGTCCCCTGGATGCACGGCACCAGATAGCGGTCACGCTGCTTGTCGTCGCAGGCGCGCAGCGCGTTGGCAGGGCGCCAGACCGTGTCCCACAACGCGTTCGTCAGCCGGCCCAACTGCTCCTGCACAACGACCTGCTCGAGAATGCTCAGCCCCTGGCCGCCCCACTCCGTCGGCATGTTGATGGCGGCCAGCCGCGCGTCGCGTACCGCGTCTGCGATTGTCGCCAGGTCGGCCTGTGACAGACCGTTGCCCTCCTCGCACCGGTCCTCGTAGGTGCTGATCAGGTCGGCCAGCTGGCGGGCGCGGTCCTGCAGCTCGGCCAGCTGCGGCGGGTAGGCGAAATCCACGTGTGGTTCCCCTCTCAGGCGATCACGGCGCGCACGCCACGCCGCTCCAGTGACCGGGTGACGATGAGCCGCTGGATTTCGCTCGTCCCCTCCCAGATCCGGTCCACCCGCAGCTCCCGGAGGAACCGCTCGGCCGCATACGTGCGGACATAGCCTCGCCCGCCGAAGACCTGGACCACGCGGTCGGCGCAGCGGTACGCAGCCTCGCTGGCGAAGAGCTTCGCCAGGGATGCCTTCGCGTGCACGATCTTGCGGTCGGCTCCGGAGTCGGCGAGCGCGGCCACCTCGTAGACGAGCAGGCGGGCCGCGGCCGCATCGGCCGCCGAGTCGGCCAGCGGGAAGGAGACCCCCTGGTGGTCCAGGATTCGGCCGCCGCCCTGCTCGCGTGTGGAGGCCCAGGCCAGAGCCTCCTCCAGCAGGCGACCCATCGCCGCGACGCAGTGCACGGCGATGCCGAGGCGCTCCTCCATAAACCAGGCCTGCTGCAGCGCATCGGCTTCCCCGAGACCACCAAGGATGGCCGACGAACCGACCCGGACACCGGTGAACCGGACCGTAGGGTGGCCGTGCGGGAACGTGTGCGTGAACGGCGGGTCGTCCACCGCCTCCACTCCGGGCGCGTCGGAGTCCACAATGAACAGCGTGGGTCCGTGGCCCTCCGCCAGGGCCACCACGATGTGGGCGGCGGCGACGTCGCCGCTGGTCACGAACCACTTCTCGCCGTCAATCACCCAATCGTCGCCGTCGGCGCGCGCCGTGGTGCGGATCCCGGACGGATCGGAGCCGGCGTGCTCCTCCGTCACGGCGTATGACAGCCAGGCGTCCCCGCGCAGCGCCGGCACGAGATAGCGCTCGATCTGGTCGGGCGTGCCGGCCGAGAGCACGTTATATGCGTCAGGAATCCACCACCACAACCCGTTCGTGTTACGACCCAGTTGCTCGTGCACCACCACGTAGTCCAGCGTCGACCAACCCTGCCCACCATGCTCGACGCCGTGGCGGCCGCCATTGAGGCTCGCCTCGATCGCCGCCTTGGTTATCGTGTTGACGACGTCGGCCGGCAGTCGGCCGCCGGCCCGCTCGGCGGCCACCTCGTGCGGAATCAGCACTTCATCGACGAACCGTCGGGCCCGTTCCTGCAGCTCCAACTGGTCGGCGGAGAGTTGCACCAATGACGCCATCGCGACGGCTCCCGCGCAATCTGGGATGTTGACTGACTGATCACCCAGTCAATCGGCCGGCCGGCAGCATGTCAAGGCCGGGTCAGCGGGGCAGTGCGCTCCGGTCTACCCCGACCTCGCGCGCCGCGGCGATCCGTGCGTGCTCGAGTAGGCGCTTGCGAGTCATGGCCTCGGGGTGCACCGTGCACCGCACCATAAGACCGTCGAGCTGGGCGTCGAGCCGCTCGGCCGCACCGGCCGGATCATCGCAGGTGAACTCGCCCGAGGCGACACCGTCGCGAATCAATCGCTCTAGGGCGCCGATCCATGCGTCTTCCAGTTCGGCGAGGATGGCACGCAGGGCGGGTGCGCGCAGCCCCGCCGCCCACGATTCGATCCACAGGATCCAGCTCTGGTCTGCCCTCGTGCGGGGAATGTAGTGGCGCACCGCCCGGTCCAGTCGGTCGACGGCGGTGCCCGGGCCGGCCACGATCTCGTCCAGCTGTCGCCTCTCGTCTACGCTCGCGGCTCGCAGCATCTCCGCCATGAGCTCGTCCTTGGTGGCGAAGTGGTAGTGGATCAGCCCGCCGCTGACGTTGGTCGCCTTGGCGACGTCCGCCACCCGGGTGCTGGCGATGCCACGCTCGAGCACGACCCGCCGGGCCGACTCCAGTAGCTCGGCGCGGCGCCGGTCGGCGTGGTTGGCGCGGCTGCTGGGGCCGCTCTCGTTTCTCAACACCGCAACAGATTACCGCTTCGACATGCTCGTCCACTTACTGGCTGTTCAGTCAGGAGTCTTCCGCGTGCGCCCAACCGTGCCTAGACTGCCGGCCATGACCGGCGACAGCGCGCGCCGCGCCGGCGGCGGCGGGATCGACCTCGTGGGCCTACGCAAGGTTCATGGCGACGCCGTGGCCGTGGACGGGATCGACCTGCGGGTGGAGCCCGGAGAGTTCTTCTCGTTGTTGGGACCCTCTGGCTGCGGCAAGACAACGACGCTGCGGATGATCGGCGGCTTCGACGCGCCCACCAGCGGCCGGGTCCTTCTCGACGGTGTGGATCTGGTCGGCACCCCCGCGCATCGGCGTCCGATCAACACGGTGTTCCAGAGCTACGCGTTGTTCCCGCACCTGTCGGTGACGGAGAACGTCGGGTACGGGCTGCGCTGGCGCCGCGGCCTCGACAAGGCTGACCGCCAAACCCGCGTGGCCAACGCTCTGGAGTTGGTGCGGCTCACCCGGCTGGCAGAGCGGAGGCCGGATCAGCTCTCCGGCGGTGAGCAACAGCGGGTGGCGCTGGCCCGGGCTCTCGTGTGTGAGCCGGCCGTCCTGCTGCTCGACGAACCCCTGGGCGCGCTCGACGCCAAGCTGCGCAAGACGCTGCGTACCGAGCTCATCGAGTTGCAGCGAAAGGTCGGCACCACCTTCGTCTTCGTCACTCACGATCAGGAAGAGGCGCTCGAGATGTCCGACCGCCTCGCCGTCATGGACCGCGGTCAGATCGTGCAGTGTGGTCGCCCGAAGGATGTCTACGAGGCGCCGAGAACCGAGTTCGTCGCCGACTTCCTGGGTCTGGCGAACCTGCTCGACGTCACCTGCCTCGCGCAGGACGGCAGCGAGCGGGCGCAGGTCCGGCTGGGCGAGTTCCCATTGACGGCCACCTGTGCGGGACCCGGCTCCTTCGCGCCCGAATCGGGGCCGGGCCGCGTCGTGATCCGCCCCGAGCGGGTGCGCCTGGCGGCGGCCGGTGCGAACGGTGCCAATACCGTGCCGGCCATCGTCGACAACCTCGTCTATGTGGGCGCGACGACCCAGGTGCTGGTGCGCCTGCCGCACGGGCCGGCGGTGCAGGCGTTGGTCGTCAACGACTCCGACCGGGACGATCTACGCACGGGCGTACCGGTCACGCTCACGCTTCCCGTTGATTCGCTACGCCTGCTCGAACGGAGTCTGTAGCCGGCCGTGGATCTCAATCGACTTCTCGCCCCCGAATCGATCGCGGTCGTCGGGGCGTCGACCCGCCCGGGCAGCTACGGCAACCAGGCCGTGGCGAACTTGGTAGAGAACGGCTTCGCCGGCCCGGTCTTCGGCGTCCACCCCACGGCCGAGCAGGTCCACGGCGTTGCGTGCGTACCGCGCCTGGCCGACCTTCCGCTCGCGCCCGACGCGGTCATCATCGCCACACCCGCCGCGACGGTGCCCGGCCTGATCGCCGAGGCCGGTGAGCTTGGCTGCGGCGGGGCGGTCGTGTTCGCGGCCGGCTTCGCCGAGACCCAGTCCGGAGTCGCGCTGCAGGAACAGGTACGCGCGGCGGCGCTCGCCCACAATCTGCCGCTATGCGGCCCTAACGGCAACGGCATTGTCTCCGTCCACAACCGAGCGCCGATGTGGGGCGACTCCTGCACACTGCGCCGGCCCGGGCCGATCGCCCTGGTGTCGCAGAGCGGAAACGTCGCGGTCAACGCGCTGGGCAGCCGCCGGGCGCTGCGACTGCACACCGTCGTCTCCTGTGGCAACCAGGCAGTGCTCGATGCCGCCGACTACCTCGCCGCCATCGCCGCCATGGACGAGGTACGGGCGGTGGCGCTCTACCTGGAGGCCGAGGGCGACGGGGCGAAGTTGGCGGAGGCGCTGGCCGTCTGCGCCGAGCACGACATCGGCGTGGTCGCCCTCAAGGCCGGATCCAGCGAGCTCGGCGCGTCGGCGGCTGCGGCGCACACCGGCTCCGTGGCCGGCGACGCGCGGGTGCTCCGCGCCCTAGTCGAGGACGCTGGCGCGGCGTGGGCGCGCAACCCGCATGAGCTGCTCGAACTAGCCAAGACGGTGGCATACGGCCGGCGCATGCCGGGGACCGGCGTGGCGATCGTGACCTGCTCCGGCGGGGACGCCGCCACAGGCGCCGACGAGGCCGTCCGGCTGGGAGTCGCGCTGCCGGCCTTCGGCCCTGAGACCGTCGCCGCACTCGCCGACGTGCTGCCGCCGTCCGCCTCACCCGTGAACCCGTTGGACTACACCGCGTTGATCTTCGGCGAGGTGGAGCCGACGACCCGGCTGGTCGCCCTCGCCGGCCGCGACGAGGCCGTCGGACCAGTGCTGGTCTACTACGACCGGCCGGAGGATCTCGGCACAGACGCCGCGGTGAGCTGGGACGGGGCGCTGGCCGGCATCATCGCCGGCGCGGCTAAGCTGGACAAACCGGTGCTGGTGGCATCGACGCTTCCGGAGCTGATGCCGGAGGCGACGGCGGAGGCGCTCGTAGACGCCGGGCTCATCCCGGTCGCGGGTCTGAGCGAAGGCATGCTCTGCGCGGCCGCCTTGCTCAACCCGGCCGGCGACGCTGAACGGCTGCGGGCGATCGCGGCAACGGCGGAGCGACGCGTCACGCCGGGCGCCTGGCTGGCCGAGCACGAGGCCAAGGCGCTACTGCGGTCCGCGGCGATCCCTGTGCCGTCCGGGCGGGTGGTTGGCGGGCCAGAGGACGCGGCGCTCGCGGTCCAGCAGGTCGGCGGTCCTGTGGCGGTCAAGCTGAGCAGCGCGGGCCTGCAACACAAGACCGAACTCGGCGCGGTTCTGCTGGACGTCTGGGGCGCCGATGCCGTACGCAGCGCGGTCGCCGCGTTGCGCGCACTGCCCGGGCATCGGGATACCCCGGTGCTGATCGAGGCGATGGCCGCCGCCGGGGTGGAGCTCATGGTCGCGGTTCGCCGGGACGGCCTGGTGCCGGTGCTCGTACTGGCGCTTGGCGGAATGTGGGTGGAGCTCCTCGACGATGCGGTGCTGATCCCACTGCCGGTGGACCACGCGACGGTGCGCGATCGACTACATCGACTGCGCGGCGCCCCGCTGCTCCACGGCGGTCGCGGAAAGGCCGCAGTCGATGTCGCCGCCCTATGCGATCTGGCGGTCCGGGTGGCCGATGTCGCGTTTGCCGACGATCTCGATTTGGTCGAACTCAACCCGGTCTTCGCCCGCTTGGACGGCGTGATGGTGGTAGATGCGGTGATCCGCCAAGGCAAGGTCAGCTGATAGGAGTCACCTCGAGCCAGTCGAAGACCGCCCGCAGAGAGCGGCTGGTCACGCGGACGGCATGCCGCCCGGCGCGAACCACTCGCGCAGTGGTGGCGACGACAACGTTGTCGCCGACAGCGAGTTCTTCGTCGTCCACGTCGATGGCGACGGCGGCGGACTCGGCCAGGCCGACCCGCACGGTCAACCGGGTGGGCGCCGCGAGGTTGACCTCGTACGCCACCCAATCGCCCTCGTCGAGGCTCACCGACAGCGAATCTCCGGGCGAACGCGCCGACCCGTCCGTGTGATGGAAGTCGGGTTCATCGGCGATCGACCTGATCGTGACCAGGTCGTCGCCACGAAATCCGGCCAGGGGTGCAGCGCTCGCCGTCTGGTAGGAGATACCCGAACCGCGGAACCCAAACCCGGTCGCGGGCAGGCGCAGCGGCACCCGGCGCAGAAGCGCGGAAACCACCTCGGGCCGATAGGTGCAGCGGGTCTTGCGACACGAGGTCGCACGTGGTGAGTGAGCTCGTCGAGGAGGTTCGGCGTATGTCGAAGACGTAGCTACGGGTCAGTGTTCGACCCCGTCCCCAC
>JAHRHA010000229.1 GCA_020027875.1 Micromonosporaceae bacterium | reverse complement strand
TCGCCCGCGCTGCGGCTGATCTTGCCGCACGTGGGATCTCGCAGCGCGACGCGGCCCGCCTGCTCGGACTGTCGCACCAGCGCGTGAGCCAACTACTGCACAGTGACGCGGCCTGACGAACGAGACGCAGGCGACCGCATCGTGAGTGATCACGATGCGACGATCGTTGAGTTTCGTTCGAGGCATTGATGGTCGCGCCTCGATGCGGCACGGCCTCAACGCCGAGCAGCTCGTCGCCCGCGCCTGCCTGGTGTGCCTCGGCGTGGTCGACGCGCGCCTGTAACGTGCCCAAACCCCGCACTGGCTGTGACTTGCCCTTTGTGGTTCTGGCCAGGCTGCTCGGTGGTACTCGTTGACTAAGCCCGTGCCGCTCGCAAGCCCGGTCCGGACTATGCTGCCTGGGAGCATTCGCCGATCAGTCCATTGAGGATCGAGGATGTGCACGTAGCGGCTGGCGACCTCGATCACGAAAAAGGACATAGCACCGGCGCAGGGTTATCGCGCAGTCCACCGTGAAGAAGTCGCACGCCAACAGGCTCGCCGCCTGGGTCCGCAGGAACCGCCGCCACGTCGTGTGATCCTGGCGGGTCGGTGCCGTCGGGATCCCCAACCGCTTGAGGATCCGGCGGATCGTGCAGGTCCCCACCCGGGTGGCTCAGGGCGAGCAGCTCCGGCTCGAATGCGCACATACCCTAGCCCGGATTGTCCCGGGCCATCTCCTCGATCAACGCCACCACAGCAGGATCGGCGGGCGGGCCCGGACCGGTTTGGGTAGGTTCAATGTCGAGCGACCAGCCGGCGATGCCAGGCCAGCACCGTAGCCGGCTGACCAGCCTCTGCCATCGCAGCGCCCGCGGCAGCCGGCGAATCAACGCCGCCAGCGCGAAGCAGCGCCGGCTGATGCTCCCTCGCCAACGTCGGCAACGTCGTCGGCGCCATCGACCTCGTCGCCAGGTACCTGTGATCGGCGCCAGAACCCATCGTAGGCCCGTGAGCTGGCATTTCGTTGGAGCCGGGCACGATCACGTCATGGTGCTTCGGCTGCTGTGTCTGCTCATGGCTCAGGTGTTTGGGTGGCTGGCGTGGCTCGCCCCGAACTGACGGGGCCAGGACCACGGAGTTGCTGGCGCCGCGGCATGAGGTCGCGGTGCTGCGTCGTCAGGTCGGCACGCCACGCCTGTCTTGGCCGGATCGGGCGGTGCTGTCCGCGCTCACTGGGCTGCCGCCGCGCTGGTTGCGCGAACATCGGATTGTCACGCCGGCCACGCAGCTGACCTGGCACCGCCGTCTGGTCACTCGGCACTGGAGGTACCCGAATCGCCCAGGCCGCCCACCGGTCAGCGACCAGATCCGAGAACTGGTTATCCGTGAAGGGTGCAACGTCGGCGTCACGGCTGTGACCAGGCAAGATGTTTGGCCCGTCAGGATGAATTCGTGGTGGTGCCCACGCTGGCTTCGTGGTCGTCCGGCGGTCCTCGGGCCTGTCGGCCCGGGCCCCTCGCCGGAGGCCATAGACGTGGAGATCGCGGTGCTGCGCCACCAGTGCTGGTGTTACGCCGGAAGGTGGCCCGGCCCCGCTACACACCGGCCGACCGGACGTTGCTCGCAGTCCTGGCGAGGCTGTCGCCGCGGAACCGCTGGCCGATTTTCTGGTCACGCCCTCGACCGGCGCGCTGCGCTGGGATCGGGAGCTGGTGCGCCGCCGGTGGACCTAATCCGGGCACCGGTCCAGGCCGTCGCAGGCTGGGAGCCGAGGTGGTCGAGCTCGTCGTACGCCTTGCCCGCGAGAATCCCGCCGGGGATGTCTGCCCATGGTCGGCGAGTGCCGCAAGCTCGACGTCCGGGTATCGGCGATCTCGGTGCGCACCGTTCTGCGCCGTCGCGGTGTGGGGCCGGCACCGCGGCGCGGTGGACCGAGCTGGACGCAGGTTCTGCGCACGCAGGCTACTGGGATGCTGGCGTGTGACTTGCTGACCGTGGAGGGGATCGGACTGACCAGGCTGTATGTCCTGTTCGTGATCGAACTGGAGCGCCGTCGGGTGCACTTGGCTGGGATCACCGCCCACCCCACCGGCGTGTGAGTGACCCAGGCGGCCCGCAATCTACTGATGGACCTCGGCCGCAACCTCGACCGTGTGCGGACCACCTACCTGAAGCACTACAACACCGGTCGCTCCGGGGCATCGCGCTCGAGGTGCCCGTCCGGCCGGCCGACAGCGCACCAGCCCGCGCCGAGCGGATCGGGCGCATCGAACGATGTGCTGGGTGGACTCATTCATGAGCACCGCTCCGCCGCCTGACCCGCGCAGCACGTCGAACACGTTGCCCGGCCCGAGCTGACCGTCCCGGCGTTTCGGACGCAGCCAGGGCCAGCCCGCAACCGCACCGAACACCGCCAACGCCCGACAACATCACGCCACCCGTACACCCGATCCCCGAGGTTGCACCCTCACGCTCGCAGTCAACATCAGCACCCGCGTCAGCGCACCAGAGGCGACCAGGTCGGCGCAGATCTAGTCGCCGTGCACACCTGGAAGGTCGGTCGAGCACCACGACGTCATATCGGGTCACCATCGCCATCTCGTGCCCGGCCGTGCCGTCGTAGGCGACGTCGACCGCGAGTCCGTCCCGGCGCGGGCCCCGCGCGATCGCGTCGGCGAGGCTGCGCTGTGAATTGACGTCGTGGATCGCGCAGTCCAAGCTCAGCGGCCGGTCGCGAACGGTTCGGTCGGCAGCGTTTGAGCAGTGGCTCCTCGGCGGCGAAGTGCTCGCCGACGGTGCGTAGCCGGGTCTCGATCCGACGGGCGTCGTCGCCCCATCGGTCGACCATGGTGTTGAGCTCGGCCGGCGAGTTGACCTCGGGCCTGTTGACTGAACTAAGGGAGGAGATCCGCCAGGTCAGCGTTCAAATGCTTGTGTGGGTGGTTACGGTCTCCGCTCGTGATCGAACAGGACGATTCGCACCGGGATCTCGGCTCGTTGGTCGTGCCACGAGTGGGGCGCTGGTGGAGACGGCGGATCTGTGGAAGCCCTACCGGCTCGTTGATTCTTCGGGCGAACCGGTGACCGCAGTGGCCTCGTAGCTGCACGACTTACAAGCGGCCGGGCGGTCGGAGACCACGCAGCGGTCGTATGGAATGGCGTTGCTTCGCTGGTTCCGTTTCCTTTGGGCGGTCGAGGTTGCCTGGAGCCAGCCCACTCGGACCGAGGCTCGTGACTTCAGCAGGTGGATCCGGATCGCGGGCAAACCGCCCAAGCCGCACTGGAGATCGCCGGACAAAGCTTCGGCTTCCGCTGTGACACAGGCGAAAGCGCCGAATCCGATCACCGGCAAGAGAGCTCCCGGGCAGAAGTACGCGTCCTCGACGGTAGCCCACTGCGAGAGTGTGCTGCGCCAGTTCTACGCCCACCACATCGAGGTATGATCCGGGCCGCTGGTGAACCCGTTCCCGCTGGTGCGGTCCAAGCGTACGCACGCGCACCGCAATCCCATGGACCCTTTCCGGGGCGAGCGTGCGGGATTGTTCCGGCCGCGGACCACCAAGCGGATCCCGCGCCAGATCCCCGACGAGATCCCCGACGAGTTGTTCGCGCAGCTGTCATCGCACCGGGACCGGGCGCTGGTCGCGTTCTGGATCTCCACCGGAGCTCGGGCCTCCGAGCTGCTGGGTGTGCTGCGCTCGGGCGTGGACCCGGGACAGCAGCTGATCACGGTCGTCCGCAAGGGATCATGCGCGCTGCAACAACTCCCGGCGTCGCCGGATGCGTTCGTGTGGCTGCGCCTCTACCAGCAGCAGACGCACGGCCTGGCCCCGGCTCGGGCTGACGATCCGCTGTGGTGGACGTTGCGACGCCCGTTCCGGCCGTTGACCTACCACGCTGCGCGGACGATGTTCGTGCGGGCGAGCCAGGCGCTGGGCGCCAACTGGTCCCTGCACGACCTCAGGCACAGTGCCGCGTATCGGCTGGCACGTGACCCGCAGATGCCGATCACCGACGTGCAGTGGGTGCTCGATCACGCATCCCTGACCACCACCCAGCTTTACACCACCCCGACCGCCCAGGACGTCATCGAGGGCGTCCTCGCGCACCATCAACGGCGGTCCGAGCAGAAGACACCGCCCCCGGAGCCACCACCGTTGCGTTATCGACCGGAAAGCCTGGATGTGCTGTTCGGTCGGGAACGCCCGTGACGACCGCCACGAGGACCCACGCGACGTCACAGCCATGGCAGCTCAGTGCCGAGGCTTTGGCGTTGTGGGAGAAGCTCCCGCCCCGCCCGATCCCAGCCACCTGGATAGCGACACGCCCGGACCGGGCGACGGTCATGGCGCGACTGTCGGTGCCACCGTTCTTGGCCGAGGACTCCCAGACCCGATGCAACCGGAAGCTATCCCTGCTGACGGTGCTGGACTGGCTGGAATTACAGCCCGGCGCCACATGGCAGCAACGGTGGGAGTCCACGGGCGCCGGGGTCGACGGGCGTCTGGACTGGCGGCTCAAGCTCATCAGCGATCTGCAGGCCGCCGGTGACCTCGGCCGGCGAGGAGAACGGATCACCAGGATCCTCGGCATGGGCTTGATCCAGTTGGTCGGCGCCGACATCTTGCGACCGAAGCTGGGCTGGCTCATGTCGACCTCATCGCCGCTGCGCATCGCCAATGAGATGGCCCGAGTCGGCGATCCCCACGGGCTCGCCCAGCTGAGGGCCGTGCGGGCAACGAGCACCGTTGGAGACGCCACCGTCCTGCCCGCGATTGAACGGATCGCACTCATCATGGCCGCCAAGGGCAACATGATCCGTGATATCACCCCAGGCGACTGCCTGGAGTTGCTGAAGATCAGCAGGGAAGTATTCCCCGGCCCAGGCAGGTCCGGGCGGCACAGCCCGTTCTTCTACCAGCTCCTGCATTCCATCGGCGTCTTTCCCGCCGAAGCGCCTTCAACCGTCCGGATGTTCAGCACCCGCTTTCCCGGCCAACTCACCGTCGAGCAACTCATCGACCGCTACGACCTGGCCCGCCGTTCGGTCCGCGACCTGCTGGTGGACTACCTGCGCGAACGTCAGCCCACTGTCGACTACAACACGCGGACGGTGTTGCGACCGAAAACTCGACTATGGGTGTTGAGCTGCGGTTTCATCGCTGCCGATGGGTCGGGTCAGGCCGCTTGTTTGTACTCGTTGATGAGTCCTGCGACAGCCGTGTGGCGTCGCACGGAGGCGAGGTGGGTCGGCCTGCTTGACCGTGGCGGTGGGTCGGGCGGTCGTTGTTTCAACGACCAGTGGTAATGCTTGCCCGTTGTAGTGATCAACATATTCGGTCAGGAGCTGGTGCAGGTGCCCGGATCCGAGGACCAGGGTGCGGGCGAGCAGCT
>JAHRHA010000114.1 GCA_020027875.1 Micromonosporaceae bacterium | reverse complement strand
GCTCCCGCTGCAGCCTGGCGTCGGCCTTGTCCGTCTTGGCCCGCCGCTTGGGTCCGCGTAGCGCAGAGGTCTCGGCCGGCTCGGCCAGATGCGGCTCGATCCCGGCATTGCGCAACTCCTCCGCGACGTACCGCCACCCGGTGCACCCCTCCATCGCGAACGCGACCCCGCTCATCAGCCCAACACTCCCGGTCGTGCGTCTGAGCTGAGGAGGCCCCCGAATCCCGCGCCTGTCAAGACAACCGCTCCTACAACACCTCGGCAGCTCCACGGCCACACTCCGAGCGAGGCCGATGCATGTCATCTCATTTGCCGATGAGCGAGCGGATGTCAGTATGTACGTCGTGCAGGTTGACCTTGTATCACGTGCGATAGCCGCGGCGACGTCTCTTGCTGGCGCCCTCGACCTGAAGGTCAACGACGCCATCGTGATCCAAAACTCGAACACACTCGCCCTACGTCTCCTGCCATGCGACGTGTTCGCTCGAACGGCGCTGCTCGGGCAGGAAGTCGCGGCGTTTGAGGTCCGCCTCGCACGGGGACTAGCCGCGGCCACCGGCCCTGTCGCATCGCTCGATCCTCGGGTCGAACCGCGCGTGTACGAAGTCGATGGCTTCGCAATCACCTTTTGGACCTACTACGAGGCGACGCCTGACCCGGCCGAACCAGCTGAATATGCCGTTGCACTCCAGCGGCTACACGCAGCGATGCGAAACGTCCAGATCGAAGCACCGCATTTCATGGACCGCGCCGCAGCGGCGGAGCGTGTTGTCACGAACCGAAGCGAGAGCCCCGCGCTGGATGACCGTGACCGTGACCTTCTCCTGGCCGCGCTTGACAGCGCAGGCGAAGCCATACAGCGCCGCGCGGCGACCGACCAATTGCTGCACGGAGAACCGCACCCCGGCAACCTCCGCAGTACCCCAGCCGGAATCGTCTTCGTCGACTTCGAAACCTGTTGCGTGGGGCCAATCGAATTCGATGTTGCCCACACGCCAGTCGAGGTGAGCACGCACTACCCGGGTCTCGATCAAGTTCGACTCCAGGAGTGTCGGCGTCTCGTACTCGCGCTAGTCGCTGCCTGGCGCTGCGACGTTCACGATCAATTCCCCGACGGGCTCCGACACGGCAGAGACATCCTTGGCCTACTCCGCGCGGGTCCGCCTTGGCCGGCACTCGGTACCCTCCAAATCGGCTAGCGAAACGCACTCTCATGCTTGATATGCGGGTAATCCTCGGACTTGAAAGGGTGCCCGCATGGCTTGGATGGATCTGTGTCTGCAGCGTTCACGGAACGCGGCGGGTGATCTTGTTGTGCGGCTGGGTATGCCGTAGCTGGATACGTATCTGGAGTTCCTGGCCGCGCGTTCGCGGCCGAATACGGTGCTGGCGGCGGCGTACGACCTGAGGGTGTTCTTCGCCGTGGTGGGCAAGCCGCCGGGGCAGGTCACCGCGGCGGATGTGTTGGGGTTCGTCACCGCGCAGCACACCGGTGCCGGGGTTGGGCGGTTGCAGCTCGCGGGCGACGGTGCCGGCACAGGGGTGTCGGCGCGCACGGTACGGCGGCGGTTGTCGAGCGTGTCGGGGCTGTTCGGGTTCCTGCACGCGCGCGGCGACGTCGACGCGAACCCGGTGCCGCGAGGGTTGCCGACCCGGCGGGAGCGTCAGCGCCCACGCCAGGGTGTGCCGCTGGTGCGTACGCCGCGGACGTTGCCGCGCATCCTGGAGCCGGTGCAGGTGGACGCGCTGCTGGCCGCGCTGCGCACGTGGCGGGACCGGGCGATGGCCGAGGCGATGGTGCTGGGCGGGTTGCGCCGCTGCGAGGTGCTCGGGTTGCGCCTGGGCGATCTGCAGGTAGCGGCCCGGCGGGTGTTCATCGCCGAGGGTAAGGGTGGGCATCAGCGTCTGATCCCGGTCTCCGGCCGGTTCTTCGCCTCGGTCGCGTCCTATCTGGACGTCGAACGGCCCGCCGATGCCGGCACGGACCGTCTTTTCGTGGTGTTGAAGGGCCAGCGGCGGGGCCAGTCGTTGTCGCCGGCCGGGCTGGACCAGATTCTTGACAGCGCCCGCGAGCGGGCCGGGTTGGTCCAGGCGACCTGCCATCAGCTGCGCCACACCTGCCTGACTCGGCTGCGTGAGGCCGGGATGGCGTTGGAGGCGGTGCAGGCCCAGGCCGGGCACGCCTCGATCGAGTCGACCCGCATCTACCTGCACCTGGCCGATGACTGGCTGGCCTCGCAGTACCGCCGCGCGATCGAGGCCATCGACGCGCAGATGCTTCCCGGCACGCCGGCCCTACCAGATCCGTCGACTGTGGATGGAGAGGTGCGGTGAGCCGCCCGGAACGGTTCCCGGACTGGCCCACCCTCGACGCCGCCGTGCCGGGCGTGGCGGCGACGATGCGCCGCTACCTCGACCAGCTGACCTGCCTGCTGCGCCCGGGCAGTGTCGGCAACGCCGACCAGGCCCTGCGGTCATTGGCCGCCTTCCTCGCCGATCACGCACCCGAGGTGAGCGCCGTTGCGGACATCAGCCGCCGCCACATGGAGGACTTCATCCGCTGGCTCGTGGCCAGGTCAGGCCGAGCCACGGCCCGGCTCTCGCCGGCGACCCTGGCGCACCGGCTGGGCACGCTGCGAATGTTTTTCGTCCGCATCATCGAGTGGGACTGGCCCGACGCACCGGCCCGGGTGCCGATCATCCCCGGCGACCTGCCCCGCCAAGACCACCCGCTGCCCAAGGCGCTGGACGACGCCGCGGCGGCCCAACTGGTGCGCGCCGCCCAGACTGAGCCGCGGATGCTGGTCCGCGTCGTCGTGGAAGTGTTGCTGCGCACCGGACTACGCGCGAGTTCACCGCACTGGCCGCCGACGCGATCGTGCTCATCGGCGCCGGACATTGGCTACACGTCCCCGTCGGCAAGCTTCACGACGACCGGTACCTGCCGCTGCACCCGCACCTGCTCGCCCTCATCGGCGACTACCGCACCGCCCACGTCGCACCCGACAATCCGCTACTGCTGCCCCGCGAGAACGGCCAGCCGCTAGACCGGCACACCATCACCAGGCTGATCAATAAAGCCGGCGCCGCCGCCAACCTCCCTCATATCCACCCACATCAATTACGCCACACGCTGGCCACCCAGGCCATCAACCGAGGCATGACCCTCGAAGCCATCGCCGCCCTGCTCGGCCACCGCAGCCTCGACATGACCTTGCGGTATGCCAAGATCGCCAACCGGACCGTCGCCGACGAGTACTTCGCCGTCACCGAGAAGGTCGAAGCCCTTTACGGACAAGGCAAAACCCTCTCCGCCGACGTGGCGGGACCGAGGATGAGCCGGCTGCGCCGAGAGCATTTCCGCCTGCTCGGCAACGGCTACTGCACCCGACCACCCGAACTCGACTGCGCCTTCGAATCCATCTGCGAAACCTGCACCTTCTTCCAGACCAGCATAGAGTTCCGACCCACCCTGCAACGCCAACGCGGCCACGCCGCCGACCACGACCAGACCCACCGCGCCGACCTCTTCGACCGTCTTCTCACCCGCATTGATCAAGAAGCCTCATGATCGACTTGACAGCGGTTACCTGCATAATGCCGCGATGCGCGCGGTCATGCCGCCGAGAGGACGCCTGGCGGGCATACACGACGCACTACATGGGCTCTTCGCCTACCGAAGGGTCGACGCCAGGGGCGTATCGATTGCGCTGCGGCGTCTACTCTGGACCGAGGATGAGGACGAGGTGCTGGTCGAGCGGGTGGATCTTGATGTGCAGCTCCGCTCCCGCTAGCCTCTCGGGATCGATGGGTTGAAACGTCGTCTGAAAACCAAAGGCGAACTTCTCACGCCGGAGAGACATCGAGCCGCCGATCGGCCCCCACTCGCCGGCCGGCTCGATGTACGCATCGATCGGTGGTGGCCCGCCCAATTGCCACGCCGGATCGGCGCGGAAGGTGCCCTCGATAGGTGACTCAATTTCCAGGCCAAACGCGATCTTGCCAGAGGGACCGAGGATGACGCCGGCATGCCAGACGACGTGGCGGTCATCGCTGTAGAGGACTGCGGGTTCGACCAGCGTCACCGGGTCCAGCATCACGCGGTGATTGTAATGGGCCACGCGAGGGCTGCGCGCTCCCCGTAACGACAGACGGCAGCCCCATCATCGCCGAGATCGGAGGCGAAGCTGCAAGCGTCCTCTTCTGCCGCTATACGCGCGCATACCAAGCCGGTCCGTGAGCACCTAGTCAAGGTCGCCGCCACCGCGGTCTGGATCATGCTGTCCGGTAGCCGGTCTGGTGGCGTCCCGGCGCCACGCGCGTACGCGCCGTTCGATCCCCACAGCGATCATCACCACGCCGACTAGCACGAAAGCCGCGGACAGGATCCTTGCCCAGCCTGACAGATCGACGAAGACGCCGTATCCAACAGCGAGGAATCCAAGTCCGTACCAAACAAGATCGGAGATGTATCGACGCCGGTGGGCGATGAAATCCCACCACCGAGGCTTACGGGAGTTGACAGCGGGCATGCTCGTGACGGTAGTCGAGATCAGAGTCGCCCCTCTTCTGCCACGATCCGTGTGGACATCGGGCGGGTGAAAGCTCCCTGCTAACGTCGGCGGGCTACCGTCGATCTCATGCCCCGCCGTCCTATGCCGACACACCTGCGGATCTTGCACGGCGATCACCCGGAGCGGGTCAACCGGGACGAGCCGAAGCCGCCCAACGGTCTGCCCGAATGCCCGCCCGAGGTCTCGCCCGCGGTGCGCGAGGTGTGGCAGTACGTTGTGGACCAGCTGGCGGCGATGCGGGTCGTCACACTGGCAGACCGGGATGCGCTGCTGTGTTTCTGCGAGGCGGTGGTGATCCACCGCGAGGCGTCGAAGGTGTTGGCGCAGACGAAGATCCTGGTGCGGACGGCGCGATCGCCGAACGTGCTTCGGCGCAACCCTGCCCTGCAGGTATAGCGCGACGCGGCGCAGACGATCCGGGCGTTCGCGGCCGAGTTCGGGCTCACGCCCTCGGCCAGGTCTGGCATCCGGGTCGGGGAGCCGCGTCAGCCTGGCGACGACCTGCTCACCTGGAGCTGACCGCGCGCCTGTAGCCGAACTGTCAGGCACCCGCGCTAGCGTCGATGGTGCCCAATGGTTCTCATTTCCTGTAGCGTGGGCCGGTTTGTTGACCCGGTCCTCGGGCACGCTCGGAGTAACCACTTGGGCCGGCTGAAGGGACGCACCGATGAGCAGCAACAGAGTTCACGTCGGAGAGATCGCCGAAGTACTGCATTGGTCCGAGGCGGCGACCCACGCCAAGTTGGAGAGCATGGGCGTCAAGCTGGCACCCGACTGGGCCGGCCGGCCGAGCCTGACGGTCCCCGAGGCGAGTCGGGCGTACCGCCGCGTCATCGCCGAGGTCAACAGCGCGCGGGCTGAGGAGCTGGCTCGGCAGGCGAAGCGGGAGCGTGAGGAGCAAAGCCAGGCCGCGGCAGAAAGCAGCCTAGCCAGCAACATCCGTGTTGCGCTGCGGCGGCGTGGCCACGGCGACCCGGTCCTGTACAGCGCGGTCGGGCGGGCGCTGGAGCGACTACGTCGCGGTGAGCCCGCAGACATGATCGAGCGAGAGGTGGTGTCCAATGTCGATGCTCGATGAGACCATGTTGGGCATGGGGTTCAGCGAGGCGTTGCGGGGGGCGTTCGGCCCAGGTGGCGGTGACTGGCCGCGAGGTTGGGGCGAGGCGCCGTTGGATGCCGAGCAGCGCGCCGAGTGGATTTACGCGAACACTCGGCGTGACGCCCTCCGTCGCAGTAGCCCGGCCGTGCAGCTAACCGTCGCGGCCATCGACTCGTTCATTAGGTACGACAACATGATCCGGCTGGCGGAACTGGACGCCCTAAAGGACGGCCCGTGACAGATTACGCGTGCCGACTGACGGTTAGCCGTTGATCGTCGGCGGCTCCGAGCGACGGCGGCTAAAGGTTCCGCCCGCCGGTGGGATCCGAAACCGGCGGCGCCCCGTCCGTGGAAGGGCTCACACATGATCATCCTTCGGCCCGCACCAGCCGGCGCCGGTCTTAGTTTCCTTCTCGAAGAATGCAGACCCCAACAGCCGAGGAACGGCATCAACGCGTTTGGCAGATCGGCGTGCTGCAGCTCCGCGTTACTACGATGACCACGACCCATGGCGAATCGTCTCGGAGTTAAGTCGGAAGCCCACGGTGTGCTCTACGATACGGTCGCGAATGGCGTCCCTCTTTCTGACACCGGCGATCGGGGCGCCGAGCGCCTTGGCGAGCTCCTTCATCAACTGCGCGGTTAGCTTGAGGTCCTCGAGTCGTTGGACCGCTGCGTCTCGGGAGGTCATGCCTCCGAGTTCGGCGGACAGTTGCTCCACGTCTACGGTCAGGCCCGACGCCTTCGGCGCACTTGCCTCGATAATCACGAACTTGAGCGTGCCGGCTACAACTGCCTCAAGCTGCTCAGGCGAGAGTTTTTTCGTAAAGTCAGCGAACTTTCGAAGTAGCCCCACGGAGAGATCCACGGACGTCTTCATTATTCAATTCCCTTCAAGCCGGCATTATTAGTGAACTCCTCCGCTAGGTCGTCCAGCTCCTTCGCGACGTCTGCCGGTACGCTCGTGGCTACAGAGACCGGAACTCCGTCCCGTGGTGCGGCGGCAAACAGTGCCGTGCTTTGGCGAATGATCGTTTCAAACACGGGCACGCCCTGTAGCTGCTTTATCTCCTCGAGGAAGGGACGGACTGCCTGGATCGGCAGATCCAGTCTCTTGGGCACCATCGAGAACACAACACCTAGTATCTCTGGAGAAATCCGAGGGTACTGAGGTTCGCCTGGAGAGCGCACTCTGAGGAACTGCTTGTAGTCGCTAGTAAGATCCTTGAGGTGTTTTATTAAGTATTCGATTCCGAGGGTGGATAGGTGGTCGGCCTTGGCGGGTATCAGGACCCAGTCGCTCGCGACGAGCGCCGCCTTGTTGAGCACATTGAAGTTTGGCGCACAGTCGATGAGTACGACATCATACTTGCGCCTTAGCGTTCTATCGCGCAGCTCGTCTGCGAGCATTCGGTAAGTCTTCATCACGTTGGCGCGAACCTGGTCGAATGTGCCACCTGACATACTGGACGCCAGCCGCGTGTCGATGTTGATCAGCCCAAGGTGGGATGCAACTAGGTCAAGACGACCATTTGGGTGCTTGATTGAACCTTCGACGCCGGCTGGGGCTCGGGCGAGTTCTGAGAGCCGTACCGGATCATGGCCGTTGTTCTGCGCGTCAAACCATCGCTGAATCGTCAGGTTCGGCGCTAGTAGCGCATCCCAGTCGTCGATGGTGTAGAAGGAGAACGTCAGACTCGCCTGCGGGTCTAGGTCAATCAGGAGAACCCTCATGCCGCGGGACGCCAACTCGGCACCGAGGTTGGCGGTCAAGGTTGTTTTGCCCACGCCGCCCTTGATGTTGATGACGGACACGACCTTCATAGTCTCTCCGGCTGCTCAGGCGACGCGATCCGGCTCCACACGGTCTGCGCGTGGCAGTGAGTGACGACGATAGATCCACGCCGTCCACCGCGCTAGAGCGATCAAGCCTGTCTCGTCGGTCGAACGGATGAATGGCGGAGTCGCATGGAGCGTCCGGACGGTCGATTTGTCTACGACGCCGACACAACTGCTCCTGCATAATTCGGCGGTGACCGATGAACTCGTCTTCACGATCGAAGGCGCGGCGGCGACGGCTGCCCAAAGGATGTCGCTGGCGACGGCCGGTCTCCTTGAGCGCGCTCACCTTCAAGAATGGGTCGTGACTCACCCAGAGATTCTTGGCGTGGACGCCAAGATCGTCACGTTTGAGTTCGATAAATGGTCTGCGAGAGGCGTGCCTCCGCCGGCCGACCGTCTCGATGTGCTCGCGATCGACCGCACGGGCAGGCTCATCGTTGCCGAGCTCAAACGCGACAGGGCTCCCGACACGACCACGATGCAGGCAATCAACTACGCGGCGATGGCGAGCAGATTCAGTCTGGACACTCTCGCCGACGCCCATGCTCGGTACGTCGGCAACGGAGCTACGCGGGAGGACGCGCGGGCGAGCCTTCAAGAGTGGGCTCCGGAGATCTCTGACGAGACGCTGACACCTCTGCGGATCGTTCTGCTTGCTGGCGAGTTCGGCCAGACCCTTACCAACACGGCGCTCTTCCTGTTCGAGGCGGGGATCGACATCCACCTGCGTCGCTATCAGCTGTTCGAGACGCGCAGCGGTGAACGCGTGCTCTGGGTGTCGCAGATGCTGCCGTTGCCGGACGCAGAGGAGCTGATGGTCAAGCCCCGATCGAGCACTTCGACCCAGCTCGAGGTTAAGGTGCGGCGGGAACGGCGCGCCTCGATACCGGCTCGGCTGGTCGCCAGCCAGGCGATCGCGGAGGGCGCGGCACTCACAATCGTTGTTCCGGCCGGAGTGCAAGAGGATCGGGAAGCCATCAGCGCGTGGCTCACCGGCCACGAGCGACGCGCGGACGTTCGTTGGAGGCACGATTCGCAGTACCCCGTCACGTGGCTCCGCGACAACAAGGTCTACAACCTGACGTCGCTCATCCGGCTGATCGTTACCAGCGCCACGAGCCACCCTCCTCGTACCCAAATCTGGGGCCCAAGCTGGTATCGCGACCAACACGGGCGGGCTCTCCATCAGATCGCAGAGGACATTCCCTAGAACCCCGGCGCCTGTCCGAACGCGTCCAAGGTCAGAAGAGGCAGACAGTCCACGCTTAGGCATGGCGTCGGCCAATCCGAGCCGGCAATGCCCGCTAGAACAGTCGTACGATGGCGCGATGGGGCGTCGAGCGGATCCGGATGGGGTGGCCACCGCTCAGTTGATCGGAACTGCTGCCGGGTACGCCCAGGTGAAGCGCTGCACGCGCGGAGAGGCACTGGTCGAGGTCGAGCGCGTGCTGCGTGACGCCCGGGATCAGGCCGGGCAGCGACCGGGCGCGTGATTTGCTAACCCGAGCCGCGGCGTTGTACGTCCAGCCCTCGGGGCCCGGCGACGAGTTCTGGTATCCGGCCGCGCTCGACCTGCTCGTCGGAGCGGGTGCCCACGTCGAGGCGGCGGCTGCGATACGGGCGGGGCGCAGCGGGCATGTGCGCATCCGGTGAGACCGCGAGTACACGGACAGCGAGCGCCACCTCTGCGACCCCGGACCCTGCCCGGCGCTGCCCCTTGGCCGTCAGGCTCCGGTCGTTGCTGGACGATCGGGAAGCTTGACCCCCGGTGGCGGGTCGCGCAAAAGCACGGCGAACGCTGGCGAGTTATCAGGGAAGCGTGCCCTCTCAAAGTCGACTTCGCCCCCGGCGAACCTAGCGAGGACGAAGCTAACATCGCTGCCGGTGAACTTTGCCCCTGGAAAGTCGACCGTGCCGGCGGTGAATTTTGCACCAAAGCTGACCTCGCCGCCGGAGAACGTAACCCCGGAGAAACTGACCTTGCTGCCGCAGAACTCCGCATCGAGGAAGCCAACCTTGCCGCCGGAGAACACCGCCGCAGTGAAATCGACTCCGCCGGTGGCGAAAGCCGCCTTGTAGAAGTTGACCTTGCCGCCGGAGAACGCTGCCTTGTGGAAGCTGACCTCACTGCCGACGAATGCCGCCGCAACGAAGTTGACCTCGGCGCCGGAGAACCTCGTCCCCTGGAAGCTAACCATCCCGCCGGAGAATATTGCTCCTAGGAAGCTAACCGTGCCGGCGGAAAAATTCGCTCCGGAGAGGTCGCCGTCGTCGAAGGTTGCCGTGGTGAAGTCGAAGTCGAACCCCTGCCAGGTAAGGGGGTCTTCGAGGGTTTTGCGGAGGTGGTCACGAATAATGCGGACGATGGACAGCCGCACCTCGCGCTCGCCCTGCTTCCAGTCGGACCCTTCGGGGTTTGCGACGTAAGGCAGGCGTAGATAGGCGCAGAGAACATCGATGCAGGTTTGGCGCTCAGGTCGCCAGTCGTCGGCCAGTCGAGCTAGGGCATAGACCGCGGCGAGACGCACGGCGGCCGCGTCGTTGCCTAGTTCGGCGCAGGCGGCAAGGAAGCGGTCATTGAACAACTTGCTGTTCTCCCGGCGGTCTGACGCTTCGTTGACCCGTTGCTTCCGGTAGGCGACGACAAGGGCGACGACGCCGCCGATGCCTCCAACCACGAACAGCGCGAGCCTGACGGTTTCGAGTTGGGCTTGTGCGTCCCATCCGTCGACCGCGCCGAGCTTGGGCCGGCCGAGCCCTAGCCAGATGAGCCCCCCGGTCGCGACCGCCGTGACGAGGCCGAAAAGTACGACGATCGGAATGGCGATCCAGATTTTCCACAGTCGTGGACCATCGGCCGCTTTGCGCCTCTTCCTTGGCAGCGCCATGGCACCAAGTAGTACGACGCTCGTTCATCGCTGTCGATCGGTCGTTTGTGTGTATTGCGCTCCGGGTCGGTTGACCAGCTATGTGGCCGACCGGCACGCGGAGGCGTTACGACAACGAGACCAACGGCCGCACCCTCACCGGGTCGGGTCGTCCTCAAATGGGTCGATGTTGGCCAACTTTCGAAGTCGATCATTGAGCACACTCGTACCGTCAACGCGATGAATCGCTGCGATCTCGTCGACCAACATTTCGACCAGCAGGCAATACGCGATTTCCAGGTTCGCGGCTGGTACCGAGTTGACCGTGCCTTGAAACGTTGCGGTCTCGTCAGCCGTCATTGGTTGATCGATCCGGCGCGCACGTTGGAATAAGGCGATCAAGGCAAGAGCCTCCTGCCACGCTCTCGGCGTAAGGTCGGCATCCGTGGGGTCCATGTCGGTCATCTTCGCGCCTGCGAGGCTGGGGCGGCATCCGGGGAGCCCGGCAACCCCTAGCGGATGCCGGCCTTCATGGTGCGTGACAAGTCGACGGTGACGGTGTCCTGGATCAATGCGGGTGGAGGTGCCGGTGGTGGTGCTCAGCCCGGAAGACCTGGCGGTGCGGCTCGCCATCGTGGAGAAGGCGGCCCGAGGTCCTCTACCCGGCCACCCCTGATCTTGGCTCAGCGTGGCGCACGGCGGGCCGATCGACGACTCTCTCTATGCGGGCTTCGGCTGTTCGTCGTACGGTGAGCCGGTGAACGGGATTTTCGTTGGGCTCAAGGTCGACGTCCCGAGGCGCGACTATGCGCTGGGCGAGGAACTACCGGGAAATGCGCACGCGCGGATCATCGCGATCGAGCAGACCGAGGGCGGCATGCGGCTCACACTGGAGCTGCCCGAATCCGTAGGGCTCGATCTGTTCAATCTCGACCCGCCCGACAACCCGTCCGGCGAACCGCTGCCGATCGGCGAGGGCCGCTCGGTGTGGATCGCCGGCTAGCACGCGCAGATCTCACCTGGCGCAACCACGGCCACTTCCCCGAGCACCCGCGAGTGCTCACAATGGACTGAGCGGCTCTGTGCGGCCTCGGACCGCGCGCCCATGTCTGTACACGCACCCTGCCCGGATCTCGGCTCAGAATCATCCTGCCAGGGCCGGCCGGGGCCCTTGACGACCCATGGCCGGACCGTCCGAAGTAGAGCACCCGCGCGTGCTGGCTAATCGGCGTGTTTGCGCAGATCTTGCACAGGCCCGATGATCGTTCGATGTCAAGAGGGCTGTTCAGCCAAAGTTCGGAGAGCACAAGAAGAGCCCCGGCCCGTCCTTACGTGGGACGAGCGGGGGCTCTCGCGTGGGTCAGCGGTTCGGCCGTTCGAGCATGTGAGGTCGGGCCGTGGCGTCGGTGCTGCTGCGGGCGGTCGGCCGGACGGGGCAAGCCCCGCGCCTCCGGTTTTGTTCTTTGAGGGAGGCCGTGGGCGATTCCCGTCGCAAAAGAGATTGCGGCTCTAGCCGGCCGATCCGTTGGAACTGGCCGTCCTGGGACTGTTAACCAGTTCGTTGACGGCGTCCTCAAGGCGCGCCGCAGTATCGCTGGGGCCCAAGGCCGGAGTGTCATACACGAACCATGCGACGCCGTTAGCGTCAGTTCCGCGTTGGAATCTGTGATCAGACGCCACCAACCTCGTCAGCGCTTGGCGAACCGCCGCTGTCGGAGCCTTAGATTCCGCTGAGATCCACCCGCGCTGTTTAAGTTCGACGACCATCTTCTTGATCGTGTACCGCTCGCCCCTCGACTCGATCATCACGCGACTCGCCGCGTCCTGCCCACGAGGTTCCGTGCTGCTTTCGAGTCGATCATGGGTCGGTGACGTCGGCCTTGAAACGTCCACGGCTGTCGACCCGTCGGCTAACTCGGGAAACAGTTCGGTCAGGCCCTCGATCAGTTTGTGGAGAGCCGAGAGCCGTCGCCCGACGGTCTCGGCCTCGGTACGGAAGCTAGCGAGGATCGCCCGCGCCTCTGTTTGGTCCATGGGCAGAACAGTAGCACTGCGGTTCGCACCTGGTGAACATCCCTCCGAACCCTGTTCGTGTAAGACGAACTCCTACTTGCGAGTAACATTGGACACCCAGTTGACGGGCCGCGACTCGGTCGGTAGCGTCAGTGTTGCGGTTGGGGCGTCGGCTAACGGTAGGCCCCCAAGCTGTCCACTTGGTGATAGGAGTTCGAGTCTCCTCGCCTCAGCCGCATCAAGAACTTCAGACCAAAACTTCAACCCAGAAGTTCACCCCGAACATCAACCAAAACTTCAACCCAGAAATTCAGCTCAGAGCATCTACCCAAACTTCAGCCCAGAAGTTCAGCCCCAGAACATCGACCAAAACTTCAACCCCAGAACTTTCTGTCTAGAAGCTGTCTAGAAATTTGACACAGAACGTTGCTAAGCTTTTGGCAAGTGGACAGCTTGGGGGCCTACCGCTTACAGCTAGGCCACATCGACCCCGGCGAGCTCGTGCAGCTCCCGGGGTTCGTTGTCGTCCGGGCTGACCTGCGGCAACGCCCTGAGAGCCCACGTAAAGACGGCGAAAGCCCGGACCCACTCGCGGTCCGGGCTTCCCTACTCGTCGCTGTGATGCTCACACGGGCGGGGCGGCTTCCTGTACGAGCTTGAGTAGCGCCGCGGCAAGTAAGTGACTCTCGACCAAGCTCAGGCTGTTCTCGTTGATCAACGTGTCGCCGGCGACGACGAGGCGGACCTCGGTCAGCCCCTCGGCTGTCGCGACCAGCACCCCCGCCGCGAACCCATGGTCCGGGTCCGGGCATCCAAATCATCGACCTGGTGGCGCGACGCGGCTGCCGAAGCGGCCCGAGGCTGGCGCGTAGACCAAGGTACTGTGCCCGCTACGGTCGCTGTTGATCTGCGTTTCCCCTGGTCAGTACAGCGCTACCAGGTCAAGTGCTCATAATCCCTCGGTCGCGGGTTCGAGTCCCGCCCGCCCCACCAGCACTGACCAGGCCAAACATGCGGCTACCGCACACTACGCGGGACGCAATTGAGCCCGATGTCGGGGAAATGCTGGGGATCATGCTCGGCGCTGCCGCGGTACAAGCGCCGCTGCAGCCTCGGCGTTGCCGTCCGACGCCGCCGATCAGATGCCAATACGTGTCGGAGGTGAGCCGGATCGTGCTGTGTCGCGTGCGTTTACTCACGACCGCGATGTCGGTACCGGCGGCAAGCATCAACGATGCCGCAGCATGGCGCAGCGAGTGCAGGCTGACCGGCGGTGGACCGTGTTTGCGCACCAGCGCCGCGAAACGCTTCGTGACGTAGTCGGGGTGCCAACCCTGACCGTCCTCACGGGTGAACACGAGCCCAGTGTCGATCCACGCCGGGCCCACGCGAGCCGCGCGGCCACCTGCTGGCGGCGCCAGGTGCGTAGCACGTCAACGGTGCCCGCGTCGAGGTCGACGGCGTTCTCGCTCTCGGCCGTTTTTTGGGGCCCCTCGACGACGCGATGCCTGGCGGTGGTGCGCTGCCAATTGACGATCAGGCGCGCCCGGTCGAGATCCGCCGCGGACCATTTGAGGCCGCAAGCCTCGCCTCGACGCAGCCCGGCAAATGCGCATACGTGGAACAGCGGCGCGAGCCGTTCGTCGGCGGTCGCGTCGAGAAAAGCACCGAGATGCTCGGGCTCCCAGGGCCGCACCTTTTGCCTCGATGCACGCGGCAGCTCGGCCAGGGTCGCGACGTTGCGCGTGACCTCGCCGGCCTTCATCGCCGCTGTCAATGCGGACCGTAGGGTGGCGTGCACCCGCGCGGCGGTGGTCCGCCCACATCAGCGTCAGCCGGCGGTGTTCCAGACGCCGACACAGCGGCCGAAGCCGTTAACTACCCGGCATTGCGACTAACCCGAGCCTGTCGTGCCTGCCAGTTCCGTTAGCCGGCGTTCGAGGAAGCGCCGTTCGGCGCCGTCGTCGGTGAGTTGTCTGGCACGTCGATATGCGTCACGCGCCTCGTCGATGCGCCCGAGGCGCTTCAAGAGCTCGGCCCTGGTCGAGTGCAGGTAGCGGAAGTCGTCGAGACCAAGTCCATCGACGATGCGCAGGCCGGCCTCGGGGCCTTCGGTCTCGGCGATGGCGATGGCGCGGTTGAGCTCCACGACGGTCGAGCCGGTCAGGCGGGTGAGCTCGCCGTACAGCGCCGCGATCTGCGCCCAGTCGCAAGGCACCGCGGCGTGCAACGACGCGATGGCGGCCTGCAGGACATAGGACCCGCGGCCGCCCAGGGCGAGCGCGCGGTCCAGCTCGGCGCGTCCAGCGGCGATCTGCTCGGTGTTCCAGCGTGACCGGTCCTGATCAGCGAGCAGCACGAGCTCGTCGTCGCTAAACCGCGCCTCGCGCCGGGAGTCGTGCAAGAGCATCATCGCCAGCAGCCCGTGAACCTCGGGATCGTCCGGAAGCAGTTCGGCGAGCGCGCGTCCCAACCAGATTGCCTCTGCCGCGAGCTCGTCGCGGCCGCCGTAGCCCTCATTGAAGATCAGGTAAACGACAGCGAGAACGGCGTCGAGACGCTCGCGGAGCAGGTGAACCGGTGGCACTCGAAACGGGATCGCCGCAGCTTTGATCTTTCGTTTGGCCCGCACCAGCCGCTGCGCCATCGTGCGCTCCGGTACGAGGAAGGCGCGGGCGATCTCGTCGGTGGTGAGCCCGCCGAGCGCGCGCAGGGTGAGCGCAACCTGCGCCTCGATTGCGAGCGCCGGGTGACAGCAGGTGAAGATGAGCTCCAGGCGCTCGTCGGGAAACGTCGTGGTCTTCATCGGCACCTCCGCACGATCGCCCGCGACGAGCAGGCCGAACTTGGTCGCGAGGGTCCGGTCGCGGCGGATGCGGTCCGTCGCTTGGTTCCGAGCCGCCGTCATCAGCCAGGCGCGCGGGTTGCTGGGGACGCCGTCGCGTGGCCATCGGTCGGCGGCGATGGCGAATGCCTCCTGCGCGGCTTCCTCGGCGAGGTCGAAGTCGCCGAGGAAGCCGATCAGGGTGGCCAGGATGCGGCCCCATTCCTCGCGGAAGACCTGCTCGAGCGTCGTTACCAATACACCTCCGAGGGGCGGATCTCGACGGCGCCACCATAGCGTGCTGCAGGGACGCGGGCGGCCACCTCGATGGCCGCGTCGAGGTCGTCGGCTTCGAGGATGAACCAACCGCCGACGGCCTCCTTCATCCCGACGAACGGGCCGTCCGTTGTCAGGGTCTTGCCGCCTTCGACCCGCACGGTGGTCGCGTTCTCGGGCAGGCCCATCGGCAGCCCGGGGGTGACGCCCGGCTGCTGATTGATCCCTTGGTAGTCGGCGTAGACCTGCTTCTGCTCCTCCTCGGGGAGCCCGGCCTGTCGCTCAAGCGCGGTGCCCTGATAGATCAGCATGACGTACTTCATCGCTTGCTCCTCGTCACTGCCGGATAGTCACGCAATAAGACGAACGACGAGCCAGGAAATCGACAGCTCAACACCGGATATCTTGACCTCCCCGTACTTGAGCTTGTCCAGACCTCGTTCTCCTGCCGGACCAGGCCCGCGCTGGACGACAGCGGCCCGGACCAACGCGGCTGGCAGTAATCCCGGCAACTCTCGGGTTGTGCCTTCCAACAGCGGCATGCCCCCGAGGGCGGCGCTGGGTGGGCGCGGCCGGTCCGCTGCGGGCCGGCGCCGGTCAGGCGGATGGGTAGTTGATGCCCTCTTCGAGCAGGGCGAGGGCTCGTTCGGCCAGCACC
>JAHRHA010000035.1 GCA_020027875.1 Micromonosporaceae bacterium | reverse complement strand
TCAACGGCCGTGCCCTTGTTTGTGGCGACCACCGACAGCTCGATGACGTCCTTGCCGGTGGTGACGTGCACGCCTGGCCAGTTCGCGGGGCCGGACCGCACGGTGTCGACCACCTTGGCCGCGATGTCCTGGTCAGCCCCCCGGGTATGCACCGCCACGCTGGCTGGCTTCTGCTCGAGCCGGATGCCCTTGCGATCCTTGGCGAGGTCGGACAGCTCGCGGCCGAGGCGGGTGCGCAACTCCACCACCTCAGGTGCGATGCGCTCGACGAAGCCCACATCGAACTCCGAGCCGTGACTACCCACCAGGCGCACCTCGCTGGGCAGCCGGGAGAGAGCGGCCAGATCTCGCAGGGAACGACCCGAGATCACCGCGACGGTGGTCTGCGGCAGCGCCGCGAGCGACCGGATCGCGGCCGCGGCCTCTGGCAACGGAGTCGCGTGCGTGGGATCGTCCACAATGGGCGCTAGGGTTCCGTCATAGTCGCAGGCGACGAGCAGCTGGGGCACTCGGGCGATGCGCACAACCGCGGCGCGAAGGTCCTCGTCGAGGTCGCCAGATAGGACCGACGCAGCCTGCGTGGTCATGCCGCTGCCCCCAGCGTGGTGAGGAAGTCCGATGCCCATTTGCGACCATCGTGGTCGCGCAGGTAGCGGCGCATCGAGTGCATGCGCTTGGCGGCCTCGCTGCGGTCAGCCTCGATGGCACGCATGAGCGCGTCCTTGATGCTGTTGATGTCGTGCGGATTGCACATGTACGCCTGACGCAGCTCCCTCGCCGCGCCGGCGAACTCGGAGAGCACGAGGGTGCCGCCGAGGTCGGTACGGGCGGCGACGTACTCCTTGGCCACGAGGTTCATCCCATCTCGCAGCGGGGTCACAGCCATGACGTCCGCTGCCCGGTAGAGTGCGGCGAGTTCACTGCGACTGTACGACTGATGCAGGTAGTGCACGGCGGGGGCCCCGACCCGGCCGAACTCGCCATTGATGCGGCCGACCTCGCGTTCGACGTTCTCCCGTAGGCGGGCGTAGTGCTCGACCCGTTCCCGGCTCGGCGTCGCTACCTGCACCAGCACGGTCTCGGGCGTATCCAGGCGACCCTCGCTGAGCAGCTCCCGATAGGCGTTGAGGCGGTGCTGGATGCCCTTGGTGTAGTCGAGACGGTCGACGCCCAGGATGAGTGTCTTCGGCCGGCCGAGCTCGGAGCGGATCTCGTCGGCCCGCGCCCGCACGTCGATCGTGTCGACGAGGGCCTCCATCTCGCCGACGTCGATCGACACCGGGAAGGACCCCGCCCGCACCGATCGCCCCTCAACCGACACGCTGAGACCGCGGCGCCGCAGCCCGAGCAGATGGTGGGCCAGGTGGAGGAAGTTCTGCGCCCCCAGCGGCGTCTGGAAACCGACTAGGTCGGCGCCGAGCAGGCCGCGGATGATCTCTTCGCGCCCGGGCAGCTGCATGAAGAGCTCGATCGGCGGGAACGGGATGTGGAGGAAGAATCCGATCCGAAGGTCCGGGCGGCGCTCGCGCAGCATCGCCGGGACGAGCTGGAGCTGGTAGTCCTGTACCCACACGGCCGACCCTGGTGGCGCCACCCGGTCCGTCGCGTCGGCGAAGCGGCGGTTGACCTCCCGGTAGGCCTCGCGCCAGTGGCGGTGGAATGCGGGTGTCTCAACCGCGTCGTGGTAGAGCGGCCAGATCGTCGAGTTGGATTGACCCTCGTAGTAGTTCACGATGTCCGACTCGGAGAGCGCTACCGGGTGCAGCGCGATGCCATCGACCTCGAAGGGCGCCGAAGCGGGCCCGGCGGCTCCGGCCCAGCCGACCCAGATCCCCCGGTGTCCGGCCAGGATGGGGTGCAGCGCGGTCACCAGACCGCCCGGACTGCGCCGCCATTCTTTCCCGGTGTCGGTGACCACCTCGTCCACGGGTAGCCGGTTGGCGACCACAACAAACGTGCGGCGCCCATCTTCTGCAGCCTCGCCCTTAACACGCTCGTCCGCCACGCCGGATTCCCCCAATCGGCTGAGTAGCCTCAACCAACCAGACTATCTAGATATGGCCAAGGGGTTGACGGGGCGGGGTCCCATTCAAGGTCGTACGTGTGTTCGACTATGGCGATGGAGAAGCGAAAACACTATTGGAACGGGCGCTGGGGTCGTCTTGCCCGCCACGACGTCCTACTCTACGAGGACGGCGGGCAATGGATGGTGGAGCACCGCACTGGGGGTGTCGAGGGCCGCACCCAATGGGCCGAGTACGACCTTGAGGATGCCGCCCTCGACCGCGTCCGCGACCTGTTAGCGGGCGGGGACGAGTGGCGTGAGCTGCTGTGAAGCGTGTCAGACCCGGTCGCGGCGGCGCGCCCCGAACAGGAAGACGAGCATGCGAACTGCTCGCGGGCAGAGACGAGTGGCGTGAGTTGCTGTGAGAGCTGCCTAAGCCTTGTCGCGGCGGCGTACCCCGAATAGGAAGACGAGCATTCCGACAACGGCGACGATCGGTCCGACGATCGCCCAGGTCGAGTCGTCCGACATGTCAGTGCCGCGGATGATGTTCAGCCCTTGCAGCGTCCAGACAACGCCGGCGAGAACCGCCAGCACACCGATGACTATCCATAGATATCGCATCGTGCCCGCCTCCATTTAAGGGGTCGCGTCCGGCACACGCCGCCCGCGAGTTCCATGGTGCCGCTCGCGGCCGATCCACGTCTATATTCACGTGTCGATCAAGGGCGTAGTCGCGTGATTGGAGATCAACTCACGCGACTAACTCCTTGATCGACGAGGCGGCCGGAGAGGGGCTTTACGAGGCGGTCGGGGAGGGCGTGCAGGGCGGCGCGGACCGGTCGCGATCATCGTGGCCTGGCCACGGCGAACAGGGCTGCGTACATGGAGATGCCGGACGTATTCGTCCCGCAACGCGCCCAGCTCATACTCTTTCAGCGGACAGGACCCGTACGCGGTGCGGTGGCAACGCGAGATCGCGGGCTTCGCCGGAGGCGATCAACATGGCATCGGCGGCTGTGTTCCGGTATAGATTCACGGAGTGCTCGGGCTACCGGATCACATTACGGCCTGCCTCTTCGACCTCGACGGCGTACTGACGCAGACGGCTAAGGTGCACGCCGCCGCGTGGACCGAGATGCTCAACGACTTCCTGCGGTCCCGCACCGACCGCACCGGCGAACCGTTCGTGCCCTTCAGCCCGGAGGACTACAACTCCTACGTGGACGGCCGACCGCGCGCCGACGGCGTCCGCACGTTTCTGGCCTCGCGCGGCATCGAACTGCCTGAGGGTACGCCCGATGACCCGCCCGAGGCCGAGACGGTAAACGGCCTCGGCAATCGGAAGAACGAGATCCTGCTAAACCTCATCCGCTCACGTGGCGTAGAGGTGTACGAGGGCTCGGTGCGCTATCTGCGGGCCGCCCGCGACGCGGGACTCCGCCGGGCCGTTGTCTCGGCCAGTGCCAACTGCCGCGAAGTGCTGCAGGCCGCCGGGATCGAGGATCTGCTGGAGGTGCGAGTGGACGGTATGATCGCCGCCGCGGAGGGGTTGCGCGGGAAGCCATACCCCGACTCGTTCCTCGCCGCGGCCCGGCGCCTCGGCGTACCGGCGGAGAATGGGGCGGTGTTCGAGGACTCGACCGCGGGGGTGCGCGCCGGGCGCGACGGTGGCTTCGGCTTCGTCGTCGGCGTCGACCGCTTCGGCGGAGCCGAAGATCATTCCAGTGGCCACGCCGACAATCATTCCAGCGGTCATGCCGAGGACCTACAGGCGAATGGAGCGTCCATTGTGGTACGTGACCTGGCGGAGCTGATGACATGATTCCTGGGCCGCACTATCCAGTCGAGCCATGGTGCCTGCGGGAGACCACCCTGGACCTCGACCTGCTCGGCCAATCGGAGTCCGTGTTCGCGCTCTCGAACGGCCACATCGGACTTCGGGCCAACTTCGATGAGGGAGACCCGCATCAGCTGCCCGGGACGTACCTCAACTCCTTCTATGAGCTTCGGCCGTTGCCCTACGCGGAGGCGGGGTACGGGTATCCGGAATCTGGGCAGACGATTGTCAACGTCACCAACGGCAAGCCGATGCGCCTGCTGGTTGATGACGAGCCGTTCGATGTGCGGTACGGGGAGTTGCGTTCACACGAGCGCGCCCTTGACCTGCGCGCGGGGACCCTGGAGCGGAGCGTCGAGTGGGTCTCGCCGGCTGGTCAGGCGGTCCGGATCCACTCGATCCGTCTCGTCTCGTTCACCCACCGCGCGATCGCCGCCATCCAGTACGAGGTGGAGGCGCTCGAGCACGGGGCCCGGCTCATCCTTCAGTCCGAGCTTGTCGCCAATGAGGACACGCCGGTGCTGAGCGGCGATCCGCGGGTCACCGCGGCATTGTCGGCTCCGCTCGAGGCGGAGGAGCATCTCGCGGGCGACTCCCACGCGCTTCTGGTCCATCGCACGAAGCAGAGCTGGCTGTGGATGGCCGCCGGCATGGATCACATCGTGCAGGGGCCGGACGGGAAGCAGGTCACGACCGAGGCGTACCCGGACTGGGCCCGCACGACCGTCGCTTGCGTGCTTGAGCCTGGGCAGCGGCTGCGGGTGGTGAAGTTCATCGGGTACGGCTGGTCGTCACAGCGATCGCGCTCCGCGCTGCGCGACCAAGTGCACGCCGCCTTGGCGGCGGCCCGCTTCGCCGGCTGGGACGGGCTGGTGACGGCGCAGCGGGAGTTCCTGGACGCGTTCTGGGACGCCGCGGACGTCGAGGTTGAGGGCGACCCCGAGGTTCAACAGGCCGTCCGGTTCGGACTCTTCCATGTGCTGCAGGCCGGGGCGCGGGCCGAGAAGCGACCGATCGCGGCGAAGGGCCTGACCGGGCCAGGCTACGACGGGCATGTCTTCTGGGACACGGAGATGTTCGCGCTGCCCGTCCTCACGTATACCCAGCCTTCGGCCGCGGGCGACGTGCTGCGCTGGCGGCATGCCACGCTCGATCTCGCCCGGGAGCGGGCGGACCTGCTCCGCCTGCGTGGGGCGGCGTTCCCGTGGCGGACGATCCGGGGGCAGGAATGCTCGGGGTACTGGCCGGCGGGAACGGCCGCGTTCCACATCGGAGCCGACATCGCGGCGGCCACGACGCGTTACCTCAATGCCACGGGCGACGAGGGGTTCGCCCGCGACGTGGGCGTGGAGCTGTTGGTTGAGACGGCCCGGCTCTGGCGTTCGCTCGGCCATCACGACCGGCACGGCCAATTCCACCTCGACGGTGTGACCGGGCCAGACGAGTATTCGGCGCTCGCCGACGACAACATCTACACCAATCTCATGGCGGCGGGAAACCTTACTGCGGCGGCCGACATTGCCGTTCGCTTCCCTGACGTCGCCCATGCCCTCGGCGTTGACGAGGAGGAGGCGGCATCATGGCGAGACGCGGCAACGGCCATGCACATTCCCTTCGATGAGGAGCTCGGGGTGCATCAGCAGTCCGAGGGGTTCACCCGCTACCAGGAGTGGGACTTCGCGAACACCCCGGCGGAGGACTACCCCCTGCTGCTGCACATGCCGTACTTCGACCTCTACCGCAAGCAGGTGGTGAAGCAGGCCGACCTCGTGCTGGCGATGCACTGGCGCGGCGACGCATTCAGCCCGGAGGAGAAGGCACGAAACTTCGCCTACTACGAGGCCCGCACGGTGCGGGACTCGTCGCTGTCTGCCGCCACGCAGGCGGTGCTCGCCGCCGAGGTTGGACACCTCGAGCTCGCACACGACTACATCGCCGAGGCCGCGCTCATCGACCTGCGCGACCTGAACGGCAACACCCGCGACGGTGTCCACATTGCCTCGCTCGCCGGCGCGTGGCTCGGCCTGGTTGCCGGCTTCGGCGGCATGCGGGACCACGACGGTCGACTCTCGTTCGCCCCTCGGCTACCCAGCCGGATTGACCGGCTTGAGTTCTCCATCCTCTGGCAGGGCCTGCGGCTGCGCGTAACGGTCCGCGCGGATGAGGCCACCTACACCCTGCGCGACGACGGCGAGAAGCGTCTTGAGTTCACCCACCACGGTGAGCCCGTGATCGTCACAACAGCGTCGCCGGTTACCTGTCCCATCTCCCCGTTCCACCCGTTGACCGCTAGGCCGGAACAACCTCCCGGCCGGGCCCCGCTACGCCACGTCCTGGCACCTCCGGGGCCGGCGTAGACGGGTACGGTCAGCGACGTTTGCGCTGCTCGCAGGCGTCGGCCGCGGCGCAGCGTCCACGTGCGTCGACGGTGGCGGTCCGGGCCTCGTCGTCGAGGGCCCGTGCGGAGATCGCCGTGATCCTGGCCCGCTCACCGGTGGTCTGCTCGGCCAGCATCGCGGCATCCCGGGCCCTGATGGCGTCGGCCTCCGCGGCACGCAGCTCGGTGGAGCGGCGAGAGAGCCGGTCGTGCTCCGGCGTCCAGCCCTCTGCCCGCCGGAAGACCTCGCGCAGCTGCTCGCTGGAGATGTCGCCGCGCCGGTACGCGGCGAACGCCGCGTGTGACGTTTCGGCTTGCAGTTGCGGCTGACTCGTGGTGGCGCTGTGCTCGAGGTGCGCGATCTGGGCCGCGATGCCCGCCGCTTCGCTGGCGACGGCTTCGACCGCCCAGCGGGCCTCGTCGGCGGTGCGCTGGGCGGAGACGAAGTCGGCGTGCGCGGCCTCGGCCTCCGTGGCGGCCTGCGCGGCGCCGGCCGCGGCTGCGGCGGCGATCTCCCGGAGCTGTTCGCACTCTGCCCGCAGGGTCGCGCACTCGTCCACCCGCCCGCGCTTGGACTGCTTCGGTGGCGGCTCGTCCCGGCTCGGCGCCGCCGGGAGCGCGCGGGTCTCGCTCTGGTATGCCGACGGCGTGAGCGGCGTGCCGTAGACGGTTGGTGTCAGCTGGGTCGGCGCCTGGATCGGGGTCGCCTGGATCGGGGTCTGCTGGGCCGGCGGCGTGCCATAGAGCGCCGGCTCCGAGGAGATCGCCGGAATGGCGGAGATGGCAGGGCCAAACTGCGGGCTCGGTCCCGCGTTGGATGATCCATGGCTGTGCGGTGATGCGTACGGTCCGGGTGCGAGATACCCGCCGCCCGCGACCGGTCCGGACGGCAGCGACGGTGGCGAACCGGCCGAGGGCAGAGCCACCGGCGGAGGGGCGGACGGGTACCGCTGGGCGGACCCGCCCGGCAGCGCCAGCGGACGCGACGCCGGGCCGGGCGGCAGGGCTCTGGCTCCGGGCATTGCCATGGGGCGACCGACGGGCACACCGCCCACCGTCGGACCGGAGGGGAGCGCCATCGCACGTGACGCCGGTGGTCGTGGCATCGGGCGTGGCGTCGGGCTCATGGGTACGCGGCGCCGGCGTCGCCGCCGACGGCGACCGCGCACTGTGACGACGACGCCGTAGATGAAGAGCGCGGCGCCGATGACCACGACGAGCAGCGACCAGATCGCGAGCACGGAGCCGGTGCCGCCCAGGTCGGGCAGGGCAACGGAACTGGTCACTCCGCGAGGATGTCACGTCAACGCGGTGTTGCCTACCGGGTGTCGGGCGTGGTGTGTGTTACGTCTTTGTCTCGTTCGCGCACGGCGTCGATCTCGGCTCCGACCAGCACGGCGAGGGCCGACAGATAGAGCCAGAGCATGAGCACGATTACCGCGGCGATGCTGCCGTACGTCTGGTTATAGCTGCCGAAATTGCTCACGTAGACAGAGAAGCCGACTGATCCCAGCACCCACATGCCGAGGGCGGTGAGGGTGCCCCAGGTCACCCATCTGAAGCGCGGTTGCTCCCGGTCGGGGCCCAGCCGATAGAGCACGGACAATCCGATCACGACCAGGACGGCGAGCAGCGCCCACCGGGCGGCCTGGGCGAAGCCGGCCGCGACCGGGTCGAGACCGATCCGGTCCAGAATGACCGGAAACGCGGCCACCAGGGTCAGCGCGAGCGCGACCGCCACCAGACCACCCAGCGTCAGGCCGAGTCCGAGCGAGGACCGTTCCACGAACCCACGACTCTCCTCGGTGTGGTAGATGACGTTGAGCCCTTTCACTAGGGCCCGTACGCCCCCGGAAGCGGCCCAGATGGTGGCCCCGAGGCTGATCACCAGGCCCAGAGTCAGGCCGCCGCGTCCGACTGACGCCACCGAGGTGAGCTGAGATGTCACCAGGTCGGCCGCCCCCGGGGGCAGGGCAGCCGTCGCCGAGGCGATCTGCTCCTTGATGCGGTCGGGGTCGGCGACGAGGCCGTAGAGCGTCACGGTGGCGATCAATGCGGGAAAGATCGCCAGCAGGCCGTAGAAAGCGACGCCGGCCGCGACCAGCGATACATTGTCCGCCTTCGCCGCGTCCCGTACCCGCCGCAGGAGCCGCGCTAGTTCAGCCACCCGTGCCTCCGGTCTCGATGGTGACACGCACCGTCGGATCGCAGTCTGTCGGAGGTGCGTGTCACAGTGTCAGCGACATGATGCGGGAGGGACCGATGCGGCTGCTGTTGTTCTCCGACCTTCACCTCGACGCGCCCTTCACCTGGGCGGGCCGTGAGGTGGCGAGGCGGCGTCGCGGTGCGCTCCGGGAATCCCTGGTACGCATCTGCGAGCTGGCCACATCGCTCAAGGTCGACGCGCTGTGTTGCGCCGGTGATCTCTACGAACAGGAACGGTTTACCCCGGACACGCGGGAGTTCCTGCGCGAGCAGTTCGCCCGAGTGCACCCACTGCGCGTCTTTCTCGCCCCTGGCAACCACGATTGGCTTGGGCCGGCGAGCCTGTACCGGCAGGTGAGCTGGACCGACAACGTGCGCGTCTTCAACCGGCCCAGCCTGGAGCCGGTGACGCTGGCCGATGGGTTCACCGTCTGGGGAGCCGCGCACTGCGCTCCCGCGAACGCGCCAGGATTCCTGGACGGCTTCCGGGTTGATCGCGGCGGCGTACACATCGGGCTGTTCCACGGGTCGGAGCAGGGCGAGCTGTCCTTCCAGGAGAACGGCAAAATCCCTCACGCACCGTTCCGCGCTGCTCAGATACCCCAGGCCGGTCTCCATCACGCCCTCGTGGGGCACTTTCACACCCCTCGGGACGCCGATCATCACACCTATCCGGGCAACCCGGAGCCGCTGGCGTTCGGCGAGAAGGGCGAACGCGGGGTCGTGCTGGTCACCGTCGGTAGTGATGGGACGGTCGCCCGGGAGCGGCACCGCGTGGCGGTCTCGCAGGTGAGTGACGTCGAGGTGGACCTCGGTGGAGTGACGAACTCGTCCCAGGTCCGGGAGCGGGTGGCGGCGGTGCTCGCCGATGTGAAGGGCACGGTGCGGGTGACGCTTCGGGGCGAGGTCGGGCCGGACGTTGAGGTCAACCTGGGCGACCTGGCCGGCGTCTCACCGCATCTCGACGCCGTGGTCCCGCAACTCGGTGAGATCACCGTGGCCTACGATTTCGAGGCGCTCGCCGAGGAGCAGACCGTGCGGGGTCAGTTCGTCCGCGATGTACGCGGTGCCGCGGAACTCGACGCCGAGCAGCGGCGCCGGGTGTTGATCACCGGGCTGCGCGCGTTGGACGGGCGCCGGCAGGATCTGGACGTGCGCTGATGTTGATCCAGATGGTCACGGCCCTTGCGTTTGGTCCGCTCGCGGAGGAGACGCTCGAGCTCGCTGACGGCCTGACCGTGGTCTACGGTGCGAACGAGTCGGCGAAGTCAAGCTGGCACGCCGCGATCTACGCCGCCTTGTGTGGCCGCAAACGGGGCCGCGGCCGCCCGAACGAGGACGAGCAGCGCTTCATCGATCTGCACAAGCCCTGGGACCGCTCCGATTGGGTGGTCAGCGCGCAGGTGCTCCTCGACGACGGCCGGCGGGTCGAGCTCCGCCAGGATCTCGACGGCAGGGTGGACTGCGACGCGGTGGATCTCGATCTCGGCCGGGACTGCTCGGCCGAGATCATGACTGACGGAACCCCGGATGCCGCCCGGTGGCTCGGGCTCGATCGGTATTCGTTTCTCGCCACCGCGTGCGTCGCGCAGGCCGAGGTGCTGGACGTGCTGCGCCGCGCGGATGGGCTGCAGGGCCATCTCCAGCGCGCCGCATCCTCCGCTGGTGCCGCCGATCAGACCGCAGCGTCCGCGATCGAACGCATCGACAAGTTTCGAACAGAGCGAGTGGGTGGAGAGCGCGCTCCGACCAAACCGCTTGCCAAGGCCATGGACGCCACGCGGCGGTCGCGCGAAGCGCTCGAACGAGCCCGGGCGGACCACGCCGAGTACGAGCGGCGTCTGGTCGAGGTGGACGGCCTCCGCGCGAGCGCCGACCGCGCCGACGCCGAGGTGCGCCGGTACGAGGCGGCCGGCGCCGTGGGATCCGCGCAGACGCTGCGCACACGGGCTGACGAGGCGGTCGCGCTCGCCGATCGGGTCAGCCGGGTCGAGGTTCGGTCGACGGCGGCCGACGACCCGATTGCGGCGGAGGTCGCCGCGGCGCTGGCGACCTGGCGGGTCCGCCCATTGTCGCCGGCGAGCGATGGTCGACCCGTCGACGTGGCCGACCTGAACGATGAGCAGTTGCGGGACCTCGCCCGGGATCTGGAGGCGGCAGCACCATCGAAGGACCCGGCTGTCGAGGCGCGCCTCGTCGACGCTCGCACACGGTTGACCGCGGTCGGGCGGACGCGGGCCCGGGGACGGTGGCTGGCCGTCACCGGGCTGGTTCCCGTGCTCGCCGCCGTCGCGCTGCTTGTGCTGGGAATGCCCTCGCCGGAGGGTGTGCGGCTCCCGGGTGGGGCGCTGCTCACCGGCGGCGTGCTGCTCGCCGCTGGCGTGCTGCTCATGGTGGCGGGTCTGTGGACGGTACGGCGGGCCGGTGGCCTGACCGCCGCGCAGGCGCGGGTGGTCTCGGCCGAGGTCGACGAGGCGGCCTACGAGCGTTCGGTCGACGCCACACGGGCCCGGCACCGGGCGGCGATCGCGCGGTGCGAGCTGGCGGGGCTCATGGCGGACCCGGGCGCGCTGCGCGAGCTCGCGCACCGGCGATCGGAGAGTGAAGCCTTCGCCCGGCGCGACGAGCACTGGCGGCTGGAGACGCTACGGGCGGCGGCGGATCAGGTGCTCGGTTGCGCGCGTGCCGTTGATCTCATCGCGCGCACAGCCGACGAGGCCGTGGACGGCCTGGTGGCGTGGCAACGGGAACGCGCCGCGGTCGCGGCCAGAATTGAGCAGGCCCGCGACGAGTCGGCCCGACTCAAGGCGCTGCTCGCTGACCTCACGGTGGCCGAACTGGTCGAGCGGGCCGCGGCGGCGGAGCGGCGTGCCCACCGGCTGCGAACCGATGTCGGCGACGCAGGTGCTGACTCGGCGCCGGTTCTCGACGACGACGGGCTCAACGCGTTACGTGACAAGGCCCGTGCGGCCGCGGAGGCGGCGCGGGTGGCCGAGGTCTCGCTGGCCGAGTACGCCACCCGAGCGACCCCGGTGGGGGAGGCAGAGGAGGATCTCGCTCGGGCCGACGTCGGCCTCGCGTGGCTGCGAGAGCTTGACTCCACATTGGATCAGACCCGGCGATTCCTTTCCATTGCCAAGGAGCGGGCACATCGTACGATCGCGCCGGTCCTGGCCGGCACCGTCCGACGGATGTTGCCGGAGGCGACCGATGGCCGATACACCGAGGTCACCGTCGATTCGGAGAGGCTGCAGGTGAAGGTGCGCGGACCCACCGGTCGATGGCGCGACGCGGACCTGCTGTCCTACGGCACCGCGGAGCAGGTGTACCTGATGCTGCGCATCGCACTCGCCGAGCACCTGGTCCGGGATGGGACGGTCTGCCCGTTGCTGCTCGACGACGTGACGGTCCACGCCGACAGCGACCGCACGACGCGGATCCTCGAGCTGTTGCTGCGTGCGTCGGCCGACCGGCAGGTCATCCTGTTCACCCAACAGGAACAGGCACGAGACTGGGCCCGCACGCGGCTGGACGGGTCACGCAACGCCCTGCGTGAACTGGCGCCGGTGGCGATGGTGTGAATTCGCGGCTCAGTTGCCGTATCCGCTATAGAGGGCGAAGCCGGCGATGCAGCAGCCCGCCATCACTAGACCCGAGACAATGAGCGCGAACACCAGGACGGGCCAATCGCCTCGCCGTCGACGAGGTACGGGTGGGGCGATATACGGCAGGATCGGGTCGAGCGGGCGCGTTGGCGGCACCTGCCCGCGCCCGGTGGAGTATCGCTGTGGCTTCGGTTGGTGTGGCCCCTCAAAATGAGCAACCGGCTCTTCGTCTGCCTCGTCGTGCTGCTTCGGCTGATCCTGGTCCGCCTCGTGCACCTCCCCAGCGCGCGTCTCAGCGTGCGTATCCTCAGCGTGCGACTCCTCGGCGTGATCCTCAGCGTGCGTCTCCTGCGCGCCGGTCGCTGTCGGCTCCGGCTTCGGCGCCGTCGGTGCTGCCGGTTCTGGCGCCGTCGGTTGGGGAGCCTGAGGGTCGGCCGCCTCCGGCTGATCGTCCGAGGCGGACGACTCCTGCGTACCCATGCCAACCTCCGGTTGTCACACTTCAGATTAGCCGTCGACCGCCGCCGATAGTCTGATGACCGATGTCGACGGGCCGTGCTGCGCAGGCGCACGCGATTGTCGCCGCACTCGGGGCCGGCGGCGGTTCTCCCGTGTCGTCCGGTCCGGCCTGGCGGCTCGATCGGTCGGCGGTGGTGGACCGGCTGCACGAACTCGTCGCAGAACCTTCGCGGGTACGGCAAGGCCGACTCAACCTTTGCGGGCCGGCTGTCCTGTTCATGGTGTGGCTTGAGCACGATCCCGTGGCGGCTGTGACGTATGCGGCCCGGCTCTTCGAGGACGGCAGGGCGAGCATCGGGTCGCTTGCGGTCACGCCGTCGGCAGGATTGCGAAACCGCGGGTACGGGCGGACGGAGCGTGGGCTTAGCTGCCCGCAGGCGGACTGGATGATGATGGCGGCGCTGCGGGACTCGTCGAACCGGGTGTTGCGTTACTCCCGCCAGGGTGGCCCCACGGAGGCGACCGCGGCGATCACGATGCCCGGGGCGCTGCGCCTGTGGCTCGGCGCAACCGGCCTGTTCGCCCAGATCCGCGACGAGACAACGCTCGTGCTGCGCAAGGGGATCGGGCACGCCCGGGACCTGGTTCCGAGCCCCGACCGGGAGTTGGCGCTGCTCCTCGCCCTGGAGATGTTCCGTCATCCGCCGACGCTCGTTGGCCGAGCCCGCGACCGGATCGTGAGCCTCGTGCCCAATCACTGGGTGCTGCTGCGCTCGCCGATCGTGCCCGCCGGGCCGGGGCTGGTGACGTTCCGGTTCTGGAGCTGGGGCGCCGAGCACTCCGTGGTGATGGCCCGGGCGACGTTCACGCGCGGATACCACGGATGCCTTGACGCGCAATTCACGTTGCGGCACGTGGCGTCGGGTGCTTAATGTGGTCGGTACACGTGAAGGGAGGTGGTCCAAACTAATGTGTAGTACTCGGACTCGTGAGGTGGTTGTCCGCTAGCCGCCGTCCTCCGCAAAATGTGCGAGCGGGGCATTCTGCTCTGTCTGGACTCCGACTCGTCGGTCCGCTGTGACGGCGGTCGGCGAATACGAGACAGCTACCGCGACCCCTGGGGTATGGCCAGCCGTGTCCAGCTGGCTCGCGCGAAAGCGCGCCCTAGGGGTCGTTTTTTCGTCTGGATGACATGATCGGCGTATGGCGACGAAGTCCCACGCTACGACGGTCTGCCTCGAGGTGGGCCAGAAGAGAGTCTTCGCATCGGCGCTCGACTGGCCGGGTTGGTGCCGATCGGGCAAGTCTGAGGAGGCCGCGCTCGAGGCACTGGCGGGCTACGCCCGCCGATACACGGTCGTGGCCAAGCGGGCCGGGATCCCGTTCCCAGCCACGATTGCCGACACCCTCGACGTTGCCGAGCGCCTCAGGGGAGACGTGACCACCGACTTCGGCGCACCGTCAGTGGTTGCCGAAGCCGAGACCCAACCGGTCAGACCGGCCGCCGCGACGAGGCTTGCGGCACTGGTGACCGCGGCCTGGGCCGTCTTCGACGAGGTCGCCGCCGACTCTCCGGCCGAATTGCGTAAGGGCCCGCGCGGTGGTGGCCGGGACCGCGACAAGATGATCGACCATGTGGTGGGCGCGGAGGCGTCGTACGCGCGCAAACTGGGCATCAAACACAAGCCACCCGAGATCGACGACATCGCCGCTATCGAGGCGCTACGCGAGGCGATAGCAGCAGTCCTGGCGACCCGCTCCGACGGGACCCGCGTGGTGGCCAACGGCTGGACGACACGCTACGCCGCCCGGCGCATCGCCTGGCATGTCCTGGACCACGCGTGGGAGATGGAGGACCGCGCAAAGCCGGACGATTGAGATAGACGCTTTCGAGTGGTGGCCTTGCGCTTGGTCGGCGCACAATGACGCCGGAGGTGCGCCATGACGCCGCTGCAGCGATACATCGCCGAAGAGGTCGCCGTGGATCACGCGGACGGATTGATCACCAGGCGGGAGGCGCTGCGCCGGCTGGGACTGCTCGGCTTCGGCGCGGCGGCGGCCACGTCGCTCCTCGCCGCGTGTGCCTCCGACGCCGCCGCACCGAATCCCGCGCCGGCGGCGTCGGTCGAGTCAGCGTCCGTGCCGACCACCGCCGCCTCGGCGGTCGCCACTCAAGCCATTACCTTCGCTGGACCGCAGGGACGAACGCTCCAAGGCGCCTGGGCCGCGGCGCCAACGCCGCGCGGTGGGGTGCTCGTCATCCACGAGAACCGCGGCCTCACTGACCACATCAGATCGGTCGCCGGCCGTCTCGGCGCCAGTGGCTACTCAGCACTCGCCGTCGATCTGCTCTCCGAGGAGGGCGGTACGGCCACCTTCGCCGACTCAGCGCAGGCAACCGCCGCGCTGAGCGCCGCACCCCAGGAACGCTTCATCGCCGATATGCACGCCGGGATCGACGAACTTGCCCGGCGGCTGCCGGGGCGCAAGCTCGGTGCGATGGGCTTCTGCTTCGGCGGTGGCATGGTGTGGTCGTTGCTCGCCGCCGGCGAGCCACGGCTCGCCGCGGCGGTGCCGTTCTACGGACCGGCGCCCGACAGCGCCGACTTCGCCGGCTCGAAGGCGGCCGTACTGGGGATCTACGCCGAACAGGATTCACGGGTCAACGCCTCGCGCGATGCGGCCGCTGCCGCGCTGACGAAGGCCGGCCTGCGCCACGAGATCGTCACGTTCCCGGGCGTGAATCACGCGTTCTTCAACGACACCGGTGCGCGCTACGACGCCGCTGCGGCCGCCGCTGCCTACCAGCGCGTCCTCGACTGGTTCGCCCAGCACCTCAGCTAACCACGCTTTCTCTCGCCGATCATGACCTGGAGGTCATGATCGACGCTGTTTGACGACGGTCACATCATGATCGTGGCGATCTTGGGCGGCCCGCGGCTCAGTGGCAGGTGGCGCTGCCGGTGTCGGTGAAGGTCTTGCCGGTCACAGGCAGGAACTGCCAGTCGTAGCCGTCGGCCCTCAGGGTCAGCGTGAGCACGCCGTACGTGTCGGCGTTGCGCACCTGGCTGTTGGGCTTGATCGCGCCGAAGCCGTAGTGGCTGGCCCCACCCGTCCCGACGACCCAGACCCGGATGCCGCGTTGGTTGTCGAGCCCGCCGGCCGGGTTCTGCGGCGCGAACCGTTCGTAGGTGTGCTCGTGCCCGCTGAGCACGACCTCGGCGCCCGCATCAAAGAGCGCCTGGAAGATCGGCCGCATGTTGGTCGAGGGGCCGTGCTCGGCGCCAGACGTGAACAGTGGATGGTGCCAGTAGGCAAGCGTGCAGCGCTTCGATGAGGCTGCGAGGTCGGCTCGCAGCCACGTCTCCTGCGGCGACCCCCGCGCACAGCCCGCCGACGCGCCACAGTTGGAGTTGACCACGATGATGTGCCAGGCGCCGAGGTCGTAGGAGTAATAGCCTCGCGACGGGTCGCCGGCCGCCTGGCCGAAGTAGCCGAAGTAGCCAGCCGCGCCCGCCGTCTGGTACTCGTGGTTGCCCGCCGCCGGCCGAGTGCGTGCCTTGTGCCGGCCCCAGCTGCCCGCATAACAGCGGGCGTAGTCGTCCGTCGATCCCTTCGGGTATGCGGTGTCGCCGAGCGCGGCAATGGTGCCGTCGGTCCGGTCGAGCAGGCGCGCCGTCGCCTCGTCGCCGGAGGAGTCACAGCTCGCGATGTCGCCGGCCGCGATGAGCACCGGATCGGCCTGGGTTCCGCTCGACGCCGTGGGCGCGGTGTCGGTGGCGGCGGAACGGGTCAGCGTGCCGGCGGGCGCCGGCGGGCTGGCCGGGTCCGACGAGCAGGCGGCGAGCGCCGTCAGCACGACCAGCGCGGCGGCGAGCCGTTGCCGGACGCGGGCCGCACGGTTCATCAACCCATCCAACCAGGTCGGACGAGCCCCGCCTCGTACGCGAACACAACCAACTGCGCCCGGTCGCGGGCGCCGAGCTTCACCATGGCACGGCTGACGTGTGTCTTCGCCGTCGCCGGGCTGACGAATAGCTGGCCCGCAATCTCCTCATTGGACAGACCCGCACCGACGAGAGCCATAACTTCCCGCTCGCGCTCGGTCAGCGCCTCGAGCCGCCGGGGCAGCGAGGGCGTCTTCGCCCGTCCGGCAAACTCGGCGATGAGACGCCGGGTCACCCCAGGAGACAGGAGCGCGTCCCCGGCGGCGACCGCCCGTACGCCGCGAAGCAGCTCCACCGGTTCGGTGTCCTTGACGAGGAACCCGCTCGCCCCGACTCGCAGCGCCTCGAAGACGTACTCATCGAGGTCGAATGTGGTCAGGATGACGATGCGGGTGCCGGCGAGCCCTTTCTCACCGACGATCTGTCTCGTCGCTTCCAGCCCGTCCACTTGGGGCATGCGGATATCCATGAGGATCACGTCGGGCCGGGTGGCCTTCGCGAGACGCACGGCGGCCACCCCGTCGCTCGCCTCACCGACCACCTCGATGTCCTCCTCGGCGTCGAGCAACGCCCGGAAGCCTGCCCGCACCAGCCCCTGGTCGTCGGCGAGCAGAACCCGGATCATGACATCTCCTCAATGCTGTCAGCCATGCCGTGCGGAAGGTTCGCGTCCACCCGGAACCCGCCTCGTGGCCTGGCGCCGGCCATCAGCGTGCCGCCCAGCGCGGCGGCGCGCTCCCGCATGCCGGGGATGCCGTTGCCGGGAGCGTCTGATGTGGACAGTGGTGGGCCGGTGCCAGTGTCGTCCACGCGAACGGTGAGCGCGCCTCGCTCGTACCCGATGATGATCGTCACCACCGCATCGGGTCCCGCGTGGCGGCGGACGTTGGTCAATGCCTCCTGGACGATACGGTACGCCGCGCGGTCAACTTCGGCGGGAACCGGTTGGGTGGCTCCATCCCGCCGCAGGGTCACCTCGAGGCCGGCCGCCCTGGCCTCGTCGGCGAGGTGGTCCAGATCGGCGAGCCCGGGGGCGGGGGAGCGGGGTGCGGACTCGTCCAGCGGATGTAGGGCGGCCAGGACGCCCCGCACCTCCCGCAACGCCTCCGCGCTGGCCAGCTTGATCGCGCCGAGCGCCTCCCGAGCCTGCTCGGGACGGCTGTCGAGCAGGTGTAGCGCCACACCCGCTCGTACGTTGATGAGGGACAGGTGGTGGCCGAGCACGTCATGCAGCTCTCGGGCGATCCGCAGTCGCTCGTCGCTGGCCTGGCGGCGGGACTGCTCCTGGCGGGCGCGAGCGGCCTCGGCCCTGGTCCGAGCCATCTCGGCGAAGTGCTCCGAGCGCACCCGCGCCGCCCCTGCGAGTGCGACTGCGACCGCCGTCCACGCGGCGACGACGAGATACTCCCCAAGTGACGGGTTGGCCAGCGCTACGCCGCCTAGGGTCAACTGCCCCGACGTCGTTATTGCGACGTAGAGGACGTACGCGGCGGCGCACATGGTCCAAACCGGCCCGCGCGGGGCCCTCCTTACGGCGGAGAAAAGGGCGATCAATGCGGCAAGGAAGAAGGGCCCGCGCGGAAAGTCGAAGACTAGGTACGCGACGGTGGCGGCCAGGGAAATGCCGAGCGCACCGAGCGGCCAGCGCCGGCGGAGAATTAGGGCCGCCGCTCCGGCGAGCAGTAGCGCGTACCCGAGGCCGTTCAGCGGCGTGGCGTCGGGCTGGCCCCGGGAGGCGAGCGTCGAGCCGATGACCTGGATCGCGCCTACAACGACGGGTAGGAACAAACGCGGGCCGCGCCAATCACGGCGGCCACCCTGCCACTCGTGACGCCAGGGTGGCTCGCCGCCTCCCCGCCAGCCGTGCCCGCCGCCTGGCCCGCCGCCGCTAGTCACACGCGCAACGGTAGGCGACGGCCGGTCGGCGCGCGTCGTCGTGGCGGTGCCGGACCGGTACGCCGGGCGGAGTAGCCCTGGGTCGCGGGCGCTACCCGCGACGTACCCCAGGTGTCGCCGGCGGGACGACGCCGCCGCCCGCCCAAGCGGCGAACCTGGTGGGTAGACACAGACGAAGGAGGCTCACGATGAGCACCGAATCGGCAGGGGGCCCCGCGAAGGTGCGGGCGTCCGACGCGGAGCGGGAGGAGTACGCACGGATCGTGCGCGACGCCGTCGGCGAGGGCCGGCTCAGCCTCGACGAGGGGGACGAGCGGCTCGCGACGCTCTACGCGGCCAAGTTCCGGGACGAACTGCCCCCGGTCGTGGCTGACCTGCCACGTGATGAGGAACCTCGCGGCTACGGGCGCGGTAGCGCAGGGTCGCCGCGCGGTGCTCCTTCGGGTACGCGGAGCGGAGAGCGGGCCCGTGACTGGCACGCCTATGGGCGACGAGGCTTCGCACGGCACGTCGGCTTCGTGACTGTCGTCGCCGGCGTCCTCATCGCGATCTGGGCACTGACGGCGTCATCCTTCTTCTGGCCGGCTATTCCGTTGGCGTTCCTCGCCTTCGGACTGCTTCGCCGCGGCTGCTGGCTGGGCTGGCGCCGCGGGTGGGAGCGCCGCCAGTGGCACGGCGACTACGAGCGCTCCCGTCAGGGTTCGACCGAGGCGTGACCCCGGCGCCGGGGTGGATCGTGGTCGGGTTGTTCGGATTCCGGGTACAGCGAACGCGGGGTGGCAGCCGTGATTTGACAGTGTCACGTTGACAGTGTCATGATGGCGACGTGTCAGAGCAGTGGACGTTGGATGAGCTGGTGGGGCGGGCCGCACAGGCGCTCGCCACCGCCGACGTTCGCGTACCGAACGGCCGGGTCACGCAGCTGCCGGACGCTCGGGTGATCCGGTGGTACGCGACGATCGGTCTGGTCGACCGGCCCGCGGGCATGCGTGGGCGCACCGCGCTCTACGGACCGCGCCACCTGCTCCAACTCGTCGCCGTAAAGCGGCGGCAGGCGCAGGGGCGGACGCTGGCCGAGATCCAGGTCGAGCTCACCGGCGCCACCGACGCCACGCTTCGCCGTGTCGCCGCCCTGCCAATGCAGCTGTTGGACGAGGCAAGCGACGAGGCGGTCATCCGACTGCCCAGGACAGCGCACAAAGAAACGGCGCATCGAAAGACGGACGCTGCGCCGCTGCCCGATGGCGCGGACCGGCGCCGCTTCTGGTCGCAGCCGGCTGCCGAAGCGGAGAGCAGCGCTGGCGACAGCGTCGCGGTACTGCACGGTGTTCGACTCGCCGGCGCCACGCTGTTGCTCCCGGCGACACCAGACGAGGACGACCTCGTCGCGATTCGGGCCGCCGCCCGGCCATTACTCGATCTCCTGGCCGAACGTGGCCTACTGACACCGGAAGGAGCCCCATCATGACCCTCCACGTGGTACCGATGACCGACGCCGAGGCCGCCACCGTCGCCGCGCCCACGGAGGAGTCCGGGCTAGGGGCGCTCCGCACCGAACGAGGCAATCTTCCCCTCGAGAGCGTCGATGCGGCGGTGAGGATCACGGGACTCGTCGGCCGGATCGAGCTGACGCAGGGGTTCCAGAACCCCTTCGATCTGCCGCTGGAGGCGACCTACGTCTTTCCGCTGCCAGATCGTGCCGCGGTCACCGCCATGCGCATGACCGCCGACGGGCGAGTCGTCGAGGCCGAGCTCAAGGAGCGCGGTCAGGCGCGGGAGGAGTACGACCGGGCGATCGCGGAGGGCAAGCGCGCGTCCATCGCCGAGGAGGAGCGGCCCGACGTCTTCACCATGCGGGTCGGCAACATCCTGCCGGGCGAGCGGGTCAGTGTCGCCCTCACGCTCGTTGGACCACTCTCCTATGAGGACGGTGAGGCGACCTTCCGGCTACCGCTCGTGGTGGCACCGCGCTACATCCCTGGCACGCCGCTCGCCGATGCGGGGGTGGGCGATGGGTACGCGGTCGACACCGACGCCGTGCCGGATGCCTCCCGCATCACGCCGCCGGTGCTGCTGCCCGGGTTCCCCAACCCCGTGCGTCTGTCCATCGCCGTGGATCTCGACCCGGCCGGCCTGCCGCTGGGCGAGGTGCGTTCGAGCCTGCACGCCCTGGTGCGCGAGGGCAACCACCTCAGCATCCAGCCGGGCGAGCGGGCCAACCGCGACTTCGTGCTGCGTCTGGCGTACGGCGAGGCGGCCAGCACCGTCCACTCGCTCACATTGACGCCCGACGCGGACGGCGCGGAGGGAACCTACCGTCTGACGGTGCTGCCGCCGACGAGCGCCGTACCGGCCCGACCGCGCGATGTCGTGCTGCTGCTCGATCGCTCCGGCAGCATGCAGGGGTGGAAGATGGTCGCCGCTCGCCGGGCTGCGGCCCGCATCGTCGACACGCTCACCGTCGCCGACCGGTTCTCCGTGCTCACCTTCGACCACACCTTCGAGCATCCCCCGACCCTGCCGGAAGGCCTGGTCGCCGCGACGGACCGGCATCGTTTCCGGGCGGTCGAACACCTGGCGCGGGTCGACGCGCGTGGCGGTACCGAGCTGCTCGCGCCGCTGACGGCGGCGCTGAAACTGCTGAGCGAGGACAAAGGCCGGGACCGGGTGCTCGTACTAGTCACCGATGGTCAGGTCGGCAACGAGGACCAGATCCTCGCCAAGTCAGCGAAGTCGCTGTCGGGCGTCCGCGTCCACACGGTCGGGATCGACCAGGCGGTCAACGCTGGTTTCCTCGGCCGACTGGCCGTCGCCGGCGGCGGGCGATGCGAGCTGGTCGAGAGCGAGGATCGACTCGACGTCGCGATGGATCGCATTCACCGTCGCATCGGTGCACCGCTTGTCGCCGGCCTCACCCTCGCCGCCGACGGGCTGGTGCTGATCGACGACACGCGCGCGCCAGCACGCCTGTCCGACCTGTTCCCAGGTGCACCGCTGGTGGTGACCGGACGTTTCCGTGACGCGGCCCGCGGCGTCCTCACCGTGACGGGGCGGACTCGCGAGGGCACCGACTGGTCGGCCCGTGCCGACGGCGTCACCGCCAACGATCCGTCGCTCACGGCGGTCTGGGCAAGGGCGCACCTGCGCGACCTCGAGGACCGCTACGTCAGCCTCGACCGGTGGGGCGAGAACGGCGGCGAAGCACTCGAGCAGCGGATCACGAAGACGTCGTTGCGCTTCGGCGTGCTGTGCCGCTTCACCGCCTGGCTCGCGGTGGACACCCGGGTCGTCACCGAGGGCGGCGAGGTCCACCGTGTAATCCAGCCCGTCGAACCCCCCGCCGGGTGGGACATGCTCGCCCCAGAGGCGCACATGATGCTGATGGCGGCGGCTCCGATGGGCAGGATGGCCTTCGACGCGATGGCGGCGCCTAGCATGGCGATGCCGTCCGGCATGGCGAACGCGTCTCGGGCCCGCGGCCCGGCCAAGTCGCGCGGCCGCGCGACTTTCCGGGGCCGAGCGCCGGAGGCCGCGCAGCCGGCCGAGGAGGCCCAGGACGAGCTCGCCGATGCTCGGGTACAGGCTGCCGAGGAGGCGAAGCGGCTGCGCGCCGCCAACGATGCGCCCGAGTACGAGCGGCGCGAACTGCTCGCCGACCTCGGCACGCGCCTTGACGCGCTGGTGCGCCATCTCGCGGGTCACCCTGACAACGCGAAGCTCCTGGCACCCCTGCGCGACCTGGTCGCCGAGCTCGAGGCGGACCGGCCGCTCAGCGTACCGGCAGATGTCTTCGAGGAGCTCTGGACGCGGGCCTTGCGCCTGCTCGACGACCTGGCGGCCGGATCGCCGCGGAAGGGCGTGCGGGAGTTCTGGAAGAAGGTACGGTAGAGCCATGATCATCGGGATGCATGCGTTGATCTTCAGTGACAGCCCGGAGGCCGACCGCGCCTTCATCCGGGATGTGCTGGGCTTCCCGTATGTTGACGACGGGGACGGCTGGCTCATATTCAAGCTGCCACCGTCCGAAGTGGGCGTTCATCCCGCCGACGGCCCAGTGAAGCATCAGATCTATCTCATGGCCGACGACATCGCGCAGACGACCCAAGACCTACGCGGCAAGGGGATCGAGATCGTGGAAGAGCCGACCGATCGCGGGTATGGAATCGAGGCGGTGATCCGCTTGCCCGGCGGCGGGACGCTGGGCGTCTACGAGCCGCGCCACCAGAAGGCGATCGACCTCTAGCAACTCGCGAAGCCGTCGGCGGGCCTAGGCGCCTGCCGGCGGCATGCGCAGCACCCAGCGGTAGGCCTGCACGAGCCCGGTGTCGAATCCCGCGGCCGACCCCCACAGGAAGATGCGGAAGCGACGGTAGAGTGGATCGCCCCAACGGCGGACAACCTCGTCGCGGGCCTCGTCGAGCCGGCGCGCCCACTCCCGGCAGGTCAGGTAGTAGTTGTGACGGTCGTCCTCGACGCTGACCAGTTCGAACGGCGAGCGGGCCACCTGGCGCAGGTAGGAGTGCAAGAGCAGCGGGGAGGACTCGCCCGGGTAGATGTAGCGGCTCATGAACGTGGAGACGCGGTGCTTGGCCCGCATCGCGAGGGCGTCGAGATACACGCTGCCGCCGGGCTTCACCAGTTCGGCGTACTTGCGCAGCGTCGCCTTGTAGTCCGGCAGGTGTTCGGTCACGCCCATGTTGACGATGCCGTCGTAGCGCTGCGGCGCCTCGTACTGCAGCACATGCCTTCGCACGACGTTCGCCGGCAGATTGTTGGCCGCGATGAAGTCGTTGAGGTACTTCTCCGACTCCTCCGCCAGGGTCAGCGTGGTGACCTGGATCCCGCGCCGGCCGGCGTGCTCGACGAACGCGCCCCAGCCGCCGCCGACCTCGAGCACGTGGTCGCCCGGTTTGGCGCCGATGGCCTCGACGGCGAGGTCCATCTTGCGGGTCATCGCGTCTTCGAGTGGCTCGTCGTCGGAGGCGAAGACGCCCTGGGTGTAGCAGCGGTGCCGCTTGTCCATGAAGGTGAGGAAGAACTCCGACTCCCGGTCGTAATGCGCCGAAATGGAGCGGCGGTCGTGCTCGGCGTTGCCGCGCAGCAGGGCCGGGGCGAATCGGGCGAGCCAGGCGATCGGGTGGAAGTCGGGGAAGAACTTGCGCATGGCCAGCACCGTCATCACGTTGCCGTCGAGATCGAGGTGACCCCGCAGATAGGCGACAGCGACCTGCAACTGGTCGAGCGAGGCAAGCGCCTTCGCTCCCTTGTCATCGGACACGGTGATGGTGAAATCGGGCTCACCTGGCCCGAATGTGTGCTTTTCGCCGTCGAGCGTCGTGACCGCGAACGTCACCGGCGGGCGATTTCCGCCACCCTGCTTAATACCGGCTCCGCCACCCTGCTTAATGCCGGCTCCGCCACTCTGCTTAATGCCGGCTCCGCCAAAGTAGGCGCGGTAGCGCCGATCCAGGGTCCGGACAATGTCAGTGCCTGCCATGGCGTCAATGTAGCGCCGCAGAACGGCGCTGGGGAGTACGGCGGAAGAAGATCACGCAACCGTTCCTGACGTGGGCTGCCGCTCGGGCCGCATATGGTGGCCCCGGCTAACAACCCTAGCGAAGTGATCACAATTCCCAGGTTGTCACCTCAGTGGAACATGGGTGGACCCTGCGGCCATCCTCGTGCGCGCGTCGCGCGTTCGCGTTCAACCCCAACAACGCGGATCTCGCCGTGACCGCGGGCCCGCTGATGCTTGGGCAGCCCAGCGCAGGCACGCGCCGCGGGACGCTGAACATCGACGTGCACAACAACGGGCCGGCGACAGTGCCGCGGGTGTTGGTCGGGGTTCACGTTCCAGCCGTTCGAGCTGCCGTCGTCGTGCGAGCTGATGCCCGATGACTCCGGCGTATCCAATACCTTCTATTGCTACACCCGAGGCGCTCGCGCCGTGCGCCACCCGAACTGTGACGCTCGATATCGCTCTCCCGTCGCCTACCGCGGCGGGGAGACCTGGCCATACCTTTGGGTTGAACCCCACACCTTCAACGACGTTCTCACGCCAGACCTCGCGACTCAAAACCATCAGGCAAAGGTGGTCATCACGGTGGCTTAAGGGTCAGCCGGTAGCATCTGGCGGTGACCACGGGGCACCGCCAGTTGCCCGTCTGATATTGAAGGAGATCACCGTGTCTGCATCTCGTTCCGCTGCCGCCGTGGCCGACCGCGTCGTCGTCCCGGCCGGGACGACGTGCGCCGACGCGGTGGCCGCGGCGGGCCTTCCCACGACGGGTCCCAAGGCGGTCGTGGTCGTGCGCGACAGCGACGGGACGCTGCGCGACCTCTCCTGGGAGCCCGAGGTCGACACCGAGGTCCAGCCCGTGACGGTCGACTCGCCGGACGGGCTGAGCGTGCTGCGCCACTCGACGGCGCACGTCCTTGCCCAGGCCGTTCAGGACATCTTCCCCGGCGCGAAGCTTGGCATCGGCCCGCCGATCGAGAACGGCTTCTACTATGACTTCGGCGTGCGCAAGCCGTTCCACCCGGAGGACGTCGAGAAGATCGAGAAGCGCATGCAGGAGATCATCAAGGCGGGCCAGATCTTCCGGCGTCGCCGCTTCGACTCCGTGGACGAGGCGAAAGAGGAGCTCGCCGATGAGCCGTTCAAGCTCGAATTGGTGGACATCAAGGGGGATGTGGATGTCGTCGAGGTGATGGAGGTCGGCGGCGGCGAGCTGACCATCTATGACAACGTCGACGCCAAGTCTGGCGAGCGCCGCTGGGGAGACCTGTGCCGTGGTCCCCACCTGCCCACCACCAAGCACATCGGCGCCTTCAAGCTCATGCGCACCGCCGCAGCGTACTGGCGAGGCTCGGAGAAGAACCCGCAACTGCAGCGCGTGTACGGAACCGCCTGGCCGACCAGGGACGCGCTGAAGGCGTACCTGCAGTTGCTCGAGGAGGCCGCGCGCCGCGACCACCGAAAGCTCGGCGCGGACCTCGACCTCTTCTCCTTCCCTGAGGAGATCGGTTCGGGCCTGGCCGTGTTCCATCCCAAGGGCGGGATCATCCGCCGGGAGCTGGAGAACTACTCGCGTCAGCGGCATGAGGAGGCCGGGTACTCGTTCGTCAACTCGCCCCACATCACCAAGGCGCAGCTCTTCGAGACCTCAGGACATCTGCAGTGGTACGCCGAGGGCATGTACCCGCCGATGTCCATGGAGGGGGCCGAGTACTACCTCAAGCCGATGAACTGTCCCTTCCACAACCTCATCTTCCAGGCGCGAGGACGGTCATACCGGGAGCTTCCGCTGCGGCTGTTCGAGTTCGGCACCGTGTACCGGTTCGAGAAGTCCGGTGTCGTGCACGGGCTGACCCGAGTGCGCGGCTTGACCATGGACGACGCGCACATCTACTGCACCAAGGACCAGATGGGCGCCGAGCTCAGGTCTCTGCTGCAGTTCGTGCTGGACCTCCTGCGCGACTACGGGCTGGACGACTTCTATCTGGAACTGTCCACCCGAAACGAGGAGAAGTTCGTCGGCTCCGACGAGAGCTGGGCCGAGGCGACCGAGGCGCTGCGGTCGGCGGCCGAGGAGTCGGGGCTCGATCTCGTGCCGGATCCGGGCGGCGCCGCGTTCTACGGTCCGAAGATCTCCGTGCAGGCCAAGGACGCCATCGGCCGTACGTGGCAGATGTCGACCATCCAGGTGGACTTCAACCTTCCGGAGCGCTTCGGGCTCGAGTTCCAGGCGGCAGACGGCACCCGGCAGCGGCCGGTGATGATTCACAGGGCACTGTTCGGCTCGATCGAGCGCTTCTTCGGCGTCTTGACGGAGCACTATGCGGGGGCATTCCCGGCCTGGCTGGCTCCGGTGCAGGTGGTCGGGATCCCGATCCGTGAGGAACACACCGCGTACCTGGAGTCCTTTGTGGATCGTCTGCGTGCGGAGGGGATCCGGGCCGAGGTCGACGCCTCTGACGACCGGATGCAGAAGAAGATCCGTACCGCGCAGCAGCAGAAGATCCCGTTCATGGCGATCGCGGGGGATCAGGACGTGGCCGATGTGACGGTGTCGTTCCGCTACCGCGACGGCTCCCAGCGAAACGGCGTCTCGCTCGACGAGGCGGTGGCACACGTCGTCGAGGTGGTCCGCGCGCGCACCAACCTCGGCCCCACCGCCCCCCTTTAGCGTCGATCATGACCTCCAGGTCATGATCGACGGGTTTTCACGACGGTGAGCTCATGATCACCGCGATCTTGGAGGGCGGCGTTCACGGCGAGGGGGGTAGCCTCCCGCGCATGAGGTATGGGTTCGTGCTGCCATCGGGCGACGGCTCGGTCGCGGCCGATCTGGCGGGCGAGGCGCAGCGGGCGGGATGGGACGGCTTCTTCTGCTGGGAACCCACCTGGGGTAACGACGCCTGGGTGATGTTGACGGCCGCGGCAATGCGCACGACGACGATCCGGCTCGGGACGATGCTGACGCCGCTCCCCAAACGCAAGCCGTGGGAGGTTGCCAGTCAGGCGGTGACCCTGGACAACCTCTCGGGCGGCCGCGTGATTATCTCGGTCGGGCTCGGCGCGCCGGAGCCGCGGTTCTACATCTTCGAGGACGATCCAGGGCGCAAGGTTCGGGCGGAGATGCTCGACGAGGGCCTAGAGATGCTCGCCCTGATGTATCGCGGCGAGGCGTTCACATACGACGGCAAGCATTACCACGCGCGGCGGGCCGAGATGATGGTTCCGCCGCCGTCCAACCAGCAGCCGCGGATCCCGACCTGGGTCGTCGGGCTGTGGCCGGCGCCGAGGTCGATGCGGCGGGTAGCCCGATGGGATGGGTGGCTGCCATACCTCAGGCAGCCCGAGGGTCTGAACCGTCCGCAACGGGAGCAACTCTCCGAGGGGGTTGCGTGGCTGCGCGAGGAGCGGGCCCGGCATGGGCTGTCCATGGACGGCTTCGACGTCGTGATGGAGGGCGCCACGAAACCGGGTGACGAGGCGGTAGCCGAGGTTCGGGCATGGGCGGAGGCCGGCGCAACCTGGTGGCTCGAGGCGAACTGGGAGCTGGGGGCGGACGAGGTCGTCGAGCGGAGCCGAGAACGGCTGCGTGCCGGCCCACCTGGCGGCTAGTCTCGCCGGCAGAGCACGAAGTAGTGGTCGAGCGGGCGGTCGCGCTTGAACGCGGCGCCGATCGCCACGTGTGCCGAGACGCCTCGGACGAAGTCGCGGGTCTGGTAGTAGACGAAGCGCTGCAGGCCTCGGCCGTTGGGAACGATACGCGGCCAGCCTTCGGCTACTGCGGTATCGGGGACCTGGAAGTAGTCCACCACGACGCCACCGTGCCCTCGCCACGCCGGATCTTCGGCGGTTGAGGTCGCCACGAAGTAGCCGGGGCCCAGAAGACGACGCGTCGGCCCTTCGTTGTAGCCGAAGAGCCGTGCGGCGTCGGCGCCTGGTGCGGCTGCCGCTGGACGGCAGAACCGCTTCTGGAACCGGCGCAATGGCGGCGCAACGGGCAGCGTGTTGAGGCCGTCATGGATGACCTCGACCAGTGGATCGGCGTCGGCGACGAAGTGAGTGAGATCGATGGCGTCCGAGGTCGCCTTCCGGTAGAGGGTGCGCTGTTGCGCGCGACCGAGTCCCTGTAGTTGCGCCCACCGCTGTGGGCCGGCGAGGTTGTCGAGAAATGCGGCGATGGTACCGATGTCGGCGTCCGGATCCATGATCAGCTCGGCGAGGCGCATCCCGGATTCGTACCACCCGATCGGTCGTCTCACAACGTGTTGTCGGTTGGATCCGACCGACGCACGGGGAGTTGTGTCGCAGGTCCAAACGAGTCACCATGGCGATCATGCGTGCTGGTCTGGGGAGTCGGGCTCGGCGGGTGCTGGAACGCCTCGCGGTCCTGGTCTGCCCGCCCGACGTGGTCGAGAACGGGCTGACGGCCCGTGTGGTCGAAGAATTCGAGTTGCATCTGGGGTACCTGCCCGCGCCGGCGCGGCGTCTCGTGGGCCCGACCCTGGTCCTCTTCGACGAGGCCGCGCGACTGCGCCCGGCCGCCCGAGGACGCCGGTTCGTGCGACTGACCGACGTCCGCGTCGACGCGTACCTCCGACGTGTCCTCTATGGACAGAGCGGCCCCCTCTCCACCGCGGTACGCCTGATAAAGAGCCTCGTCGTGATGGCCTGCTACGAGCTGGCGGAGGTGAACGCCGAACTCGGCTACGACCCGGACCCGTACATCGCCGAGGTGACCGCTCGCCGGATCGCCCGCCACGGACCGGCGATCCGGGCGGCCGAAGCGAGGACCTCGGGCGGCGCCGGATGAGCCTGCCAGCCGGGATCGTCAACGCCTACACCGTCAGCGGCGACGTTCGGGTCGCCTGCGACGTGGTGGTCGTCGGATCCGGTGCCGGCGGCGCGACCATGGCCGCCAAGCTTGCCGGGGCGGGCGTAGACGTCGTCATGGTCGAGGAGGGTGGCTACCACCCGACCGAATCCTTCCAGAGCAGCATGGGACATGCCCTCCGTACGCTCTACCGCGACGGTGGTGCGGCGACGACGATCGGAAGTCCACCGATCCTCTTCTCGGAGGGGCGTTGCGTGGGCGGCTCGACGGTCGTCAACGGCGGGATGTCCTTCCGAACCCCCGAGCGGGTCCTCGACCAGTGGGCGCGGCACGAGTCGGTGGCAGCCATCACGCCGGAAGCGATGGCCCCATACTTCGAGGAGGTCGAGCGCCGTCTCCACGTGACCCATCAGGACCCGGAGACGATCGGGCGGGACGCCGCCCTGCTCAAGGCCGGCGCCGATGCCAAGGGTTGGCAGATCATCCCCAACCTGCGTAACCAGATCCACTGCGCGGGCAGCAACAACTGCACGCTGGGCTGCCCGACCGGCGCCAAGCGTTCGATGCTGCTCACCAACGTGCCGAGGGCACTGGCCAGCGGCGCACGCCTCTTCGCCGATTGCCGCGTCGGCCGAATCACTCGGCGCGGCCGCACCGCGACCGGCGTGGAGGGTCGGTTCTGCCGCCCGGACGACCGCCCGGGCGGCCGCCGGGACAGCCGCCGGGATGACCGCCCGGGTCCGCGGATCAGCGTCGCCGCACCGGTTGTCATCGTGGCGTGCGGCGCCGTCCAGAGCCCGGCCCTGCTGATGCGGTCGGGTTTCAGATCCTCATCCGGACAGCTTGGCCGCCACATGACTCTGCACCCGAATGCGAAGCTCGTCGCGGTCTTCGACGAGCAGGTGCGCGGCTGGCACGGAGTTCACCAGGCCTACCAGGTGCGTGAGTTCATCGACGACGGCATCCTGATCACCGCCGTGAACCTGCCCCCCTCGTTGGTCGCGATGGGCGTCGCCGAGCACGGCCGAGCCCTCGGCGAGGTGATGCGGGACTACGACCGCATGGTTGTCGCGGGCTGCCTGATCGAGGACTCGGTCACCGGCTCGGTGCGTAACCTGCCTGGGTTGGGGGCGCAGGTCTTCTACGACATTTCCGACGCCGACATGGCCAGGATCGTCCGGGGGATCTCGCTCACGGCCGAGTTGATGTTCGCGGCGGGCGCGAGACGCATTCTGTCACCCTTCGCCGGCGTACCCGACCTCCGCGGGCCCGACGACGTCTCGGCTCTCTCAGCGAGCAAGATCTCGAAGCGCTCTCTCGAGTTGTTCACCGTGCACCTCATGGGAACGGCCCGGATGAGCGACGATCAGTCCCGCGGTGTCGTGTCCAGTTTCGGGGAGTTCCACGGTGCCCGGGGACTCTTCGTCGCGGACGCGAGCCTGTTCCCGGGGCCGATCGGAGTCAACCCGATGGAGACGATCCTGGCGTTGGTGAGCCGCAACGCCGACTGGATGCTGGACCACCGCTCCCGCTTCGGCATCTGACCGTCGACCAGGAGGCGATCTACCGGGTGGCGATCTACAGAGAGGCGATGTCGCCGAGGAGGACCTGGCGCTCCTCCGGGTCGGTGAGCTGCTCGGCCGCCGCCAGGGCGAGGGCGGCGTGCTTGGCGACGTAGTCATCGAGGCCGGCCAACTTGGCGGCGCGGGCTATCGCCTCGTGAGCGCAACCGATATCGAACCCGCTGAGGTCGTGCTCTTCGGACAGCTCCAAACATCGCCGGCCGTGGTGCAGCGCCGGCTCGGCCCGACCGAGCGTCGCATAAACCCGCGAGCACTGCCACTCGCCCCTGGCCCAGTGCACCGGCTCGCCGACCTGACCCCAATGGTGCCGGCTCGCGTGCGCAGCGTGCAGCATCTCGTCGTCGTCGGTGACGTTGCGGTCGGTGTGCTCGAGCAGTTCCCACACGCGGTTGAACAGCCGCGCGGCCAGTCGTCGCTCGACCTTCGCGTCGAGCTGGAAGGTCCTGGCGGGCATGGCTGCCTCCTCGTAGTGCCGATGTCGGTCGGTAGCATCGCGGTGATCGGATCGTGCGGGTTTGGAGGTGGTCGTGACAGGCGTACCAGACGATCTGGACCGGCTGTGGACACCGCACCGGATGGTCTACGTCACCGGAGAGGACAAGCCCGCGAGCGGGTACGACGCCCCGTCGGGGTGTCCGTTCTGTCTCGCCCCGAAGCGGCCAGGCGACGAGGGTCTGGTGGTGGCTCGGGGTCAGACCGTGTACGCCGTGCTCAATCTCTATCCGTACAACCCAGGTCATCTTATGGTGTGCCCCTTCCGGCACGTCGCCGACTACACCGACCTCGATGAGTCGGAGTCGCTCGAGCTGGCGACGTTCACCCAGGAGGCGATGCGGGTGATCCGCCGGGTCAGCGGGCCGCACGGCTTCAACCTCGGCCTGAACCAGGGACACGTCGCCGGCGCCGGGATCGCTGCTCACCTGCACCAACATGTCGTCCCACGATGGGGTGGCGACACGAATTTCATGCCGGTCGTCGCAAAGACGAAGGTACTCCCGCAGCTGCTCACCGAGACCAGGGCGCTGCTGGCCAAGGCATGGGAGGAGGGCGGGTCAATGCCACCTGCGACGCCACCCGCGAGGCCACCCGCGCGGAAGCGGGCACAGGCGCCGGCCAAACGCGCCCCCCGGCGGCCGGCGCCGTAAGCCAGACGTGTCGTTGATCCGGTTGAGCGGGCTGGCAGCATCTGCCACCGTCGTGGAGGTCGCTACGACGGTTGGAGCGCACATGAGCGTCCGGATCATAGCCAGCTATCCGTCGACCCATCCCTTTCGCGCGCTGGGCCGCGCCGTGGCCTCCACTATCGGCATTCTGCTGATTGCGGTCGCCGTGGTGGCGGCGAGTCTCCCGCTACTCCTCGTTTTCGCTCTGCTGTACACCGGCGGCGACGCCTCGATGGACGCGGAGTCCGTTCGGACGGTCAGCATCGCCGCGGGCATAGCGGTCGTGGGAATGTGGGTCGGCCTGTTGCTGCTTCGGGGTCGGCGTCGGCTGGGACTGTTCCTCCGCCGATTCGGGTACGGGGATGCGACGCGCACGATCAGCGGGGTAGTCGCGGGTCGGGCCGGGCGGTCGTGGCGCATGGTCACGCTGGACGACGCACAGGTCGCCCCGATCGGCACGGCTCGACGACATCGTCGGGTCTCCCTGACCGTCACCCTCGTCGGTGTCGCCGTAGTGGTGGCCGCGCTCTACTGGGTGTTCGGCGGAGGGCTCATGGGGTACGCCGAGAGCCTGAACCAGGACGTGGAGAGCACATCGTCGGACGCCCTCGGGCAGGTATTCGCCGAAATCATCGGATTCATCATTGTCTTCGTCCTGGTCGGCACGGTCGTACTTATCGGCTCAATGATCGTGCTGGCGGTCGCGATCGTGGCCGGAGCGGCGAACCGGGCGGCCCGGCGGGCACAGCGCCAGGCGAGCGTGGTCATCGACGCTGACCGAGATGTGGCGCCGACCGCAACTCTCATCGCCAAGCGGAACCGCCGCATCCTAGGATCACGGCTCGTGGTGGCCCGCGTCGCAGGCCCACAGTGGCGGGCCACAGTGCGCGCACTCGCCGGGGTTGCCGACGCGGTCGTCATCGACCTCTCACAGCCGACGGAGAACGTCGTGTGGGAGGTCGAGGTGATGCGTGCCTTCGTCAAGGATCGGTGGGTCCTGGTCTGCCATCGCGACCGGCTCGACTCGCTCACGAACCCGAGCCTGGCACCCGCGGGCTCGCCGTACTATCGCCTCGCTGGGCTCCTCGACGGCCAGGAGATCCTCACCTACGGCGGCGGGCGCGCCGAGGAGCGCCGCTTCGCCCGATCGCTGCGCAACAAGTTGAACGCCGTCGCGCTCGCCACGCCGCGTTGAGCACACGCGACGCCCCGCACTTGCGGGGAAACTGGCCCAACAAAGTCTCGGGAAGGGCCACTTTCCCCGGAAGTGCACGCGATGGTGCCTCAATGCGATGCGGCGTGGTCCTTGCGTACCGCCTCGGCCAGGTGCGCGGGCATCGGGTCGTAGCGGACGAATGTGCGCGAGAAGGTGCCGGCGCCTGAGGTCATGGCGCGCAGCTCGACCGCGTACCGGACGAGTTCGGTCGCGGGTACTTCGGCCCGTACGAGGGTCCGCTCGTTGCCGTTCGGGTCCGCCTCGGTGCCGAGAACCCGACCCCGCCGGCTGGAAAGATCGCTCATAACGGCGCCAACGAAGGCGTCCGGCACCCGGATCGTCACGTCGTCGACGGGCTCGAGCAGCAGCACCTGACCCTTCTCCGCCGCCTCGCGTAGCGCCAGCGAGCCGGCCGTCTGGAAGGCGGCGTCGGAGGAGTCCACGCTGTGCGCCTTGCCGTCGACCAGCGTCACGCGCAGGTCGACGACCTTATGGCCGGCGACGAGCCCTCGCTCCATCTGGGACCGCACGCCCTTCTCCACCGACGGGATGTAGTTGTGCGGGACGGCACCCCCGACGACCTTGTCCGCGAATTCGAACCCGGATCCACGGGGGAGCGGTTCCACCTCGATGTCGCAGACGGCGTACTGGCCATGGCCGCCTGACTGCTTGACGTGGCGTCCGTGCCCTTTGGACGGTGCGGAGAGCGTCTCGCGCAGGGCGACCCGGACCGGCTCGGTGTCGAGCTCGACGCCGCCGGCGCGCAGGCGCTCCAGAACCACGTCGGCGTGCGCCTCACCCATGCACCACAGCACGAGCTGATGGGTCTCCGGGTTGCGCTCCAGGCGCATGGTCGGGTCGCCGGCGACGAGGCGGCCGAGGTTCTTCGCCAGCGCGTCCTCGTCGGAGCGGGTCTTGGCCACGATCGCCACGGGCAGCAGCGGCTCGGGCATGTCCCACGGTCCGACCAGGAGTGGCTGTTCCTTTGTGGACAGCGTATCGCCGGTCTCCGCGGTCCCCGACTTGGTGATCGCGCAGATGTCGCCCGCCACGCAGTACGCCACCTCGCGCAGCTGACCACCCAGCGGCGAGTAGAGGTGCGCGATGCGTTCGTCCGCATCGTGGTCCGGGTGGCCGCGGGCCTCCATGCCGTGCCCGGAGACGTGCACGGTCATTTCCGGTCGCAGCGTGCCGGAGAAGACACGCACCAGGGACACGCGGCCTACGTACGAGTCGATCGTGGTCTTGACGACCTCGGCCACCAGCGGCCCCGCGGGATCGCAGCGCAACGGCTCCTTCGGCGACCCGTCCAGGCCCGTCACCGAGGGCAGCTCATGCTCGAGCGGCGATGGGAAGGCACTGGTGAGCACCTCCAGAAGCGAGTCGAGGCCGAGCCGGGTCTCCGCACACACGGGAATGACGGGATAGAAGGTGCCGCGGGCGACCGCCTTCTCCAGGTCTTCGATGAGGGTCGATGTCTCGATCTCCTCGCCGCCGAGGTAACGCTCCATGAGCGTCTCGTCCTCGCTCTCGGCGATGATCCCCTCGATGAGCTCGTTGCGGGCGTCGGCGATCGCGGGAAGGTGCTCGGCGTCGGGCTCGCGGATGGTGGGCGGGTAACCCTTGGAGTGGTCGAAGATCCTCTGCGTGATCAGGCCCATGAGTCCGACCACGGACTCCCCGTCGTCGCTCAGCATGGGCAGGTAGAGCGGTAGCACTCCCTCGCCGAACACGCGCTGGCAGAGCGCGATCGTCTCATCGAAGTCGGCCCGGGCGTGGTCCAACCGCGAGACGGCGACCGCCCGCGGCATCCCCACCGCGGCGCACTCCTCCCAGAGCGCGGCGGTCGCGGCGTCCATGCCGTCCACCGCCGAGACCACGAAAAGGGCCGCGTCGGCGGCCCGCAGTCCCGCGCGTAGCTCGCCGACGAAGTCGGCGTAGCCGGGGGTATCCAGCAGGTTGACCTTGACCTCAGCGCGTTGGCCGCCTCCGGCGGCGCCATCCACAATCAGCGGCGCGCAGGCGAGGCTCACCGAGCGCTGCTGCCTGACCGCGGCCGGGTCATGGTCGCTCACCGTGGTGCCGTCGATCACCGAGCCGGCCCGGCCGATGGTTCCGGTGACCGCCAGCAGCGACTCCACGAGCGTCGTCTTGCCCGCTCCGGAGTGCCCGACCAGCACCACGTTGCGTACCTTGCTGGGCTGATCCACCACCGGCGCGGGGCCGGTGACTCCCTTCTCCTGGGTCTTCTGTGCCATGTCGCCACTCCCGTCTAGCGGCCGGTCGATGGTGTGTCCGTTCGATTGTGAGTCAGGTCACCTCGCCAGCTCTTTGTCTGATCCCACACCCGTGAAGGCCGCCGGCACAACCCCGACGTGCGAACCCCACCCTGTGGTGAGCAGCGCAACCTCGGCGCCGATAGGCTCGTCTCGCCATGGCGAAGATCTTCGGCTCGTTCAAGAGCGGGGTTCGAGCGGCGTTCGACCCGATGGGTCGCGCGCTGACCCGCGCGGGCGTATCGCCGGACCTCATCACGATCGCCGGGACGGCCGGCGTGGTCGCGGGCTCGGTCGCGTTCGCCGCCCGCGGGCAGCTCATCGCCGCGACCGTCGTGATCACGCTGTGTGCGCTGCTCGACGTGCTCGACGGGGCGATGGCGCGCGCCCGCGGCACCTCGAGCCGATACGGGGCACTCCTGGACTCGACCATGGACCGGGTCGCCGACGGAGCGATCTTCGGAGCCCTCGCCTGGTGGCTGGCCACGAGCGGACAGCGGGTGCTGGCCGCGGTCACCCTCGTGTGCCTCGTCGGCGGGCAGGTCGTCTCCTACGTGAAAGCCCGGGCCGAGAGCCTCGGCTTCAGCTGCGATGTGGGCGTCGCCGAGCGCATGGAGCGCCTCATCCTCATCGGTGTGGGGGCGCTGCTGACCGGATTCGGCCTCTCCTGGGGCCTCGGCGCGGTGATCTGGTTGCTGGCGGTGCTGACGATCGTGACCGCCGTCCAGCGCATCGTCCACGTGCACCGCCAGGAGTCGTTGGCCGCGGAAGGGCAGGCGTCATGAGTGGCCGAGCTGTCGAACTCGGGTACGCCGCGGGCTGGGGTGTGATCAAGGCGCTGCCGGAGCGCATGGCGTGGGCGATCTTCCGCGCCGCCGCGGACCGGGCCGCTCGCAAGCGGGGCCCCGCCACCCAGCGGCTGGCCCGCAACCTTCGACGCGTGGTTGGTCCCGATGTGGCGCCCGAGGAGATGGATCGACTTGTGCGGGAGGGCCTGCGCTCGTACGCCCGGTACTGGCTCGAGGCCTTCCGCCTACCCACGTTGTCGCGAGAGCAGATCCTGCGCGGCTTCCATTTCGAGCGCGGTCACCTGCTCGGCGAGGCGGTGGAGGCGGGTACGGGCTGCGTCATCGCGCTGCCGCACGCTGGAAACTGGGATTTCGCCGGCGCTTGGGTCCTCGCCCACGGTTGGCCGATCACGACGGTGGCCGAGCGGCTCAAGCCGGAGGGCCTGTACCGGCGCTTCGTCGCCTACCGCGAGTCGCTGGGCATGGAGATCATCCCGACGGTCGGCGGCGAACGTCCCCCCATGGACATCCTGGAGGATCGGGTGCGCGAGGCGCGGGTGGTGCCGCTGCTCGCCGACCGGGACCTGTCGGCGCGCGGCGTGGAGGTAGCGTTCTTCGGCGGCCGCACCCGCATGCCTGCCGGGCCGGCCCTGCTCGCCCTGCGGACCGGCGCCCCACTGTTCACAGTGTCGCTGTGGCACGACGTTGACGGTCCCCACGCTCTCGTGGACGACCCGGTGCCCGTGCCGGATCCGGAGTCGGGTCCACTCGATGTGCGCGTACGGGCACTGACGCAGACCGTCGCCGACCGGCTGGCCGAGGGGATCGCCAAGCATCCGGCCGACTGGCACATGTTGCAGAAGCTCTGGCTCGATGAGCAGCCTCGGGCCGACCTGCCTCGGGCCGAGCGGTTCGGGTGAGCGGGTCCCGCATGCGCATCGGAATCGTGTGCCCTTACTCGTTCCAGGTGCCTGGCGGCGTGCAGCGCCACGTCCACGACCTGGCCGAGACTTTGATCGCGATGGGCCACACGGTGAGCGTGCTGGCGCCGGCCGACGACGACGTGCCGCTTCCGCCCTACGTTGTGCCGGCCGGCCGCTCGGTGCCGGTGCGCTACAACGGGTCGGTCGCGCGGCTGTCGTTCGGGCCGGTGTCGGCGACGCGCGTGCGGCGGTGGCTGACCGCAGGCGAGTTCGACGTGGTGCATGTCCACGAGCCGCTGACGCCCAGCCTGGCCATGCTCGCCGTGGTCTCTGCCAAGGATGAGCCGGTTGTGGCGACGTTCCATACGGCGATGACCCGCTCCCGCGCGATGCACGCCGCGTCGGGGGTACTCCAGCTCGTACTGGAGCGGATCACCGCGCGGATCGCGGTGAGCGATCCCGCCCGGAGGGTGCAGGTGGAGCACCTGGGTGGCGGGGCGTGGCAGGTCCCCAACGGCGTCTCGGTGTCCCGGTTCGCGGATGCGCAGCCCCTACTGGGCTGGCCGGGCGAGGGCGGCACGATCGGCTTCCTCGGCCGCTTCACCGAGCCCCGTAAGGGCTTTCCGGTGCTGCTGGACGCGTTCACGCGGCTGGCGGTTGCCCGGCCATCCGTGCGCCTGCTGGTGGGTGGCCCCGGCGACCCGGCCGGCGTGCTGGAGAGCGTGCCGGCGCACGTGGCATCGCGGATCACCTTCCTGGGCACCGTCTCCGAGGAGGACAAGGCCCGAATGCTGCGCAGCGTCGACATATACGTCGCGCCGAACACGGGTGGCGAGTCCTTCGGCATGATCCTCACCGAGGCGATGGCGGCCGGTACGCCGGTGGTCGCGAGCGACCTCGACGCGTTCCGGCGCGTACTGGACGGCGGGCGGGCCGGCGCACTCGTCCCGGTCGGCGATGCAGCGGCCCTCGCGGAGGTGCTGGCGCAGCTGCTCGACGATCCGGGCCGGCGCGCCGATCTGGTCGCACATGCGGGTGAGGTCGTCGCGGGGTACGACTGGCCGGATGTGGCCCGACGGGTGCTTGAGGTCTACCACTTCGCCATCGAGGCGACTCCCCGGCCGGCCACGGCCACGCCCGGCTCGCCACCTCCATAAACGTCAAAGATCTCCGAGCCGGTCTCAGGGTATTCACAAGATCGGCCGACTACGATGCGTGACCATGTGGGTGGTCGTGAGCGTCGTGGCGATCGTCGTGCTCGTGGCGACGTATCTGACCTGGACCGCTGCCCGGGTGGACCGGCTGCACGCCCGCGCCGCCGCCGCGTACTCGGCGCTGGACGCCCAGTCGATCCGACGGGCCGCGGTCGCGGCCGAACTGGGCGAGCGGCAGGGCTTCCTGGAGGCGCAGACCGCCGCGAAGGCCGTGCTCGACGCCGTACCCGAGGATCGTGAGTCGGCCGAGAACGACCTCACCCGGGCGCTGCGAGTGGCCGCCGGGAAGTTCGATGTGGAAGCCATGGCCGGGATAGAGGAGGCCAGCCGGCGGTTGGCGCTGGCCCGGCAGGTCCACACGGACCTGGTGCGAGACGCTTTGGCCGTACGCCGGCAACCGCTCGTACGGTTATTCCGGTTCACCCGGCGCCACCCGCAGCCGCGCTTCTTCGACATCGACGAGCCGACCCTGGACGACAACCAGGATCCGCGCCACCGGTAAGGAGTAGTGCAGCACACAGGCCATACCACTTGGTGGAAAGTGGCCTGCGGATGGCCGGTTGCCTGCCGCGTACGATGTGGGTGACAGCCCCGGACTTCGCCGGAGGCGATCAACGCGGCCATTTCGTCGAGGAGCACCGCCATGTCCGAGCAGACCCCGTCCCATGCCCCCGTCACCGGCACGGCGCGCGTCAAGCGCGGCATGGCTGAGATGCTCAAGGGCGGCGTGATCATGGATGTCGTCACACCCGAGCAGGCGAAGATCGCTGAGGACGCGGGCGCGGTCGCCGTCATGGCGCTGGAGCGGGTGCCGGCGGACATCCGGGCGCAGGGCGGCGTATCGCGCATGTCGGACCCCGACATGATCGACGGGATCATCTCGGCCGTGTCGATCCCCGTGATGGCGAAGGCGCGGATCGGTCACTTCGTCGAGGCGCAGGTGCTGCAGGCGCTCGGCGTGGACTATGTGGACGAGTCCGAGGTGCTGACGCCGGCCGACTACACGAATCACATTGACAAGTGGGCTTTCACGGTGCCGTTCGTGTGCGGTGCCACCAATCTGGGCGAGGCGCTGCGGCGGCTGACCGAGGGCGCGGCGATGATCCGCTCCAAGGGAGAGGCCGGCACGGGCGATGTCTCCAACGCCACCACGCACATGCGCGAGATCCGCGGCGAGATCCGCCGGCTGAGCTCGATGAGTGAGGACGAGCTGTACGTGGCGGCGAAGGAGCTCCAGGCGCCGTACGAACTCGTGCGCGAAGTGGCCGAGAGCGGCAAGCTGCCCGTGGTCCTCTTCACCGCTGGCGGCATCGCCACCCCGGCCGACGCGGCGATGATGATGCAGCTTGGCGCGGAGGGCGTCTTTGTCGGCTCGGGAATATTCAAGTCGGGCAACCCCGCGCAGCGCGCGGCCGCGATCGTCAAGGCGACGACGTTCTACGACGATCCGGATGTGCTGGCGAAGGTGTCCCGCGGTCTGGGTGAGGCGATGGTCGGCATCAACGTCGACGAGATCCCCCAGCCGCACCGGCTCGCCGAGCGCGGCTGGTAGGCCGCCTCGCCCGGCGGGTCACGCAGCCTGGCCGATATCCCAGACCCGAAACCCATCGGTGCTCGCACTGGCCAGGTGGCGACCATCGGGCGAGAACGCGACCGCCGGCACCGAGTCCGGATGCCCGGCGAAGGCGGCTAACGGCCGGCCGAGCATTGCGTCCCAGATGTGAACGGTCCCCTCACCCCACCCGGATCCGGCGGCGATGAGGCGGCCGTCGGGTGAGAACGCGAGCGATTCCATGCCGTTGTGTCCTACATCGAGCTCCAGTAAGGCCGTGCCGGCGGTGGCATCCCAGATGCGAATCGTGGCGTCGTCGCCGCCGGTCGCGAGGCGGCCATCGGGGGAGTACACGGTGTCCTGCAGCAGACCCTCCTGGACGAGCACCCGGATCGGTGAGCCGTCGGTCGCGGACCAGACCCGGGCCGTGTCGTCGAAGCTCACGCTGGCGACGTGGCGACCATCCGGGGAGTACGACACTCCGACGACTAAATCCTCGTGGTCGGAGAAGGTCACCAGCGTCGCCCCGGTTGAGGCATCCCAGACGCGGGCGGTCCCGTCGCTGCTGGCCGTGGCGAGGTGGCGCCCGGTCGGCGAATACGCGAGTGATCCGACGTTAGCCTCGTGCCCGCTGAGCGTGCGGATCAGCTCACCGTCGAATACGTCCTGGAGGTAGACCTGCCCCGACTCGCTGCCGCTGGCGAACTGGCGTCCGCCGGGCGAGTACGCGATGTCGAGCACTGGGCCTCCGGGCGAGGCGAGCGTACGCAGGGACACCCCGGTATACGTATTCCATACCCGGATGACCCCGTCGGCGCCGCCGCTCGCGAGTTCCCGTCCGGTGGGCGAGTAGGCCAAGGACCACACTCCGCCCACGTCGTAGGCCCAGGCGGGCGACACAGCAAGGTCGGGAGCGCTGGGTGGCTGCGTCCCCAGGCACGCCAACAGCCGCTCGATGAACTTCGCGGTCGGCATGCCCCCGCCGGTCACGTCCTCGTGTTGGGTCGTGCCTAGCCGGAAGAACGGGCGCCCGGAGAGCAGCAGCGGAAGTATCGGCTTGGCCAGCTGCTGAGCGAACTGGACCTCCCGCTCCACCCACTCCGAGCCGGCCGCGGCCGGCGTCATCACGGGCACGAAGGCGGCGCACGTGGTGATCTGGCTCTCGATCACGGAGGCCCACCGGTCGCCGTGGTCAATCTCGTGGTCGACCCAGACCGGAATCCCGGCCGCGCCGAGATGGGCGACGAGCCGATCCACGTACGGCTTGTCGGTGCGGCTGTAGCTGACGAAGACGTGTCCGGACACCCGATGCCCCTTCGATGCCTGCGATAGCAGGCTACAACGGCGGGTCCAAATGTTCGCCTTGGGAGAGCTACGTGGATAAATCAACCGATGGTGTCGCGAAGAGGACATCGCTGAGCTGGTCGCGCGCGGGTGTTGTCATCCTGGCGCTGGTCTCCCTCGGGACCGGCTACTACGGGCTCTACACCTACCGACCGCCACCGCCGGGCACGCCCGTCGGTTACTGGCTCGACCTGTTCTACTACGACCTGCAGCTCTTCGTCATCGATTCGGCGCCGCTCACGGACGGCGGACCGTTCCCACTAGCGTTGGAGTTCGCTCGCATCCTGGCTCCGGTTACAACGGTGTTCGCCGTGGTGGTCGCGTTCCTGGGGCTCCTGCGGGCCGAGTTCCGCCGGATACGACTCCGCCGGGCGCGTAACCATGCCATCGTCACCGGGGACACCACCGGCGCCCGGGCGCTCGCGACGAAGCTACGTCAGGCCGGTGTCAGCGTGGTCGAGACAGCCGACAGCGACGCCATCGCGCTCGTCGCCGCCGGCATCGGGGGCGCCCGAACCCTGTACGCGTGTGCCGACGACACCACCAACGCGACGGTCAACCTGGCTGCCGCCCTCGATGCCACGGAGGCGAAGCGACGCGGGCGGGCGAAGCGCGGCCTGCGAATCTACGCCCAGGTCAGCGACGCCACGCTCGCTCTCGCGCTGCGGGCGCGCCGGCTCGGGCTGCCCGAGGCGACCGCGTTGGACGTGGATTTCGTCAACTTCGAGGAGCTCGCGGCCCGGGAGCTGCTGCGGTCAGAGTCCCTCGACATCGACGCCACGGACGCGCCGCACATTCTCGTGGCCGGGCTTGGCACCTTCGGTCGAACCGTGCTCGTGGAGTTCGCGCAGCAGTGGCGGCTTCGCTCGCCCAGGCGTGGCGAGCGCGTCGCGGTCACCCTCGTTGACCCCTCTGCGAGCGAGGCGGCCGCCGAGGTCGCGGCACGCTGGGACATCGTCCGGGAAGTCTTCGACTTGACGCCGGTCGATGGGGATCTCGATGATGCCCTTCATACGGTCTCGGGCCTGCCGCCACACCGGGCCTACATCTGCTACGAGGACGAGGAACTGGCGCTTCGCCAGGCGTTCACGATGGTTGGTCTTTGGCGCGGTGGGCGCGACTCCATAGTGCTGCGCTTGAATCAGTTGGACCGCCCCGGCGATGCCGTGCACCCGGTCTTCCGAAGACTCCTGGACAACCTTTACGGGCGGCTGCGTTTCGTCGGCGTCGCGAAGCTCGCGTGCGACCCGTCCGTCATCGAGAAGGATCTCGTCGAGCGACTGGCCCAGGCGATCCACGAGCAGTACCTACTCGAGGCGCTGCGGGACGGCGTGGCGATGGGCTCCAATGTCTCGATGGCGCTGTGGGGGGACCTCCCCGAGGACAAGAAGGACGCCAACCGCGCGCAGGCACGCGACATCGGGGTCAAGCTGAGCATGGTCGGGTGCACGGTCGCCCCCCGCACCGGTGTGGCCGATCCGTTCAGCTTCACCGCCGCCGAGGTCGAGATCCTGGCGCAGCACGAGCAGCAACGCTGGCGCCTGGAGCGGCAGGCCTCCGGCTGGAAATACGCCCCGGTTCGCAACGACAGAGCCAAGAAACACCCAAGTATGGTGCTGTGGGAGAAGCTGCCCGAGACCGAAAGGGACAAGGACCGCAACGCCGTACGCACACTCCCGCTGGTCCTCGCCCACGTCGGCCTTCGGATCGTGCGGGTCGGCGAGCGACGCCCGCAGGAGATCGCGGTCGAGTTGACCTCCCCGGCTAGCGTGTGAGATGTGGTGATCGAAGAAAGCCTGGTGGAGCAGCTCGCTCAGGCTGTGCATGAGCGGTACCTGGCCGAGCAGATCCGCGAAGGTGTGGCGATGGGCGGCCGACCCGCGATGATGCCGTGGGCCGAACTCGACGAGGACAAGCGGGAAGCCAACCGTGCCCAGGTGCGCGATATCGAGACCAAGCTCAACAAGATTGGTTGTACGGTTGGCCCTCGCACTGGTGACGCCGTAGATTTCGCGTTCACCGACGAGGAGCTCGACCTGCTCGCTCGGCACGAGCACGTGCGATGGCTCGCTCAGCGAACGGCCGCTGGCTGGGTCCACGGCGACGTGCGCGACGACGCGGCCAAGCGACAGCCGGACCTGGTGTCCTGGGATGAGCTGCCAGAGTCCGAAAAGGACAAGGACCGCGACGCGGTACGCAACATCCCCGCGGTCCTCGCCGCCGCCGGCCTCCGCGTCGTCCGACTCTAACGGCCTCCCCCTTCTGCCGATCAAGGACTTGTGGCGGTGGTTGGATCGCTAAGCCACGGCCACAAGTCCTTGATCGGCGAGGTCGTCGGGGTCGACGCGCCGGCCCGGCCTTAGTGTTGTGGTCGTGGCCGGAGGACTCGTCATCGGTGTGTTGGCCCTGCAGGGCGACGTACGCGAGCATCTGTACGCCCTGGCCGAGGCAGGTGTCCTAGCCCGCCCGATCCGACGCCCCGCGGAGCTAGACCAGATCGACGCCCTGGTCGTTCCCGGGGGCGAGTCGACCACGATGAGCAAACTGGCGATCGAGTTCGGCCTGCTGGAGCCAATCCAGAAGATGATCGCCGACGGACTGCCGGCGTACGGCTCCTGCGCGGGCATGATCATGCTGTCGGGCGAGGTTCTCGATGGGCGGCCGGATCAGCGGAGTTTCGGCGGGATCGACATGACGGTGCGCCGCAACGCGTTCGGCCGACAGGTGGACTCCTTCGAGGCTTCGGTCGAACTTGAGGGCATCGAGGGCGGCGCATTCCACGCCGTCTTCATCCGGGCGCCGTGGGTAGAGCGGGTCGGCGAGGCTGTCCGGGTCGTGGGCAGAGTCACCGACGGGCCGGCCGCCGGTAGGATTGTCGCGGTTCGGCAGGAAAACCTGCTCGCCACCGCCTTCCACCCGGAACTCACTGGTGATCTTCGCGTGCACCAGTTCTTCGTGGACATGGTGCGCGGCGTTCGGGACGACGCGGAGGGCTAACGGCATGTCAGGCCACTCAAAGTGGGCGACGACCAAGCACAAGAAGGCGGTCGTCGATGCCCGGCGCGGCAAGCTCTTCGCCCGGCTCGTCAAGAACGTCGAGGTCGCGGCGCGTACCGGCGGCGGCGACCCGGCGGGCAACCCCACCCTGTTCGACGCGATCCAGAAGGCGAAGAAGAACTCCGTTCCGAACGACAACATCGACCGCGCGGTCAAGCGGGGGTCGGGCCAGGAGGCGGGCGGCGCCGACTACCAGACTGTCATGTACGAGGGCTACGGGCCCAACGGGGTCGCCGTGCTCGTCGAGTGCCTGACCGACAACCGCAACCGAGCGGCGACCGACGTACGTACGGCCTTCACCCGCAACGGCGGCTCGCTCGCCGACGCCGGCTCGGTGTCGTATATGTTCTCGCGCAAGGGCGTCGTGCTCGTGCCGAAGGGCTCGCTGTCGGAGGACGACGTGCTCGGCGCCGTGCTCGAGGCGGGCGCTGAAGACGTCAACGACCTGGGCGAGGCGTATGAGGTCGTCTCCGAGCCGGGGGACCTGATCCCGGTCCGGACCGCTCTGCAGTCGGCCGGGATCGAGTACGAGTCGGCGGAGTCCTCCTTCGTCCCCAGCGTGACGGTGCCGCTCGACGAGGATGGCGCTCGCAGGATCTTCAAGCTCATCGACGCGATCGAGGACTCGGACGACGTGCAGAATGTCTACGCGAACTTCGATGTCTCCGACGACGTCATTGCCGCCGTCGGTTAACCCCTTCGCGCCGATCATGAGCTGGAGAGGCTGTTTCAAAATCGGCGGCGTGGCGACGTGATCACCCAAGATCAAGATCAGATTATGGTTGGTGTGGCGAAGGGCTATGTGCGCTCCCGGCTGGACGATGTGATGCTGTTGCCGCCGCATCCGCGGGACTGGCTGCCGGCTGGTCATGTGGTGTGGTTTGTGCGGGACGTGATCAAAGCGTTGGACACCTCGGCGCTGCATGCGCGGGCGAAGTTGGGTGGTGCGGGGCGGGCGCCGTATGACCCGGACGACCTGCTGGGTGTGCTGGTCTATGCGTACGCGGGTGGGCTGCGTTCGTCGCGGCAGATCGAGCGGCGCTGTCGCGAGGACGTGGCGTTCATGGTGCTGACTGGGTTGAACCACCCGGACCATGTCACCATCAGCCGGTTCCGTAAGAACTGCGATCAGGTGATCGCGGACCTGTTCGATCAGGTGCTGCTGCTGTGTGCCAAGGCCGGGTTGGCCCGGCTCAACCATGTTGCGGTCGACGGGACGAAGATCGCCGCGGATGCGTCGCCGGGGCTGACCCGGGACGTGGACGGGCTGCGCGGCACCGGTCGGCGGTGGCTGAACGAGGCGGCCCGGGTCGACGACGAGGAAGACGCCCGGTTCGGTGAGGACCGGCGTGGTGATGAGCTGCCTGAGCCGCTGGCTGACCCGACCCAGCGCAAGCAGGTCATCAAGGATCTGCTCGCCGACGCCGGCGCCGACCCCGACCGCAAGCGGGGACGGGCCCGGGCGGGCAAGGCCCGCCGCGGCGGACGTGCGTTGGACCTGGCCGACCAAGCCGAGGCCGATGCCGAGGCCAAGGCCGCACCCGAGGTGGCCGAGGCCGAGGCCAAGGTCGCGCGGGCCGAGCAGGCGCTTGTCGAGGCCCGGGCCAAGGCGCAGGCGCAGCAGGATGCCTACCAGCGGCGCCTCGCCGAGGCGGCCGCCCGGGGCCGCCGGCCGGTCGGCCAGGCCCCGGCGCCGGTCGAGCAGACCAGGCTGGTGACCCGGGCCCAAGGGGTGCTCCGGGCGCGGCTGGCCCAGCTCAAGCGTCGGCAGGCCAAGGTGGCCCAGCTGGTTGGCAAACGCAACCTCACCGACCCCGACGCCAGGTTCATGCCGGTGCGTGGCGGCGGTTTCCTGCTCGGCTACAACGCCCAACTCGCCGTCAGCGCCGACCACCTCATCCTCGCCTACAACCTGGTTCAGGACCCCGGCGACCAACAGCAACTCAAACCGATGCTCGCCGAACTGGACCGGGTCGCAACCATGCTGGGCCAAGCCACCACCGACCCGACCCTCAGCATCGGCACCGTCCTGTTCGATGCCGGCTACGCCTCCATCACCAACCTCGAAGCCCCCGGACCGGACCGGCTCATCGCACTGGGCAACTGGCGCAACATCGTCGGCGACACCCTCGCCGACAGCCCACCCCCCGACGACGCATCAGCCTGGTACAAGATGGCCTGGCGACTACGCACCCCCGAAGCACAGGCGCTCTACAAGAAGCGCGGCGCTACCGTCGAAACCGTCAACAGCCACCTCAAACAACCCCGCGGACTCAGACGCTTCTCCCGACGCCGCCTACCCGCCGTCAAAGCCGAACTCGGCCTCCGCGGCCCGTGGCCTGGTGTCCACCCCCCGGCGTGGCACGCCCCACCCGGACACGCCCTCAGCCGCCGATTTCGAAACGGCCTCTGGAGGTCATGATCGACGCGTTTTCGCGACGCTGACATCATGATCGTCCGGATCTTGAGGGAACGAAATCCTTGCCGGGACGCCTGTCCTCGGGCATCGCGCAAGCGGTGTAACACGGCTCGGACGAAATCATGGCCGCCGGCGGTTAGAGCAACATCGCGTTCGACCATGTGTCCCGTGGATATACAATGGGGGAGCGGATATCCTTCATCGTGGAGGTGGGTATGGCCAAGACGTTGATTGATGTTGACGAGGACCTGCTGACCGAGGCCACGACGGCGCTGGGCACAGCGACCAAGAAGGATACGGTCAACGAGGCCCTGCGGCAGGCCGTCGAGACCAGCCGGGAGAGGCGTCGACGCGCACTAGAGGACCTCCAACAGATCGCCGACGAAGGCGGGTTTGATTTTGACCGCCTCGACGAGCTGGACACGTGAAGTACCTCATCGATACCAGTGCTCTTGTGCGGATCGCCCGACGCCAGGCCGATCCAATCTGGTACGAAGCGGTCGACCGCGGGCTGATCGCGCTCTGCGAGCCGGTGCTGGTGGAAACCTTGACTGCTGCGGACGCGAAGAGTTATGGCCGCGCCGAAGATGATCTGCGAAACGCCTATCCATGGGTGCCGGTCCCTGACGACGTATGGGCGACCATCGGAGCCGTACAACATGAGCTGGCCGCGAAGAGCCAGCATCAGGGCTTGTCCGTTGCCGACCACCTGGTGCTCGCCACGGCGATCCGCCTGAAGCTCGTCGTCTTGCATGTGGACGCCGACTTCGAAACCGTGTCCCGGGTCGTACCGCAACTGCTCCAGGAGCGGCTCACCTGAGTCGGAGCGACGGGACTGGGGCGGCTTGCGTGTGGGCGCCGCGAACCGCGATGATCGCGGTGTGACCTCGCTCGACCATCCGTCAGCATCCTCGCTGAGTTCTCCGGTGAGTGGGTCGCCGGGCAGGGGTGGCGCGAGGTCGATCGCACGTGAGGCGCTGATCGCGTTCGCTGGGCGTACGCCGGCGACGCAGGCCGATGTCGATCACGTCATGCGGGCCCTCGCGACGCACGACGACTGGTATGTGCCGGTGCTCTTCGCCGATCGAGCCTGGGGTCAGACCAATTTCGATCAGATGCTGCTCTTCGCCGAGGTTGGGCCGAGCCCGGTCCTTCACGTCTTCACCGACCACGAGTCGGCGATGCGCGCCGATGGCCAGGCGATCGGTGTCTACGGCGGGCCCGTCTCCGGCGTGAAGCTGCTGCGGTCGCTGGACAAAGACCTCAGCGCGTTCATCGTCAACCACGCGTCCCCACGCGAGCACCAGTGGTACATCGCCTCGGCGGGCTTTGACATAGCCGTGGATTGGGCCACCGCGATCGCGGTCGAGCGGGCGTTGGCCGATCGCGGCAGCGGCCCGGTGCCGGCTGCCGATCTGCGGGCCCACCGGTATCACCTGCTGCTCGAGAAGGACTCGCACGCGCTCGCCAAGATCTTCCTGCCCGACATCGACGGGGCCGTCGCGGTCTGTTTCACGGCGACCGATCGGGCCGAGGAGTTCATCGCGAGCCTGCCGCTCGCCGCCCGCCCCCTGGCCGATCTCGCCCCGGTGGATGGTCCGCAGCTCTTTGACATGATGCGCGGAGTTGGGGCCGCGGGCCTCGTGGTCAACGCCGGATCCGACGACCAGACCGCGCTGACACGCGAGGACATCGACGAGATCATCGACGCTCGGCCGGCGCAGCAGTAGGCGCCGACGGCTCAGCGGGTCACCCGTATCGGTGACGCGGCGGTTCCCACCCCGGGACTGCTGCTCATCATCGCAGCGGTGGGCGTGCTGCTCGCACTCCTCGCGTTCCTGCGCTTCACCCGCATCGGTCTGGTGATCCGGGGATCGGGCCATGGTGACCGCGCTCGGCATCGACGTGCGGACCTTCACGCTCGTGTTCGTCATCGGCGGGGCCGCGGCGGCGCTCGCGGGCGCTCTGGCCGGGGTCTCCTTCGGTTCCGTCTCACCCGGGCAGGGCCTCATTGCTGATCTTCGGCTTCATCGTCGTCGTCATCGGCGGGATGTCGTCGTCATCGGCGGGATGGGGTCGATCACCGGGTCCGCGGCGGCCGCCGCCGCGGTGGGTCTGCTGCACCAGTTCGTCAACTACTACCAGCCGGGGCTGGGCGACATCTGCGGCGTCGCGCTACTCGCGCGCGTACTGCTGGTTCGGCCGCAGGGGCTGGCCAGCGTGCTCGGCAGGGCCACCGCATGATTCGACGCCTCGCCCCGATCGCCGTGCTCGCGCTGATGGCGGTGCTGCCGTTCTCGACGCTCGACCTGCCCGGGGTGTTCGGCTCCTCCGACGCGGTGGCTAATCTGCCGAGCGTGCTGAGCGGACCGCTGTCTCAGCCGCTGTTCATCCTCGGCACCGTGTTCATCGTGGCGGTCTACTTCTTCGCGGGCGGGCTAAGTGGCCTCGCGTCCCGGCTGGGCCCGCTGCGTGCCCAGCTGCGCCGGCTAACGGGCGCGGTGGGCCCTGGACCGGCGTGACTCCACGCCGTCTGCGGGTTTGTGCGGGGTGCGGAACGTCGTCCGGTAGGCGTGAGGCGTGGCGCCGACGCGCCGGGTGAAGTGGTGGCGCAGCGCGGCCGCGTCCCCGAAACCGGCGCGCGAGGCCACCGCGTCGACGCCGAGGTCGGTCTCCTCCAACAGGCGGCGGGCGAAGAGCACCCGCTGGTCGGTGATCCAGTCGTGCGGCGTGGTTCCGGTCTCGGCCCGGAAGCGGCGGGCGAACGTACGCGGCGCCATGTGCGCTCGGTTTGCCAACTCCTCCACCGTGGATGACAACTCCAGGTTGGTGACGAGCCAGGTCAGCAGTGGCTCGAGCGTGGGCGCGTCCGGCCTGCGAGGGACCGGCGCCTCCACGAATTGGGCCTGACCTCCAGCGCGCTGGGGCGGCACGACCATGCGACGGGCCAGCTTGGTCGCGATCGCGGAGCCATGCTCACGCCGGACCAGATGCAGGCAGAGGTCGATGCCCGCGGCCGTTCCGGCGCTGGTAAGGATGCGTCCGTCCTCGACGTAGAGCGCGTTCGGGTGGACCTCGGCGCTGGGGAAGCGCCGCTCCAGGTCGGCGGCGTAGCGCCAGTGGGTGGTGCACCGACGGCCATCGAGCAGGCCCGCCTCACCGAGCACGAACGCGCCGGAGCAGAGGCTCATGACGTACGCCCCCCGCTCCGCGGCCCGGCACAGTGCGGCTCCCAGCTCGGGCGGGATGGGCGCGTCCCGCGGGTGCGCCGGCACGGCGACGAGATCCGCCCGCTCGAGCGGGGAGAGGTCGGCGGTGGGGGTGATCACGAACCCGGCCTGGGTGCGCACCGGGCGGGCCTCGGGCGAACACAGGTCGAACTCGTAGGCGGGGAATCCGTCCGCCGTCCGGTCGGTTCCGAAGACCTCACAGAGCACGCCGAGCTCGAAGGGTGCTACCCGGTCGAGGACGGCCACGGCCACGCGTCGCAGCATGCAGCGAGGGTACCCCGGAAATGGCAGAAAATCGAGGGGGTATGGCATCTCTGCCACTGTGGGCACACGCGGCGCGGTCGCACACTGGTCATTGGATCCGGTGCGCGCCGGCCAGGACCTGGAACTTCAAGCCAAAGGGGTTTTGGCCATGTTGGAAATCATCATCTTCATCGTCGCAACATCGCTTGTCGGCCTCGCAGTGCTGTTCGGACTTACTCCGGACACGCGCCAGCCCGGCCGCTACTGGTACGCGGCCGGGCCCGACCCGGAGCCGTGGCGCACAGACTGACCGCTACCACACCTTCATGCCGTACATCTCGCCGAGCGGGTCGGCGAGCACTTCGAGCCGGACGCCGTTGAGGTCTATCTCGGCGGCGTCGACCTTGTCTTTGGCCGGTCTACTACATTGCCAACGGGTGGCGGTCGCTGACGCAGGGGGAGAACGGTCTGCAGGGCGTGCCCCGGGACTTGTGGGGTGGACCTGTCTGACTCGTTCTACTTCTACTACGCCGCGCTGCCCATCGTCGCATGTGGACTATTCGCCGCCTGGCGCATCGTCAACTCGCCATTCGGTCGGGTGCTGGTGGCGATCCGGGACAACATCGCGCGCGCCCGGGCACTGGGTACCGGCGCACCAGTACAAGATTGTCGCGTTCGTCCTCTCGGCCTTCCTGGCCGGACTCGGCGGTGGGCTCTTCGCGGTCGCCCATGGCTTCGTCGCGCTCGACACTCTCCATTGGACGACGTCGGGCAAGGCCGTCGTCGTCGTGGTTCTCGGCGGGATCGGCACCCTGTGGGGCGGCGTCGTCGGAGCCGCTCTGCTCGTGCGTCTCGAGGACTGGCCCCCCTTCTCCAGAGTCCAGCAGATCGGCCTGGTGACCGGCGTCATCTTCGTTGCGGTCGTCCTGCTCTTTCGGCAGGGTCTGCTGGGCCCGCTGAGACAGGTGTTGCGGCGGCGCGGAGATGCGGTGACGCAGGTCACACGAAAATAATTACGGAACGGTTCCGTTTCGTCGTACCTCGGGTCTAGTCTGGCGGGAGTTACGAGTCTTTAGCGTATCGAAATCCAACGCCGCATCGAAACCTGTGGAGTACCGGCTATGCAACCTCAGACGATTGCCGAGCAGCAGACGTACAGCGGGCATCCGCGCCGGTGGGCCATCCTTGGCGTGCTGGTGGTCAGCCTCCTCGTCGTCGTGCTCGACAACACCGTCCTTAACGTCGCCTTGCGCACCATCGCCGATCCGGTGCACGGCATTGGCGCGACCCAGGCCGAGTTGGAATGGTCCATCAACTCGTACACCCTCGTCTTCGCCGGCCTCCTCTTCACGTTCGGCGTTGTGGGTGACCGGATCGGGCGTCGCCGGATGTTGTTGATCGGCCTGGTCCTCTTCGGACTCGCGTCGCTGGCATCCGCGTATGCCCAGACGCCTACTCAGCTCATCTGGGCGCGCGCGCTCATGGGCATCGGCGGCGCCGCCGTCATGCCGTCGACGCTGTCGATCATCTCCAACGTCTTCGACCCGCGCGAGCGAGGCAAGGCGATCGGCGTGTGGGCCGGCTCCGTGGGTCTAGGCGTTGCGATCGGTCCGGTCGTTGGCGGAGCGTTGCTCGAGAGCTACTGGTGGGGCTCGGTCTTCCTCATCAACGTCCCGATCATCCTCATGGGAGTCATCGCGGTTGTGCTACTCGTGCCTGAGTCGCGCGACCCGAGGCCCGGTCGGGTCGACCTTGTCGGTGTGGTCCTCTCCATCGCAGGCCTCGTCTCGTTCGTCTACGGGATCATCGACGGCGGCGAACACGGCTTCGGACGGCCGCAGGCGTGGGGTTCGATCCTCGTCGGCCTCGCGATCCTCGGCGCCTTCGTCTGGTACGAAAAGCGAAGCGACCACCCGTCGCTGGACGTCCGGCTCTTCCGCGACCCGCGGTTCTCCTCGGCCGTCGCGTCGGTCGGCCTGGTCTTCTTCGCCGCGTTGGGCACCATATTCTTCCTCGCCTTCTATCTGCAGTTGGTGCGTGGCTTCACACCGCTGCAGGCCGGCCTGCTCATGACGCCGTTCGCGGCGGCGCAGCTTATCTTCGCCCCGCTGAGTGCCTCGATGGTCAAGCGGTTCGGCCCGAAGGCGGTCTGCGCGACCGGCCTGGCGTTGGTCACGATCGGCCTCGGCGGGTTCGCCATGGTCGGCGCCGCAACACCGATCTGGGTGCTGATCGTGCTGACCTTTGTGCAGGGCGCGGGCATGGCCAACGTCATTCCGCCGGCGACCGAATCGGTGATGTCGTCCCTGCCGCGGGAGAAGGCCGGGGTGGGCTCGGCCGTCAGTAACACTGTCCGGCAGGTCGGCGGGGCGCTGGGTGTCGCGATCCTCGGATCCCTCCTGTCGGCCGTGTACCGCGGCGAGATTGCCGACTCGGTGGCCGGGCTCCCGGCGCCGGCGAAGGCGGTGGCATCGGAGTCGATCTCCGGCGCCTACGGCGTGGCCGACCAGGTTGGGCCGGCCGGCGCGGGACTGATCACCTCGGCCAATGACGCCTTCGTCACGGCCATGCACTGGGCCGCTGGCGGGTCGGCCCTCGTCGCGTTCCTCAGCATCGGCGTGGTGCTGGCCTGGATGCCGAGGCGGTCCGCACCGCAGGGACCCGAGACCGGGCCCGCCACGCTAGCAGCCACGCCACCGGTATCCGGTGAGCGGCGGGAGCTAGCTGAGCGGCGATAGGCGTATGACAATGTCCAGCATGCCCACGACCACGACGGGCGCTGTGCCCACGACCGGGACGTCCACCGCACCGGCCGCGACCACGACGATGGCCGCGCCCGCCGACACCGACCGCAAGGGGCCGGGTCGGCCGCGCAGCGCCCGCGTGGACGAGGCCATCATCGAAGCCGTCGTCGCCCTGCTCACCGAGGGGACGACGGCGGAGGCGCTGTCGATCGAGGCAGTGGCGGCGAAGGCCGGCGTTGGCAAGGCCACGATCTACCGCCGCTGGGCCAACAAGGACGCGCTTCTCGTGGACGCGGTCGCCTCGCTCAAGGGCCCACTGCCGGAGATCGCGGGTGTGTCCGTCCGGGATGATCTCGTTTCCCTGCTGCATCCGGTGGGGCGCAGCGCCATGGTTCGAGCATCCAGCGTTCTTCCGTGTCTCATCTCCGAACTGAGGCGGAGTCCCACCCTGCACCAGGGCTACCAGAAGATTATCGAGCCCCGGCGGGAGCTCATGCGTAGCGTGCTCCGGCGCGGGATCGCCATCGGCGAGCTTCGCGCCGACCTCGACCTCGAGGTGGTCATGGCGATGCTGGTCGGGCCGATGCTGGCGCAGTCGGTGCTGAACTGGAACCCGCATCTGGACCGCGACACGTTGCCCGAGCGCCTCGTCGAAGCCGTCTGGCCCGCAATCGCCGCGCCAAGATCCCGTCGATCATGACCTGGAGGTCATGATCGACGCCTTTTCGGGACGGCCAGCTCATGATCGACGGGATCTCGGGCGGTCTCACGCGAGCCATTTTGCCCGCGCTGCCGCCGTCGGCGTGGTCACTGTGCCGTCCAGCCACCATCAATCGTGATCGACGAACCCGTGATGAACGCCGCGGCGGGCGAGCAGAGGTAGGCGATGAGCTCCGCCACCTCTCGGGCTCTATCAGCCGCTTGATCGCCGATCGGGCCAGCATGATCTTCTCGAGGACCTCGGTCTCCGAGGTGCTGTGGGTCGCCGCCTACACGGCGAGTTGCCCCTCGACCAGCTGGGTGCGTACGTAGGCCGGGTTCACGCAGTCGGCCGTGACCCCGTGCGCGGCCGCCTCCAGCGCCACGACCTTGGTCAAGCCCTCGAGGCCGTGTTTGGCGGCCATACGCGGCCATAAAGGCGGACGCCCGCAGCCCATGAACCGAAGAGATGTTGACGACGCGGCCCCACCCTCGCGTGTACATATGCGGTACCGCCCGTCGGATCAGCCGGAACGGCGCGTCGAGCATCACACGCTGGATGTGCTCGAAACGCTCCGGGGGAAATCCTCGATCGCGGGCACATGTTGAATGCCCGCGCTGTTCACGACGACATCCGCGTCGCAGTCGAGGCTCTCCACCGCGTCGGAGTCGGCGAGGTCAGCGGTGACGGCGATCCCGGCGGTCTCCTCGGCCACCCGCGCCGCCTCCCCATCGCGATCGACGACCACCACCTTCGCGCCAGCGGCGGCGAGCCGGCGGGCGCACGCTCGGCCGATGCCGATGCCGATGCCGCTGCCCGCGCCTGTGACCACCGCGGTGCGGCTCGACAGGTCGAGCCGCACCGCGTAGGGCCAGAGCCCCGGTGGCTCGATCGCCGATGGTTCAGCCGTCATGGCGTGAGAAGTTACGAGCCTCACTCACGCCGGCCCATGGCGCTGGACCACACAAGTTGAGCGGATTGCATGTGCTCGGCCGCACCCAGCGTCAGGTGCGAGTGCCGTACGGCGGAGCGAAGACCACCACAAGCACGAGGTCCTCGGTGATATCTACGAACCGATGCTCCGCGCGAGCCGCGACAAAGATCGTGTCGCCGGGGGCAATGGGCGCGCTGCCCGCCGCGTCGACGAACGTGGCGTGACCGGCGGTGACGACGTAGATCTCGTCCTCGGTGTGCGGCGTCTGATCGTCCACCCCGCCGGCGGGGATCGAGTAGGTACCGATCGAGAGGTCCGCGCTGGCCAGGTGCTCGTCGAAGTGCGTCGACTCGGGCGCAACCGGTGTTGTGAAGCGGCCCGCCCCAACGATGACTGGCATGCGGCGAGGCTAGCACCTCAAGATCCCCGTGATCATGACCTGGCCGGCGCCAAAACGCGTCGATCATGACCTCCAGGTCATGATCGACGGAATCTTGGGCGGGATCTTGGGCGAGATCGTCGGGCGTGTCGGCGTGCGCGGGTTGGCTTCGCCACGATAGCGTTCGTCGAACGTCTGTTCGCGGCGGAGGGGGAGGGCGAGTGCGGGTGCTCGGCGTGGACCCGGGGCTGACCCGGTGCGGGGTCGGCGTCGTCGAGGGCGAGCCAGGCCGAACATGTCGGCTGGTCGCAGTCGAGGTCGTGCTCACCAACCCCCAGGACGACCTTGGTACGCGGCTGCTCGCGCTGGACACCGCCCTGACGGCCCTGGTCGCGGCTCATGGGCCCGATGCCGTGGCGGTCGAGCGGGTATTCAGCCAGCACAATGTGCGTACGGTCATGGGCACCGCTCAGGCCGGGGCGGTCGCGGTGCTCGCCGCTGCACGGGCCGGCTTGCCGGTGCAGACCTACACGCCGAGTGAGGTCAAGGCGGCCGTGACCGGGTCGGGCCAGGCCGACAAGGCTCAGGTGACCACCATGGTGATGCGTCTGCTCCGCCTGACCGCGCAGCCCAGGCCATCCGACGCGGCCGACGCGCTCGCGCTGGCGATATGTCACGTGTGGCGCGGCGGCGCCCAGGCGAAGATCATGGCGGCCAAGGTCGCTGCGCAGGTTAGGGGAGGGGCCCGATGATCGCCAGCGTGCGGGGCCGGGTGGCAGCGGTGTCTCCGGACGGTGCCGTCCTCGAGGTGGGCGGGGTTGGGCTTTCGGTGGTGTGCACGCCATCGACGCTCGCGACCCTTCGTGTCGGCGACGAGGCGCGGCTGGCCACGAGCCTCGTCGTACGGGAGGACTCGCTCACGCTCTACGGCTTCGCCGACGACGACGCGCGCGGGCTGTTCGAGCTGCTGCAGACGGCGAGCGGGGTGGGGCCGAGGTTGGCTCAGGCGGTCCTCGCCGTCCACGCTCCCGACGTTGTGCGCAAGGCGATCGCGACCGGCGATATCGCGACGCTGACACGCGTGCCCGGCATCGGCAAGAAGGGAGCTGAACGCCTCGTACTCGAGTTGCGCGACCGGATCGGGTCGATCGGGGGCCACTCCGGCGCGGCGTCGTTGTCCCTGCCGGTCGGTGGCGTCTCATGGCAGGACCAGGTCCGCCAGGCGCTGGTAGGCCTCGGCTGGGCGCCGAGCCAGGCCGACCAGGCGGTCGGGCTGGTCTTCGCCGAGCTGAACGGCGAACCCGCGCCGGCCGTGCCGGTGCTGCTCAAGCGGGCGATTCAGGCGCTGGGACGGGCAAGGTGAGCGCGAGGAGCGAGCGAAGCGAGCCCCGCAGTCGCGAACGAATGGAAACAAGGTGAGCGCGAGGAGCGAGCGAAGCGAGCCCCGCAGTCGCGAACGAACGAGATGGAAATAACGTGGGCGCGGTGAGTGAGGACGAGGGCGCCGAGCTGGTCTCGGCGTACGCCATCGAGGCGGAGCGAGAGGCGGAGGCGACCCTTCGACCGCGCAGACTATCGGAGTTCATCGCCCAGCACCGCGTGCGCGAGCAGCTCGACCTACTGCTCCAGGGCGCTATGCGCAGGGGTGCTCCGCCGGAGCACATTCTGCTCTCCGGGGCACCCGGCCTGGGCAAGACCACCTTGGCGATGATCGTCGCGGCCGAGCTGGGCGCGGGGCTGCGCATCACGAGTGGACCCGCGATCGAGCGCTCGGGCGACCTCGCCGCCGTGCTGACCAGCCTCTCGACTGGCGACGTGCTGTTCATCGACGAGATCCACCGCATCGCCCGTCCGGCCGAGGAGCTGCTCTACAGCGCGATGGAGGACTTCCGGGTCGACGTCGTGGTCGGTAAGGGACCGGGCGCCACCGCGATCCCGCTGGACGTGGAGCCATTCACCCTGGTCGGTGCGACGACCCGGTCGGGGCTGCTCACCGGGCCGATGCGGGACCGGTTCGGGTTCGTCGGCCATCTTGACTTCTATGAGCCATCCGAACTCGACGTCCTGCTGCACCGTTCCGCTCGCATCCTCGGCGTGGCGCTCACCGATGACGGAGCGACCGAGATCGCCGGCCGCTCGCGGGGTACCCCCCGGATCGCCAACCGCCTGTTGCGGCGCGTGCGCGACTTCGCCGAGGTACGCGCCGACGGCATCGTCAACACCGTGAACGCCCAGGCCGCGCTGCGCGTCTACGACGTCGACGATCTTGGGCTGGACCGGCTCGACCGGGCCGTACTGACCGCGCTGGTCCGCTCCTTTGGCGGCGGTCCGGTGGGCCTGTCCACGCTGGCCGTCGCGGTGGGGGAGCAGCCGGACACGGTCGAGGAGGTATGTGAGCCATTTCTCGTCCGGGCCGGCCTGCTCGCCCGTACCCCGCGTGGTCGAGTGGCGACCGCGGGTGCGTGGCGGCATCTCGGGCTCACGCCGCCCGACCGGCTGGCGCTCACCAACCTCCTAGGTCAGGGCCCAGCCGGTCGACCGGATACTATGGGTAACGGTGCCACGCCGGTTCCGGACCTGTTCACCCAGGACCCGTGACCAGACCCGCGATCCGAGCGTGATCTGCCTCACTTGCGCGAGCTTGCGAGCGGAGCCAGGCGGCGGGTTTAGCGCTGGCGGCACCTACTAGACTCCCGGCGGTCTGGATAGACACCCACCTGTCCCGTTGCTGTGCGTCGAACCGGTTGACCCGTTGTTGACCGGCGCTCACGCAGGCGGCGTGCCATAAGGAAGGCAAACACGTGCTACTAGCAACCGACTCAGGCTCCGGAAGCGGCCTGCTCACATTCCTGCCGATTATCCTGCTCGTGGCGGCCATATACTTCCTCATGATTCGCCCGCAGTCCAGGCGCCGCCGTGAGGCTGCGGAGATGCAGTCACGGCTGGCCCCGGGCGACGAGGTGCAGACCGTGGGTGGCCTCTTCGCGACGGTCATCGCCGCTGATGACGAGTCAGTCACGCTCGAACCGGCACCCGGCGTCAACATGCGCTACGCCCGCGGTGCCATCGCCCGCGTCACCAGCAGGCAGGCGACGGAACCCGACGACGACGCCGGCGACTCCGACGCGGCCAAGACCATCGAACAGGAATGACGACCACAGCCTCCCCCGGCGCCGGTGCCGATGACGCACCGGCGCGACGTTAGACCCAAGACATGACGGCGACGCTTGCTAGCCGTCCCGAGAGCTTCAGGGAGAACCGACCACCGTGGCACCACCTCCTCAGGGCCAGATGCGCCCGTCGCGGTATCTCTTCACGCTGGCCGCGATCTTCGTCGTTCTCTTCGGCGTGGTCCTCGGCTTCGGCAGCGGGTCGTTCAAGGAGCGGCTCAAGCCCAAGCTCGGCCTGGACCTGGTCGGCGGCACGACGCTGACGCTCGTCGCGAAGACGCTCGACGGCGCCCCGCCGAACGCGGACTCGCTGGAACAGGCCCGCGAGATCATCGAGAAGCGCGTCAACGCGTCCGGCGTCGCGGAGGCGGAGGTGGTGACCGAGGGCAACAGCCACATCGTGATCTCGGTTCCCGGCCAGAACAACGACACGATCCGTAAGGTCGGCACCGCGGCGCAGTTGCGCTTCCGCAAGGTGCTGGTCGCGGCGCAGGACGTGCCGGCCGCCGCCGCCGCGAACCCGACCCCCTCGGCATCCGCGAGCCCCAACCCGAGCGGCTCGGCCTCGCCTAGTCCGTCCGCCACTGCCAGCCCCAAACCGTCGGCGACGGCCGCTCCGGCCGCTGCGCCGAGTGGCTCGGCGTCCGCCAGTCCGAGTCCCGCGCCCACGCCGAGGCCCGAGCAGGCGGCGGTGCTCAAGAAGCTCGGCAGCGCGGCCGCGGTCGCCCAGCAAATTCAAGACCCCGCGCAGGTCGCGTCCGACCCGGCGATGATGGCGGCGCTGGAGCCGTTCCGCAAGCTCACCCCGGCCGAGGTCGCGGTGCTGCCGGTGGAGATGCAATTGGCCGTTCCGCAGGTCACTTGCGCGATGCTCAACGATCGTCCGGCGGGCTCGGTGGAGAACGTGAACGAGTTCGCGGTGGCGTGTGAGGACGGCAGCAACACCAAGCTCTTCCTCGACAAGGCCAAGGTCGTCGGCACCGACCTGGCGAGCGCGGCCGCCAACATCGACACAACGGCCGGCTCGTCCTGGAAGGTCGACCTCACCTTCAACAGCGAAGGCGCGAAGAAGTGGACCGCGCTGACCCGTGAGGCGTTCAACAACGAGGGCCAGGCGTGCCAGGTCACCCAGCCCGCCAAGACCGGCGGCGGCCAGGTCTGCCAGGTGGCGGTGGTGCTCGACAACACGGTGGTGTCGGCTCCTGCGATCCAGGCGGTGCTCAGCACTGACTCGGAGATCACCGGCGGCTTCAACAAGACCAGCGCGACCCTGCTGGCCAACCAGCTCAAGTTCGGCGCCCTGCCGATCACCTTCGATCCGGGCGAGCTTCAGACGATCTCGGCCACCCTGGGCACGGACTACCTGCAGGCGGGTCTGCTGGCGGCCGGAATCGGCATGCTGCTGGTCATCGTGTACGCGTTCTTCTACTACCGCCTGCTCGGTTCGGTGATCACCCTGAGCCTGCTGTTGTCCGCCCTGCTGACGTTCGGCATGCTCGTCTTCCTCGGCCGCCAGATGGGCTTGACGCTGACACTCGCCAGCATCGCGGGCTTCATCGTGTCCCTCGGTGTCGCGGCGGACTCGTTCGTCATCTACTTCGAACGCCTCAAAGACGAGATTCGCGAAGGCCGAAGCCCTCGAAGTGCGGTGCCGAGGGCCTGGGTCCGCGCCCGGCGGACGATCATTACCGCGAACGCGGTGACGATCCTTGCCGCCGTGGTCCTCTACATCGTCGGAGTGGGTTCCGTGAAGGGCTTCGCGTTCGCGCTGGGTCTGGCGACCTCGCTGGACTTGTTGATCGTGTTCCTGTTCCGGCATCCGATGATGACGATGCTGGCGCGAACACCGGCATTCCTCTCTCCGCGGGTCAGCGGACTCGGCCGCGTGCTCCAGCACGCGCGCGAGGACGCCCCGGCATCCGGCACCACCCGCGCGAAGGAGGCGTGACATGACCGAGCAGAACGTCGTTCAGCCAGCCAAGCGCCATGGTCTGAAGGATCTCGCCAGCCGACTCTACCGCGGCGACGCCGGCATCGACGTCGTCGGCAAACGCAAGATCTGGTACGCGGTCGCGGGGGTCATCCTGCTGGTCGCCATCGTGACGATCCTGGTGCGGCCATTCAACCTCGGCATCGAGTTCAAGGGCGGCAACGCCTTCACGGTGCCGGCCAGTGTCGGCACCCTTGACGAGGTGCGCGCCGCCGTCGCGGAGTCGGGCGCCGAAGTTGGGTCCGCGCAGAAGGTCGGTGGTGGCACCGACTACTACCTGATCAAGACGGCAGAGCTCGACGAGGATCCCGCGGTCGCGTCGACGAAGGCGGCCGAGATCAAGACCGACCTGGCCGAGAGATTCAAGATCTCCCCAGATCAGATCAGCGAAAGCGCGGTCAGCGGCGCCTGGGGCGCGTCGATCACGAGGACGGCGCTGATAGGCACCGTGATCTTCCTTGTGCTCGTTGTGATCTACCTGTCGCTTGTCTTCCGCGAATGGAAAATGGCGGCGGCGGCGCTGGTGGCTCTGCTGCAGAACCTGGTGCTCACCGCGGCGGTCTACCTCCTAGTCGGCTTCGAGGTCACCCCGTCGACGATCATCGGGTTCCTGACGATCCTCGGTTTCGCGCTCTACGACGTGGTCGTTGTCTTCGACAAGGTGCGTGAGAACACGCGGGGCATCACCGGAAACCCGAACCGCACCTATGGCGAGGCGGCGAATCTGGCCGTCAACCAGACGCTGATGCGATCGATCAACACGGCGATCGTGGCGCTGCTGCCCGTCGGGGGCCTGCTCTTCATCGGCGCTGGCCTGCTCGGCGCGGGCACGCTCAAGGACCTCGGGCTCGTGCTCTTCGTCGGTATGCTCGCCGCGGTCTACTCGTCGATCTTCTTGGCCACGCCGGTGCTGGTCGATCTCAAGGAGGCCGAGCCCAAGTTCAAGCTGCACAAGCAGCGGGTGCTGGCCCGGCGAGCGGCCGGTGCGAGCGCGGAGCGCAAGTCGGTCAAGGCCGCGCCGAGGCAGAGCGCATCGGCTCAGGCCGCGACCAAGGCGGATGCGACCAAGGCGGGTGCGACCAAGGCGGGTGCGACCAAGGCGGACGCGACCGATGGGGCGAAGGCCGACTCCGCGCTGGCCGGCTCCGCACCGCGGACAGGCGCACGCCCGCAGACCCGCAAGCGCCCCGGCGCCGGGTCCAAGCCGGGCGGCGGCTCCAAGCCGGGCGGCGCCCGGTCCGGCGGCCGCAAACGCTGAGCCAACGCGCAAGATCCACTCAGCTAGTGGAAAGTGGCCCTTCCGCCTAGCGTGAGGGGTCACTTTCCGTGACATTGGCCGGCTGAGACAGAGAGGTGTGCGTTCATGGAGGCTGCCCGCGGCGATAGCGGCCCACACATCGCTGAGCTGATCGCGACGCATGTGATCGACGTCCCCGGGTTTCCCCAGGATGGGATCGTCTTCAAGGATCTGAGCCCGCTCTTCGCCGATGGTCCAGCGTTCCGCGAGGTTACCGACGCCGTAGTGGATCACTACGGGGGCGCCTTCGACGTTGTCGCAGGAATCGAGGCCCGCGGGTTCCTGCTTGCTGCGGCGGTGGCGTATTCGACCGGTGTGGGCGTGGTGCCCGTACGCAAGGCGGGCAAACTGCCGAGGCAAACACATTCCGCCTCGTACGCACTGGAGTACGGCACGGCGACGCTCGAAGTGCAGGCGGACGCATTCGTCGCGGGTCACCGCGTGCTCGTGATCGACGACGTACTCGCCACCGGCGGCACCGCAGAGGCCACCCTGTCGCTCGTGGAGCGGGCCGGCGGTACCCTCGCGGGCTTCACGGTCCTGCTCGAGTTGGAGTTCCTGGGCGCCCGGCACCGACTCGCTGACCGACCCGTACACGCTCTGTTGACGGTCTGAAACCGTCGGTTGATGCCCGCCGACACGCGGCGGGGGCCGATCCGCCACTGAGCCGGTACGATGGGCGTTCCGGGCGCGGGTGTTCGGCCGGCCTTCCGCCGCAAGGATGCGCCGCGTCGGCCCAGAGTGGATTCGGCTATAGCGGATTCGGCTATAGCGGATTCGGCCAGAGCGGATTCGGCCAGTGAGGATGAGAACCGGTGTCGAGCGACGTCGCCCCTCCGGTGGAGGGGACGCAGACCGACGGGCAGGTTAGCACCGCCGGTGCTGCTAAGGCGCGCCCGGGTAAGGGCGCCCCGGACTCCACGGTGACGCCGACGGCCGACCAGAAGCCCCAAGGCCGGCACGAGAAGCTGGCCGAAGCTGCGACCGCGCCGGACGGCAAGACGGACGGACCCGGCGGGGTGGTGCTCGCGTTCCCGGGTGTCCATCGGGCCGAGCATCGCGCCCAGGAGCGCATCCAGGACCGCGCCGTGGAGGTCGCCGAGGAGGCTGAGCCGACGGCGGTGGCCACCGGATCCGGCTTCGGACTCGCGGGCGCCCCGACCGGGCGGCGCGTGCGGGCCCGGTTGGCCCGGTTCAACGCACCCTGGCAGTCCCCGCACATCGCCGAGGTGCTGGAGCCGCTCATCGCGACGCACCGCACGAGCCACCCGAAGGCAGACACCCGGGTGCTGCAGCGCGCGTACGACGCCGCCTACGAGTGGCACTCCGGCCAGTTCCGCAAGTCCGGTGATCCCTACATCACCCATCCGCTCGCCGTCGCGACGATTCTCGCCAACCTCGGCATGGACACGACCACCCTGGTTGCGGCGCTGCTGCATGACACCATCGAGGACACCGACTACACGCTCGACCAGATGCGCGAGGAGTTCGGCGCGGAGGTCGCCCTGCTGGTCGACGGCGTGACCAAGCTCGACCGGGTGAAGCTTGGCGATGCCGCGAAGGCCGAGACGATCCGCAAGATGGTCGTGGCGATGGCGAAGGATCCCCGTGTGTTGGTGATCAAGCTCGCTGACCGGCTGCACAACATGCGTACCCTCGCCTTCCTGCCGCAGCCCAAACGCGAGCAGAAGGCGCGCGAGACGCTGGAGATCCTCGCGCCGCTCGCGCACCGCCTCGGCATGAACACGATCAAGTGGGAGCTCGAGGATCTCGCGTTCGGCGCGCTGTATCCCAAGCGCCACGAAGAGATCAACCGGTTGGTGAGCGAGCATGCACCGCAGCGCGACGCATTGCTCGACCAGGTCACCCAGAAGGTCGGGGTCGACCTCAAGTCGGCGAAGATCAAGGCTGACGTAAAAGGCCGGCCCAAGCACCTGTACTCGATCTACCAGAAGATGATCGCGCGCGGGCGCGACTTCGGCGAGATCTACGACCTCGTCGGCGTGCGGGTGCTGGTCGACACGGTGCGCGACTGCTACGCCGCGCTCGGGATCATCCACGCGCATTGGCAGCCGGTGCCGGGTCGGTTCAAGGACTACATCGCGATGCCGAAGTTCAACATGTACCAGTCCCTGCACACCACCGTGATCGGTCCCAACGGCAAGCCGGTCGAGCTGCAGATCCGGACGTACGCGATGAACCGCACCGCCGAGTTCGGCATCGCCGCGCACTGGCGTTACAAGGAGACCAAGAACGCCACGATCGTCGGTCCGCCGGCGCACATCGATGAGATGACCTGGCTGCGCCAGCTATTGGACTGGCAGCGCGAGGCGGCCGACCCGAACGAGTTCCTGGACGCGCTGCGCTTCGACCTGTCCACGCAGGAGGTGTATGTCTTTACGCCGAAGGGCGACGTTATAGCGCTGCCAAAGGACTCGACGCCGGTCGACTTCGCCTACGCCGTGCACACCGAGGTCGGACACAAGTGCATCGGCGCCAAGGTCAACGGCAAGCTCGTTCCGTTGGAGAGCAAGCTCTCCAACGGCGACGTCATCGAGATCTTCACATCGAAATCTGAGACCGCGAGCCCGTCGCAGGACTGGCTGGGGTTCGTGCAGAGCCCCCGCGCACGGACCAAGATCCGGCAGCACTTCAACAAGGAGCGGCGCGAGGGCGCGATCGAGCAGGGCAAGGAATGGATCGTCAAGGCCATGCGCAAGCAGGGTCTGCCACTGCAGCGCATGCTCACCTCAGAGTCACTGATGGCGATCGCGCGGGACCTACACCTGTCCGACGTGTCGTCGCTCTACGCCGCGGTGGGCGAGAGCCAGGTCTCGGCCCAGTCGGTGGTGACGAGGCTCGTCAACAACCTTGGTGGTGTGGAGGGCGCGACCGAGGATCTCGCCGAGACCGAGGTGCCGACCCGCCGGCCCCGGCCCACGTCCACTACACACGACCCAGGTGTGGTTGTCCTCGGCGAGACCGATATCTGGATCAAGCTGGCCCGTTGCTGCACGCCGGTGCCGGGCGACCCGATCTTCGGGTTCATCACCCGCAGCGGCGGCGTCAGCGTCCACCGCGCCGACTGCACCAACGCCGACGAGCTGCGTCAACAGGCCGATCGGATGGTGTCGGTGGAGTGGAAGCCCACGGCCGCATCGATGTTCCTGGTCGCGGTCCAGGTCGAGGCCCTGGACCGGCACAAGCTCCTTGCCGACGTGACCCGGGCGCTCTCCGATGAGCGGGTCAACATCCTGTCGGCCATGGTGACGACCACCCGTGACCGGGTGGCCGTGAGTCGCTTCACCTTCGAGATGGCAGACCCCAAGCACCTCGGTCACCTGTTGACCGCCGTACGCAAGATCGACGGTGTGTACGACGCCTACCGTGTGACCTCCGGCTCCTGAGCCCGCGGCGCCCCAAGATCCCCATGATCACGGCATGACCGTCGTGAAACAGCGTCGATCATGACCTCCAGGTCATGATCGACGGGGGGTGGTTGTCGACGGGGGGGAGGGTCAGGACGATGGCGAGACAGCGGGGGAGGTGGGCGCCGGCACTGTGGTGGGCTTCGCCGCCGACTCCGGGGTCACGGGGCCGGCCGTCACCGTCTTGAAGACAATCTTGGTCTTCGGGTGGCCACCGCCTGCCTGCGCCTCGAACGCTCCGTCGTCGCCACCGGCGCCGACCTTCTTGACGATGTCCATGCCCTCGATGACCCGGCCGAAGAGGCTGTAGTCGCCCTGCAGCTGGCTGTTGGCCCAGAGGAAGAAGAACTGGCTGCCGTTGGAGCCGGGCTGGCCGGTGTTGGCCATGGCCACGTCGCCCTCATGGTAGGCGGGCAGCTTGCCCGTGGGGAGGTTCTCATCGGCGAAGCGGTAGGTGGCACCGCCCGAGCCGGTGCCGCTGGGGTCGCCGCACTGGAGCGCGAAGATGCTCGGCACGAGGCGGTGGCAGGAGCTGCCGTCGTAGAACTTCTTGCTCGCCAGGTACGAAAGGTTGGCCGCCGTGCACGGCGTCTTCGACAGGTCCATCTCGACCTTGATGACGCCGAGGTTCGTGGTGAAGGTCAGCACCTGGAAACCGGAGCGCGGTACGTCCGTGGGCGGCGTCCCGACATCCTTGACGCCCTCCGGCAGAGCCGGGGTCGGGCTCGCTGCGCCGGGGCTCGTAGCGCCCGGGCTTGCCGTGCCAGGGCTCGCCGTGTCCGGGCTGGCCGTGGCCTCGGGGAACTGTGGTATCCACTCACAGGCGGTCGGACCGGAGCTCGGGTTCGCGGTGGGCTGGGAGCCCCCAGTGGCGGCCGCGATGACCCAGACCACGGCGGCGAGGACCACGACACCGGCGACGCCCGCGCCGACACGGGCCTGCAGCAGGCGCTTGCGGCGGGCGGCGTCCTGCCGCGCAGCCATGTCCCGCTCCAGTCTGGCTCGCGCCGCCGCTCTCTGGCGGCTGTCCCGTGTCGAACTCACTGTCGTGCTCCCTCATCGGTGTTCTGTTTCACGTCTGGTGCGCCAGCTCAGGACTGCGCGGTGGCGGGGGCCGAGGCCGACGGTGTGACCGACGGCGATGCGCCGGGCGCCGCGCCCACGAAGAGCTGTTGGATGATCAGGTCCTGGTTCGGCTTTCCTTCCGCGGTTGACGCACCCTTGTCATCGACCGCGCCGGCCTTGGCGACACCCTCAACGATGCCGAGACCCTTGGTGACTCGGCCAACGATCGAGTACGCGGGCGCCAGGTTGCTTCCATCGGCGTAGATGACCGAGAATTGACCGCCATTGGTGTTCGCCCCGGTGTTGACCATCACGATGGTCCCCTTGGCGTAGTAGGTGGCCGGTCCGCTCGGGCTCGCGGACGGGCTCGCGCCGGCGGACGGGCTGGCCGAGGCCAACGGGGCGGCTGGCAGGTTCTCGTCGGCGAACTGGTAGGAGGGGCTACCCGAGCCGTCGCCCCTCGGATCCCCGCAGGTCAGCAGCTTCGACATCGCGCTCAGCCGGTGGCACACGCTGCCCTCGTAGAACTTTTTCTCGCCTAGGAATCCCATGCTGACTGCGGTGCAGGGTGCCTTGCTGAGATCGATCTCAGCCTCGATGTCGCCGAGGTTGGTCTTGATGGTCATGGTCTGCATGCCGGAGCGCTCTTCACCGGTCGTCGGAGGGTGGCCGACGTCGACAATGGCCGGGTCGGCGGCCGCGTCCTTCAAGGTCCACGAGCACGTGCCTTCGGCGACGGTTTGCCGCTCGGCCGGCTTGGAGTCGAACCCGCCAAGAAGCCAGGTCGTGCCCAGGACGATCAGCACGAGCGCGATGCTCGCGCCCACGCCCGCCTGAATCTGGCGCTTGCGGCGCAGCCGGTGAGCCTGGCGCGCGACGCGCCGCTCGGCCCTGGCCCGCTCCAGCTTGCGCTGGCGGTTGCTCCTGGAAGCCACGCGTGCTCCCCTTCCCCATACTGTGTCGGTATTGCTTCTGTGTCATGATCGGCGCCAACAAGACCAGCGTCGACGCGCGCTCACTGCCGGCGACGAAGCCGAGTGCCACACGCCACAGACCCGCCAGAGTGTACGGGCATGGGAGCCCCCATTGGCGAGCCAGGCTGACCAACCGTGACCGGACTCCCAGTTACGCTGCGAGAATCGACGCTCCACCGGGCTCCCGTAGGGGTCCACCGGCCCCCGCGTGAAGGAAAGGAACCGCAAACGTGCTGGTCACGGGATTTGAGGCGCAGGCCTTCGGCACGAACTGCTACGTGCTGGCGACCGGCCCCGGGGAGCAGTGCGTGGTGGTCGATCCCGGTATAGGCGTGCTCACGCGCCTCGATGCGGTGCTCGCCGAACACCGCCTCTACCCGGCCGCCGTCCTGCTCACTCACGGTCACCTCGATCACACCTTCTCGGTGGCGCCGGTCTGCGGCGCCCGCGGCGTCACGGCGTACATCCACCCTGCTGACCGCGAGCTGCTGGCCGACCCAGCCAAGGGCCTCTCGATGGATGTGACGCAGCTCTTCGGGGGCCGGCTGCCCTATACCGAACCGGAGGACGTGGCCGAGCTGCCGAGCGGCGGGACGATCTCTGTCGCGGGGCTGGAGATCACGGTGGATCACGCCCCCGGTCACACCGGCGGATCGGTGCTGTTCCGGCTCCCGGGTGCCGCAACGCCGTACCGGATCGACGACATCCCGCCGACAGAACTATGCCTCTCCGGCGACGTACTCTTCGCCGGCTCCATCGGACGCACCGATCTCCCGGGCGGATCGATGGAGACGATGCTGCTCAGCCTGCGCGACAAAATCCTGCCGCTGGACGACGCGACCGTCGTCCTTCCCGGCCACGGACCGGCGACGACGATCGGCCGCGAGCGCGCCACCAACCCGTACCTGCTCGAGGTCATCGACGCGACCACTGGGCCGCCTGGGAAGATTGCCACGATGTTCGCCTCCGACGAAGAAATGCGTGGCTGGTAGGCGCGCCGACTTGATAGGCAGGCCATTGTGAGTCGAATGCAGAGCCAATCGAAACGACACCCACTGAGCGGGTTCCCCGAGTGGCTGCCGCCGCAGCGCATGATCGAGCAGTACGTGCTCGACCGGCTGCGGACCACCTTCGAGCTCTACGGCTTCGCGCCGCTGGAGACCCGCGCGGTCGAGCCGTTGGATCAGCTGCTGCGCAAGGGCGAGACCTCCAACGAGGTGTACGTCCTGCGGCGCCTCCAAGCGGGCAACGATCCCGCCGATGACGCGCTCGGGCTGCACTTCGATCTCACCGTGCCGTTCGCGCGCTATGTCCTGGAGAACGCGGGCAAGCTCCAGTTCCCCTTCCGCCGCTACCAGATCCAGAAGGCGTGGCGGGGAGAGCGCCCGCAGGAGGGTCGCTACCGGGAGTTCCTGCAGGCCGACATCGATGTGGTCGACCGCGACGCACTGCCGTTCCACTACGAGGTCGAGATTCCCCTGATCATCGGCGACGCGCTCGGCAGCCTGCCGATCCCGCAGATCCGTATCCAGGTCAACAACCGCAAGCTCTGCCAGGGGTTCTATATCGGACTGGGTATCCCGGATCCCGAGGCCGCGCTGCGTGCCGTCGATAAGTCCGACAAGATCAGCCCGGCTGCGGTCGCGGACCTGTTGGTGCAGACGGCCGGTGCGACCGAGGCCCAGGCCAAGGCCTGCCTCGCGCTGGCCGAGATCTCGACCGAGGACACCTCGTTTGTCGATGCAGTTCGTGCGTTGGGGGTCACCGACCCGTTGCTCGATGAAGGTCTCGACGAGCTAGTACGGATCGTGGAGGCGGCCCGGGAGCACAACCCTGGCCTGCTCGTCGCCGATCTGAGGATCGCCCGTGGCCTGGACTACTACACGGGCACCGTCTACGAGACGCGGCTTGTCGGCTACGAGCGGTTCGGGTCGATCTGCTCGGGTGGGCGCTACGACAACCTGGCCACATCGGGCTCCGACCGCTACCCCGGTGTCGGCATCTCCGTGGGGGTTTCGCGGATGCTCGGCCTGCTCTTCGGTGCCGGGGCGCTGTCGGCGTCACGCTCCGTTCCGACCTGCGTGCTCGTGGCGGTTCCGGATGAGGAGACGCGCACCGAGAGCGACCGGGTCGCGGCCGCCTTGCGAGCGCGCGGGATCCCGACCGAGGTGTCTCCGTCTGCGGCGAAGTTCGGCAAGCAGATCCGGTACGCCGAGCGGCGGGGGATTCCGTACGTATGGTTCCCGGGCACCGAAGGCAGCGCGGGCGAGGTGAAGGACATCCGCTCGGGCGATCAGGTCATCGCCGACGCCGCAGCCTGGACGCCGCCCGACGACGACCTCCGGGTCACGGTCACCGGGTCCGCCCAAACTGGACTGTCGGGTTAGCGCCGTTCGATTGCGGCGTCCGTCATCGGTACTCACTGTGCCATTAAGGCATCTCGCGTGCGAGAAAGGCGAGTCCGTTGGCTGACATCGACGACGTTCTTGAGCGAATGGTCACCGACCCCACGTTCACCCGGGCGCTGGCGCAGGATCCGGCCAATGCCCTGGCGGGCTACTCTCTGTCCGATGAGGACCTGTCACTTCTCTCGACGCAGGTGAGCTTCGATCGAGGCGCGGTCTCCACAGTGGAGGAGCGCACCAGCAAGGCCGGCTTGTTCGGACTGCTCTCGACGTTCGCCGAGGGACTCGGCGGCCTAACCGGCGGGGGCGTCGGCGACCCTGGCCAGCCGGTCGGGTTGGGCGGTCCCGACACCGCACCCGGCGACGAGGAGGGCATCATCATCCTCGACAGCCCGGCGGATCCCGGTTCGGCCGACGCAATGACCATGAACGCCACGCCGGGTGGAATCGAGGGCATCATCGATGACGACAAGGTGCCGGGCGACAACATGATTCCGGGCGACAACATGATTCCGGGCGACAACATGATTCCGGGCGACAACATGATTCCGGGCGACAACATGATTCCGGGTGGCGCCGAGGGCATCATCGATGACGACAAGGTGCCGGGTGACGCCGAGGGCATCCGTGACGAGGAGGGCCAACCGCATCCCGGAGTGGCGGACTTAGGCGATCAAGTCGGCAACGTCTTGCAGTGACCGTTTCGCCCATGAACGAAGTGGCGCCTGAGTTGCGATGGCAGCCGCGGCGTCATTTCGATCATGGTGGTTAGTTGTGTCGTCAGCACGACGGAACTCCTCGCCAGGTGATCCGCGTCCGAAAGGCGTGATGATGACAATGCGTCGTAGTTGGTGGATGGCCGCTGGCCTCTCGACCGCCCTGCTCGTGACCGGGTGCGCGCCCGCGGAGTCACAGAATACGAGCCCGGTGCCGTTGCGGGCGCAGGGCGTCGCTCGGGTGGTGCCGCCAGCGGATGCTCCCGTGTCCGCCGTGACACAGGGCGTGACCGCGTTCGGCTACGAGCTTGGCAAGGTGGATGTCGCGCCCACCGAGAACTGGGTCGTGTCGCCGGCGAGCATCGCTTACGGATTCGCGATGGCACGCGCGGGCGCCGCCGGGGAGACGGCGGCGGAGATCGACCGAGTATTCGGCTTCCCGCAGACCGGGGTGCACGAAGCGTTCAACGCGATCACCCGCCAGGTGGTCACCGACGAGCTACCCCCGGCTAAGAGTGCCGGGGAGACCCGCCAGCCGGGCCCATCGAAGCCGCCCGTGGTCTGTGTGGCCAACGCCCTGTTCCCGAAGGCCGGCCTTGCCGTGGGCGATGAGTTCCTCCGCACGCTGGCCGCGCAGTACGGCGCCGCCGTGTACCCGGTTGACTTCACCAAGCCTACGGCGAAGGAGGCAATCGATTCATGGGTACGCACGCAGACCGCCGAGCGGGTGCAGCAACTCGTCGCCGACCTTCCACCGGCCACGACGCTGGCGCTCGCCAACGCTGTATACCTCAAGGCGGACTGGGAGTTCGCCTTCGCGAAGGAGCCGACGACCGACCAGGTCTTCCACCGGGCCGACGGTACGACCGTGCCGGTGCCGACCATGCGCCTGTCCCAGAGCCTCCGCTATGCCTCGGGTGCCGGGTGGCAAGCGGTCGAGCTGCAGCTCGTCGGCGGCCAGCTGGCCATGTGGATCCTGGTGCCATCCGGCGGCCCTGGTGACAAAGATCAGCTCACCCCGCACGATCTGCTCTCGCCCGCGTCCATGACCACGGTCTCAGCAGCGCTCAGGCACGAGGACGTCGGACTCGCGCTGCCCCGCTGGGACTTCGCGTCCAATGTCGATCTCACCGCCGCCCTGATGAAGCTGGGCGTGGTCTACGCGTTCGCGCACAACGCGGACTTCTCAGGCATCCACCCCGACCTGCACATCGACCAGGCGGTGCACAAGGCCACGATCACCGTCGACGAGTGGGGAACCGAGGCCGCCGCCGTCACTGGCCTCGTGTTGGCACCCTCCGGGCCGGTGCCGCCGAAGGTGGAGGTCAGGGCGGATCATCCGTTCGCCTTCGCCATCGTCCACGGTCCCACCGGCCTCCCACTCTTCATGGGCCACGTGGCCGACCCGTCCAGCCACGGTTGAGCTAATGCCAGGCCAACCGCACGGGGTGCGTGAGTTGGGTCGATCTTCCAGGTCGGGCATGATGCCGGTGTGGCGGCGCACGCGGTAGGTCCACAGGTGACGGTTGTCGTCGGCGTCGACGGCGCCGGCCGTACCCGTCGCCTCGACGAGATTGCCGCCACCGCCTCTGGCGCCGTCGCCTGGGTCATCCCTCCAGTGCGGATGCTCGACGAGCTTGCTGCGCAGCTCGCGGGAGCCGCGGCGGACGGACGGCTGGTCCTCGTCGATGACGCGCACCGGCTGGGCCCTGATGAGCTGACACTGCTGGCGTCCACTGCGCGCCGGGGGGTCGCGATGGTGGTTGCGCGGCGGCCCACGATCGACAGCGCAGAACTTGCCGACCTCGACGAGGCGGTCGCGGCGCGGGGGACTGTCGAACAGCTCGAGCCGCTCGGCGTCGAAGTTACCGCGCTGGTCGCAGCGGTCACGGGTCGG
>JAHRHA010000228.1 GCA_020027875.1 Micromonosporaceae bacterium | reverse complement strand
CATGGACTGATCGGCGAATACTCCAGGCAGCATAGGCCAAACCGGGTTTACGGGCGGTACAGGCTGGCGACCTCCATGACGAAGAAGACATAGAACCGGCGCAGGGTCACCGCGCAGTCCACGGTGAAGAACTCGCAGGCCAACATGGTCGACGCCTGGGCGCGCAGGAACCGCCGCCACGTGGTGTGATCCCGGCGGGTTGGTGCCGGCGGGATCCTGGACCGCCTCAGGATCCTGCGGATCGTGGAGATCCCGACCCGGTAGCCCAGCGCGAGCAGCTCACCTCGAATGCGCACGTAACCCCACCTTGGGTTGTCCGTGGCCATCTCCTCGACGAGCGGCACCACGGCGGGATCGAGCGATGGGCGCCCGGACCGGTTCGGGTACGTCCAGTGCTCGGCGACCAGCCGCCGATGCCAGGCCAGCACCCGTGGCCGGGGTAACCAGCCCATGCAGCCGCAACGCCCGCAGTAAACGGCGGATCAGCGCGGCGAGCACGAACCGGTCGGCCCAGTCCAGCCTTGGTCTCTTGCTGCCCCGACGACGGACCGCGTTCTCGTGGCGCAACACGAGCAGCTCCACCTCCAGGCTCGCGCGGCTCCCGGCGAACAGAGCCAGCCACTCGACGATCCGACACAAGACGATGTACAGCAGGCGCACCGACACATCCCGATCATGCCGAACCGTCGACGAAGATCGACGTATCCGCCCAGGTCAAGGCACGTGACGACAGATTTGGAACCCCACAGGGTAGGCGGCGAGCCGGTGCAAGTGCGGTCTCGGGGTCGGTCGCGAGGGGCCAGTCTTTGGCGATGCGCCCTTCGAGGCAGGCGAGCAGCGAGTGGCCTCATGCGTGGCACGCTACACTCGACCCAGGGTACCCTAGGGGGGTAGTGTACTTGGCAGAGCGAATGTATGGAGGGCCGCGCGATGGTCAGCTACACGGGCCGTAAGGGCGACTACCTGTCGCGGTTGCGGCGCATCGAGGGTCAGGTGCGAGGGCTGCAGCGGATGGTGGAGGAGGACAAGTACTGCATCGACGTCCTCACTCAGGTCGCGGCGGCGACGAGGGCGCTGCAAGCGTTCTCGCTGGAGCTGCTGGCCGAGCATCTTGGTAGCTGTGTCGTCGACGCCGCTAGGGCAGGCGACGGAGAGGCGGAGATCAAGGTGCGCGAGGCCACCGATGCGATCGCTCGGCTCGTGCGCTCGTGACCGAATCACATGTATGGAAGGGCACCTTGCAGTCACTTCGTGTACAACAAGGTGCCCTTGCAGACACCCCGCTAGGCCAATTCCGAGGAGCGGCAATGACGACAACGAACACCTACACAGTGCAGGGCATGACCTGTGGGCACTGCGTGAACGCCGTCTCGGCGGAAGTCGGCGCGCTACCCGGGGTGAGTAGCGTCGAGGTCGATCTGGCCTCCGGTGCGATCACCGTAACCAGCGATCAGCCACTCGACTCCGATGCGGTGCGCGCCGCGGTGGATGAGGCCGGCTACCAGCTCGTGGCCTGAGTCGATGAACTCCGCCACGCGACTGAACTCCGCCACACGACTGGGCGCATTCGTGCTCGTGCTGGGAGCGGTGTTCGCCGGGGCGTACGGTGCGGGCGCGCTTATCGGCCCTGTCGGCGGCTCCAACGCGGCAGGCCACGAGACGCAGGGCGGGCGCGAGACGCAGGGCGGGCACGAGACGCCGGGCGGGCACGGCACCGAGACAACGGCGTCCGGGCCTGGTGGGCTGGCCATGTCGGCCGACGGCTACACCATGCGCCAGCTCAGCGGGAGTCCGCGCTCTGGCACGGCCGGCGAGTTCGCATTCGAGATCGTCGATGCCCACGCAGCCCCAGTGACCCGATTCCAGACCAGCCACGACAAGCAGCTGCATTTGATTGTTGTACGGCGGGACCTGGCCGGCTACCAGCACCTGCACCCGCAGATGTCGCCGGACGGCACCCGGCGTACCGAGCTCACGCTGGCCGAGGCTGGCGACTGGCGGGTGTTCGCCGACTTCCTGCCCGAGGGGCGCGACCGGCGGGTCATCCTCGGCCTGGACGTGCCGGTCGCCGGCACCTACCAGCCCCAGGCGCTGGCGGCGCCGGCAGCGACGGTCAATATCGACGGCTACACGGTCGCGGCGGATGGGCATCTCGTCGCCGGCCGCACCAGCAGGCTGACCCTGACCGTTACCCGATCCGGCGCTCCGGTGACCGATCTGCAGCCATACCTTGGCGCCTACGGCCACCTCGTCGCGCTGCGCGCGGGTGACCTGGCCTACCTGCACGTCCATCCACAACAGACGGCCGCAGCCGGTCCGGTGATCACCTTTGACGTGGAGGTGCCGACCGCCGGTACATACCGGGTGTTCCTGGAATTCCAACACAACGGCGTGGTGCGAACAGCACAGTTCACTGCGTTGGCTAACTGACCGCCCGGATCGAGGAGATCACCGTGACATCGAACACCTCGCGCCTGGGGCCGCCCGCGCCGCCTGGCGGAGGCGCACAACGAAGCATCCCCGGGCTGGTGGAGCTCGAGATCGGCGGCATGACGTGCGCGTCGTGCGCGGCCCGGATCGAGAAGAAGCTCAACAAGCTCGACGGGGTTACCGCCACGGTCAACTACGCGACCGAGAAGGCCAAGGTCGCCTTCCCCCCGACCGTAACTCCGGACGACCTGATCACAACCGTGGAGCAGATCGGCTACACCGCCCACCTGCCGGCGCCACCCGCGGCGGACGCGACCGCACCCACAGGCGACGCCAACGAGGAGGAGGCGGTACGGCGCCTGCGGCTGCGGCTGTGGATCAGCGTCGCGCTGGCCGTCCCGGTGGTCGCGATGGCCATGGTGCCGGTCCTGCAGTTCGCCAACTGGCAATGGCTGTCCGCCATCCTCGCCGCGCCGGTTGTCGCCTACGGCGGATGGCCGTTCCACAAGGCCGCCTGGGCGAACCTGCGCCACGGCGCGGCCACTATGGACACCCTCATCTCGATCGGCACCCTCGCGGCGTTCGCATGGTCGATGTACGCGCTGTTCCTCGGCAGCGCGGGGCAGCCGGGCATGACGCATCCCTTCAGCCTCACCATCGAGCGAACCGCGGGCACCGACAACATCTATCTGGAGGTCGCGGCGGGGGTCACCGCGGCGATCCTGGCCGGACGCTACTTCGAGGCCCGGGCGAAGCGACGTGCCGGCGCGGCGCTTAGGGCGCTGCTGGATCTTGGCGCGAAGGATGTGGCAGTGCTGCGGGACGGGCGCGAGGAACGCATCCCCACCGATCAGCTCGCAGTCGGTGACCGGTTCGTGGTGCGTCCCGGCGAGAAGATCGCCACCGACGGCGTCGTCGATGAGGGTGCCTCCGCGGTGGATGCCAGCATGCTCACCGGCGAGTCGACGCCGGTCGAGGTCGGCCCGGGTGGCACGGTCGCCGGGGCGACGGTCAACGCCGGCGGCCGGCTCGTGGTGCGCGCCACCCGGGTCGGCGCCGACACCCAACTGGCGCAGATGGCGCGGCTGGTCGAGGAGGCCCAGAGCGGCAAGGCCGCGGTGCAGCGCCTAGCCGACCGAGTCTCCGCCATCTTCGTACCGATCGTCATAGTCCTCGCCGTCGCCACGCTCGGGTTCTGGCTCGGCAACGGCGGGGCGGCGGGGGCGGCGTTCACCGCCGCGGTCGCCGTGCTCATCATCGCCTGCCCGTGCGCGCTGGGCCTGGCAACCCCGACGGCGCTGCTGGTCGGCACCGGCCGCGGCGCCCAACTGGGCATCCTCATCAAAGGGCCAGAGGTGCTCGAGTCCACCCGTCGCGTGGACACCGTGGTGCTGGACAAGACCGGCACCGTCACCACCGGGCGGATGGAGTTGGTCGACGTGGTGATTGGCGAGGGAGTCGACCAGGACCTGGCGCTGCGGCTGGCCGGCGCGCTCGAGCACGCCTCCGAGCATCCGATCGCCGCCGCCATCGCGGCCGACGCCCGGGATCGCTTCGGCGACCTTCCGCCGGTCACCTACTTCGCCAACCTGGAAGGGCTGGGCGTGTCCGGTGTCGTCGATGGAACGGCCGTGCTGGTCGGCCGTCCCCGTCTGCTCGCCGACCACGGCCACCAGTTGCCGGCGGTGCTCGCAGACGCGGTCGAGGCGGCCGAGGCGCAGGGTCGCACCGCCGTCGCGGCCGGGTGGGACGGCGCCGTACGCGCTGTGCTGGTCGTGGCCGACACGGTCAAACCCACCAGCGCACGGGCGGTACGTGAGCTGCGCGACCTCGGCCTGACTCCGATCCTTCTCACCGGCGACAACGGCGCCGCCGCACGCTCGGTCGCCGCGCAGGTCGGCATCGACGAGGTGATCGCCGAGGTGCTTCCGGCCGACAAGGTCGACGTGGTCAAGCGGCTTCAGGCCGATGGCAAGGTGGTCGCCATGGTCGGCGACGGCGTCAACGACGCGGCCGCGCTCGCCCAGTCCGATCTGGGCCTGGCTATGGGCACCGGAACCGACGTGGCCATCGAGGCCGGCGACCTGACCCTCGTCCGGGGGGACCTGCGGATCGCCGCCGACGCGATCCGGCTGTCCCGGCGCACCCTGCGCACCATCAAGGGCAACCTGTTCTGGGCCTTCGCCTACAACGTCGCCGCCCTACCGCTGGCGGCGGCCGGGCTGCTCAACCCAATCATCGCCGGCGCCGCGATGGCGTTCAGCTCCGTCTTCGTCGTCTCCAACAGCCTGCGGCTTCGCACCTTCCGGCCGCTCACGGCCGGAGCCGGAGGCCCTGCCAAACACTGATCGGCGCCGCCACCGGACGGAAACTGTCCATATGGGATAATTGTACGGGTACGCTCAGGTGAGCACGCCGGCGATCTGGCGACCACTCTTCGCTGATCTTCCGCCCCGATGCCGCGGTGGCGTCGACCGCATGCTAGCTCGAGCCGCGCGATGCCAAACTCGTCCGGCGTCGGCGGCCATATTCGGCATATCGGTATCGATCTGTGTCGGCACCCTTCGCGAACCTATCCAAGTCTCTGAATCGCGCGTACGCTCGCATCGCCACACGGGGGCCTTCGAGTAGGAGGGACCACATGAGGCGGCTAATTCTTATACCTGTTTCCGTCTTCGTCCTCTTGTTGGGCACCGTCGCTGCCGTGGCCAATCCCCAGGGCCACAGCGCAGGTCCCCAGGGCCACAGCGCAGCGGGGACCACCGACGATCCGGCCGACGCGACCGGACGTGCGTGGTTCGACGCGGCCGGTGGCTCGTTCGCACCCGACGCATTCCTGGACACGGCGTCGTCCGCGAGCCGAGCCGATCGCCGCGACCGGAACATCTCGCTGGTCGGGTCGCTCGCGCTGAGTCCGCAGGGCGCTGAGGTCCACGCTGACGTCGCCGGGTACAAGAACCTTGCGTTTGTCGGGAAGTGGCGTGGCGTGTGCCCCGGCACGGGAGTGGACATCATCGACATCTCCCGTCCGTCGAGCCCGGTGAAGATCGCCGATACGCTCGACTACGCGGACACCTC
>JAHRHA010000113.1 GCA_020027875.1 Micromonosporaceae bacterium | reverse complement strand
CAATGCCCCGCCGAACACCAGGAGAAGACAACAACTCGCTGCCGCACGATTTCGCTGACCCACCGACGGCCCGCCCACCCCTGGCCCCGATCATCCGGGTACCGTCGGCCGCGTCAAGGGCGCCTACGGCGTCGCACGCGACCGCGCTTCCGCGCGGCCCTTGACCCAGCCGACGGTAACCCGGTCAACCCGCAGCCATCAGGGGCAGGCAGGACCCTGGACTGCGCCCAAAACCGACCCGGAGCGTCTCAGCCCCATCGTTCCGGCCATCATTGACACCGGGCTTGATGCAGGTAAGTGCGTGGCCAGCGCACCCCACCGCCGTCAGAATGATGGGGGCAAGGCCAGTTGATCTTCACACAACCACGTGGCGTGTACCCAACTCGGCCGTAGTGGAGGTGAAAAGACGCGCCTGGGAAAGGGTCGGCGGGGGCGCGATCTTAAAAAGTCGGCCGGCCTCCTCGGTACCAGCCGCCGTGCGATCGGTTGCAGGGGTGGCACAGTCCTCGTCCGTGTCGCGGGTCGTTGGCGTCCAGGCCTCGGCGTACCAGCTCGCGCCCGGGGTACCGGGTAGTGGTCGGCCACGGCGGCCGGGAGCTTGCCGCAGAGCACGCACACCGGGTCGCGTGCGAGCACCGTTGCACGGAACCGGTCCCGGTGCTCGGCACCGTAGCCGCGTGATATCGGGGTGCCCCGCCGCTGGTCCCGCTGGTGTGCATGGCGTGCCGCGCACCGCGCGCACCTGGCCTCCCCTGCTTCAGCGGTGCCGCCACAGCCCGTGTTGACACACCGGCGCTTAGCCCTCTTGGGCATCGCTCGCCTCGCGCTCTGCCTGCTCACGTTGCCGCCGGGCAAGAGCACGGCGACCTCGCTCGCTCCGGGGGAGAGCTTGCCAGTGTTGGGGCAGCGGTCCCCGCCGTGGCAGCCGCACGGCCGTACCTGGTTGAGCGTCACCCGCTCCTCTGCCATAGCGTCTCACCTCCCGCGAGGTACAGACGGAGCCGGCCGGAGAACGCGTCGAACCAGTACCACTGGTGCAGCAGCGGCTCATAGGCCAGCTCCGACTGCTCGTCCCAGACCACGACGTCGGGCCACTCGAAGTCGTCGTCGTCCTCGTCGTACTCCCACCACAGCGTCGGGTCACAGGCAGCGTGGAGCGCGTCGTCGAAGTCGTCGTCAGAGTAGAGGTGCTCGCCGGTGTCAGCGTCGGCGAGCACATACCGGTGCTTGCTCACGGCGTCACCCGTCCTCAGCCCGGCCGCCGGTATCGCTCGACGTCGAACAGTTCTGCCTGCTCGCCGCAGTCGTGGTACTTCACCTCGTCGAGCAGACGAGTGCACTTTGGACACCGCTCGGCCGGCAACGACGGCAACGAGGCGCGCCGGGGTTTGTGCTCCGGCCGGAACCGAGCGCGCTTGCCCAGTCGGGTGTTGCTCATGGTGTGTCCTCCAAATCGGTGTAACCGGTGTCACCTATAACCCCGTCCTCCTCGTCGGGTGACAGGGTTACAGGAGTTACAGGTATGTAGTGGCCCTTGCCGGCCTCGTCGACCTGGCTGTCGTCGGCCATGCGCCGTAGCGTCACCTTGACCGTCGAGTGGTTGAGATCGAGCGCGTCCGCGACCTGCTTGGGCGTGGCCGACTTGTGCTTGTGCAGGTAGCGCAGGATCTCGGTGCGAGTGTCGGACAGGTTGTAGTCCGCGGGCCGACCGTCCAGCTTTGTCCACAGCCCGAGGTCGGGCTTGAAGCGCAGCGCGTACTCGGCCTCGGCCACGTCGCGCCCGGTCAGGTGCAGCTCGGCGTCAGCCGTGCCGCGTATCCGCTTGAGCACCATCACCGCGTCGGCGCCGCCCGCGAGCCCATTGGTGCCGCTCACCTGGTCTAGGAAGTCGGCCGAGCCGAGCTTGCGGGTGTGGTGGATCGCGACGATCGCCAGCTCGTGCTCGTCGGCCATCGCCTTGATCTGGCGCATCGACGAGTAGTCCTGCTCGTACTGCACCGCTCCCGGAGCGGTCGGCGGCCGCACCCTCGCCAGCACGTCGATGACCATGAGCCGCTTGTTGCGCCGGGCGAGCCACTCGTCGACCCGCTCCCGGCTCCACTCGGTGGCGATCGTCAACGACCGGGGAGGCGAGTCGCCGTTGAGCAGTTTGGACAGACGGTCCTTCAGCCGACGCGTCGGGTCCTCGAGTGCGAGGTAGAGCACATCGCCCTGCTCCACGTCGAAGGCCGACAGCACCTTCCCGCCGTTTGCGACAGCGATCCCGACCGACAGGGCGAGCCACGACTTGCCGGTCTTCGGCGCGCCGGCGAAAAAGGGTGAGGCCATCGGCGAGCATGTCCCGCACCGCCCAGCGCGGCTCCGGGAACTCGGTTGCCATCAGGTCAGCCGCCGTCCACCACGACCGGCGGCGCGGGTCGAGGTACGGCTCGGGCATCGGGTCGGCGAGCGCCCGGTCGACCAGCTCCTCGTCACAGCTCATGACGCACCGGCCTCGTCGTCGGCCAGGTTGGCCAGCAGGTCGGCCACGTGCACCCGCTGCTCTAGCTGACGTTCCAGAACGTCGGCGAGAGGTTCGGGGAGCAGCTCGTCGAGCGCATCGCGGACGAGGTCCAGAACCGCACCCTGGCCGAGCGCCTCGGTCTCCACAGCCTGATAGGGCCGCCCTCCGCGGTAGCGTTGGTCGGTCTTCCAGACCGGGGTGAGTGGACGCTCGGCGACCTGCTCTGCGGTGATGGCGATCCGCCGCCAGTCGATGGACCGGTCAGCTTCGTGTTCCAGAACGCTGCGGGTGTTCGCTTCGATCTGGTCGCCCTGCAAGTCCAGGTCTCCGAGGTAGAGCACCGGCCGGTCGTTGCCGGTCAGGATCGGCGCAACCTCGGTGTGCAGGAAGCCCCGAGCGTGACCGTTGGTTGCTGCGAGCGGACACACGTACTCCATCGCCACCGGCCGCAACGGCCCGCCAAGCGACCGCGACTCGACCAGCAGTAGCGGCGGCTCACCCGGCCATGGGTTGATCCGCGCCTCGTCGACCCTCGCCTTGACGTACTCGGCGACACTCGGCGCGTGCTCCCACTCGTACAGGGTGCGGGTCTCGTCGTCGATCCACGACCACGGCACAATGCCCCGATCGCGTAGCCGGAGCAGGGCGTCGATGACCTCCTGCTCGCGTGGGTCGTTGACGCCGCCCCTGCGGGACTTGCGGCGCTCAGACTTGCGGACCGTCCCCCGGTGCTCCAGCTCGTAGAACACGAACCGGCCGTTGGTGGGCATCTCACCGTTGGCTTCGTGCTCGTGCAGAACACCGAGCACGGCGCGCTGCATCCGTCCGGCCAGGCTGCCGGCGGCAGATAGCCGACGGTCGTCGCTCATGCTGCCCACCGCCCCTCGGCCTGCTGCAGCAGTTCGGCGACGCGCTCGGCCCACGGGTCGATAGCCGGCCGGGGGTCGGGCTCGGGGTAGGGCTGCTCGTGCAGCACGCGGCGCGCGCACTTCGGACAGCGGTCGAAGAAGCGGCTGCTGCCGACCGGAACGACGGGGCGGCTACCGGTGCAGCCCTTAGACCGGCACGGCCGGCGCGGGATGTCGGCCGACGCCGCTATCGCTATGCTGAGTGATGAGTCAGCGGCTTGCCGGTCGGTGGTCTCGGCGGGGGCGGTTCTCGGTGCCGCCCCTGCTTCATGTCTCATGGCGTGCCACCGTCCTTATCGGACGGCCTGGCCTTGCGGACGCGGCGGGCCTGGGCAGACCTCAGCGCCAACCGCGCGAAGTAGGCCTTGCGGGCATGCTCAGCGCGCCGTGCGCGCTCAGCCGGCTGGAGGCTGCCGTCGGGGTCGACCTGGCGCTCGAAGCGCTCCAGGGCGGCCTGACGGGCGGGTGCAGTGCGGGCAGCCGGATCGACTGTGTGCGCCCACGACTCTTCGACAGCAAGCTTCGCGATCAGTGATCGTTCGGCAGAATTGGCTGCGGACACGAAAGGGCTCCCGTCACGGAGCAGCCCGAAGGCTGACCTGGACGAGAGCCGGGTGTAACCGCACCGAAGTGCCGAGGGCCGGTGGGGACTCCTGCCGGCGGCTCACTCGCGTACTGCTCGGTCGCGTCGAGGTGGGGACTCCTGCCTCGATCGCGCGGCCCCGGGAGGGGTTGGCCTAGAGAATAGCGCTGCTCACAGTCGATCCCCCAGCGCGGCACGCCGGTGCGCCTCACGCGCTCGCTCGTCCGCTGCACTCGCCGCGTACCGGCCGACCATCTGACGGGAGCGCCAACCGGCCAGCCGCATCAGGTCGGTCTCCTGGCCGCCGGCCGCGAGCCATGTGTTGGCAAAGGAATGCCGGAACCGGTGCGGGTGCACGTTGGCGACTCCAGCCTGTAGGCCGCGCCGCTCAAGTAGCTGCGCCAGACCGGAAGGAGTCATCGCACCCTGCCGGCTGAGCCACAGCGCGTCTGTCGTCGCGGCTTTCGGGTGTCGAGCACGGGCGCGCAGGTAGCGCCGGAGCGCATCGGCAGTCCTGGCGCCGAACGGCACCGCACGGCCGCGCCGCCCCTTGCCCATGACGTGCAGCACGTCCTGCTCGAAGTCGACACCTTCGAGCGTCAGGCCGGAGATCTCACCGAGCCTGACTCCGGTGTCGATGAGCACCCGCAGGATCGCCGTGTCGCGACGCGCGTCATAGTCGGTGCCCTTGGCCGCAGCCAGGAGCCGGGCCAGCTGGTCGTCGCTGAGGATCGCCACAGGTTGCTCGGGCACGGACGGTGGCGACATGCGCTCCATCGGCGAGCGCGGGATCTCGCCGTCCTCGGCTAGCCACTTCCAGAACTGCTGAAGGCTGCGGTAGTGCTTGGCAACCGTGGCGGGGGCGAGCCGGTCGAGCATGTCGGCGAAGAAGGCCTCGAGGTGCTCGCGGGTGACGCGCCCGACGTGCGTCGGCATGCCGTGCGCGGCCAGGTAGTCGGCGAGGTTCTGCCCGCAGCGCTGGTAGCTGGCGATGGTACCGGGGGTGCGGTTCTTGGCGCGCAGATGACGCCGCCAGTCGGGCAGCAGGGTGCGGATGTCGTCGATGTCGAGAGGTGCGAGGGCCGGCTGCCCTGCCATGCCATGCCACGGGCTGGCGCCCGTTCGTGTGCCGGGGCCGGAAGGCAACCCGTCGCCAGCGTGCTCGTGGCTTGCTGGACCGGTGCTCCGGTCCGCGGGTTGGATCGCCGGATGTCCCCGGACGGCAGCGTCATTATTCTGTTCCGGCCCTCGCACAGGATGCACAGTACTCTGGTGCACGAGCGCTGTACCAGCGTGCGGCGCTCGTATTCGGCGCTGTTTACGCTGGTAGTGGGGCGGGCGGGACTCGAACCCGCGACCGAGGGATTATGAGTCCCTCCCTGCCGATGTCCCGGGCGGTCTACCAGGACCTATACGGTTGTGAATGCCGCCTCTGCGGTCTCTAGTGGCCCCACGGAGCTGTAGTTCGCACCACGCATAGCCCCACGAGCCCATCGACAAAGTCTCATGGACCGCATACCGCGCGGGTCCGCCCGGACTGAACGTCGCAAACGCGGCGGGTAACACGGGTGACCACAAGCGACGAAGCGAGCGAAACGGCGGCACTATGAGGGGATGCTCGGATGACCTTGACGCCAAAGGCGTCACCTCGAGGATGGCTCGTCCCGTAGCCCGCGCCTCCACGGCAGCGACGACGCAGGTACAAGGCCGGCGAGTACATCGCCCGGAGTTTGTCGTTCCGGTGGTAGATGATGGGTGGCGATGCGGCGGAGTCGATCGGCTGGCGCCGGCAGGAAGGAGTCAGTTCGACCGGTGACGTCGTTGGACAGTGGACACGCGAGCCCGTACGCCACCGGTGGTGGCGGAACGGTGCTCGAGCATGCATACGGCGCGACGCTTCTGGCCGCGTTGCTACAGCGATTGCCTGTGTCCAGCCTCGGTGACGAGTTCACGCCACGCGAGGTGCGGTTCCAGCAGAGCGCACTGTGTCCGGTCGACGACCTGGTCGTGGTCGGCGACTGCCCGACTGGAACCCGGACGATGTTCGTTGGCGTACGCCGCGATCCGACTATCGGCGCCAGCAGCAGCTCTTTCGTCAGCCTGCTGGCCGACTATCTGCAGGTGGTGATCGACCACCGTGTTGAACTCGACGCTGACCGCGAGCGTTTGGCGCTGGCGGTGGCCGCGCCGCACACCGCGGCCGGCGAGGTCAAGCAGCTCGCGTACCTGGCCAGGAGGCAGCGTGACGACCCGGCGTTCCGGGCGGCAGTCGGTGCGCCGAAGGCTACGAACGGCAAGGTACGGGCTCGGCTGCGCAACCTTGACGAGGTGGTTACTGCCGCGGCCGTCCGTGGCGTCATACGGCTAGCCAGCGATACCGATCGAAGCGACCTGACCTGGCGGCTGCTGAGGACGCTGCGGATCATCGAGCTACGGCTCGAAGGTGACGACCCTGCCGACCGGACCCTCGTCGTCAGCCAGCTCGTACCCTTGGTCGGAAGCGCCGCCAGGGCGGTGGACCTATGGCGAAGCCTGACGGAGCTCTCGTCCGGATACGCACAGGCCCGATGTCACGAGATGCGTCGGACGAGCCGAGCGGTCATGCGAGTTCCGCTGATCACACCTTCGAGGTAGCCGAACCTTGCTCCGCCGGCCAGTCCGTTCCATTCGCAATTACCACTGTCAACGTTCGTCCCGCTGGACGCCTGATAGTCAAGTGTGTCGCGGATCGACGTTAGCAGGCGTCTGCGGCCGACCGTGACGCGGCAGCTATGGGGCGCGACGCCGTGGCGACACGTGCCCGGCGTGCGAGGATGCCTACTCGGGCGAGGGCCGCACCAGGATCAGCTTGTCCAACTCGACATCGTCACGGGCACGGATGTTTGGTTTCCAGCCCTCGTTCAGGCCAGCGAGGTCCAGTGCAACAGCGCCTTGCCGAACGGCTGGGCCGACTGGTTGGGCCGAGGCGATGGCGGAGTAGAACCTGGCCGCGAAGGCGCTGGCTGCCAGGTCGGTGATGTCGGAGGCCATGGCGATGACGACAGGGGTTGCGTCCAGCAGCACCTCGGCTCCGTCGAGCGTGTCGCAGCTCCGTTCTCCCGGTGGTCATGATCCAACAGGCGTGTGCACTCGTCTTCGCGCTCGCCCTGTTCGCCTTCGGCCACCTCACCGGTTCACCACCGACGGTAACAACGGTGTCCGTCTGGGGATGGCTCAGCGCCGTCACGTCCGGGGTGCTCTATTACGCGATCGGCTTCTGGCTCTACCTCACCGGCCTGCAGCGCATACCAGCCGCAGTTGCCGGGATCTTCATCAACCTGATCCCGGTCTTCGGCATCACCGCCGGATACCTCCTCCTCGCCGAACGCCTCACCAGCGGGCAATGGCTCGGCTGCGGCATCGTCGTCGTCGCCGTAAGTGTCGCCGCGTTCCTTCGCCGACAACCCAGCAACTCAGCTGAACCTGCCGCTTGACGCAGTCGGGTAGGCGGGACGCATTGCTGCGCCCCGCCCCCCTAAGAACCGTGCGTGCCACTCGTCGCGGCACACGGCTCAAGCAAGCCCCGTGGGCGATTCAGCTGTACAGGGGTGCTGGTCCCTTTCGCGTCGGTTGCCCGGCGCTGGCAGTGGGAGTGAACAAGACGGGTCTGGTCCGGCGTGCCGTCCATCCGGTGGGCGGTGATGTGTTGCCGCGTGATCGCCTTGCGGGTGGTGCGATGCCACTGTTCCCATTCGCCTGGGCTTTGTGGCTCGCGGTCGGCGTGCAAGAGCAGGTCTCCGCAGATCGGACAGCGGCCCTTCTGCCTGCTGAGCAGGTTCAGGGTGCTGAGATCGAGCGGGGGTTTGCGCTTGCGGCGCCGGTCGGCCCAGTAGTCGGTTTGGGCGGGATCGTCGGGTGACGCGTCGCCGCGGACTAGCTGGTGTCGGACGATGTTGGTCCAGGCGAGCTTGGGTAGGTAGGCGCCGCTGTCGCGATTGCCGAACACCCAGCGGTCGTTCCTGGCCTTGTTGTACCGGCCGAAGTACCGGTTGATGATCCAGGGCTTCGGCTTGTCGGGGTGGCTGTGGCAGGCCCACTTGTAGGTGAGCTGCCACAGGTAGCGGTCCAGGTCGGCGAAGACTCTGGACGCCGCCGCCCCGCGGTAGTAGCTCGCCCATCCTCGCGTAATCGGTGTGATCTTGACGAGGATCGTCGCCGCATTGCCTCCGCGCAGCGCGCGGAACTCGGCGGCGACGCGTCGTTTGACCCGCTTGATAGCGGTCTTGCTGGGTTTGGTGATGAGCTTGCCGTGGTAGCGGCGGATGGTGAATCCCAGAAAGTCGAATCCGTCGTCGAGGTGGACAACTCTCGTCTTCTCCTCGTTGAAGGATAGACCTCTGGGCGCCAGCCACGTGGCCAGCCTCGCCTTGACCTGTTCAGCTTCCTGCCTGGTGTGGCAGAGCGCGACCATGTCGTCGGCGTATCTTATCAGCGAAGGGGAGCCCCGCTTCGTTCGCTTACTGTCGCTGCGTTCGTGTTGGACTCCGGCCGCTTCCTCCAGCCCATGCAGTGCGATATTCATGAGCAAGGGGCTGATCACACCGCCTTGTGGGGTTCCCTCCTCGGTCGGTGCGAATCCTTTGCCTGGCTCGATCACGCCCGCCTTCAGCCAGTCTCGGATCATATCCCCCTGCCGGGGAACGATCCGATCGTGGTGAGTAGGTGGTCGTGGTCGATCCGGTCGAATGCCGCGCTGAGGTCCGCGTCCAAGACCCACACTCGTCGGGCGGTCTGGCCGCACGACGTCACGTGGATAACTGAGATCGCGTCCTGGCAGCTACGACCCGGCCTGAACCCGGACGACTTGGGTTCGAACCGGGCCTCCCACTCGGGTTCCAACGCATTACGGTGCCGCGCCTGGTGGACGCGGTCCTCGATGACGGGAATTCCGAGCGGGCGCTGTTCCCATTGGCCTTCGGTATATACACCCGCTTGACCGCGAGCGGTTTGAAGGACCGGGCCGTGCGGTGCGCCTGCACTGCTAGCCCCATCCTCGCCGGGGAGGTCAACGCGACCTGCCCGTCAATGCCCGCGGTCTTGCGGCCAGCGTATCGCTGCGTGACCTGCCGCACGCCGACCAGCGTGTTCGACCAGGACCGCAGCATCATCCTCTGTAGGTTCCTGACCGTGGGCCAGTCACCGTCCTTCGTCGCCTTGAAGATCCTGCCCCGTAGCCGCCGTACGTTGTCCTCTTGGAGCCGCCAGTTGATGGCGTCCCACTGGCGGACTACGTCCTCAGGTCCGTTCACTCCGAGAGCCGCCATCGCAACATCGAAGGCAAAAGCTGTCATCGCGTCTAACTTGCCCTTCGGTTCGGGTGGGTTCGGTGCTTCGTCGTCAAAGGCTCACCCGCCACACGTCAGCCCGCTTTCGCGGCCGGGCACCAGGCCCGGTATCCGGCCAGTTATACGAGAGCGACCGGTTGGAGGACCAGCCACATGCTCCCGCTTTCCTGCCGCCTTTCGGCCACCGGCATTCGCTTCTTGGGCGTCCTGTTCCCGCCAAGGAATTGGGCTCTCCTTACGGTCGGCTTACCGGCAACACCCACGGGGATGTCACCGGACCTGACGGGGTTTCCACGTTCCACACGCATGAGATACGGACCGGGTCGGGTGCCCTCTTTACCCCGGAGGCGACGGTGTCCACACGGTCGTCGATGAGTCCTCGACCGCCGTCCGCCGATTTCACGGCCAGCCTCTGTTTCTCTCCGGCATTACAACCCGACCCGGAGAGTTGCCGTCACGAGGCATCAACGAGGGTTCATTCGCATTCACCCAGTCGGCCCTTCCCCTCGCCTGTGACACCCAGTCGGAACGGGTGCCCTTGGGCTTTTCCCTGAGCTTCGCACCCAGCCATTGCTAGCCACGCACGTCGGGGCAGGGACCGGTCACGGACACAGACCGGGAGCTACGTCTCGGGCATCGCCCAACCTCCAATCGACGTACTCACTCAACGCGTGCGACCTCGTGTCGCACCTCATCTCGGCAAATCCGGCAACTATCTCTACCGCGCGCCCCTGGGCATGTTTGTCCAGAGGCGCCGTACTCGTTGATGCGCACTCGCGGCCACACCGGCAGACCCGCGCGCATGGCGATCGTGGAGTTCAGCATCGAGGCTGGCCTGATGTCCCTGCAGATCGATGCCGACGGGTACGTGCTCGACACCGACGATCTCGCCCTGCCCGGTGCCGTTCTTTCCGGCTCCTGGCCGACGGACGCACGATCACACAGCCTCGAGCCGTTGGGCGGCCGTGAGCTAGCCGTGCGGAACTTCCCCGGCCTTGTTGTCAAGGAACTCCTCGAACTCTTGGGAGATCATCTGGTCGCGCCGCAGCGGGTACTCATTCCAGCTGTAGGCGAACGGGATGATCCAGCCGCCGAAGCCCAACCGCTCCGTCGGAACGCTCTTGACCATCTCATCCGTCATGCCGGGTTGCTCGAAGAAGCCCACCCAGGCCTGTTGCAGCTCCATGGCCAGGCCGTCCCACCAGTCGTCCATCTCACTCATACGACCGACGGTACGAGCGGCTCGAGGACTCGGTGGCCGAACAGCAACATGACACCCGCGGCCCTCCATGGCTGCAGCGCCGGTGACGCGCAGGGCGCCCCCGCCGTGCGACCCGTACTGGCTACGCCATCGGATCGGCGGAGTAGGTTCCCGGCTTGTAGAGCCCGGCCCTCCGGGTACCGCCGGAGGCCGAACGTCATACCCCGCTGAGCCGGCCGTCCCGGCTACGGAGGAGCCGACTATGTCGGCGGCCGGGCCGCGACTCCCGACGCGACGGCGTGGAGGATGAGCCCGAAACAGCGACCCGGCACGAGGGTAGGCCGCCATTGCGAACCAACCATGCGAACGCGGCTGACGCGGTCATCAAGCACGAAGATCAACGGCCCGCCGGCCCAAGAGGTCCCACCAACGCGCCTGGGTACGTCATCGCGACAGATCCGGTAACCCCAGCGACCGAAGATCAACGGAGCGAGCGAAGCGCCGCCGCTGCATGATGATGAACCGCGCGACCCGTATTTCTGGCTTCGAGCGGGTCCGAAGAGCTTCTGTGGACCGTTACGAATCAGGCGCACCGACTGTGCCGGTTGCGTACGCCCGAAGGAGTCGGCGGTGTAACAGCTCAACGAACTCGACCACCGAAGTCAGGTCGGTAATCTCTTCGGTGGTGATCACGATGAGCTTGATGCCGCGGGCGGCGGCGGTAAGGCCCAGGGCGTGTGCGTGGGTGATGTTCGACAGGTCGCCGGTGATGCCATTGGCGGCCACGAGCACTCCTACCTCGATGGATCTGCCGGCAAGGATGTTGAGGAAGTAGCCGATGGTCCTGCTGTCTACGGGCTGATCCCATTCCTTGCATTCGACCAGGAACACTCGTGGGAGAAGGTACAGGCCGTTCTCCGCCGCGAGGTTTCCAACGGCGACGTCTATCTGCTCGGTGCCGAAGACGTTGGTGATGCCGCACTCGACGATGCAACCGGACACGCAGGAAAACAGGTACGCGACCAGTGCCTCATATGCTTTGCCTTTTGCGTTGCTATCCGGTGCCATGGCGGCGGCAGCCAGGTACCCCAAGATGGCTGGGCGGTCCACGTCATACTCCGTGGACGGCGCGGTTCCGCGCCCGTCGAAGTATCCGGTCCAATGGATCTTTGGCGAGATGATCTAGTAGCTCGTCGGCGGAGAGGGCCAAGATCATCGGCGGCAACGCGCCACGAGCCGCGTCGGTTATCGGTTTGTCCACGACAATCAAGCCGAGGTCGGCGCGGCGGATGGCAAGGTAGCGCAGCAGCTGGTTGCCCGCTTCAGCGAGGCCTGCCGGTGAGCGGCGTAGTCGCTTCACCTCGACAAGGATCACCAAGGGTGGTCCATGCCGGCCGCCGAGACCGATGACCGCGTCAATGCCTTCGTCCTCAACCCGCACATGGCTCTCAACTTGGCCGCCCACTCTGGACAACAGATCAACCACGAATTGCTCAAACATCAGCGATGTGGGCCCTGGGGTATCCAGAATCTCCCGGAGTCTCTGTCGCTCCGCAGCGAGATCTAGCTTGGGCCCGGGTTGGTCAAGGTCAGGTCGATGAAGCGATGGTTGAGTCGCTTCGATTGCGGTCCTGGCAAAGACGCGTACGTGCAGCCGCAACGTTTCAAGATTATCGAGGGCGACCCCCGCATAAGGCATCGTTGCCAGCGCTGGCGGTAGTGGCCTGTCCGGATCGATGATGATTAGCGTGGGAATGCCACGGCCGACGGCAATGCCGATCTCTACCAAGATCGCAGCCAGCCCCGGAGGCACGGGACGAATATCGCCGGTCGGTTCGGGCAGGACCGCGACGGCACACGTCACCTCCTCAAGGTCGGCCATCCCGAGCAACGCCCCTGCCCCAAGGTTGGTACTTGACACAGCGTCGAGACCCTGCTCGGTGAGGACTGTGAGCAGGTCAGCGATCGGAGAGCCCTTGGTGGACATGACCAGACATCGCATCTATGATCCCCTATGTGCTGCAGCAGGTCAGGTCACAGCAGGTAGTTGCCGGTTGGCCGGTTATAGACTAAGGCCAGTGCCCCGAATTGACCGCGCCCTCGGGGGACGTAGCCGAGCCTTGGGAGACAAACGAGCGTGTCGCGGCCAAAGTGAGTGTGCCGCCGGCCCTGCTGAGGCGCGCATGGGTAACGGAGGGTGCGTCCGTTGGTTGCCTTCATAGGACGGTGCATAAACGGCGCCACGCCTGAAGATCATGTCAGATCGCTACCGTTGGCCCAGCCGGGACGGAGGACGTGATGGCCATGTCGATGCTGCGGCATCAGTTCAGCGCACTCGAGGCGATGACCGATGCCCGTAAGCGCGGTCTCGCCTTCGAGGATTTCGTTGTCGGTCTCTTCGGCGCAGGTCATTTTGATGTCCGCAAGAACCCGGGGACCGCGCGACCCCGGCGGACTGACGTCATCGCAACGAAGGTGGACGAAACTTATCTAGTCGAGTGCAAATGGCGCACCTCACGAGCAGACGTTGACGATATCGACAGTCTTCGCTCTCGCCTGGGACGAACGAGCGGCGCTACCGGCGTACTCATCAGTATGCCTGGGTTCTCAGGAACTGCTATCTCTGAGGTAGCCGAGCACCGCAACCCGGATCATCGCCGTCAAGTCTTGCCGCTCGAATCAGCACCGGACCCTGGTAGCGCAGCGGATCGGTAACCCAGAGAACCTTCGCTCTGTAGAACCCGCCCGGAGGTTGGTCGCGTTGTGGGAAGAACATGACGCTGCTGCCGCCGTAGACCGGGTACACCGGCCCAGGACCGGCGGCATCTCCGAACGCCGGTTGGACTTGGCGCGACGGCGTTGCGGGACAGCGACCGTGCGACGGCATCGGCGGCATTCGAAGCGGGCGGCGCAACGTTCTCGGCACGTCATACGATGAGCCCGCTGGCGTAGGCGACACCGCCACCGGCGACGCCGCCCTCGTGGACACAGTCGGCGTTGATGAGCCTGAAGGAGCGCTCGGCGTACAAGCGCCAAACAGCGCGAGCGCCATTACCGCGGCCAGTCGCCGGAAGGGCCTGTGACTCGGCATCAAATCCTCCCGTTTGAAACACACGAGCCGGCGTAACGCAGTCGGGTTCCACTTTGCGGGTCGCGCAACCGAGCAACAACGAGTCTCTGGAGACCGTGCCAAGACGTTACTGGCGTGGCGCAAATTCGCGATCGGACGAAAGGAGCGCCGGCGGTGCCGAGACGCTGTCGGACACGTCAGCTGGGACCTGAGCTCCATTGCCTTCCGTGCCTGCCCGACGCCGACCATCCGAGCCTGGCGGTTCGCGCGCACGGCCCGCTCGTCACGGCCCGGGTTGAAGGCCAGGCGTTGGGTCGGCGGCCGCGGTGGTCGGCAGGCGCAGCCTCTTGAGGGCTAGGGCGTTGACCGCGACGATGAGGCTTGAGCCGGACATGGACAGCGCCGCGATCTCGGGCCGCAGCACGAGGCCGAACGCGGGCTCGAACACCCCGGCGGCGATGGGCAGCGCGATGGCGTTGTACCCGATGGCCCAGCCGAGGTTCTGGCGCATCTTGCGTAGCGTCGCACGGCCGATGCGCAGCGCGGTGGGCACGTCGAGGGGGTCGGAGCGCATGAGGACCACGTCGGCGGTCTCGATGGCCACGTCGGTACCGGCACCGATGGCGATGCCGAGGTCGGCCTGGGCAAGGGCGGGGGCGTCGTTGACGCCATCGCCAACCATGGCGACCTTGCGACCGGACGCCTGCAGTTCGGCGATCTTGGCGGCCTTGTCGCCCGGCAGCACCTCGGCGATGACGGTGTCGATGCCCAACCGCTGGGCGATGCGCGCCGCGGTGGCCTGGTTGTCGCCGGTGAGCATGACCACCTCGACTCTCAGTTCGTGCAGTGCGGCGACCGCGGGTGCGGATGTCTCGCGGGGGGCATCGGCGATGCCGATGACGGCGGCGGGCTTGCCGTCGATGGCGGCCAGGACCGCGGTGCGGCCGCCTTCGGCGACCTCGTCGCGGCGGGCGGCCAGCGCACCCAGGTCGATGCCCTCCCGTTCCAACAGCCGGCGGTTTCCCACCACGATCCGTCGGCCAACGACGTGGGCGATGGCTCCGTGGCCGGGCACGTTCTCGAACCTGAAGGGTGCAACTTCAGCGTCGCGGCTGTGACCAGCGACTATGGGTGGCTGGCACGATGTCCGTCGTGGTGGTACATACCCTGACTTTCATGATCGTTCGGCGGCTACTCGGACTGGTCCGCCTAGGCCCGTCGCCGGACGCGAAGGACGTGGAGATCGCGGTGCTGCGCCATCAGCTCATGGTGTTGCAACGCCAGGTTGCCCGACCCCGCTACTTGCCCACCGACCGGCTCGTGCTGGCGATGCTGTCCCGGCTGTTGCCTCGCGCACGCTGGCCGATCTTCCTGGTCACCCCCGCAACGTTAATGCGTTGGCACCGCGACCTCGTGCGGCGCCGCTGGACCTATCCGCCTACCGGCCGCTCCGACCGCCGGTCCGTACGGCCCGAGGTGGTCGAACTCGTGCTGCGGCTGGCCCAGGAGAACCCGCGGTGGGGATATCTGCGCATCGTCGGCGAGTGCCGCAAGCTTGAAATCCGCATCTCGGCCACCTCGGTACGCACCATCCTGCGTCGCCACCATCTGGGGCCAGCACCACGACGCGGCGGACCAACCTGGACAGAGTTCCTGCGCACCCAGGCCATCGGGACGCTCGCGTGTGATTTCCTCACCGTTGAAACGATCGGACTCACTCGCCTGTATGTTCTGTTCTTCCTCGAACTCGATCGCCGCCGAGTGCACCTGGCCGGCATAACCGCTCATCCGACCGGCGCGTGGGTCACGCAGGCGGCCCGCAACCTGCTGATGGACCTCGACCTACACGCCCACAGGTTCCGATTCCTCATCCGCGACCGCGACGCCAAATTCACCGGCCCGTTCGACGCCGTATTCGCCGCAGCTGGGGTCGAAATAGTCAAGATCCCGCCGCAGGCGCCAAGAGCAAACGTATTCGCGGAACGGTGGGTGCGCACCGTCCGGACCGAGTGCCTCGACTGGATCCTGATCTGGAACCACCGCCAGCTCCACCGCGTCCTCACCGCCTACCTGGCGCACTACAACACGGCACGTCCCCACCGCGGCATCCACCTCGACATTCCAGCCCCCGCGCCGACCCCGATAGCTGCCGGGCTCGGCCCCGCTGGCCGCATCGAACGCCTCGACGTCCTCGGTGGACTGATCCACGAATACCGTCGCGCGGCCTGACCCCGCCATCCACCTCGGCTCGCCCCGCAACTGGAAAGCACACACTGGAAGCCGGTTGCCAACAGGTATCGCCGTGGTGGCGTCCGCATATCCGCGAACCCAGGGCCAGGCAGCGAGCCCGCCTCCACCATCAACCCCCAGCGAGCGCGACCGGAGGATCCGCCAGCAATGCGGCCACACCTCATCGCGACTCTGTCTCTGAACTTGCACCCTTCAGGGTCCTCGCCCACCACGTCGGTCCAGCTCGCGGGAAGGGAGAACAGCCTGCCGTCCTCGCCCCGGCAGTAGACCCGATCTTCCCCCCAGTTGCGCCGATGAACGA
>JAHRHA010000227.1 GCA_020027875.1 Micromonosporaceae bacterium | reverse complement strand
AAAGGTTGCGGCAATAGTTCGTCAGCGCTCGGGACTTGTCGACGTCAAGGCAGCGGCATCGTCTGTCCAGATAGGACGCCGGCAGCGTCGCACTCCGGCCACCGCCGTCCAGGCCGAAGGCGTGGCCGCACAGTTAGACCGGGCGGCTCGCGAGCGGTCAGGTCCACGTCAGTGGACGGAACGTGCGCAATCGCAGGCTGTTGGTGACGACGAATACGGAGCTCAGCGCCATCGCGGCACCGGCGATCATCGGGTTGAGCAGCCCGGCGGCGGCCAGTGGAATTGCGGCGACGTTGTAGGCGAAGGCCCAGAACAGGTTGCCCTTGATGGTGGTCAGGGTGCGCCGCGAGAGCCGGATGGCGTCGGCGGCGACGCGTAGGTCGCCCCGGACCAGGGTCAGGTCGCTCGCCTCGATGGCGACGTCGGTGCCGGTTCCGATGGCGAGGCCCAGGTCGGACTGTGCGAGCGCGGCCGCGTCGTTGACCCCGTCGCCGACCATGGCGACCACCGCGCCGTCGTCCTGTAGTCGCTTGACCACGTCGACCTTGCCCTTGGGCAGAACCTCGGCGATCACGTCGTCGATGCCGACCTGTTCCGCGACGGCCCGGGCCGCGGCCGCGTTGTCGCCGGTGAGCAGGATCGGCCGGAGGTTGAGCTCGCGCAGTTGTCGCACGGCTTGCGCGCTGGTGGGCTTGACCGTGTCCGCGACGACGAGCACGCCCCGCACAACACCGTCCCAGCCGGCGACAATGGCGGTGCGACCTTGCGCCTGGGCCGACTCGATCGCCTCCGCCAGCACCGTCGGCAGGCGGTGACCGCGGTCGGTGAGCAGAGCTGGGCGGCCGACGATCTCGGCCCGACCCTCGACGGTGCCGGCGACGCCCAGCCCTTCCAAGTTCGTGAAATCGGTTACAGCCGGGAGGTCACCGAAACGGTCCCGTGCCTCGGCCGCGATCGCCGTGGCGATCGGGTGCTCCGAGGCGTACTCGAGCGCGCCGGCGATGCGGAGCACGACGTCTGGGCCGACCCTGGCGCGGAGGACAGTCTCGACTTTGTCGGCAGGCGTCACGTCGGCGCCATCGGTGGTGATAACATCGACCAGCGTCATCCTCCCGGTGGTGATGGTGCCGGTCTTGTCCAGCACGACGGTGTTCACGCGGCGGGTGGACTCGAGCACCTCCGGACCTTTGATGAGGATGCCCAGTTGGGCACCCCGGCCGGTACCGACGAGAAGCGCGGTCGGGGTGGCCAGGCCAAGTGCGCAGGGGCAGGCGATGATGAGAACGGCGACGGCTGCGGTGAACGCGGCCGCGGCGGATCCGCCGGCGCCGAGCCAGAATCCGAGCGTGCCGACCGCGAGCACGATAACGATCGGTACGAAGACCGCGGAGATCCGGTCGGCCAGCCGCTGCACCGCGGCCTTGCCGCTCTGCGCCTGCTCCACCAGCCGGGCCATCTGCGCCAGCTGGGTGTCGGCGCCGACCCGGGTGGCGCGCACGACCAGTCGGCCGCCGGCGTTGACAGTCCCTCCCGCCAGCGTGTCACCGGGGGCGACCTCGACCGGCACCGACTCACCGGTGAGCATGCCTGCGTCGATGGCGGAGGCCCCCTCCTCCACCACCCCGTCGGTGGCGATCTTCTCACCCGGCCGTACCACGAACCGGTCACCGACGGCGAGGAGCTCGGTAGGGATGCGTTCCTCACGGCCGTCGCGCAGCACCGCCACGTCCTTCGCGCCGAGTTCCATCAGCGCCCGCAGCGCGGCACCGGCTCGGCGCTTGGCCCGTGCCTCGAAGTACCGTCCGGCCAGTATCGCCGCGGTCACGCCAGCCGCAACCTCCAGATAGATGTTGCTGCTGCCGGCGGTGCGCTCGATTGTCCAGGTGAACGTATGCGTCATGCCGGGTTCGCCGGCGGAGCCGAAGAATAGGGCATACATCGACCAGGCGAACGCGGCCAGCGTCCCGAGTGAGATGAGGGTGTCCATTGTGGCCGCACCGTGGCGAAGGTTCGCCCAGGCGGCCTTGTGGAACGGCCATGCGCCGTACGCGACGACCGGTGCGGCCAGGATAGCCGAGAGCCACTGCCAGTTGGTGAACTGCAGTACGGGCACCATCGCCATGGCGACCACGGGCACGGCGAGGGCGACGCTGATCCACAGTCGCGTCCGCAGCCGATCCAGCGCCTCCTCCGCGCTATCGGCGGCCGGTTCTGCCTGGGCCGAAGCCGGTGGCTGCGGAAGGCGGGCGGTGTAGCCGACCGCCTCCACCGTGGTGATCAGGTCGGTCGGTGTGACGTTCGGCGGGAAGGCGATGCGGGCCCTCTCGGTCGCGTAGTTCACGGTGGCCGTCACCCCGTCGAGCTTGTTGAGCCGCTTCTCGATCCGGACCGCGCACGAGGCGCAGGTCATGCCGCCGATCTCCAGCTCCACCATGCCGCTCGCGGAGGGAAGCCGTGGCCCGGTGGTCTTGGCTGTCACCTTTGTCTCCTCACGTCGCCACCACGTCCGGCTCGAGCGGCTGCTCACTGGTGACGGTGACTGTCCCGGTGGCCAGCTCGACGTCGACGTTGCATACCCCGGGCAGCGCTGCCAGCTCGGTGGAGACCGCGCGCATGCAGTGGTCGCAGGTAATGCCGAGCACCGTGTATGCGTTGATCGTGGTCATCGTCATCCTCATCGTCTGGTTGAAGAGCCAGGTTGTCTAGCTCGCGAGCTGGTTGATATTGCGGTAGTCATGAGCGCACGAGCCGGGCGATCGCGTCGGTTGCTTCGCGCACCTTGATCTCGGCCTCGCCGTTGCCGGCTCGTGCGGCTTCGACGACGCAGCTTCCGAGGTGCTCCCCCAGCAGTTCCAGCGAGAACGCCTGCAGCGCTCGCGTCGTCGCCGCGACCTGGGTGAGGACGTCGATGCAGTACTGGTCCTCTTCCACCATCCGCTGCAGCCCGCGCACCTGACCCTCGATGCGGCGCAGCCTGGATAGGTAGTCGACCTTGTGCCCGGTGTAGCTGGCATGCTCGCCCTCCCGTCTTGTTGAACTCTATACCATACCCCTCTACGGTATGTGGCGCTGGTGTCGTCCGTCACACCACTCGCCGGCGCAGCAGTAGCGCGTTGGCGGTGACGATGACGGTGGATGCGCTCATCAGCAGGGCCGACCATTCCGGGCGGAGCAGCAGGCCGATGCCGGGGTAGAGGACGCCGGCCGCGACCGGGATGGCCAGGACGTTGTAGATCGCGGCCCAGAACAGGTTCTGTTTGATGGTGCGCCGCACGGTGCGGGCCACGCCGATGGCGGCGGGAACGTCGGCCGGGTCGTTGCGGACGAGCACCACATCGGCCGCCTCCACCGCGACGTCGGTGCCGGCGCCGATCGCGATGCCGACGTCGGCCTGGGCCAGCGCGGGTGCATCGTTGACGCCGTCGCCGACCATGGCGACCAGGCGACCCTGCCGTTGCAGGTCGGCGATGTGGCGGGCCTTGTCGGCGGGGAGCACATCGGCGATGACCCGGCCGAAGGCGGGCGCACCGGTGCCCATCCCGTCGGTGATGCCGACCGCACGCGCCACGACCTCGGCGGTGCGCCGCTGGTCTCCGGTGAGCATCACGCTCATGACACCGGCGTCACGCAGCGCCTGCACGGCCGTGCGGGCGGTGTCGCGTATCGGGTCGGCGACCGCGAGCAGGCCTAGGGGCCGCCCGTCGTACGCCACGTACATGGCGGTCTTGCCGCCGGCCGCCAGTGCGGCGGCCCGCTCGGCCAGCCCGTCCACGGACAGACCCTGCCGGGTCAGCAGTTTCGCGTTCCCGATGAGGACCTCGCGGCTTTCGATCGTGGCCACCACGCCGTGACCGGGAACCGAATCGAAGCGCTGTGCCGCCGGCAGTGCGATACCGCGGTCGCGCGCTGCCCGCACGATCGCCTCGGCGAGCGGATGCTGCGAGGGCTGGTCCGCGCCGGCAGCCAGGCGCAGAACCTGGTCCTCGTCAGAGCCGTCGAGCGCGACCACGTCGGTGACGGCGGGCCGGCCGATGGTCAAGGTTCCGGTCTTGTCGAATACCACGGTGTCGATGCCGGCCGCGCCCTCCAGCGCGGTCGCGTCCTTGAACAGAACCCCGCGCCGAGCGGCGGTGCCCACCCCGACCGTGATGGCCGTCGGCGTGGCCAAGGCAAGCGCGTCCGGGCACGCGATCACGACCGCCGATACGGCGACGGTGACAGCGAACGCGGCGGACTCGCCACCGAAGAGCCACCACGCCAGAAAGGTCACGGCCCCGGCGCCGAGCGCCACGAACACCAGATACCGTGTAGCGCTCGTAAACTCGGTCAGGGGTCTGAGGTGCGGTTTGTGCGAGCCTCGACCGGTCGGTGTTGAGATGCTGCCGGGCATGATCCTGTCGTTTGGGTACATGATCGTGCGCCTGGTCCTGCAACTGGGCGTCATCGCCGAGCGGGGTGATCGCGCCAACGAGGTGGAGATTCTCGTGCTGCGCCATCAGGTTGCCGTGCTGCGGCGTCAGGTCGCTCGTCCTGAGCTGGAACCGGTCGATCGGGCGGTGTTGGCGGCGCTGTCAAGGCTGCTGCCACGCCCACGGTGGTCGGCGTTCTTCGTCACCCCGGCAACGTTACTGCGCTGGCACCGCAACATCATCGCCCGGCGCTGGACGTACCCCCGCCGGAAGCCAGGCCGGCCGAGCGTCGCCGGCGAGGTATCCGCACTAGTGCTGCGGCTCGCGGCCGAGAACCCGACCTGGGGCCACAGGCGGATTCAAGGCGAACTGATCGGATTGGGCTACCAGGTTGCGGCCAGCACAGTATGGAAGATCCTCCACACCGCTGGTGTCAACCCGGCGCCCCGCCGGATTGGGCCGACGTGGACGCAGTTCCTCACCAGCCAGGCCAAGGGCATTCTGGCATGTGACTTCCTGCACGTGGACACGATCGGGCTCAAACGCATCTACGTCTTGTTCGTCATGGAGATCGCCACCCGGCGCGTACACATCCTCGGCGCCACGGCTCACCCGACCGGGCAGTGGGTGGCCCAGCAGGCGCGCAACCTGGTCATGGATCTCGGCCGCCGGGTCGACCAGTTCAGGTTCCTGATCCGGGACAGGGATACGAAGTTCACCGGCTCGTTCGACGCCGTGTTCACCACGGAAAGCATCCGGATCGTGCGGACACCTCCGCAGGCGCCCAGGGCGAACGCCTACGCGGAGCGCTGGGTACGCAGCGTCCGCCGCGAGTGTCTGGACCGGACACTCATCCACGGCGAACGGCACCTGCTCGCCACCTTGCGCACCTATGTCGCCCATTACAACGACCACCGCCCGCATCAGGGACGAAACCAGCTACCGCCCAACACCGATCAGGCTCCGGCGCCGCCGCTTGACCTGGCCGCCGCGCGGGTCAAGCGACGAACGATCCTTGGTGGACTGATCAGCGAATATTCGCAGGCAGCATAGCCAAACCGAGTATTCGAGCGGTACAGGCACCGGATCGCAGATGACCCTCGGCTTCCCCGGACGGGCACTGCTGCCGTTTGAACTGCGGGTCGACCAGGTCAACGAGCAGAGCGTGCGGTGGTCC
>JAHRHA010000226.1 GCA_020027875.1 Micromonosporaceae bacterium | reverse complement strand
GTCTACCGCTGAAAGCGTCGGCTGGCAAGGTGTCGACGATGGATTCATGACAGGTGGGCAGCCGGCGACCGGCATCCGTGGGGACAAATGCGATATCGGCAGCAAAACGAGGTAGGGGTGTGTCATCTACCCGACGCCCCTTTTTGCGAGATTCTGCAGGATATGGGCTCGCTGGTTCGTCGCGTGGTGCACGCGCTCGACCAGTCCTCATACTCTTGCCACCTACACCAATTAACCGCCCCCACCAAGGCGGGCCGACAAGAAAAAGGGCCAGCACCCGAGGGGGGTGCTGGCCCTTCTGTCGTACGAGCTGCGAAAGGTCGCCCTTGGAACCTGCGGCCGCGACTATGGAACCCCTTGTGCGCACGAAAACGCCCGCGTCAGATGCCCCCTGCTCCGGGTTGACTCAGCCCAGATACCGCGCCTGGAAACCATCCACGCCAACCTCGCCGACCGGCTCCAAGAGGCCAAGGACCAAGGATGGCTCGGCGAGGTCGCCGCAATCGAGACCACCTTGGCCGCCGCCGCACAGAAACTGGAGACCATGCGCGGCACCACCGCCCGCGCTGCCACCGCAATGCGCCTTGGGATGCCAGACATCCGCCGTTCGACCAGACGATCCAGTTCAGACTCCTGAGGCTGCTCACGTCAGCACGGGCAGCAAAGAGGGGAAGTTGAACGCGCCACGTAGCCGATGATCGGAAGGCCGAGTTACTGGCGTGCGTAGGGTGAGCGGGTGGTATCCGACCTGGCGGATGTTTCCGGACGAGTCCTCCACCAGGTGGGCGCGGCCCTCAGCAGCGCCGTTGGCGGGGCGGTGGCGATCCGATCCGCGGCGGCTGTCACTGAGGGGATGGTCTGCCGGCTTCGGCGCCTACCCCTGGATCGTCCGGTGCGCGGCGGAGGGTCCGCCTGGCTGGGGCGTCAAGTCCGTCATTGTGAAGACGAGACGCCCGAACGACCACTGGCGCGCCGGCGACACAACGAGCCGCGAGTGGGCGGCGCTGACCTTCCTTGAGGAGATCGGGTCCGATGCGGGTCCGCGGATGCTGGCCCACGACGATGCGCTCGGCTTCGTGGTGCTTGAGGATCTCGGCAGTGGGATTGCGTTGGAGGATGTGCTCGTCGGTGATGATCGGGAGGCAGCCACCTCGGGTTCATCGTCCTGGCGAAGGCCGTCGGTCGGATGCACGCGGCGACGCAGGGACGCCAGGATTCGTTCTATGCCCGCCTGTGGGGCCAAGGCGTGAGCTTGGACCGGGATCGCGTGAGCCTGGCGAACATTCCGCTCGTCGCGTGCTGGTCGGCCCTACGCGACCTTGTCGCTGGCCAGAACGTTTTTCCGGACACCACCATCGCAGCTGGGTCGGACATCGACGACGTGCAGGCTTGGATGTCCGAGCCGGGCCCGATGCTGGTGCTGTCCAATGGCGACCTTGCCCCGCAGAACTGTCGCCTGAGTCGTGAGTCTGCACGCCTTCTTGACTTCGAGGGTGCGAAGTTCCAGCACGCGCTCCTGGACGCAGCACACCTACGCCTGCCGTTCTACGGCGGTCCGTGTTGGTCGCATGTTCCCGCCGAAGTAGGCCGCCTGGTCGAGTCCACCTATCGCGAGGAGTTCGGCAGGACCTGCCCCAGCGTCCTCGACGAGCAGATCTACGCCACAGGAATGGCCGCTGCGACTGCCGGCTGGGCTGTGACAAGGCTGGTACGACTGCCCAAGCTGCTCGCACGCGACGAACGGCACCCGATGGGCTTCTCCCGCCGAGGCCAGATGCTCGACACCCTCCAAGTCGCCGTCGATGCCTCGAACACAGCAGGAACGCTGCGATCGCTACGGGCCTGGTTCGAGGAGACCATCGCGGCGCTACGCCGCCAGTGGCCGCACCTGCCAGCAGCTCAGGACGTCTACCCGGCGTACCGGCAAACCGGGTGATCAGCCGGTCGTTGCCTGCGGCACGGAACAAGCTCACGTCCGGCGACGAAAGACCATCGCCCAGAATGCAGGAACATCCGCTCATAGCCGCTTTGCTCGCAATCGCTCCAGCCGCGACACCGGCCCGGCCACCCGCCAGATCTACGAGATCGTACTCCTGCTGGGAGTCGCAGACGTGGCCGCGAGCAAGCGGTTCTACGTTGACCGCGGATTCGCCGTGGCGAAGCTTTGGCCGCATGTACGTCGAGTTCGCCACTCCGTCGAGTCCGGTTAAGTTGGCGCTCTACCGGCACCGTGCCCTTGCCAAGGACGCCCGATCCGGCGGATCCTCGCCTGCGGGGGTCTCGGTCCGGCCCCCGGCGTACCGACACGAGCTGGCGAACCTTCCTGCGAGCACAAGCATCCGGGCTGCTCGCCGCGGACCTCGTCCACGTCGACACCATCGCCCGACGACGAATCTACGTCCTCATCGTCATAGAAGGCATGACCGGCCGTTCCACATCCTCGGCGTGAGCGCGAACCCGACCGGTGAATCGATGACCCAGCAGGCCCGCAACCTCGTGGTCGACCTCGGCGACCGGGCGGCGTCGTTCCGGTTCCTCATCCGCGACCGGGATGCCAAGTTCGTTACGGCGGTTGACGCGGTGTTCGCCGCCGAGGGCGTCGAGGTGGTCAAGATCCCGCCCCGGACGGCGAGGGCGAACTGTTTCGCGGAACGCTTCGTCGGCAGCGTACGCCGGGAGTGCACCGATCATGCACTGATCTACAACGAACAGCACGCCCGCACGGTCCTGAACGTCTACGCCGGACATTTCAACGGCCACCGTCCACATCAGAGTCTGGATCAACACTCGCCCGGCCACGAGCCGGGCGTTGTCGTGGCGATCAATGCACCCGTACGGCGACGACGCGTCCTCGGCGTCATCAACGAATACAACCGGGCAGCCTGACCACCACAATAGGGCAGGTCACGGCCAGTACGGTGTTTTGGCAAGGCACAGGCTTTGGCTGGGGTCTTCTACCGGCGCGGCGGGTACGTGTTGGTAGGGAGGACGGCGTGCCGTACCACCCGAAGTTCTTCACGGATCGCTTCGTGAAAGCCGTCGGCACCGGTGATCCCGCCCGATTCATTCCCGCCATGCGAGCCCTGGGCTAGCCCCAATACCGCTAACTTAAGAGATCGTCTGGTACGGTGCATGCATGCCTCGTGCCGGCCAGGTAAAGCCGCCGACGGATGAGCGGCTGTCGGATCGGATCTCGATTGGGCTGTTGACGCGGGTGTTCCCGCCGCAGCTGGTGGACGCGGCTGTGGCCGGAGCCGACCGGGCGGAGGTGCGCAGTCGGTTGCTGCCGGCGCGGGTGGTTGTCTACTACGTGCTGGCGATGTGCCTGTTCTCCGGGCAGGGCTACGAGGAGGTAATGCGGCTGCTCGTGGGTGGGCTGGAGTGGCTGGGCCGCTGGCGTCGGGCCTGGGCCGTGCCAAGCACGGCAGCGATCGCGAAGGCGCGAACGCGCCTGGGCCCTGAGCCGCTGCGCGCGTTGTTCGGCGCGGTTGTCCGTCCACTTGCGACGGATGCTACGCGGGGGGCGTGGTATCGCGGGCTGCGGCTGGTCGCAATCGACGGGGCGATCTTGGATGTGCCCGGCGCGGCCGAGAACGAGGAGCGCTTCGGCCGTCCGGGCAGTTCCCGTGGAGAGGGCCGAGGGGCGTACCCCCAGGTGCGCCTGGTCGGGCTGGGCGAGTGCGGAACGCACGCGGTCTTCGCCGTGGCGATGGACTCGTACGCCACGGCGGAGAAGACGCTGGCCGAGCGGCTTCTGCCCGCTCTGCGTCCGGGCATGCTGGTACTGGCCGACTGGGGGTTCTTGAGCATCGACCTGTGGCGGCAGGCGACCCGTACGGGCGCGCATCTGTTGTGGCGGGCCAGCGCCAGCTTCTCGCTGCCGGCCATCGAGGTGCTCTCCGACGGCTCGTACCTGTCCCGGCTGGTGCCATCGACCACGGCGGCCCGCCGGGGCGGCACCGACGCGGTGACGGTGCGCGTGGTGGAGTACACCATCGACGATGGCCGCTCGCCCGAGGGCGAGCACTACCGCCTGGTCACCACCCTGCTCGATCCGGATGAGGCACCGGCGGCCGAGCTGGCCGAGCTTTACGCCCAGCGGTGGGAGTTCGAGAACACCCTCGATGAACTCAAAACTCACCACCGCGGCGCCAAAGTCGTGCTCCGATCCCGCTACCCCGACGGCGTCGAGCAGGAAATCTGGGGCTTCCTACTCGTGCACTGGGCCATCCGCGAACTGATACACACCGCCGCCCTCGACGCCGACATTGACCCCGACCGGGTCTCCTTCATACGCACGCTAAGGCTGGCTCGCCGCACCGTCACCGAGCAGGCCGCCTTTCCCCCCTGACCGGCTCGTGAAGGCGCTGGCCCGCGGCATCCAAGAGATCCTTCGACGCCTGATAAAACGACGCCTGCGCGCCAACCCCCGCGTCGTCAAACGCAAGATGTCCAACTACCAAGCCAAACCCAATCACCACCGAGCCTGGCCCCGACCGACCAAGCCACCTGACCAGGCGATCACCATCGTCACAGCCAGACGCTTAAGTTAGCGGTATTGGGCCTAGCCCGGAGATTTGCCGGTCAGGTAAACAGATCTGCGGCGGGGTCGGTGAGGTAGATGCCGCGGACGTGTCGGTCCAGGAACGCGTCCAGGACCCGCTGCCCAGTCCGGGTGATCCGGTAGTACCTGCGGTCGGCGCCAGTCCGGCGGCCGGGCTGATCGCTGGTTTCGACGAGTTCGAGGTCACTGAGGCGGCGCATCGCACGGTAAAGGCTGCGCTGGTCGGCGGCCATCGTGCCCTGGGTCATGGTGTTGATGAACTCGGCGATCTCGGCCGGATAGCGCGACCGGTCTCGGACCGCGAGCAGCAGCCACATGGTGAGCAGGCCGCGTTTGTAGATCTCCTCCCACCCCGATAGCAGCTTCCGCTCGTAGTCGTCGAGGTCAGCTGAAGAGTTCATCTGGTCGTCTTCCCCGGATGTTCTTGCGAGTCCGCAACCAGCCGCCCGCCACCATGACGGCACCGAGACCGGTCAGCCCGGCGATGTCTGGCCAATGGACCCGATCCAACACCGGCACCACGGCCCAGGCCGCGGCGGTGACCCCCAAGGCCTGGGCGACGAACAGTTCGAAGAGGACGTTGCGCACCGTGCGACGCCTGCGGGCGAGAAACTGCAGACCACCGTTCCATACCGCCATGAAGACCGCGAACGCGACTCCCGCGACCGTGGCCACCACCCAACGGTCGCCACCGATCGCTCGATCCAGCACCATCAGAAACACCCCTGTGCCCGCACCGGAGCCCAGCGCCGCGGCCACCGCGGGCCGTTCGATCGCTGTCCACAGCTTCATGATCGCCTCCCGTTGTTGGGCAGCTAGTCCTGGGTTGCCTACCTTAGGTAGAGTACCCGAGCTCTCGGCGATAAGTCCACCGTCGATCTCTCCGGACCAGGGGTGTGACGCGGCTATGGTCGTGGTTGTCGACGAAGGTGTGGGGCTCGCAAAGTGGGGACAGGGCTGGGAGCTGCCGATCCTCGGCTGGAGTTTGATCACCGTCTGGGCGCAAGGATGGTCGGCATGGCCTTGTCCCCGCTGTAGATGAT
>JAHRHA010000225.1 GCA_020027875.1 Micromonosporaceae bacterium | reverse complement strand
GAACGGCATCGACCACCGTACGGTCCACATGGCCGTGGTCGTGCAGCAGATGGTCTTCCCGCAGGCGGCCGGCATCCTGTTCACGGCCGACCCCGTCACGTCCAACCGGAAGGTCACCACCGTAGAGGCCGGCTTCGGCCTCGGCGAGGCCCTGGTCTCCGGGCTGGTGAACCCGGACGTCTACAAGGTGCGCGACGGCGAAATCGTCGCCAAGGCGGTCGGCGCCAAGCAGCTCGCCATCCACGCCTCGCCTGCGGGCGGGACGCAGGAACAGGCGATCGACCCGGAACGGCAGGACCAGCCGGCGCTGACGGATGCGCAGGTCGTATGGCTCGCGCAGCTCGGCCGGCGGATCGAAGCGCACTTCGGCCACCCCCAGGACATCGAATGGTGCCTGGTCGACGACGGCTTCCAGATCGTCCAGAGCCGGCCGATCACCACACTGTTCCCCATCCCCGAGTCCGGCGACCGGGAGAACCACGTCTACATCTCCGTCGGTCACCAGCAGATGATGACCGACCCCATGAAGCCCCTCGGGCTCTCCTTCTGGCAGATGACAACCCCCGCGCCCATGGCCCAGGCCGGCGGCCGCCTGTTCGTCGACGTCACCCAAAGGCTGGCCTCGCCGGCCAGCCGCGCCGGCCTCCTGGAGGCCGCGGGGCGATCCGATCCGCTGATCGGGGACGCGCTGCACACCATCCTCGAGCGCGACGGCTTCATCCGGCCGCTTCCTGACGAGGGTCCCCCCGGGCCACTGTTTGGCGGCGCGCCAGCTCCGATCGAGACCGATCCGGCCATCGTCGCCGAGCTGATCGGGCGCAGCGAGGCATCCATCGCCGCCGCGGCACGCGACATCGGGACGAAGTCCGGAGCGGCGCTGCTCGACTTCATCCGGGAAGACATCCAGGAGCTGAGGCGGCTCTTGTTCGATCCGCAGAGCCATCAGGTGTTCATGTCGGCGATGGAGGCCGCGTGGTGGCTCAACGATCAGTTGGAAGCGTGGCTAGGCGAGAAGAACGCGGCGGACACGCTCACGCAGTCCGTGCCCCACAACATCACGTCGGAGATGGGGCTGGCGCTCCTGGACGTCGCTGACGTGATCCGCCCCCATCCGGACGTGGTGGCGTTTCTGCAGCACGTCAAGGACGAGGGGTTCCGCGAAGCTTGCGAGCGGAACAGCGAGCAATTTCTGGACGAGCTGCCCACGCTCGCGGGCGGGCGGGAAGCGCGAGACGCCATCGAGGCCTGGCTCGGCAAGTACGGCATGCGCTGCGTCGGCGAGATCGACATCACGCGGCCGCGTTGGAGTGAACGCCCCTCCACGCTCGTGCCCATGATCCTCGGCAACATCAGGAACTTCGAGCCGGGAGCCGGCGAGCGGCGCTTCGAGCAAGGGCGGCAGGAGGCCCGGAAGAAGGAGCAGCAGCTGCTGGAGCGCTTGCGGGCCCTGCCGGACGGGGAGCGCAAGGCCGAAGAGACGAAGCGGATGATCGACCGGGTCCGGACCTTCATCGGGTATCGGGAGTATCCGAAGTACGCCATGGTCAGCCGCTACTTCGTGTACAAGCAGGCCTTGCTGGCAGAGGCCGAGCGCCTCGTGCAGGCTCACGTACTTCGTGCGAAGGAAGACATCTTCTACCTCACGTTCCAGGAGCTCCACGACGTCGTGCGTACGAACCGCGTGGATGACCAGCTCATACGCCGGCGCAAGGACGCGTTCAGGTCGTATCAAGCGCTCACGCCGCCCCGGGTACTCACATCCGATGGCGAGGTCATCGCCGGGGCGTACCGACGCGACGATTTGCCGGCCGGCGCGCTGATCGGCCTACCGGTCTCCGCCGGGACCGTCGAAGGGCGGGCCCGCGTCATCCTGGACATAGCGGAGGCCGATCTCGAGGCGGGCGACATCCTCGTCACGGCACACACGGACCCCAGCTGGACGCCCCTCTTTGTCGCCATCTCAGGCTTAGTGACGGAGGTCGGAGGATTGATGACTCACGGCGCAGTGATCGCCCGGGAGTACGGCTTGCCGGCCGTCGTCGGTGTGGTAGATGCCACCCGACTGATCCCCGATGGGCAGCGGATCCGCGTGCACGGAACCGACGGGTACGTCGAGATCCTGCCTTGACCGACCACACCAAGAAGGCCCATCCGTAGCTTCCGCCAAGACAACGCCAAGCAGTTGATCATTCTGGGTCAGCGGTCGACGTGCCGGCTGAGCCGGTGGCCATCACCGCCGGCATACCCCTGGCGTACCGCCTCGGCGGCCACCCACCGGATCAGGCGCAGGCGCAGCGCCGATCGATCTATGCGATGGGCTACACCCACCGGGGCCACCGATGACCGACGACGAGATCCTGGCCGCGAAGCTGGCCAGCGTGAGCGCCTATCTGTCCACATTGGAGGCGTTGGTCGCCGTCGAGGTGCGCGATCCCGAGCTGTATGACGCCGAACAGGCCGCGTACCGCGCAATGGACCTGTACGGCGCACGGATGTACGCGCAACAACGCTGGATCACCCGGCCGGTCTCGCGGTGAGCCATGCCCGCTCGCCCGCCGTGCAGGCACGCGGCGACGCAAACGCGCGGCTCACAGAGAGCGCAACCGCCTCGACTGGCTGCGCCACCACCGGCACCGCCGCGAGTGGCCGGTCGCGGGCTGCTTCATCTGCGAAGGCGCCCCGCGATCACGACCCGTACAACCCGCCACCGTCCACGGAGGAGCTCAAGTGAAGCACGAACCGCTGACCGCCGACGGCGGCAGGCAGGCCCACAGCCCGACGATGAGCCGGCGCGGGTGCGCGTGCGGCTGCACCGCGAACGTTCCGGCGTACACGGTGGCCGGTGTGCCGCACTGCGGCGTCTGCGCCACGCCCGCGGTATCCAGCGGCAACGGTGAGGCGGTCGAGTGGTGAGCATCGAATCCCTTCGGGCGTGGCTGCGCACGCTCCCGCGAGAGCTGCACGCCGCCGCCGTGGCGGTCGCCGCAACGACCGTCCACACCCGACCGCACACCTCGGAACCCAGCGTCATGCGCTGACGCGATACCTAGGCCTCAAATAAGCGAGTTCGGGTCTGTGGGTGGCCGGTCACGTGGATGATCATGGTGGGGTGGCCCGGTTGTGTCGGTTGCGGGTCCGGGCGGGCGCTTGTGGGGGTGTTGAGGGCCTGGGATCGGTCCGGTTGGGTGGTCCGGCCCGGTGTGCAGGAACGGGTTCGGGGATGTGGGCGTGTGGGGTCGCCGCCGCGCGGACCAGGCCAGCCAGGCGCAGCTTGGCGAGGTGCTGGCTGACCGCGGTCGGGGATGCGCCGACCAAATCGGCCAGGCAGGCCACCGATGACTCGCCCTGCAGGAGCGCCCAGAGGATCTTGATGCGGGTCGGGTCGCCGAGCAGGCGCAGGCTTTCGGCCGCCAGGTGGACCAGCCGCCCAGCGCCGCCCGCCGACCCACAACCACTACCAATCAATTGACAAAAACAATTTGTGCGTACAGTATGATTTTTGTGATGAGAGACCTCCTGTACTTGGAGCGGGTCGAGCAGGCCGAGACGCTGCTCAAACCGCAGCGCATCGAGGTACTGCGGCAGTTGGCCGAGCCGCGCTCGTGCACCGAGGTCGCCGCCCGCCTGGACCAGACCCAGCAGCGCGTCTACTACCACGTCAAGCGGCTCGTCGAGCACAGCCTCGTCACCCAGGTCGCCGAGCGCCGCGTGCGCGGCATCAACGAGGGCGTCTACCAGGCCACCGCGCGCGCCTACTGGGTCTCCCCCGGCCTCGTCGGCCGGATCGGCCAGCGCCAGCAACGCGACGAGGCCAGCCTCGGCTACCTCCTCGACCTCATGGAGGAGGTCCAGTCCGACGTCGCCGCCCTCCACAGCCAGGCGGCCCACCGAGCGGCCCAACACGCCGAAGCGCCCCACGAACAATCGCCTCGCCGAGCTGCCGGGCGCCACGCCCGCGAGCCGGACGCGGACGAGCCGGACCTGCCGTCGCTCGGCGTCTCCGGCGAGATCCGGGTGCGACCGGACCGGCGCCCCGAGTTCATGGCCGACCTGAAGGCCGCACTGAAGGACCTCTTCACCAGATACGGCGGCGCCGAAGGTGACGCGTTCAAACTCGCCGTCGCCTGCTACCCCGACCGCCCCCACGACGAAGAAGACAGAAGTCGGCAAGGAGAAGCCCGATGACCACGTTGAAGAAGCGCATCCGGATCGCAGCCCCGCCGCGCGCGGTGCACCGCGCTCTCACCGACCCGGCGGCGTTGCAGGTCTGGCTCGCCGAACACGCCGAGGTGGACCTGCCCGACCGGTACCAGTTCTGGGGTCGCTTCACCCCCAACGGCGAAGCGCCGCACCAGCGCCTGCGGCACGTCGAAGACAGCTCGCTCGGCTTCGACTGGGAGCTCGACGGCGTCTTCACCGCCGTCGACATTGGACTGACCGCCGAGTCAGGACAGGGCGGGGACGGCGGATCGACCCTGCTGACGCTCACCCAGACCGAGGTACCTGGCTGGCCCGAGGTACTGACGGCCGCCGGCGACCGCAGTCTGATGCACACCTACTGGGCGCTGGCCCTGGCCAACCTGGCCGACTACGCCGAAGGGCGGGAACCCGTCGCGCGGTGCGACTTCACCAGCGCGGTGCTGCGTGGCGAGGTGCTGATCGACGCCGATCGACTGGCGGTCTACGAGTCGCTGACCGAGCCGGAGCAGTTCTCCCGGTGGTCCGGCGTGAAGGTCGACGCCGAGCTGCACCCGGGAGGCCGCTGGGCGATGGGCGGTTTCGAGGCGAACAGCGAACCCGCGCACATCGTCGACATCCAACCGGGGCGTTCGATGTCGGTCGACTGGGGCGACATGGTCCAGTCCTGGGAGCTGGCCGACTCGGCGGGTCGCACCCGGCTGACGTTTGTCCACAGTGGATTCGACGAGACCCGGCCGCCGTACGATGGCTGGCTGGGTGCGCTCGCCGGCCTGGCGGAACTGCGCCGCTACCACGAAATCAAGAACTGGCGCACCATGTGGGTCGAGGTACAGCTCGAAGGCCTCCCGGACGGACTCCTGACGATCAACTAGCCGACGGTTCGCAGGCCAGAACCGTGAGAGCCTGGAAAGTAACGGTTCAGGTGGCTTTGGTCTGTGGTCGGTTGGTGTAGCGGGCGAGTCGCCTGGTCATGATGACGACCATGGCCCATTGGACCATCGCGGCGTGGTGTTCCGGCCGGCGTTCGTAGTCGCGGATGGTGCGTCGGCAACGGTTGATCCAGGAGAAGGTGCGTTCCACGGCCCGTCGGCGGTGCAGGACGACGAAGCGGCTTGATCAGTCAACTAGTGGCATCGAGACCAATCGGAGGTGTAGGGCGTGCGAAAGATCGTCGTGTGCGAGTTGTTGTCCCTCGACGGGGTTGCCGAGGCCCCAGATACTTTCTTCGGCTGGGACGACGCGGTGGACGCCAAACTTGCCGCTGTGATCCCGACACAGGACTCGGTCATTCTCGGCCGCCGTAGCTACACCGAGTGGGCGGAGTTCTGGCCGAGCAGCCAGATCGAGCCATTCGCGACATTCATCAACGGGGTCACGAAGTATGTCGCGACATCGACGCCCCTTGACCGAGATTGGGCCAATGCGACGGTGG
>JAHRHA010000224.1 GCA_020027875.1 Micromonosporaceae bacterium | reverse complement strand
CGAACGAGGACGAACGCCAGGGTGCGCACCATAGGCCCATCCTGCCGGCCGGCATCGTGCCTGGTCACAGTCGTGCCGCTGAAGTTGCACCCTTCAGGCCTACTGACCGCAAACTTCGAGCCAGGAGCGACCTTTGAGCACGCAAGATGACCTGTTCCACCCAGTCGTCGAACTCCCCGAACCGATCCGCGCAGATCGGTACCAGCGTCTCGTCGGACTGAACGAAGTCAAGAGCCGGCTCCGCAAGGAAGCCATCCTGCTCGCCGACCCCGACCGGCTTCGCCAATGGGCTGACAAGCACCACACCGGGGACGTCCCCGCGTTGACCCTGTTCCGCGACCGGGCTCCGCTGTTCTTGTTCGCCGGTGACGTGGGATCCGGCAAGAGCGCCCTGGCCGAGTCCTTCGGATGCGACCTCGCCGAGGAACTCGACCTGCCCGTGTGCCGCCGATCTCGGAATTTCCGTAGTCTCGATCACCGAAATTCCCTAGGTAGCGGGGTCTTCGGTGGTCGGTGTGGCCACTACCGGTTGGGCATGATCGTCGCCTGTTGGTCGATGAGGTCGGACAGTGCGACGGGCTGGTCGCAGTGTGGGCAGAGGCCTCCGATTCCGATGCGCCGGGCGAAGCTGCCGCAGGGTTGGCAGCGTTGCTCGCCGTGGAGCCGTTCGCCGCAGTCGGGGCATTCGTAGATGGTGTAGTCACGGCGGTGGAGCGCGGCGGGGATGGTGATCGCGGCGGACGGGTTTTGGTGTCTGCGCCGAAATGCGGTCTTGCGACATGGTGTGCTGCAGTAGGTTTGGCGCCCGACGGGTGTGAAGTAGGTCTGGCAGACGGGGCAGGTCATCGTCGCGTGGTCGTCCCGTGACGGGCTTGGCTGTGTCGGTTCGGTCATGATGTTCCTGTCCCTGGGCGCAGTTTGTCGGTGCGGGCGCGGTGGGAGCGCATCCGGTAGGACTCGCCGTTGATGTTGAAGACCACTGATCTGTGTAGTAGCCGGTCGAGCATGGCGGCGGCGACCATGGGGTCGTCGTTGAAGATCCGCCCCCAGGACGGGACGCCGAGGTTGGTGGTTAGCACGATCGAGCCTTTGAGGTAGCGCTGGGTGATGACCTGAAACAGTGCGGCCGCGGCTTCGCCGGCCATCGGTAGGTAGCCCAGTTCATCGATGATTAATAGTCGAGGGCCGGCGAAGAACCGCATGGTGGTGGCCCAGCGGCCTTCCAATGCGGCCCGGTGGCAGCGGGCCACCAGGTCGGCGGCGGTGTTGTAGTAGGTGCGGTAGCCGGCGGCGACCGCGGCGTGGCCCAGGCCGATGGCGAGCATCGTTTGCCGACGCCGGGCGGGCCGATGAGCAGGACGTTGGTCGCGTCTTCGAGGAAACGTAGGGTGCCCAGCTCGGTGACGAGTTTGCGATCCACGGAGGGTTGGGCGTCGAAGTCGTAGTCGGACAGCTGCCAGGGGGCCGGCAGGCAGGAGAAACGGGCCAGGCTTTCCTGGCGGCGTTTGGCGGCGGCGGTGACCTCGACGGCCAGCAGTTGGGTCAGGAACGCGGTGTGGCTGAGGTTGTCGGTGGTGGCGTGGTCGAGGTGTGCGGGTAGCGCCTCGGCCGCGGCGCTCAACCTCAGGGTGGCCAGGTGCCCGCGTAGCTGCTGGTAGGTCGAGGACTCGCTCATCGGGTCACCTCGATCGGCTCGCTGGTGGTGGTGTCGGCGAGTTCGCCGTAGCGGGCCAGGTCGATGACCACGTCCGGCCCGAGGCCACCCAGCAGCTTGTCCGCTTCGGCCCGGGCGCGGTGACCCGGTGGCCGGTTGGCTTTGCGTTCACAGGGCCGATCGGTGCTAAACGCGGACAGCACGACCCGTTCCAGATCGGCGCGGTGCGCGGCGGTGCGCACCAGCGCACCCGCCCCGGCCGGTGCCAGCTGGTGGCTGACCAGCACCCCACCGGCCGGCGAAGCGATCTCCACGGTGGACGAACCGAGGCGGTGCAACAGGCTCAGCTGGACACCGGCCAGCCCCGGCGGCACCGAGTAGGAGTTGCCGCGAAACGCGACCGCGGCGTTGGCGCCCACGACCCGGGTCACCCGCACCGTGGCCGGGAACGGTGCGGCCGGCAACCCCAGCAGCGGTTCGGCATCGGCCAACGCGGCCACGGTGACCGTGTAGCGCCCGTAAACCCGGTCGGGGCGCCTGACGTGCGGTTTTGTGCGAGGCCGGGGTCGGCTGGTTCGGGGATGTGGCCGGCTGTGATCTTGTCGTTTGGGTACACGATCGTACGGCTGGTTCTTCAGTTGTTCGCGCTCGCCATACAAGGCGGTTCAGGCAACCAAGGACGAGGGCAGGTCGGAGACTTCACCGATCAAGTCTTCCTCGATCTTGCTATCGCCCAATGGAGCCGGCACCCTTCCCGAGTAACCATGCCACCGATCCTGCCGAGCAATCACAAAGGGCCAGCTCACGGCCCGTTCGAACGAGTTCGGGCACGCTACAGTTTTTGGAACCCTACAAGCTTTGCGACAGATTTGCAGCCTGCCATCTGCTATGTGGATGCCAGCGCAACCGCACCGTGGCTGACCTCGAGGCGAAACTCTATTCCCGTGCCCGCTGTGATCTTTGCGAGGGTCGCCAGGGACGGCGGATGGTCACCGCGTTCCAAGCGAGCGATGACCGACTGCTGCATGCCCACTGACCGAGCAAGCTCTGTCTGCGTAAGACCACGGTCGGCCCTGTGGCGCACGATCCGAATCGCAACTTCGCGCGCAAAGGCCGATCGATCCCACTCCTCTCGAAACCCAGGATCCTGGAGCTCATGGTCAAGCACTTCCTTGAAGGTGGATAGATCGCTTAGCTTCATTGGTCCTCCTCCACCTCGTTCAGTCTCGTCTCCGCCGCTCTTACTGATCGCTTGAATCCGCGGCTGTTTGCTTCCGCTTCCGGTCCTATCGCGCCGATGATGAACGCCGCGCCGACTTGTCGGTAGAAGGCGCGCCACGCGCTACGCCCAGCCCTTGGACGTAGTTCCCGCAAGCGATCGGCCGACATCACCGCGCTGGAGTGCGGGTACGGTAAAGCTGCCCCAAGCTCTTCGAGCTTCTGGACCGCGTGCAAGATCGCATTTCGTTCCAGCGTAGGGCTGGTCAGGACCGGTCCGGCGAACCAGTGTGCTCGGCGGGCTGATCAACGAATATCGGCAGGTCGCGTGGCCGAACCGAGGTTATGGGCACCCACAGGCGACGCATCCGCCCAGGTCAAGGCCCGTGACCACGCTTTTGGAACCCCACAGGGTGACGAAGAATGTCGACCACCGTGGCCGCGGCAGCAGCCTCGACAGGGCCGCCAACACCGCGCGGTCAACCGGTTCCAGATCCGGGCGGGCGACCTGCCGACGCAGCACCGCAACCCGATGGCGCAGCACGAGAATCTCCACCTCGTTGGCGCGATCCCCCCGCCCGGCAAGGCCGAGCAGCTGCAGGAGCAGACGCACATTCACATACCCGAACGACAAAATCATGCCCGGCAGTGTCCCAACACCGATCGGTCGAGGCTCACCCTGTCGGTCGATGTCGCGGACCGGCTGCGCCCGGCCGGTGTGGCCCGCCCGCTGCTGGCCATGTTTAGCGCGCTCGACCCGTACGGTATTCCGACTCCGTGCAGGTGGTTCGGCCCCGACCACCCCGACACCCTGACCACCCGGAGCAACCTCGCCCGGTGGCGGGGTGAGGCCGGCGATGCGGCCGGCGCCGCCAGCTTGTTCGAGGGCTGCTGGGATGTGGCAAGGCCAGGTGTACCCAGCCGGGATCACACCGTGAGAGATTCGCTCATGAAACGAGGAACGGTGGTGTCATGGTGGACGAGGGCCGATGATGCCTCGTATGAGCACGACGGGCAATGACAAGGTCGGAGTTCGGCTATCGGTGCTCGGGCCGTTGGAGCTGCGGGCCGGCGGGCTCATCATCGAGGTGACCGGGGCGGCGCGCAATGTGCTGGCGTTGCTGGGGCGTACGCCGGGACAGGTGGTCAGCGTCTCCTCGATGGCCTCGGGACTGTGGGGGGAGCGGCCGCCACTTCGTCCGGCGAAGACGGTGGCGTCGTATGTGTCCCGCCTGCGCAAGGCGGTGGCGGCGGCGCGGGCCGACGTGGACCCGGGTTCTTTCGTGGCGTACCGCGCACCGGGTTATCTGCTGGCGCTGGGTCCCTCGGCCGTTGACAGCGCTGTCTTCGAGCGTCTCGTGGAGGAGGCCGGTCGCGCGTTCTCGGTTGGTCAGCCGAGGCTGGCCGCGGCCAAGCTACGCGAGGCGCTGGCGCTCTGGCGCGGGGATGCGTACGCGGAGTTCGAGGAGTTTCCCTTCGGCGCGGCCGAGGCGGCGCGGCTGAGGGAGCTGCGGCTGGCGGCCGTCGAGGCGAGGGTCGAGGCCGACCTGGCCGTCGCGGCACCGAACGCGCCCGCGACGATCGTGGCGGAGTTGCGGGCGTTGGTCGCCGAGCATCCGCTCCGGGAGCGCCTATGGGCGCAGCTGATCACGGCCCTGTACCGGCTCGGGCGACAGTCGGAGGCGCTCGCGGAGTATCGGCGGGCACGTTCCTGCCTGGTCGACGAGCTCGGGTTCGAACCGGGGCTCGAGCTCCGCGCGGTCGAGCGCGCGGTACTCGCCAAGGATCCCGTCCTCAACCAGGGCCTCGCCGGGCGGACCGTGGTGCCGGCGCCGCTATCGATCGCCACGCCGGCGTGTGTGGGACGTGACGAGGAGCTGGCGTGGCTCGCCGCGGCGCTCGATGCCGCCGCGCTGGAACACGGTCAGGCGCGGCTTGTTCTCGGTCCGCCCGGCATGGGCAAGACCCGGTTGCTGGCGGAGTTCGCCCAGCGAGTCGCCGCGCGCGGGGTCGCCGTCCGCTATGGCCGCGGTGCCGCATCGCTCGACGCCCTCGCGGCCGACCCAGGTCGGCTCAGCCTCGCCGTCGTCGACGACCTCGACCTGGCCACGAGCGACGAGCGAAAGCGGGTCGCGGCGTGGATCAACGCAAGTCACGAGCGCCCGGTCCTCACCGTCGTCACCGCCGCGGACATCGAAGCGTTGCGAGTGCTGGGCGAGCTTTCCATGCTCGAACTGACGCCGCTCGGCGAGACTTCCATCGGGCAGGTCGTGCGCCTGTACGCTCCCGCGAGCACCGATGCCGCTGCGCTCACGGCCGTCGCGGGCCCTCGCGGCGGCGGCGGAACCCCGCCGGCGGCTTGACAACGCGCGCGACGAGATCACGGCGGGCTTGACAGAGCTGGTGGACGCACATGTGCGTACCCGGACCGTGAGGGCGTCGCGGGCACAGCCGGTCATGTGCCCGTACAAGGGTCTCGCCCGCTTCGAGAGGTCGGACGCAGATCTCTTCCACGGGCGTGAGCGCCTCGTCGCAGCGATGATCGCACGTATGGTCGGTACGCCGTTGATCGCGGTCGTGGGCGCATCCGGCAGCGGGAAGTCATCTTTGGTCAGGGCGGGGCTGCTGCCGGCCCTGTCCGTAGGGGCGTTGCCGGGCCTCGCCTCGGCGAGGCAGGTCGTGGTGACACCGGCAGGCGATCCCGATCTCGCCGCCGAACTCGACCCGATTATCGAGGCTCCGGTTGTGCTCGTCGTCGACCAGCTCGAGGAGGTCTTCACCGCCCTCGACGGCGAGCGGCGCGCGGCGTTCGTCGACTTGCTGGTCGGAGCGGTCACGGCCGGCCGAGCGACCGCGGTGCTCACGCTGCGGTCGGACTTCTACGGCCACTGCGCCGAGCATCCCTGCCTAGCGAGCATGATCGAGGAGAACACCCTCCTCATGCGACCCATGAACGTCGAGGAGCTGCGGCGGGCGATAGAACAACCTGCCTTGCTGGCCGGGCTGTCGATGGAGGGTGGCCTCGTCGACCTGCTTGCCGATGAGGTACGCGATGCTCCGGGCGGGCTGCCCTTGCTGTCCACCGCGCTGCTCTCGTTGTGGGAGCTCCGCGACGGGCGAGAGCTCACTCTGGCCGCGTACCGGGACAGCGGCGGCGTTGCCGGAGCCGTGGAGCACGTGGGGGAGCGGACCCCGAGCTGAGCTCGAGGCGGTCGGTGGCGATGTGTCCGAGCGGGTTCTGCAGGTCCTATCTCAGGGCAGGCTCGTGAGTGCCGGCGTGGACGCGGTGGAGGTGGCCCACGAGGCGCTGCTGACCCGGTGGCCACGGCTGAAGCGCTGGCTCGACGAGGACGCCACCGGCCGGGCGTTGCGCGGCCACCTCGCGCCCGCGGCCACAGCATGGCTCGCGGCCGACCGGGACGCCGGTGAGCTGTATCGGGGAGCCCGGCTGAGCGCGGCCGCGGTGTGGGCCGACATGCATCCGGGTTTGTTGACCCCGACCGAGCGGGAGTTTCTCGATGTCAGTCAGGAAGCGGCTCTCGCGGACGAGCGGAGCCGCCGTCGCGGTGTTCGGCGTCTTCGCCAGCTTCTGGCCGCCGCGGCGGTCGCGCTCGTGGTCGCCATCGCGGGCGGCGTCGTCGCGGTGACGCAGCAGCGCCGTGCCGATGCCGCAAGCCTGCTCGCGGACGCGAGAAGGCTCGGCGCGCAGGCCCTCGTCGAGCAGGACCTCCGCAGGGCCATGCTGCTCGCGGTCGCCGCCACCAAGCTCGACACGTCCTGGCTGACGACGGGGAATCTGCTCGCCGCCGTCAACCGCAGCCCCAGGCTGCTCCGCATTTCTGGGGTCGGCGGCGGCGAGCGCCTGCTCAGCTTGGCGGTGAGCCCCGACGGACGGACCATCGCCGTCTCTACCAACAGCCAACGCGTCCACATCTACGATGCGAGTACGTTGAAGCTCACCGCGAAGCTGGATACAGAGCTGGCGGTGGTTAACCATCTCAGCTTCACACCGGACGGCCGCCAGCTCTTGGGTCTCGGCGGGCAGGAATCGAACGACGGCCACGGCCTTCAACTGTGGAGCGTCGATACCTGGCGCAGCGCGGGCGAGCCGTTTGGCCCATCCTCCTACGCGCGAGGCGAGAACGTGGGAGGCGGGTGCTTGCCGATGGGGACTCGGTCGTCACGGTGGATGACGATGAGTCGGTCGCGGTGTGGAGCCTCGCCCGCCGTACCTGGATCCGGACTCTCTTGCCCCCTGGCGACTACCGCTCGGTGAGGGTGTCCGCCGACAGGCGGACGGTGGTCGTCGCCAGCGCTCCCGGCGCTGTCATCGTCGACGGGCTCTCCGGGCAGCCTCACCCCCTACTGCAGATGGCGAATGCCTTGTCGATCAGCCCGGACGGCCAGAACCTGGTGGCGGGAAGCGACACCGGTGACATCACCGTCTGGGACGTGGGCTCTGGCACGCGTCGGGGTGTCGGACGCCGTCACACCGGCCTTGTCCGCGACGCCGTCTGGTCGCCCGATGAGCGCACGTTCGCGTCCACTAGCGACGATCGCCTCACCGTCATCTGGGACGCGGCGAGCCTACGACCTCTCGCCGTGTTCGCCGGCGCCGCCGGCCCACAGTTGCACGTGCGATACAGCCCGGATGGGCAGGCCGTCTACACCGCCGGTCTGGACGGCGGTCTCTACCTCTGGGATGTGACCGGCCGGCGTGGACTGGAGACGGAGCTTGACCCGCCCGGCTTTTACTCGGCGGCTCAACCCCTCGACAACCCCGGGCCAGTGGCCTTTGACTTCCCACGCAAACGCGCCGTGGTCTTCGAGTCCGGCGTCGCCCACATCGTCGACCTCACCACCGGGAGGCCGACCGGTCCGCCGCTCGAGCTCGGGTGGGAACGGTACCGGTGGCCCACGGTCAGCGCCGACGGGCGACGACTGGCGGTTGGCTTCTCGAACGGCCATGGCCGAGTCTGGGACCTGGAGAGCAGGCGGCTGCTGTTGGACGTTGGCGAACTCAGCATGTTCAGCGGCATCAGCGAATACGCGCCATATGATCAGGCTGATCTGAACACCGTACTGTCCCTCGACGGGCGCACCGTCGCCCTGGCAGGCTACCGCCTCGATGCGGCAGGGCCAGGTGGCGAGCCCAAGCGGTGGTCCTCGGTTGTCCGGTTCTACGACGTCGATACCCGTGTGCAACTCGGCGACCCGTGGATCATCGAGGATGCCACGCATAACAGGCTCGGGATCAGTCCCGATGGCCGCTACGTCGCGATTTCGCTGGACCACGGCAGGGTCGGCGTCTGGGATTTGGCCAACAGGCGGGAGGCCGCGATGCTGCGGGGGGCACCCGGCCGTCAGCACACATCTGTGCGCTTCAGTCCAGACGGCCAGTATCTGGCCGCCGACAGCATTGATGGTCGGCCCACCCTCTGGCGGTTGGGGACCTGGCTGCCGGTGTGGCAGGCGGATGTCGGGCACAACGGCGTCGGTGTACTGCTCAGCTTCTCGCCCGATGGTCGGATCCTGGCCAGCTCCGGTTCGGACTCGAAGATTTTCCTGTACGACGTGTCGACCGGCGCGCTGGTCGGGCGCGCGATCGAGCCGGACAACAGCAGCTGGCTCTATGCCGAGTTCCGACCCGACCGAAACGAACTCGTAGGGTACTTCAGCAACGGAGCGTTGCATCGCTGGGATCTCGATCCCGCGTCCTGGACACGTCATGCCTGCGAGATCGCCGGCCGGGACATGACACAGGAGGAGTGGCAGCGGGCGCTGCCCGGCCGCCCGTACCAACACGTCTGCCCCCAGTCCTAGTCATTGCGAGTCATCGACGGGAAGTGGCGGCCAGGCGGGGACGGCCTGGATGCCGCGCGGGTGCACAGGGTGCTGGCCAGTTCCGT
>JAHRHA010000034.1 GCA_020027875.1 Micromonosporaceae bacterium | reverse complement strand
CGCGGCCCGTGGCCTGGTGTCCACCCCCCGGCGTGGCACGCCCCACCCGGACACGCCCTCAGCCGCCGATTTCGAAACGGCCTCTGGAGGTCATGATCGGCGCTGTTTCGTGACGGTCAGCTCATGATCGAGCGAATCTTGGGGGCTCATTTGGCCACCCCAGCGCGCCGATCGAGCCCGACGCCCGAGAATCACCCAAGATCGCTGACGAGCCGGTGGAGGACGGGCAGGTCGACTTCGAGCAGGCTGGCCAGGACGAGAGCGTCCACGTCAACCAGGGCCACGTCGTGCGGCACGGCTATCACCGCGCACCCGGCCGCGCGAGCGCTCACCACGCCGGCCGGTGAGTCCTCGATGGCGACACACCCGGTCGGGTCAACGCCCAGCGCCGCTGCGGCCGCGAGGTATGGGGCCGGGTCGGGCTTGGCTCGGAGCACCTCGTCTCCGCACACGAGAGCATCGAAGTTGTGGGCGCCCAGTGTGTCGAGGGCGACGTCGACGAGGGAGCGTCTGGTGTTGGTGACGAGAGCCGTCTTGAGTCCCGATGCGCGGACCGCGGTGACCAGTTCCCGTGCTCCGGGGAGCCACTCAAGTCCGCCGGCGAAGAGCCCGAGCACCCTTGCGTCGAGCCAGTCGGCGCCCTCGATGGGGTCCCGCCACGACTGACCAAGGTCCGCGTGCAGGATCTTCATGGTCGCCAGCGAGTCGGTCCCCACCATCGCGAGCCTGGCCTCGTCCGAGAGCGCGCCGCCGTAGCGGGCCGCGAGTTCCCGAAGGCCGACGTCCCACACCTTTTCGCTGTCGACGAGGGTGCCGTCCATGTCGAAGAGCACCGCCGCCAACCCGTTCTCCGTCACGCCGCCATCCTGCCTGAGGCCGGCCTCCGCGGCGCATAGCGGGGGGCGACCACATTCCTCCATGTGAATGAGTTTTAACCGCGACCCGACTCATACGGCGCTCGTTGAGCCCGCATGGGGAGAAACGCATCGGCGCCGGTACACCCGGGCACGTTCGCACACATCGAGACAGCAATCCGCGCACGGCAGGTGGCCGTGGCAGCAGTACAGCGCAATGCGGCGGCCCCGTTGCCGCGACGTATCCCGGGCGAAACGGCCATTGTGGACATGCTGAACCGCGCGGCCGCATCTGACGTCGCGCCGGTTACGTCGCTGCCAGTCGACACGCTGCTCAAGGTCGTGGAGGTCGCGCGCATCATCAAGAAGGGCCGCTCCTCGACCGGCAAGTTGATCAGCACAGGACAGATCCCGAGCGTGAAGATCGGTCGGTCGCGGCTGGTCCGGACCTCCGACCTCAATGCCTACCTGGCTTCGCTCCCGCTCGCCGTGCCGACGCCGCGCAAGGAGCCCGTCCGATAGGTCCGCGCCGGGGCTCGAGGAGGCCGCGCGGATCGCCGACGAGGTGGGGCTCGAGCGGCTCACCCTCGCCATGGTCGCGCAGCGGCTGGGCGTCGCTTTGCCCAGCCTGTACAAGCACATCCGAGGGCTGGATGGACTGTTGCAGAAGTTGTCGGCGCTGGCCACCGCGAAACTCGCCGCGGTGCTCAGCGCCGCGACAGCAGGCCGGGCCCGCGACGACGCGGTACGCGCGGGGGCGAACGCCTACCGCGACTACGCCCGCCGCCACCGCGGCCGCTACGCGGCGACCCAGCGCGTGCCCGACCCCGACGATCCGGAGCACGTCGCGGCCGGTGAGCGTGCGGTCGGCACGATCTTCGCGGTACTCCACGGCTATGGACTCGCCGCCGACGACGCTGTCGACGCGGCTAGGACGTTGCGCAGCGCGCTACACGGCTTCGTCGTACTGGAGAGCGCCGGCGGCTTTGGTCTCCCGCAAGACATCGACCGTTCGTTTGCACAGCTGGTGGCGGCGCTGGACAGCGCCTTCCGCCAGTGGCCCACCCGGAGTGAAACTCCTGTGCCCTTGGGCGGAGCGTGAACTCAGGGCTCGGTTGGGCGGTCCTTCTTGGGCAGCTTGCGGACGACGGCGTCGTAGGACGCGTCGACCGCCTCGAGCAACTCGTCGTCGGGGATTGCGCCGTCGGTCCGTAAGGTGTTCCAACCGGACCGTCCGATGTAGGCCATGACCCAGGCGTCGTCCGGATAGCGCAGCAGCCACTCATCGGCCGCCTCTCGGGTCGCGCCGCACTTGACCCCGACCGCGGATCCAGACTCCGACTCCGACCCTAGGAACGCGAAGATCTTGGGACCAACTTTCACCACGATGTCGCCCTCCCAGGGCTCGTCCTGCCACGCACCGGGCTTGTCCAGGCAGTAGGCCAGCAACGCATTCCTGGTCATGACGACTCCTTCGGCCGTGATCCCGACCTAGCCGCACGCATGTCCACGTCGGGCACCTGGCTGATTGGCATTGAAGCATTCACGCCATTCCGTGACCCTGCACGCACTCCCGACGAAGGTTTACTTGACCAGGCAAAACAGCACCGATTGGTTCTCATTCACGTCAGGCTGCTCACGGACCAGCACCTCCGGCGAGGGTTAGTCGTTGTCGACGATAGTGCCGATGCTTTGTGCTTGTCCGATCACCGCAGGACCTTGCACAACATCGGTAAGCGCCACGGTGAAGGTCAATGGGAGGTGACGTCGTGGACGAAGAAGCCGCGGGTCACGAGCTGGGTCGAGCCGCTGTCGCGGCATCCGCCAGCGGTCGGCGTTCGTCACAGGCTGGCGATCGGCCGATGGGCCGACAAGGCTGAACGGTCGGCCGTGGCCGCAACGTCGCAACCGACCAACGCTGACCCGCGGAGTGAACGGACCCGCGGCGAAGGGATGGGCGACTGCGGGGCCGGTTTGGACGTCGGGGCCGGGGGCGTTTGATCGTGTGGGCTATCGAGGGGTACGAGCCGTTGGCCCTAGTGGGTCGCGGATCTACCGGCGTGGTCGTGAGCGCTCGGGACTCAGCAACTGGCGCCACGGTGGCGATTCGGTATCTGGCCCGGGAAGTGTATGAATCGCCCGATTTCCTTGTGCGATACCGCGGTGAGGTCGCCGTGCTTGGCCTCATCGAGCACCCCCAGGTGGCGAACGTCTACGAGTTGGTCGAGCGCGGCGGCACCGCTGCCGTGGTCTCTGAGCTGGTCGACGGCGTTTCGCTGCGCCGCATCCTCGACAAGACTGGCCCGCTGGAGCCACAGGCCGCGGTCTACGTCATCAAGGGTGCCCTGCTGGGCGTGCGTGAAGTGCACAGCCGCGGTCTCGTACACCGCGCACTGAAGCCCGAGAATGTGCTGATCGACGCCGCCGGCAATGTCAAGGTCGTCGACGTCGGGCTCACCCCGCCGAACCATAAACCGCCGAACCCGACATACGCGGCGCCGGAACTCTGGACCGGTGGGCAGCCCACGCCGGCGTCCGACGTCTATGCCGCGACCGCCATCCTGTTCGAGTGCCTCAGCGGGCAGCCACCGCAGGGTACGGGCGGCGCGAGCCTGGGTCGTTCTGGGCAGACGCCGGATGCCGCGATTGCCGGGATCCGATTGGAACTCGCGCCGCATCAGACGCGGGTGCTCATGGCCTTCGGCCTCGCGGTCGATCCGCAGACCCGTCCGGTTGACGCCCGCGCCGCCCTGCAGCAGATGGATATCCTGGCGTTCACTGCATTCGGGTCAGTCTGGTACGACACCGGACACGCGCTGCTGCGGCGGAGGCTGTCTCGGCTACCGATAGGTTTGCCACTCGCGCCTGTGTACGAACGCCTGGGCGAGCTCACGCCGGCCTCCGCGGCTCCCGTAGCAAGCCCGACGTACGCCACGATTCCGACTACCCCGAGCTACGCAGCGCCGTCAATGAGCTCAAGCTGCGCGACGCCGCGTCCGAGCAGCCCGGTTGCCGCACCGGTCTCTCCGTTCGCCGCCGTAGCCGTCGCCGGAGGCGATCAACGCAGCACCTTCCCGAGGGCGGGCACGGCGGGCGACACGTCGGTCCTGATCGCGACCGCGCCTGCGCCCTCGGTGGCCGCCGAGCCCACGGCGTGGCCGACGCCGGAAGAGTCGTCGCACCGCGCGAGCGCCAACCGGATGACCCGGATTCTCATCGCCGCCGCGGTGCTTGTCCTTCTCGCGGCGGGCACGGCGCTCGCCGTCACCACGGCGTTCGGGCAACGCGATGAGTCGCCGACGGCGGTCACGACGAACTCGCACCAGCCGATCGTCGTACCCGGCCCGACCGTGCCGGTCCCCAGCACGTCCGGACCCGGTGCCGACACCACGAAGCCCGCAAAGCCAGCCGGCCTACGCGTCACGGGGCGGTCGGTCTCGGCCGTGTCGATCAACTGGGCCGCTTCGGTCGACGACGTCGAGGTCGCCGGCTACATCGTGGTCCGCAACGGCACGAAGGTCGGTACGACGTACGAGCCGGGCTTCACCGACAGGGGCCTGCAGACCCAGACCAGGTACCAGTACGCGGTGGCCGCGTTCGACGCCGCCGGCAACGTATCCGCCACCAGCGTGCCGGTGACCGCCACGACGCTCAAAGAGCCGGACGTGTCGCCGCCGTCCATCCCCGCCAACCTCCGCTCCACCGGCAAGAGCACCACAAAGATCGTGCTGGCCTGGTCTGCCTCGCACGACAACGTCGGCGTCGCCGGCTACGAGGTTTACCGCGACGCTGCACTGATCGCGAATGTCGCCCAGGCGGGCTACACCGACACCGGACTGGGCGCGGCAACCTCACACACGTACAAGGTCCGCGCGTTCGACACCTCCAACAACGCCTCGGCAGACAGCAATGCGATCACGGTGGCGACCCTGGCCGCACCGGACACGACGCCGCCGTCGATCCCGGGCGGCGTCGGTGCAGTCGGCACGAGTTCGAGCACGATCGACGTCTCATGGATGGCCTCAACCGACAACATCGGGGTGACCATGTACCGGGTGTACCGCGGTGTCGTCCAGGTCGACGAGGTGCCCGGCACGAGCTTCACCGACCAGGGCCTGACCGCGGCGACTCCGTACGGCTACACCGTCAGCGCGGTCGACGCGGCCGGCAACGAGTCCCTCCCGAGCAGCCCGGTCTCGGCATCCACATTGCCTGCACCCACCACGCCGCCGCCCACGACCTCACCACCGCCAACCACTCCCGCGCCCGAGGTCATGTCGGTGACCCTGATGATCAAGTCGATCATCGACTGCACCGTTAGGATCGAGGTCGCGGTCGTTGCCAGCGCACCGATGGATGTGGTGCTGTATTACGACATCACCGGCCCCGGCAGCGGGTCCGTGTCATTCTCGTTCACCGCTGGCAGTCTGTCGCAGACCCAGGACCTCCCCACGAACGGGGACGGTACGGTGGATGGCTCGGCCTCCGCCACAGCCGGCGGCCAGTCCGGCGGCACAAGGTGGACCGCATGCGTCACCACGCCGCCCACCACTGACCTATGAGCTCGCAGTAGCCTTGCGCCCGGTCGCGTGCTGACTCATACCGAACTCACAGGAAGTGCAGCTATCTTGGTGCCATGCCCCCACCCGGGAGCCTCGATCACGCTGCGGTCGGTTGAGGATGACCGCGCCAGGCGGCCTCGCGATCGACGAAGGAGTACCGACGCTGCCTCGGCAGCGCCGCACTGTGGTGATCGGGGCCGCCATGGTTGGGGCGCTCGTACTCACCGCGATCGTGTCCTTCCGCTGGGGTTCCGCCGACTCGCCGCACCCGTTGCCGACCGCCACTCCTGAAGCGACCGCCGTCGAGGCGCTGAGTACAGCCGAGATCTACGCGGCCCTCGCCCCGTCGGTGGTCACCATTGAAGTGGTGAATCCGGACACGAACAGGGTCCACGCCACCGGTACCGGAGTTATCGCCAACGCCGATGGGGTCATCCTGACGGCTCTGCACGTCGTGAACGATGTCGGATCCATCCGGGTGACCTTTGCAGACGGCACTGCGTCGGCGGCGACCATCCTCGCCGCCGACCCGACCAATGACATCGCCGCACTCGCCGCCGCCGCCCTACCGGCCGTGGTGGTTCCCGCCATTCTCGGCAGCTCCGGCCGGCTGTCCGTCGGCGACAGTGTGGTCGCGATCGGCAACCAGCTGGGCCTGACCAGCAGCGCCACCGCGGGTGTGGTCTCCGGCTTGAACCGGGCCACGACAAGTAACGACGGCACGAGACTTGCCGGTCTGATCCAGTTCGACGCCGCGGTGAACCCTGGCAGTTCCGGCGGCCCGTTGGTCAACACCAGGGGTGAAACGATCGGCGTCGTCGTGGCACTTGCCAATCCGACGGACGCGGGCACGTTCATCGGCATTGGTTTCGCCGTACCCATTGGCACTGCGGTCGCCGCGGGCGGCGATGGCCGTGGACCCCAGCAGTGACGTGACGACCGTAAGGACGGACACATGGACACACCGCCGCACGACCGTCAGGACCTGAGGGGCACCGGCCGACTGGCCACCGTGAGTAAGCCGTCCGGCTCCGCCCTAGCCTCCGGTTCGGGCCCGGTGGAGCCGGTCCTGTATGAGGTCAAGAAGACCATCGTGGGACAGGACATTCTTCTCGAGCGCCTACTGGTCGCGCTCCTGTCCCGGGGGCACATCCTCGTCGAAGGCGTACCGGGCCTGGCCAAGACACTAGCCGTGAAGACGCTCGCCAGCGCCATCGGCGGGCAGTTCCACCGTGTCCAGTTCACTCCGGACCTCGTGCCGGCGGACATCATCGGCACCCGTGTCTACCACCAGCGCAGCGGCGAGTTTCAGGTCTCCCTCGGGCCGGTGTTCACCAACCTCCTGTTGGCCGACGAGATCAATCGTGCCCCGGCGAAGGTGCAGAGCGCGCTGCTAGAGGTGATGCAGGAGCAGCAGGTCACGATCGGCCGGGAGTCTCATCTCGTCCCCCGGCCATTCCTCGTGATGGCCACCCAGAACCCGATCGAGTCGGAGGGTACCTATCCACTGCCAGAGGCGCAGGTGGACCGCTTCATGATGAAGGTCGTCGTGGACTACCCCAGCACTACTGAGGAGTTCGTGATCGTTGAGCGGGCCATCTCGCCGGACCCGGACAGCCAGGCAATCGTCGACCCGGAGCGGCTTCTTGAGATGCAGGCACAGGTCGAGAAGGTGTACGTGGATCCGGCGCTGATCGAGTACTCGGTGCGCCTCGCTAACGCGACCCGCCGTCCGTCGGAGGTGGGGCTGGGCGAGCTCACGAGGTACGTCAGTTTTGGCGCGAGCCCCCGGGCATCGATCAATCTGATTCTGGCCGCACGCGCCCTCGCGTTCATCCGGGGCCGAGACTACGTCGTCCCGTCCGACGTTACCGAGCTCGCCCTCGACGTCCTGCGGCATCGGCTGGTGCTCACCTACGAGGCGCTCTCCGACGACATCACCGCTGACGCTGTGCTGACCCGGGTGCTGGCCACGTTGGCCGTACCGGACACGCCTCTGCGCAGGACCGTTGCCCCGTGAGCAGCCCGCCCGACCGTTTGCTGCGGCGCCTGGAGTGGCAGGTCGTCCGTCGACTCGACGGGCGATTGCAGGGCCCCTACCGCACCGTGTTCCGCGGCACCGGGATCGACTTCACCGGCCTGCGCGTCTACACCCCGGAAGACGACGTCCGGCACATCGACTGGAACGTCACCGCCCGCCTGGACGAGCCGCACATACGCCTGTACACGGAGGACCGCGACCTCACCGTCTGGCTCGTCCTTGATCAATCAGCCTCGATGAATTTCGGGCGTACCCATCAAGCTGGCTCAGTCGGCGCCGACCAGTACGGCAAGGACTCCGTACTCACCGATCTCGCCGTCTGCCTCACTCGGCTGTTCACGCAGGGCGGCAACCGGGTCGGGGCGATCCTGTACGACAACCGGCTCCAGCGCGTGATTCCGGCCCGCACCGGCCGCACCCACGTCCTGCACCTCACCCACGAAATCACCAAGCCAACGGCCGCGCTCCCGGACGGGAGTACCACCGACCTCGACGCGATGCTGCGATTGGCCGCCACCACCGCGCGCCGGCGCAGCCTGTTGTTTGTGATCTCCGACTTCATCGGCGACGTCAACTGGGAGCCGGCACTGACCCGACTGAACCACCGCCATGAGGTGGTCACGATGCGCGTCGTGCACCCTATGGAGCTCGACCTGCCCGACCTAGGGTTGGTACTGATCGAAGACGCCGAGACCGGTGAGCAGGTGCTCGCCGACACCAGCGATCCCCTGTTCCAACAGCGGTTGCGGGCCGAGGTGGACGCCCGGGAGTTCGCCGTAACCTCGTCCATGCGGCGGGCCGGCGTCACGTCGCATCGGATCAGCACCGATCAGGACCTGGTAGAGGCCCTGGTCGACATGGTGCGTCGGTCGAAGCGTAGGCGCAGATGAGCTTCGAGTATCCCGCGATGATCGTGGTCGCCGTAGCGGTCGGCCTGGGTCTCCTCGCTGCCTACCGCTGGCTGCAGCGTCGGCGGACGAACGCTCTCGCGGCCGCGGGGCTGAGTACCGACACCCATGGTTGGGGCGGTTTGCGGCGCCACCTGCCGCCGTTGCTGTTCCTGACGGCGCTGACCTTTCTGCTGCTCGCCGTCGCGCGTCCACAAGCGACGGTTCCGGTCCCCCGAGTGGCGGGCACTGTGATCCTCGCCTTCGACGTGTCCAACAGCATGGCCGCCGAGGACGTCGAGCCCAGCAGGCTCAATGCCGCACAGTCCGCCGCGGTCGGTTTCGTCCAGGCACAACCGGACACAGTCGACATTGGCGTGATCGCGTTCAACCAAGGTGCGTTGACCACCCACCTGCCCACCAACGACCACGAGGAAACGGTCGCCGCGATCAACCGGCTGACCGTGGCCGGCGGCACCTCGTTAGGGCAGGCCATCATCGCCTCGCTGGCCGCCATCGTTGGGCAATCGGTCAGCCTCCCCGACCCGTCCTCGGATGCACCGCCACCGGAGCTGGGGTACTGGGGCTCCGCGACGATCGTGCTGCTCTCCGATGGAGAAGACACGGGAGGCCCCGACGCCGTGGCCGCGGCCGAAGTGGCCGCCGCGGCCGGAGTACACGTCGAGTCTATCGGGGTCGGCACCATCGAGGGAACTACCATCGAAGTCGACGGATATCAGGTTGCGACGTCACTGAACGAGGACCTGCTGATCCAGGTGGCTGAGACGACGACCGGCTCCTATCACCGAGCCGAGGACGCGCAGGACCTCGGCGCTATCTACCAATCGCTCGACCTGAGAGTCACCACCGAGGATGAGTTGGTCGAACTGACCGGGATAGCCGTCGGGATCGCGGTACTGCTCCTCACCATCGGCGGGCTACTGATGATCAACTGGTTGGGACGGATCCTCTGATGTCACTGACCTGGCCGTGGGCCCTGATCGCGCTGTTGGCCTTCCCGATATTGCTGGGCTTCCGGTGGTGGACGCGGCGCCGGCGGCGGCGAGAGGCGGTACGGATATCGAGCGTCACGTTGATCAAGGCGGCCCTGCCAGGACGGTCACTATTGCGGCGACGCATCCCCCTCTGGCTGTTCGCGGCCGGCCTGATCATCCTCGGCACCGGTGCCGCCCGGCCACATGCGTCCGTGTCGGTTCCCTCGAACGCTGCCACGATCCTGCTGGCGATGGACGTATCCGGCTCGATGTGCTCCACCGACGTGGCGCCCAATCGACTGACCGCCGCGCAGAAGGCCGCCCACGAGTTCATCCAGGCACAGGATGAGGGGTCCCGGATTGGCCTGGTCACCTTCTCGGGAACTGCTGGCCTGCTGGTCGAACCCACCACCGACAAGGCGGAACTGCTGGCGGCGATCGACACACTTCGCACCTCCCGTGGCACCGCGATCGGCCTGGCCATCCTGACCTCTATCGACGCCATCGCCGAGATCAATCGCAACGTCCCGCGCACCGGAGTCGACGTGCCGGGCGGCGACAGCCCGGGCGACGCCGCCGGCGACTACCAGCCCGACACCATCATCCTGCTCACCGACGGCCGGAACACTCAGGGCGTTGAACCGGTGACCGCCGCTACCGAGGCGGCCGCCCGGCGCGTGCGCGTCTACACCATCGGTTTCGGCACCACCCAGCCTTCACAAATGATGTGCACCCGCGACCAGATCAGTGGAGACGCCGCCTTCCGACCGGACGGACGGGGCGGCTTCGGTGGCGGTCGCGGCCGTTACCAGCAGATCGACGAGGCGACACTGACTCAGGTCGCCGACATGACCGGCGGCGAATACTTCCAGGCCGAGGATGCCGAGGCGCTCAGCGACGTCCTACTGGATCTGCCCAACTCGATCACGCTTCAACGACAGGACATGGAGATCACCGTGTGGTTCGCGCTGGCGGGTGCGGTACTGATCCTCCTGGCCGTCGGGCTGTCCCAGTGGTGGAATCGATCTACTCCCCTCCCCACCCCGCCGCTCAGCGTCAGAAACGGGCTACAACCCGATCAGCGCAACAACAATCTTGATCAACCTGCGCGCTAAGGGTCGCCGTGGGCCGCGCCACTGCTCTGTGCCCCGGTGACGACGTAGCCGACCCCTTCGTGGAGCCGCGACCGGCGCCGCCCGGAGGCCGGTCGGGCCGGGGGGCGCACAGGTGGTTGGGCGGGCTTCGGGGTTACGCCCGTGACGATGCCCTCGGCCATGCCATAGAGCAGGGGCAGCGCGCCGGCCACGACGCCACCGGTGCGGTTGATGTGTTCCACTCCAGGCTCGATCGCCTGCGCATGCCCGACGATCGTGCGCACGAGCGTCGCGCACTCCTCGAGGTTGGTGGCGATCTTCTTGAGCTGGCCACCGACAACGAACAGATAGAATGCGAGCCCGGCGATCAGCAGGACGATGACTAACACCGACATCGTGACCATCGCGGTTACGACCTAACCTTGTCGAGGACGCGGCCTAGGAACAGATGGTGTTGCAGCCCTTCGGCGAGAACCGCGTCAACCCGCTTGGCGGTCTCTTCGATCAGGGCGGTGTCGGCGGTGTTGGCGGCGGCGGCTCGCAGGGTGTCGCGCACCATGACAACACGCTTGTGGATCCGGTGAACGAATATGACCAGGATCGTGAGCAACGCGGCGACCGCGAGCACAATGACGAATCCGCCGATGATCGCCCCGCGCCACATGTCGTCCGGAGTTGGAGTCAGCGCCGATGCGGTGATGCGAACCATGGTCACCCTCCTAGCCGGGTACGGCCGCGGTTGAGCCCCGCGACGATGACCTCGGCGTGATCGATCGTCGTGTTCAGCTGTTTCAGCGCGGCGGTGTTGTGCACCGACTCGGTGAGCGAGTCGTTGATCATCTTTGCCTCGTTACCGATCGAGAACGCGAGCACCAGGATCGGCACGACGAGGGCGACGACCACCAGAACGACGACGATGGTGATGACGTAGCCCACGACCCAACCGGTGATGCCGTCGTCCGCGGCCGCGATGGCCATTGCGCTCATGGTTCACCCCGATTTTCCGGTTGGGATTTCGCGGATGGTGTTGTCCTTGAGGAACTGCACCAGCGATTTGCTCGGCGCCGCGATGCGATGCTTGACCGCCACGTGCTTGGCGACGGCGCCCATCAGTTCGTCCTCGGTCGGCGCGGTGAAGTGCGTCTTGCAGACCGGGCTGCCGCATTGGAACTCATACATCGTCGGGCTCCTTGCTAGATCGATTCGCAGAAATCCCGGACGGGCTTCAGGTTGGCGTTGACCGAGGGCAAGACCTGCGGCACGGTTCGGGTCTGGTGGGCGACGACCTGTACGCCCACGATGACGGTGCCGAGCGTCTGCCGGGCGGCCTTGAGGTGGAAGATGACCCGCAGCAGGCCCAACGCTGCGGCGGCGATAATCAGCGTAGTGATGGCCAGGGTCACCCAGGCGACTGCCGGCATGACATGTTCCTCTCTACTTAGCTGGTCAGCCCAGGAGCTTCGCGACGGAGCCCGCATAGCGGACCGCGCCGACGGAGACATCGTGGACGGTGGCGTCGGTAACGGCCAACATCTCGGGGACGTCGTCCAGTTCTCGGGTCAGCGCGACTCCGCCGTCGAGGATGTCGTCGGCGGCCTGGCGGATCCGTTCCAACGCCGCGAGCACGCGGTTGAGCAGCGCGACGAGAACCGGGACCACGACTAGCAAAAGGATCGCGTTGCCGATCCACCACAGCGTCATCGGTGGTCCTCCTCAGCTCGGGTTCGGTTGATAGGGCAGGAAGAAGCGGCGCAGCACCCGGGCCAGGGCCAGACGCATCGCGCGCAAAGCGATACCGAAGCCACTCGCCGCCCTCGGTGAGGCGGCCTGGTCGGGCGACACGCCCCGATCTATCGCGACGATCCGGGCCTGCATGTTGCTCGCGAAGTCGCGCATCAGGATCTCGGTGACATCGGAGATCATGCCGCGCCCGTACTGGGCGGCGGCTCCCGACAGTTGCAGGTCCAGGTCCACGTTCACCCGCGTGCCGCCGCCCGCGGCGGCCAGACTCGCCGTGCCCACCATGGCGGCCTGTCCCCGGCCCTTCTCGTCGGCTCCGGCGGCGTCGACGACGATGCGCTTGGCTGGGTCGTCGCGTTCCTTGATCTGCGCGGTTCCGGCGAACTGCAACTTGACTGGTCCCATCCGGATGGCGACCTTGCCCGCGTACCTGTTGTCGCCCAGCTCTTCGGTCAGTTCGGTGCCGGGCAGGCAGGCAGCGACCTGTGGGATGTCGTCGAAGAACCGCCAGACCTTATCGACCGGCTGTGCGACCTCGAAGTCGCTCTTGATCAGCATCGGGCCTCCTAGTCGTCCGTCTTGACGGGCGGCGCTCCGGACACGTCATGGCGCTGGGTGAGAGCTTCGTAGACCCGGTCGGGCAGCAGCGGCATGTCGATGTTGCGAACGCCGGTGTCTTTGATCGCGTCTATGACCGCGTTGACGAACGCGGCGGGACCGCCGACGGTGGCGCACTCGCCGACACCCTTGGCTCCGATCGGGTGGTGCGGCGACGGGGTGACCACCTCATGCAGCTCATAGCCCGGGGCCTCCCAGGCGGTGGGCAGCAGGTAGTCCATGTAATTCGATCCGACGCAGTTGCCCTGGGCGTCGAAGGTGATGAACTGCATGCTGGACATGGCGTAGGCCTCGGTGAGGCCGCCCATGATCTGCCCTTCGACGATCATCGGGTTGATGCGGACGCCGCAGTCATCGACCGCGACCACGTTGAGCACGTCCCAGACGCCGGTTTGCGGATCGACCTCGACGGTCGCGATGTAGCAGCCGAACGGCCAGGTGAGGTTGGGCGGGTCGTAATAGGCGACGTTCTCCAGGCCGGGCTCCATGCCGTCGGGCATGTTGCTGTACGCGGCCATGGCGCACTCCTGGATGGTCACGCCATGCTCGGGTGAGCTGCGGACGTAGAACCGGCCGAGCTCCCAGTCGATGTCCTCCTCGGAGACCTCGAGCAGGTGCGCGGCGAGCTTGCGGGCCTTCGCGCGCACCTTGCGAGCCACCATCGCGACGGCCGCGCCGGCGACCGGAGTGCTGCGCGAGGCGTACGTGCCCATCCCATACGGTGCTGTGTCGGTGTCGCCCTCCTCGACGACGATGTCCTCCGCCGGCAGGCCCAGCTCGTGCGCGACGATCTGCGCCCAGGTCGTCTCGTGGCCCTGGCCCTGGGTCTTGGCGCCGGTACGCAGGATCGCCTTGCCGGTCAGGTGTACCCGCAGTTCGGCGGCGTCGAACATCTTGACGCCGAGGATGTCGTACTCGCGGCTGTTGCCGGCGCCCAGCGGCTCGGTCATCGCGGAGATGCCGATGCCGAGCAGACGACCCTGCTTCTTTGCCTCTTCCTTCCGCTTGAGGAAGTCGGAGTATCCGATGGCTTCCAGCCCGACATCGAGGCACTTGCCGTACTGGCCGGAGTCGGTGAGGAAACCGAACGGGGTGCGGTGCGGAAAGTCGTCGTCGCGGACGAAGTTGCGGCGCCGGAACTCGGCCTGGTCCATGCCTAGGTCATCGGCGGCCGCCTGCATCATGCGTTCCTGGAAGAACATCGCCTCGGTGACGCGGAACGAGCATCGGTACGCGACGCCGCCGGGTGCCTTGTTGGTGTACACGCCCCGGGCGGTCAGATGCGCGGCGGGGACGTCGTAGCAGGCAAAGGTCGAGTGCAAAAGCCCGATCTTGAATTTGCTGGGCTGGGCGTCGGAGAAGAACGCGCCATGGTCGGAATCGGCGTGCATCCGCATCGCGAGGATCTTGCCGTCTTTGCGGAGGGCCATCTCGCCGTGCAGATACATGTCGCGTGCATAGCCAGTGGAGATCAGGTTGCCGGTCTTGTCCTCGATCCACTTCACCGGCCGCTCCAGGAGGATGGAGGCGAGGATCGATACCACGTAACCGGGATACACGGGCACCTTGTTGCCGAAGCCACCGCCGATGTCCGGCGAGACGATCCGGATCATGTGCTCGGGCAGCTCGGCGACGAGCGCGATGGCGGCGCGGTGGAGGTGCGGGGCCTGTGAGGTCAGGTAAATGGTGAGCTTGGATGTCGCGCGGTTGAAGTCGGCGATCGACCCGCAGCACTCTATCGGCGACGGATGCGAGCGTGGGTAGTGCAACTCCAGCTTGGACACCAGGTCCGCCTGGGCGAACGCGCGATCGGTGCCCTCCTTGTCGCCGACCTCCCAGTCATAGATGACGTTGTCGTGCTGGTTCTCCTTGTCGTCACGGATCAACGGCGCACCGTCGGCCATCGCCTGATTAGGGTTGACGATCACAGGCAGCGGTTCGTAGTCGACGGTTATCGCCTCACACCCGTCCTTGGCAATGTAAGGGTCGTCGGCGATCACGCAGGCAACTTCCTGGCCCTGGAATCGCACCTTGTCCGTGGCCAGCACCGCCTGTGTGTCGTAGGACAACGTCGGCATCCAGGCCAGGTTGCGCGTCGCCATCATCTCGCCGGTGAGCACGAGCCGCACACCGGGAATCTCCCAAGCCTTACTGGTGTCGATCGAGTTGATTCTGGCGTGGGCCATGGGGCTGCGCAGGATCTCCATGTGCAGCATTCCCGGCAGCACAATGTCGTCGACGTAGTTGCCCCGGCCGCGGATGAACCGGTTGTCCTCGACGCGCTTGCGGCTCGAGCCCAGCCCGCCGATTTTGATCTCGTCCAGTGCGCGCGTCACGATGAGGCTCCCGTCTAGCTCAGCTTGCGGACTGTGACTGCAACTTTTGGGCGGCCCACAGCACGGACTTGACAATGTTCTGGTAGCCGGTGCAACGGCAGAGGTTGCCCGACAACGCCCACCGCACCTCGTCCTCGGTGGGGTCGGGGTTCTCGTCCAGTAGGGCCTTGGCCGCGAGCATCATGCCTGGTGTGCAGAAGCCGCACTGCAGTCCGTGCTCGTCTTTGAACCCCTCCTGGATCGGATGCAGCTCGCTGGGCCCGGCCAGGCCCTCCACGGTGGTGACCTCGTGGCCGTCGGCCTGCACCGCGAGCATGGTGCAGCTCTTGATCGCCTTTCCGTCGAACAGCACCGTGCAGGCACCGCAGTTGGAGGTGTCACAGCCGGTGTGCGTGCCGGTCAGTCCCAGGCCCTGACGCAGCAGGTGCGCCAGCAGCAGCCGCGGCTCAACGTCGGCCGTCCGCTTCTCGCCGTTCACCGTGATGCTCACCCGCCGCACCGGCACGTCGCTCGCCACCGGCTCACGGATCTCCTCGAACAAGCTGCTCATGTCAGGCTGCCCTCTCCGTTGGCTGTGCGACGCGGGTCAGGATGCGCTCGACGAAGGTTCGCACGATGTGCCGCTTGTAGTCGGCACTTCCCCGATGGTCGGTCCTGGGCTGGGCGGCTTGCGCTGCCAGGTCGGCGGCGCGCCCGATACTGTCGGCGGTGAGTGGGCCGCCGACCAGTGCATGCGCGGCATCGGCGGCGTCGATCGTCGAGCCACCCACACCGGTCAGAGCGATCCCGGCGCGCGTGACGACCGCGCCTGACATCTCAAGTGCGACGGCCGCCCCCGCCGTAGCGAAGTCGCCGACGCGGCGCTCCAACTTCAGATAGCCACCGGCGACCGTCCCTTTCGGAGCCGGGATCACGGCCTCGACGGCGACCTCGTCGTGGGCGAGGGCGTTTTGGAACGGGCCGGTGACGAACTGCGCGATCGGGATGTTGCGGCGCCCGCTTGATCCCTGCGCGGTGACGTAGCCGCCGAGCGCGGTGACGACCGAGGCCCAGTCGCCTTGCGGGTCGGCGTGACACAGCGAGCCGACCAGCGTGCCACGATTGCGCACTATGGGGTCGGCGATGACTCGAGCGGCCGCGGCCATGGTCGGTTGCCGCGTCGCGAGGATCGTTGAGCGCTCCAAGTCGGCATGCCGGCACAGCGCTCCGACACGGATCGTGCCGTCCGCGTCGACCCGGTGGTAGTCCAAACCCGGCAGGCTGTTGATGTCCACCAGCAGCTCCGGTGCGGCAAACCGAAGCTTCAGCAACGGAACCAGGCTCTGGCCGCCGGCGAGCACCTTCGCCTCGCCAGCCCCCTGATGCAGCAGGGCAACCGCTTCGTCGATCGAGCGCGGCGCCTCATAGCGGAACCGGGACGGATACACGCTGGGCCTCCCTGGTCAGTTCTCGTGGCGTTCGGCCTCAGGGCCCCCGGCCGCCGCGGGGTCCGCGACCGCGACCGGCATCGACTCCGCCGCGGGATCGGGCCTGGGCTGCTGGTGCGGCGGCCACGGCCCCTGCACCGGCTGGGCGGCCACCTTGAGGTACTCGATGATCTGCGGAAACGCAAACACCGTGGGGCTTTTGCCTGTCTTTGGTGCGTTCTCGATGAGCTCGTAAAAACGCGGGTTGCCCTTGCTGTGCCCGCTCGATTCGACCGCCATGACCGACGCCCTCTCCTCGGACAGCACCCGGCGGCACCGTCGCCGGTGGTGCGCGGCAAATTTTGCACTTCCGACTACCAACAAGCAACGGCTGATTAAGCTATTGCTTACGTTACTCCCCCGTGGTCGACGGCTGGCGCTCGTGAGAGCCGCGGAGCCGATCGTCGAACACGAGCGTCACGCCGCTTTTGCCGGGAATCAACCAAGTCAAGCCAGAGCTAAGGCCGCCGTTGACAACGCGCAGACTCGCGGCGCCCAATGGGCCCAATGGCTGGTGCCACCGCGAGGCGAAGGGCTTCGACCATGCAGGTCCCCGCACCGTTTGACTACGAACGCGCGACGAGTGTCGACGATGCGATCGGGCTGCTGGCCAGACTGGGCGCCACGGCACGCCTTGTGGCCGGTGGACACAGTCTGCTGCCAATGATGAAGCTGCGCCTTGCGCACTTCGAGTACCTGGTCGACATCAACGACCTGCACGGCGAACTCGGCTACGTCAAGGTCGAGCCGACGCGGATCAGGATCGGGGCGATGACCCGCCACCGCGAGCTGCTCGAGAGTCCGGAACTGCTCAGCTCGTTCCCGATCTTCCACGACGCCGAGCGCGTCATTGCTGATCCACTTGTACGCAACCGCGGCACGATCGGCGGAGCCCTGTGCCAGGCCGATCCGTCCGAAGACCTCTCCGCCGTGTGCACGGCCGTGGACGCCAGCTGTGTGATCCGCGGCTTGGACGGCGAGCGGGTCGTGAGCATGGCCGAGTTTTATCGCGGCCCGTATGAGACGGCGGTCGGTAACGCGGAAATGCTCACCGAGGTGCGCTTTCCGGTGCGACCCCACGGATCGAGCGCGTACGAGAAGGTCGGGCGTCGCGCCGGCGACTGGCCTGTGGTCTCCTGCGGTGTCGCCGCCTGGGTGGAGGGTGGAGTGATCACCGACGCCCGGGTCGGGCTCGCGGCCGTGGGCCCGAATACGACCGGGATCCCCGCGATATCCCAGGCGCTGCGCGGCCGGGCGCCGTCGGAGGATCTCTACGCCGAGGCGGGCGCCATCGCGGCGGCTTACTGTGCGCCGGTGACCGACCAGCGGGGCAGCGCGGCTTATAAGCGTCACCTCGCGGCCGAGCTGACCAGGCGTGCGTTGCGACGAGCGGTCGCTCGCATCGACGGCCGGGAGGTGTAAGAGGATGCAGGTCACGATGACGGTCAACGGTGAGCAGGTGACCCGCGACGTGGAGGGGCGGCTGCTGCTGGTGCACTTTCTGCGCGACCACCTGGCTCTGACCGGCACTCACTGGGGGTGCGATACGAGTAACTGTGGCGCCTGCGCCGTCTGGCTCGACGGCGAGCCGGTGAAGGCGTGCACGGTGCTGGCCGCGATGGCGGGGGGACACGAGGTGCGCACCGTCGAGGGGCTCGAGCAGTTCGGCGAGCTTGATTCGATCCAGCGCGGTTTCATGCACTGCCACGGATTGCAGTGCGGATTCTGTACGCCAGGGATGCTGATGACGGCCCGAGCCCTGCTCGACAGGAATCCGAGCCCGTCGGAGCCGGAGATCCGGGAGGCGATCTCCGGCCAGATCTGCCGCTGCACCGGCTACGCCTCGATCGTTCGCTCGGTCCAGTGGGCCGCCGCCGAGGAAGCGGGCACGCGCACGTCGGCGGACGTGGGCAGCCCGCCATGAGTTTCTCGAAGCTTGCGAGAGAAACCACGCATAGTTTCTCGAAGCTTGCGAGAGAAACCACGCAACGGTTTGTGGACAACGACCTCACGCCGATGGGGCACGGCCGGATGCTGCGCAAGGAGGATCCGCGCTTCATCCGTGGCAAGGGTCGTTTCATCGACGACCTGCAGCTTCCCGGCATGCTGCACCTGGCGATCCTCCGGGCACCCATCGCGCACGGACGGATTGTGAGCGTCGACGTCAGCGCCGCCGAGGCGCATCCCAAAGTGAAGCTGGTCGTCACCGGTGCGATGCTCGCCGAGAGGGGCTTGGCCTGGATGCCGACCCTGTCCAACGACATGCAGGCCGTGCTCGCCACAGACAAGGTCCGCTTCCAGGGGCAGGAGGTCGCCTTTGTCGTCGCCGAGGATCGCTATGCGGCCCGGGACGCCCTAGAGCTCATCGATGTCGAGTACGAGCAACTGCCCGCCGTCGTGAACGTCCGCGCCGCACTCGACCCGTCGTCGCCGGTGATCCGCGATGATCTCGAGGGCAAGACCGACAATCACTGCTTCGACTGGGAAACGGGAGACAAGGCCGCGACCGACGCGGTGTTCGCTCGCGCGGACGTGGTGGTCCGCCAGGACATGGTCTATCCCCGGGTCCATCCGGCGCCGTTGGAGACCTGCGGCGCGGTCGCCGACTACGACGCGGTCGATGGCACGCTCACGCTGTGGTCCACGACGCAGGCACCGCACGCGCACCGGACGCTGTACGCGGTCGTCGCCGGCCTACCCGAACACAACATCCGGGTGATCTCCCCCGACATCGGCGGCGGATTCGGGAACAAGGTGCCGATCTACCCCGGCTACATCTGCGCGATCGTCGGCTCGTTACTCACCGGCAAGCCGGTCAAGTGGACGGAGGACCGCGCCGAGAATCTCACCAGCACCGCCTTCGCCCGCGACTACATCATGCACGGCGAGATCGCGGCGACCAGGGACGGCAAAATCCTCGCCATCCGCACCAATGTGCTCGCCGATCACGGTGCCTTCAACGGTGTCGCGGCGCCGACCAAGTATCCGGCCGGCTTCTTCGGGGTCTTCACCGGCAGCTACGACATTCAGGCCGCGTACTGCACAATGACGGCCGTCTTCACGAACAAGGCCCCCGGCGGCGTCGCCTACTCCTGCTCGTTCCGCATCACTGAGGCCGTGTACCTGGTCGAGCGGCTGGTCGACTGCCTGGCGGACGAGCTGAAGATGGACCCTGTCGAACTGCGGCTGAAGAACCTGCTGCGACCCGAACAGTTCCCGTACACGACCAAGACCGGCTGGGTGTACGACTCGGGAAACTACGAACCCACCCTGCGCGAGGCGCTACGGATCGCCGACTACGCCGCGCTGCGCCGCGAGCAGGAAGACAAACGTGCGCGTGGGGAGCTGATGGGCATCGGCGTCTCCTTCTTCACCGAGGCCGTCGGCGCCGGACCACGCAAGGACATGGATATCCTCGGCCTTGGCATGGCCGACGGCGCGGAATTGCGCGTCCACCCCACCGGCACAGCCGTGTTGCGGGTGTCCTGCCAGACGCAGGGGCAGGGCCATGAGACGACGTTCGCCCAGATCGTCGCCGAGGAGATCGGCATCCCGCCCGCGGACATCAAGGTCGTGCACGGCGATACCGACCAGACACCGTTCGGCCTCGGCACCTACGGCAGTCGCTCCACCGCGGTGTCCGGAGCCGCCGCGGCCCTGGTCGCTCGAAAGGTGCGCGACAAGGCCCGGCTCATCGCCTCCGCAATGCTCGAAGTCTCGGTGGCCGATCTCCAGTGGGACAAGGGCTATTTCCACGTCGCCGGCGACCCGGCCAAGTCAGTCACGATCCAGGACGTAGCGATGCGCGCACACGGCGCCGGTGATCTGCCAGAAGGCATCGAGGGCGGGCTCGAGGCGCAGATCTGCTATAACCCCGAGAACCTCACCAACCCGCACGGCGCCTACATCTGCGTCGTCGACGTGGACCCCGGGACCGCCGTCGTCACCGTGCGGCGGTTCATCGCCGTCGACGACTGCGGCGTCCGCATCAACCCGATGATCATCGAGGGGCAGGTGCACGGCGGCCTCACCGACGGCGTCGGCATGGCGCTCATGGAGATCCTCGCCTTCGACGAGGGCGGCAACTGCCTCGGCGGATCGCTGATGGACTATCTCATCCCCACCGCGCTCGAGGTGCCCGACTGGGAGACGGGTTTCACCGTGACCCCGTCGCCACATCATCCGATCGGAGCGAAGGGAGTGGGCGAGTCCGCCACGGTCGGCTCGCCCCCGGCCGTCGTGAACGCGGTCCTCGACGCGCTCAAGCCCTACGGCCTGCGTCACGTCGACATGCCCCTGACCCCGTCGCGGCTGTGGGAAGCCATGAATGGCAACCCACAGCCACCAATCTGAGCGGGATGCTAGCTCCAGAGCGTGACGTGGATCGACGGCCTGAACCGGCCGAGGCTGACCCCGGTGCCACGCAACATCGCCTGGGTCGCGCGGGGCGTCGTAACGAAGCGAGTCAGCTCGGCGGCCGCTGGCGGCGCCTGGAGCTCAGTGAGGGTGAAGATGCTCCAAGCGCCCTGGGCCTGCAACGATGCAGCCGAGATCCGCTTCAGATCGCCGTTGGCGAGGTCTTGGGAGACCACGAAGGACAGACCTAGTGCCAATCCCTTGCCGCGTTTAGCTTCTTCGAGCGCCGCCGCGTGGCTTTGAAAGATTCGCTGATGTTCCTCGGGCACGTTGATGCGTCGCAGCATGCCCGGAATGACGCCGCTATCGTCAGCGGCCGACGGGCCGAGCAACCACGTCTGTTCGCGAAGCGTGCTGACGCCCGGCTGGAACTTGGTTATCGGATGGTCCGGCGCGGCCACGGCCACCACTTGGTAGTTGAGGAAATGAGTACTCACAATCGACGCGTCAAGATTGGTCGGATCGGGCCCAATCGCCACGTCAACCGTGCGGGTGAGCAACAAAGACTCGAACCGGCGCGGACTGTGGGTGCTGAGTTCAACGTCCAGATCGTTCGCCCGGTCGGCGAAGAGGTCGATCAGTCCAGGTGCGGCGTGCTCGGCGAAGAGGGCTGAGGTTGCCACACGTAACAGCCGCCGGCCGCCGCCGGCCTGGCGCACCTCAAGGATGGTGCGATCCTGCAGACTCAACATCTCGGCCGCCCTGCTGGCGAGACGCAGTCCGCCGGGCGTGAACGCCAGCCCCGAGGACGTGCGGACGAACAGCTTGTCGCCGAGTTCCCTACGCAATCGCCCGACGTGCAGGGAGACGGCGGCCTCGGATACCTCCAACTCCGCTGCCGCCCGCTTGACCGAACCCAGCCGCACCACGGCGGCGAAGGCGCGCAACTGCGTCGGCGTCACACGCTTCCCTTCGTACGGCTGCTGCAAATGATCACCTGAACGCGGCCCATTCTAGATCCGCCCCAGGTGGGAATTCCCTACGGCGGTACGCGTTATCGCCCGTTCGGATCGTCGGGGTTTCGCCCAGTAGTGAGCGGTCCGGCGGTCGGCGCTTGGTACTCGCCGATCCATTGATCCTTCCACGACCGTTCGTACTGCTCCTCGTTGCAGCTCGGGCGATAGATCGCGGCAAGCTCCTGCGCGATCTGTTCGCGGTGCGAGCGAAGTCCGCCGGGTACTACGTAGGTACAGATGTATACCCGCCACTGGTTGCCGGCCCGCCGGATCCAACATTGTGCCCGAGGGTGGTTGAACGGAAGCCGCTCGGCGGACAGGTCGTCGGCGTGGCCGACGTACATCACGGCGTACGTCTCGGATTTGGTCTCGGGGTCGGGCTTGTACATGATCGCGAAGACCGCAGGGCTCGCCGGAGGTGTCCACCCACCGAGCAGGCGAGGCCCGTCAAATGGGTACCCGGCGAGCGAACCGAGCCTGATCATTCGAGGTGGCCGGCTTCAGGCGGCAGGGCGTCATCGGCTTCGCTAATGGCGCCGACATCCGCGATCGGCCATGGTGGCAGCCCTGCCTGAGCCGCGGCTCGGACGAACTCGGCGCTGGCCAGCCGTACCGCGGTGTCGCGGTCTTCGGCGTCGACGATCAGCTGCGCGCCGTAGCGGGTGGTGCCGATACCGGCCGCGATCCCGCCCCAGGCGGCCACTGCGTCCGCGAGCTCCACAACCTCTTCGCGGCTCATCACGCGGTCACCCTCGGCCACGAGGTTAACACTCCATCTCATCGGCGTTCCCCTAGCTCAGTTCCGGCAGGACCGCGGCCAGCTCTTCCAGGCTGTGCAGGCTGTGCCCGGATAGCAGCAGATCGATGTACGGTGCGGCGACCATCATCCCCAGAGTGCTCGGCTGGAAGTCCAGCTGGTTGCCCTTGTGGGGATTCATCCACACCACCCGGTGGCTCAGCCGGGACAGCCGCTCCATCGCGGACGCCAGCACCTGCGGGTCGCCCCGGTCCAGTCCGTCGGAACACACCACGACGATCCCACCACGGCACACGCTTCGCCGACCCCAGTCACGCACAAACGTATCGAGCGAGTGACCAATCCGGGTCCCACCGTCCCAGTCGAATACTGCCTTGGCGGCCTGCTCCATCGCGTCGTCGACCCGGCGCCGCTCCAGCGCCTTGGTGATGCGCGTGAGTCGGGTACCGAAGCAGAACACCTCCACCCGTGCGGCAGCCCGCCTGGCCGAGTAGGCAAACTGCAGCAGGTGGCGGGAGTAGTCGGCCATGGAACCGGATACGTCGAGAATCAGGATCAGCGGCCGTTGCCGCAGCCGTCGCCGGCGCCAGAACAACTTCGACGGTTCGCCATGCAACCGCATCATCTCCCGGACGGTGCGGCGTGGATCCGGCGTACGACCAAACCGCGCCGGGGACATCCGTCGGGTGCGCCGGCGCGGTGGGGCCAGACGCATGCGCGCCATGACCCGCCGAAGCGTGGCTAGCTCCTCCTCAGTACAGGCCGCGAAGGACTTGTTCCTGAGCACCTCCGCATCCGAGGCGACCAGGCCCAGCCGCGCCTCCTGCTCGTCACGCCCGTCGGCGCCGGGCTCGGTGGCGGGCACCTGTAGCACCGACTGCGTCTCCGCCCTGGCTCGGATGGTGAGCTTCAATGGCTCGGGAAGCGCGTCCCCCTCGTCGAGAAAGAACCTTCGGAACACGCGGTCATAGATCGGGACCTGGTCCCGGCGGGTGACCATTGTGGTGCGCCCCGCCCAGTACAGATCCAGCAGATCGGTCGGATCGAGCGGGGCCATGGCCGCGCAGTACGAAAGCACATCCCCGGAGCCGACGGCCAACCCCTCGCCGCGCAGCTGATCGGCGAACGCGACCAGTACGCTGACGAACGGCGCCTCCTCAGGCACCCGTCGCGATCCCGTCCAGGTTGCCGCGCACCAGCTCGAGGTCGTCGCGTTCCTTCACCACCGCGCCGATCGTGTCCTGGACCGCCCGGGCATCGAGATCGGTCTCCCCGAGTACCTCGAGCGTGCGCACCCAATCGATCGTCTCGGCGACACCCGGCGGTTTAACGAGATCGAGGGCCCGCAGCCGGTTGACCGCGGCGACCACCTTGCGGGTCAACGCCTCGGACACTCCCGGAGCGCGCACCAGAACGATCTCCACCTCTCGTTCCGGGCTCGGATAACCCACCCAGTGGTAAAGGCAGCGCCGCTTCAGCGCGTCGTGCAGTTCTCGGGTGCGGTTCGATGTCAGTACCACCAAAGGCGGCGATTGGGCCTTGATGGTGCCAATCTCGGGAATCGTGATCTGGAAGTCGGAGAGGATCTCGAGCAGGAACGCCTCGAACTCGTCGTCGGCCCGGTCAACCTCATCGATGAGCAGGACCGCCTGGTCGCCGGCCCGGACGGCTTCCAACAACGGCCGCTCGAGCAGGAACTTCGGACCGAACAATTTGTCGACCGCGGCGTCGTCGCCCAGTTGACGGTCAGACAACGCCCGGATCTGGAGCATCTGGCGGGCGTAATCCCACTCGTACAACGCCTGGTTGGTGTCGATGCCCTCGTAGCACTGAAGTCGGATCAGTCGACGCCCAAAGACCGCCGCGAGCACCTTCGCGACCTCGGTCTTGCCAACGCCGACCTCTCCCTCGATCAGAATCGGACGATCCAACGACAATGCGACAAAGAGTGCGGTCGCCAGTCCGCGGTCGGCGAGGTAGCCACCGTGACGCAACACCTGGGTCAGCTGAGCTACGGTCTCCGGGCGGTCCATCCAGCGCGCCGATCGGTCAGCGAACGTCGGTAGGACCGAGCACGAGGTCGCGGATGCTGCCGCTCGTCGTGCTGAGCTTGCCCTCGCGCCGCAACCGTTCCTTCCAGGCTTCGCGCAGGTCGCTGCCTGGTTCCGCCATCCCGTCGAAGCTGACGTCCGTCATGTTCCGGCAGCTCTTTGTCGGCCCACACGCGTCGTCCAGATCTTCCACGCGCTGCCCATCCGCCGCCCACACCGCACGCAGGACCTCCACCGCCTCATCGGGCTGCAGCGCTGCGCTGCCAGGCTCCGCGGGCGTCGCCTCATTTGTCATGGCCAAACATCCTCTCCGGCCGCTATGGGGGTCAAGACCAACGGTAGGCCGCGCTCACGGCTAACGCGACAGCAGATTAAGTCTTCGCTTACCCTCACTGACGGCTTGGTCGCCGGGCCGACTAGTGGATCGATCCGGATCGTTCGCGTAACGAGCCCGCGCGTTTGATCGACCGTACCGCCAGCGCCTCGGCGACGATGGAGACCGCGATCTCCGCCGGCGTCCCGGCTCCAATGTCCAGACCGGCCGGGCCGTGCACGCGATCCAGGTCGGTGATTCCACGGTAGGCCAGCCAATCTGCCCGAGACTGCTGCGTCCGGCGGGAACCGAGAGCCCCGATGTAGCCCACCTCGCCAGCCAGCGCAGCTGCCAGCGCCGGGCCGGCAAGGTCGTCATCGTGGCTGGTCACGACCACCTTGTCCAGAACGGCGAGCCCTGCGATCACCCCGGTTGCGGTACGGACATTCGTGATTACTTCGGTCTGCCAGCCGAGCAGATCCGCCACTGCACTCAGAGCATCGGCGATCGCGCCGGCTCCAATGATCACCAGCTTGGGGACCGGCCACAGCACGGTTATCACAGCGTCCGGCGCGACGAGAGTGTCGCTGCTGCCCTGGCCGAACAACCGAGCCGCTTCCTCGCCCGCATCGGCAATGGTCGCCTGATCAAACATCGCGACGTCCATCACCTGATCACCGTCGACGCGGGTCAGCAGGCAGACCGGGTCCCGGTTGCGCAGCCGCTGCCACAACTCGGCCGGCAGGTCAACGGCGGGGACCAGCAGGCAGCGCGCGTGGCCGCCGCACGACAGGCCAGCCAGCTCGGCCTCCAAATCCCCGACGTGTAGCTCGACGAGTCGCCCGCTGACACCCTGTTCGGCCAGGTCCACCAGCTGGTCATTGAGCGAGCCCGACATGACAGACCCGATCCGGCCTCCGCCCGGCGTGATCGCCAACGCCTCGTTCTTGTCTCGGGAACTGAATCCCTGCGTGTCTATCGCCCATGCGACGTCGACGCGGGTACCCGCCCGCAGGCACGCTGACACAGTCAACGCGATCTCATACACGCTGCCAGCCTAACCCTGCTCAATCGAGGGCCTGCTCAATCGATAGGCAGTGCCCCGCAGGCAGTGCCCCGCGGAGTCTGCTTCCACAGCCCGGCATCGCGGTCGGTTCAGATCCGCGTACCGCGTTGCGGAATCACCGACCTGCAGTCATCCGCCGCGATGCATGGCCGCGAGGCATCAACGATGGTGTAGATCTACCGTATGAGGTACTCTTACACCATGGCTCTGAACATCAAGGATCCCGACACCGAGCGGCTCGCCGCTGAGGTCGCCGCGCTCACCGCGGAGACCAAGACACGGGCGATCAACATCGCTCTGCGGGAGCGGAGGACTCGCCTTATCGCCACGCGGGCAACCGCGGCCAGGGGTGAGCGTCTACGCCGGTTTCTCGCTGAGGAGGCGTGGCCGCAGGTCCCCACCGAGGTCTTGGGTACGGCGCTGAGCAAGCGCGAGCGAGAAGAGATCCTCGGCTACGGCCCGGAGGGCGTGTGATCGTCGACAGCTCGGCCGTAGTTGCCATCCTGTTGCGCGAGCCTGGCTGGGAACCGCTGCTCGACCACCTGACCTCAGCCGATCCTCCGCCGGGCATAGGCGCGCCGACGCTGGTGGAAACCGGCATCGTCCTCGCGGCCCGCCTCGGCATACCAGGTAAGACTCTGCTCGCCCGATTCATTCAGGAGAGCGACATACGGCAAGTCGCATTCACCGCAGACCATTGGGCGGTGGCTGTCGATGCGTACCTGCGCTTCGGCAAGGGCCGACACCCCGCAGCGCTGAACTTCGGCGATTGCCTCACCTACGCCATCAGCCACGTGGCCGGCGAACCCTTGCTTTGCATTGGCGATGACTTCAGGAAGTCGGACTTAGCCCTTGTCGTTGCGCGGTAGCTACCCGCAGCTTCCGTCATGGCAGCGGATTGGTGCGTTCAATCTTGTCGGACAAGCTCCAGGGTGCCGTTCACGCTCCGGGTCTATGCGCACCGGCCGCCCACCAGCACGTCCTATTTGGCGTTGAAGTACGACGCCTCGGGGTGATGGACCACGATGGCATCCGTCGCCTGCTCGGGTACGAGCTGGAACTCCTCCGTCAGCACGACGCCGATCCGCTCCGGTTCGAGCAGCGCCGCTACCTTCGCGCGGTCCTCGAGGTCCGGGCAGGCTGGGTACCCGAAGGAGTAGCGGCAGCCGCGGTAATCCGTGGCCAGGAGCCCGGCCAGGTCCGGCGGGTCGAATGAAGCGAGCGACTCCCCCGACGGAAGCACCAGCTCGGACCGAACCCGGCGGTGCCAGTGCTCCGCGAGCGCCTCGGTCAGCTGTACCGACAGGCCGTGCACCTCGAAGTAGTCGCGATAGGCGTGCGCGGCGCGCAGCTTCTCCGCGTACTCGCTCACCGGCTCACCCATGGTCACCAGCTGCATCCCGATGACGTCAAGACCATCTGATCGTGGCCGGAAGAAGTCGGCGATGCACAGCCGACGCTCGCGCCGCTGACGGGGGAAGGTGAAGCGGGCCCGTTCGGTCGCCGCGTTCTCGTCGAGAACGACCAGCGTGTTGCCCTCGGAGTAGCACGGGAAGTAGCCATAGACCACCGCCGCCTCGAGTACCTGGTCGGCGACGAGCCGGTCCAGCCAGTACCGCATCCTCGGACGGCCTTCGGTCTCGACGAGCTCCTCATAGGACGGTCCGGCGCCGTCGCGCGAGCCCCGCAACCCCCACTGGCCCAGGAACGTCGCCCGCTCGTCGAGGAGAGCCACATAATCCGCCAGCGGTAAGCCCTTCACGACTCGGGTACCGAAGAAGGGTGCCGCAGGAACCGGTACATCAACAGCGACGTCGGAGCGCACCGACGCGTCGTCCAGCTCCGGCAGCTCCCCGCCGACCATCGCCCGATGCCGCTCACGCCGCTCGCGGCGCTCGGCCAGCTTGCGCTCACGCTCGGCGTCCACGACCGGGGACTCGCCGCGCTTGGCCGCCATGACCTTGTCCATAAGGGAGAGTCCCTCGAACGCGTCCCGAGCGTAGTGCACCTCGCCCGAGAAGAGATCGCGCAGGTCATCCTCCACATAGGAGCGCGTGAGCGCCGCCCCGCCGAGCAGGACCGGCCACCGCGCAGCCACGCCGCGGGAGTCCATCTCCTGCAGGTTCTCCTTCATGATGACCGTGGACTTGACCAGCAGGCCTGACATGCCGATCGCGTCGGCCTTCGCCTCCTCGGCCGCGTCGAGGATCGCCGAGATCGGCTGCTTGATGCCGATGTTCACAACCTCGTAGCCATTGTTGGACAAGATGATGTCCACGAGGTTCTTGCCGATGTCATGCACGTCGCCCTTGACGGTGGCCAGAACAATTCTGCCCTTGCCCGCGTCGTCGGCCTTCTCCATGTGCGGCTCGAGGTAGGCCACCGCGGTCTTCATGACCTCGGCGGACTGGAGTACGAACGGCAGCTGCATCTGCCCGGAGCCGAACAGCTCACCGACCGTCTTCATACCCGCGAGCAGCGTGTCGTTGATGATCGCCAGTGCCGACCGGGAGGCCAGCGCGGAATCCAGATCGGACTCCAGCCCGTTGCGCTCGCCGTCGACGATGCGCCGCTGCAGCCGTTCGTCCAGCGGCAGCGCCAACAGCTCCTCGGCGCGCGACGCCCGGACCGATGCCGCGTCGACACCCTCGAACAGCTCGATGAAGCGCGACAGCGGGTCGTAGCCCTCCCCGCGGCGGTCGTAGACGAGGTCCAGCGCCACCTCACGCTGCTCATCCGGGATCTTCGACGTCGGCAGGATCTTGCTCGCGTGCACGATGGCCGAGGTTAGCCCGGCCTGGACACACTCGTGCAGGAACACCGAGTTGAGCACCTGACGGGCGGCCGGGTTCAGGCCGAAAGAGATGTTGGAGATGCCGAGCGTGAAATTGACGCCCGGGAAGCGCTGGGAGATCTGCCGGATCGCCTCGATCGTCTCGAGACCGTCCCGGCGGACCTCCTCCTGCCCCGTGGAGATCGGGAAGGTAAGGCAGTCGACAAGAATGTCGGAGATGTCCATACCCCAGCGTCCGGTGAGGTCCTCAATCAGGCGGGCCGCGACCCGTACCTTCCACTCGGCCGTGCGAGCCTGGCCCTGTTCGTCGATGGTCAACGCGACGACGGCGGCGCCATGCTCGGCCACGATCGGCATGACGCGCGCGTACCGGGACGTGGGGCCGTCGCCGTCCTCGAAGTTCACCGAGTTGACCACGCACCGTCCGCCGAGCATCTCCAGCCCGGCCTCGATGACGTTCGGCTCGGTGGAGTCCAGCATGATCGGCAACGTCGACGCGGTGGCGAAGCGGCCGGCTATCTCGCGCATGTCCGCGGCGCCGTCCCGACCCACGTAGTCGATGCAGAGGTCGAGCAGGTGCGACCCGTCCCGGGCCTGGTCGCGGGCGATCTCCACACACGCGTGGTAGTCGCTGGCGAGCATGGCGTCGCGGAACGCCTTCGAGCCGTTGGCGTTGGTCCGCTCCCCCACCATGAGCACGCTCGCATCCTGCGCGAACGGAACATGGTGGTAGATCGATGCGACGCCCGCATCATGGCGCGGCGTGCGCGCGGCGGGCTCGGCCGTCGCGACCGCCTCGACGACCTTGGCGATGTGCTCAGGGGTAGTGCCGCAGCACCCGCCGACGAGTCGGGCCCCGTACTCGGTGACGAACCACCGCATCGCCTCGCCGAGCTCGTCCGGGCGCAGCGGATACCTGGCGCCCGTCGCGGTGAGTTCGGGCAAGCCGGCGTTGGGCATCACGGACAGCGGCACGCGGGCGTTCTGCGACAGGTAGCGCAGGTGCTCGGACATCTCGGTCGGGCCGGTGGCGCAGTTGAGGCCGATGAGGTCGATCCCGAGGGGTTGCAGCGCGGTGAGCGCGGCACCGATCTCCGACCCCAGCAGCATGGTGCCGGTGGTCTCGACGGTCACGTGGCAGATGAGCGGCACCGCGCGCCCGGTCGCGGCGATGGCGCGGCGGGAACCGATGACGGCGGCCTTGGTCTGCAGCAGATCTTGGCACGTCTCGACGATGAGAGCATCGGCCCCGCCAGCGAGCAGGCCAGCCGCGTTGAGCTGGTAGGCCTCGCGCAGGGTGTCGTACCTCGTGTGCCCCAGCGTCGGGAGTTTGGTGCCCGGGCCGATCGAGCCGAGTACGAAACGCGGCCGGTCCGGGCTGGACCAGCCATCGGCGACCTCGCGGGCCAGTCGCGCCCCGGAGTGCGACAGTTCGAAGATCCGGTCGGCGATGCCGTACTCGCCGAGGGCGGCGAGGTTGGCGCCGAACGTGTTCGTCTCGACACAATCGGCCCCGGCGGCCAGGTAGGCGTCGTGAATGCCTCGTACGACGTCGGGCAGCGTCACATTCAGGATCTCGCTGCAGCCCTCGTGGCCCTGGTAGTCGTCCAGGCTGGGGTCGGCCGCGTGCAGCATCGTGCCCATCGCCCCATCGGCGACGAGCACGCGCTGAGCAAGGCTGTCCAAGAATCCAGCTGGCATGGGGTACAGGCTAGCCGCCGATCTGGCCCGCGTGTCGGCGGCCGTGTTTGCGGCCGTGCCAGCGGCCGTGTCAGCAGCCGGTCACGGGCGCGTGACCGCGGAGACCATTACGCTGGGGTACGTGAGCGAGTTCGATGGGCTGCCGGTTCTGCGCTCCCCCGTGGCCATCGCGGCCTTCGAGGGGTGGAACGACGCCGCCGACGCCTCGACCGCCGCCGTCGAGCATCTCGAGCAGGTCTGGTCGGCCAAGACCGTCAGCGAGGTCGACCCCGAGGAGTTCTACGACTTTCAGGTCAACCGGCCGACCGTCTCCCAGCCCGAGGGCGAGGACCGGCGTATCGAGTGGCCGACCACCCGGTTCGCGGTGGCGAGCCCAGCGGAGGCCGAGTCCGACGTGGTGCTTATCCGCGGCATCGAGCCGAGCACCCGCTGGCGTACCTTCTGCCAGGATGTGCTCGAGGTGTGCCACAGCCTCGAGGTGACCCGGGTGGTGCTGCTCGGGGCGCTGCTCGCCGATGTGCCGTACACCCGCTCGCTCCCGATCAGCGGCAGCGCCTCCGACCAGGCCGACATCGAACGGTTCGGCCTGACCGCGACCCGCTACGAGGGGCCAACGGGCATCGTCGGCGTGCTGCACGATGCCTGCCGCAAGGCGGAGCTGGACGCCGTGTCGTTCTGGGTGCACGTGCCGCATTACGCCAACAACCCGCCGTGTCCCAAGGCCACCCTTGCCCTGCTGCACCGGGTCGAGGAGGTGCTGGACCTCCCTGTTCCGATGACGGATCTCGCCGAGGAGTCGGCCCAGTGGGAGGAGCGCCTTCGCACCGCGGCGGGGCAGGACGCTGAGCTGGCCGAGTACGTGCGGGAGCTGGAGGAGCGGGCCGGCGATGACCTCGCCCCATTGTCCGGCGACGAGATCGCCGAGCACTTCGAGCGCTACCTTCGGCGCCGGGGTGGCCACCCAGGCCCGACCGCGGGCATCTGAGCTGGCGGCCACTGCCGGTACGAGGTGGCTACTGCTGGTACGTGGCCAGGAAGCGGCCGATGCGGCCGATAGCCTCCGCGAGGTCGTCGACGTGGGGCAGGGTCACCACGCGGAAGTGGTCCGGGCGCGGCCAGTTGAAGCCGGTGCCCTGGACCACGAGCAGCCGCTCCGCGCGGAGCAGGTCGAGCACGAACCGCTCGTCGTCAGCGATCGGGTACACGTCGGGGTCGAGCCGGGGAAAGGCGTACAGGGCGCCCTTGGGCTTGACACAGGAGACGCCGGGGATCTCGTTGAGCAGCCGCCACGCGGTGTCGCGCTGGTCGTGCAGGCGCCCCCCGGGCAGGACGAGGTCGTTGATGCTCTGGTAGCCGCCGAGCGCGGTCTGCACCGCGTACTGCGTCGGCACGTTGGGGCAGAGCCTCATGTTGGCCAGGATGTCCAGACCCTCGATGTAGCTGACGGCGTGCTGTTTCGGCCCGGAGATGGCCATCCAACCGGTCCGGAACCCGGCCACCCGGTAGGCCTTGGACAGGCCGTTGAAGGTCAGGCAGAGCAGGTCCGGCGCCAGCGCTGCCGTGCAGATGTGCTCCGCATCGTCGTACAGGATCTTGTCGTAGATCTCGTCGGAGAACACGACCAGATTGTGCCGCCGAGCCAGTTCGACGATCTGCTCGAGCGTTTCGCGTGGATAGACGGCACCGGTGGGGTTGTTGGGGTTGATGACGACGATCGCCTTGGTCCGCGACGTGATCCGCGCGGCGATGTGGTCGAGGTCTGGCTGCCAGTCGGCGCTCTCGTCGCACAGATAGTGCACAGCCCGGCCGCCGCATAGGCTCACCGCGGCCGTCCACAGCGGGTAGTCCGGCATCGGCACCAGGACCTCGTCGCCGTTGTTCAGCAACGCTTGCAGCGACATGACGATCAGCTCGGAGGCACCGTTGCCGAGCCAGACATCGTCGATGTCGATCCCGGTGACGAGCTTGGCTTGGTAGTACTGAGTGACCGCACGCCGGGCCGAGAGCAGGCCCTTCGAGTCGCCGTACCCGTGGGCCACGGGCAGGTTGAGGATGACGTCCTGGAGCATCTCCTCCGGCGCCTCGAAGCCGAACGGGGCCGGGTTGCCAATGTTGAGCTTGAGTACGTGGTGGCCCTCGGCCTCCATCAGCTTGGCTTCCTGCATCACCGGGCCGCGGATGTCGTAGCAGACATTGGCCAGCTTCGCCGACTGGGTGACCTCCATGCGGAGAACCTTAAAGGTGCGCTGGGTTGCCGGCGTCCGGGTGTTGGTTCGGTAGCCCGCCTGTTGGGAATGTGTGTCGTGTCACACTCTGCAGCGCGTCCTAGGAAGCTAGGCTTGATGGGTGACGATCAACCCGGGCGCCGCGGAGCATCCGCACCGCCAGATTGCCGCCTCCCTGCGCCAGCGGATCGGCGCGGGCGAGTGGGCCGCCGGGGAGCGCCTGCCATCGATTCTGGCGTTGGCGGCTTCCTATGGCGTCGCAAAGCAGACGGTGCAGCGGACGATCGACCAGCTGCGGGTTGAGGGCCTGCTCATCACGCGTCCCGGCTCCGGCACCTTCGTGCGCGGCACCCGGCGCCGGCTGAACCGACTCTCGCGTGGGCGCTACGGTGCGCGTCGCGGCTACCACGCCGACCTCGCCGCCCGCTACCGGCAGCAGCTGATCGAGGTGGGCCCCTCGCCCGCCCCGCCCGAGGTGGCCGACGCCTTCGGGGTCGTCGACGGCACGCCGCTGGTGGTCCGCCGCCACCTCGTCCGCACCGACGAGCAGCAGCCGGCGGAGGTGGGGGCGTCGTGGTTCCAACCGTCGGACGCGGCCGGGACGTCGCTGGCGCGGGTCGAGGCGTACGGGCGCCCGCTCTACCAGGAGGTCGAGGAGGAGACCGGGCGCCGGTACGCGACTGCGGCCGACCACCTGTCGGCGCGCCTGCCCACCCGGGAGGAGGCCGAGTTGCTCCACATCAGACCCGACACGCCCGTCCTGCACCTGCTGCACATCGCGTACGACGCGCAGCACCGCCCGATCGAGGTGGCGCAGGCGACGTGGCCCGGCCCGATGACCACGTTGACGGAGTCCTACCCGGTCCCCGGGCCATCAGCCGACCTCCCCGAGGACGGCCCCGGCCTCCTGCTGGCGTGAGGTTGCGGCATAACGGCTACACCCACGGGTATCGGCGCATACCGTCACGAGAATGGGAGTGCGGCGGGGGGCGTTGGTGCTGGTCGTCGGTGTCACTCTCGCGGCACATCCGGCCGCAGCCAGCGCCGCGGCGGCCCCCGCGCCGGCCATCGCACCGGCCATCGCGACGGTGATGAGTGCCAACTGGTCCGGATTCATGGTCGATTCCGGGGCACGCTCGAGCACCTACCGCGCCATCAGGGGAGCATTCGTCCAGCCGGCCGTGAGCCGAGGATGCCAACCCGAATCGGACCTGCTCACCTGGGTCGGTATCGGCGGCTTCAACCAACGGGCCAAGAACCGGACCCTCATCCAGGTCGGGACCGACGCCGACTACGACATCATGAGCGGCACCAGCTACTGGGCCTGGTACCAGTTCCTGCGCACCGACCTGCGGGGAATCCAGCTCGGCGGCAGCGAGAAGATACAACTCCCGATCAGGATCCGCCCCGGTGACGCCATCGCGGTGGCCACCTCAGTCCAGCCCGACGCCGGAACCGCTGTGTTCGAGGTGCGCAACAGCACCACCGGACAACGGGCATCGACGGTCCGAGCCGTGCCGGCGGAGTTCCACGATGGCAGTTCGGCCGAGTTCGTGTCCGAGCGAACCGGTTACATACGGCTCGCCCGCTTCGGCGTCACAGCCTGGTCGGACACGTGGGTCCAGCGGGCCGACGGCGGCTGGCACGCCCTCGGGACCGAGGCCGGCCTGACCGAGATCCGCATGTCCTCGGGCGTACGCACGCTCGCCGATCCGGACCCGATGAGCTCGGCCACCACGTTCACGAACCGCTGGAAGGGGTGCCACTAACCGGGCCCGCCACGACCAGCTCCAACACCCGCGAGGCCTCACAGGCGCACGCCTAGCAGCGCGTCGACCGTCGCCGCCATGACGGCCGGCGCCTCGATGTCCGCACCGGTACCGGCGAGTGCCGCGTCGCACCACGAGTCCACAAGCGACAGCGCCAGCGGTGTGTCGAGGTCGTGCGCCAACGCCACCCGAACGCCGTCCAGCAGGTCTGCCCCGGAAGGCCCGGCCGGTACGGTGGCGGCCTCCCGCCAGATCGCGAGGCGCTCCTGCCCCGCCTTGAGCGTGTCGTCGGTCCATTGGCGGTCGGCCCGGTAGTGCGTGGCCATCAGCGCAACACGCATCGCCATCGGGTCGACCCCGTCGGCGCGTAGGCGGGAGACGAAGACAAGGTTCCCCTTGGACTTGGACATCTTCTCACCGCCCAGCCCGATCATTCCGGCGTGGACGTAGTGCCGGGCGAAGGGCTCGACGCCGGTCAGCACCTCGGCATGCGCGGCCGAGCACTCATGATGCGGATAGATCAGGTCATTGCCGCCACCCTGCACGTCGACGACCGCGCCGAGTCGATCCAGCGCGATGACCGCGCACTCGATGTGCCAGCCCGGCCGGCCCGGCCCGAGCGCCCCGCCGTCCCAGGCCGGCTCGCCATCGCGGGCGCCGCGCCACAGCAACGGATCCAGCGGGTCGCGCTTGCCCTCGCGGCCCGGGTCGCCACCGCGTTCGGCCGAGAGCGCGAGCATCGTCTCGCGGTCCAGGTGCGACTCGTACCCAAACCGCGGCGCCGAGGTCAGGTCGAAGTAGACATCGCCGGTGCCATCCTCGAGCCGGTAGGCCACCGCGGTGTCGAGCAGCCGGGCCAACCGGGTCACGATCGCCGGGATCGACTCCACCGCACCGATGTAATGCGACGGCGGCACGATCCGCAAGGACTCCATGTCCTCCCGGAACAGCGCGGTCTCCCGCATCGCGAGCACGATCCAGTCGTCGCCATCCCGGTTGGCCCGCTCGAGCAGCGGGTCGTCGATGTCGGTGACGTTCTGCACGTACCGGACCTCGTGCCCGGCGTCCCGCCACACCCGGTTGACCAGGTCGAAGGTGATCATCGTGGCGGCATGCCCGAGGTGCGTCGCGTCGTACGGCGTGATCCCGCAGACGTACATGGTGCGCGGCGCCGCCTCGGCCCCAATGTGATCGGCGCCGGTCGGATGCACGGCCTGCCGGGCGGTGTCGTACAGCTCCAGCGTCGGCCGTGCGACGCCGGAACCGGACGGCACGGCACTGAGGTCGGGCAGCTCGGGCGGGATCCAGGAGTCCATGCCCGCCACCCTAACTACATGGGGGGCCAGGGGACGGCGGGCCAGCCGGGTACCGGCTCCGGGAACACGCCGTCGGCGAGCAGGCGGCTGAGCCGCTCCCCGGTCGCCCCGACCTCTTCCGCCGAGACCAGTCGCCGCAGTTGCTCGCCGAGCCCGCCGGCGAGTTCCCGGCCCAGCCCGACCAACGCCTCTCGCTCCGGCTCCGGTAGCGGACGCCCAACCCACCCCCACAGCACAGTGCGCAGCTTGTCATCGACGTGGAAACACACCCCGTGATCCACCCCGTACAGGTGCCCGTCGGCGGTATTCAGGACGTGTCCGCCCTTACGGTCGGCGTTGTTCACGACCACATCGAACAGAGCCATCCGGGCCAGGACAGCGTCATCGGCGTGAGCGAGCAGGAACGGACGCCCGGCGTCGTCGCGGGCGGCGGCCACCCGAAGCCAGCCATCCGGCAGTTCATTCGCAGGGACGAACCCGACAAGCGGCGGCGCGTCCTCGGGCTCATCAACCCAGAGTTGGCAGGCGCCCTCCCCCAACGGACCGTTACGCATGATGGTCGGCGGCACGACCCGCCAGCCGGTCGCCTCCGAGACGAGGTAGGCGGCGACCTCTCGGCCCGCGAGGGTGCCATCGGGAAAGTCCCAGAGTGGCCGCTCGCCGCGTACCGGCTTGTAAACGCAGCGTGCCGTCACGCCGTCCAGGGTGACGAAAGCGCGAAGCGTCGTGTTCGACGCGTCGACGAGGCGGCCCTCCAATTCGATCGCCCCGTCGGTGAGCAGGCGCAGGGCCTGCGGGTGCGGCAGCCCGGTCCCGTCGGTCACTACCGGCGGTAGCCGTTGTGGCGCGGACACAGGTGCCCCCCGGGATCCAACGGCTGCCCACACAGTGGGCACGGCGGGCGGCCGGCGGAGACGAGTCGCTTGGCCCGAGCGATGAAGGATCGCGTCGCCGTGGGCGTCAGACGCACCCGCAGTCGATCGAGTTCGGCGAGTTCGGCCTCGGTCGGCTCATCGGCCTCGTACTCCCCGACCGCGATGGCCTCAATCACCACGGTATCGTTCTCGCCGTCCCAAGCGAGGCCGAGAGTGCCCACCCGGAACTCCTCGTCCAGCGGAAGGTCGAGCGGCTCGTTGTCGTCGGGTCCGCTCGCCTCCTCGGGCACCTCCACCCCGAATCGACGGTGCGCCTCCTCGAGCAGCTCCTCAAGCTTCTCCGCGAGGAGCGAGACCTGCACCTTCTCCAGGACGACGCTGACCAGCTGACCGCCGCCGCGCGCCTGCAGGAAGAAGGTCCGCTCCCCCGGCACGCCCACGGTTCCGGCCACGAACCGCTCGGGCGGCTCGAATGCGTACACCTGGGTCATGGCAAAAACCCTATCCGGCCGGCAGCGGACCCGCCGAACCGGAGCCGTCGCCCACCCCGCCGCCCAGGCCGCCGCCGACGGGCGCGTCGGAGTCGGTCGGGCCGACCCGGCGGCGCCGGGAACGCTTGGTTGGGACGAGCGAGGCGAGCGGGGCCGCGGTGTCGTTGCACCGCAGCAGAAACGGCCGGCCAGGGGTGTAACGGACCACCGTCACGGACCCCGGGTCGACCGCGATTCGCTGGAAGAGGTCCAGGTGCAGGCCGAGGGCGTCCGCGATGATCGCCTTGATGACGTCTCCGTGGCTGCAGGCGAGCCAGAGCGCGTCCGGCCCGTGCGCCGTGGTGACGCGTTCATCCCAGGTCCGCACCGCACTCACGGCGCGGGCCGACATCGCCGCCATCGACTCGCCGTCCGCGCCGGGGAAGGTGACCGCCGACGGGTGCATCTGCACGATCCGCCACAGCTGCTCCTTTGCCAGCCGCTTGAGTGGCTGCCCCTCCCAGTCGCCGTAGCCGCACTCGACCAACCCGGCCTCGGCCACCAGCGGATGCGCCGGCAGCGCCAGCTCGACCGTTTGCAGACAGCGGCGCAAAGGGCTGGAGACCACCGCGCGCAGCGGTAGGCCGGCGAGCCGTTCGCCGACGGCGAGGGCCTGGGTCACCCCGGCCTCGTCCAGCGCCACGGCCGAGCGACCCGCGAGAGAGCCGTCCGCGTTCGACGTTGTCCGGCCGTGTCGCAGGAGCAGGACGGTCGCCACGCCGGTGATCGTAGCTCCATGATCGCGTTGATCAAGGGCTTAGTCGCGTGACTAGAGATCAACTCACGCGACTAAGTCCTTGATCAACGCGCTAAGCTGCCAGCTTTGCCGGAGGCAATCAAAGCGCCCCCTTTGCCGCAGGCGATCAACGCGGCGTTGTCCACGAAGAGATTGTGCTGGATGGGGCCACCACGAACACACAGGGTGGCGCTCGTGTCTTCGTCAGGTAGCCGATAGCCAGCCCATGGCCAGCCCCACGACCAGCAGCACACCGACTCCGACGCGGTACCAGACAAAGGTGACGATCGAGTGACGGGAGACGAAACGCAGCAGCCAGGCGATCGCGGCGTACGCCACGACGAAGCTCACCGCGGTTCCCACGGCCGTCGCCAGCCACCCCACCCGCGCGGTGATCTCGTCGCGGTAGCTGAGCGCCTCCAAGATGCCGGCAGCGGTGAGCGCCGGGATCCCGAGGAAGAACGACAGGCGGGTCGCCGTGACCCGGTCGATGTTGCGCAGGAGTCCGGCCGAGATCGTCGCGCCGGATCGTGACACACCGGGCACGAGGGCGAAACACTGGGCGAATCCGATGACGACACCGTCCATCAGCCGCACGTCGGATTCGGACCGCTGTTGGGTCGCCACCCGCTCGGCGAAGATCATCACTACCGACCACAGGATCAGGCCGCCGGCCACCACCCAGAGGCTGCGCAGCGGCCCCTCGATGACATCCTGGCCGGCTAGACCGACCACCGCGATCGGCAGGCTGCCGACCGCGACCGCGGTGGACAGGCGCCAGTCCGCCGTCTGGCGGGCCTGGGCGCTGAACACGCCCCGGACGAAGGCGCCGACCATGCGCACGATGTCACGCCAGAAGTAGATGATGGCAGCCGCGATCGCGCCGACCTGGATGATTGCCGTATACGCCGTCACGGCCGCGTCGTCGACCTGCAGGCCCAACAGCTCTTCGGCGATGGTGAGGTGCCCGGTCGAGGAGACCGGAAGGAACTCCGTGATGCCCTCGACAATGCCCAGGATGATCGCCTGCCATAGCTCCACTGCTCACTCACCGACGCCGGAACGGTCGAGGGCATCGGCGACCTGGCGCATCGTCGCGATGGCCGAGTCGGCATCCCCGGCGAAGCAACTCACCGACAGCGTGGTGACCCCGGCCGCGGCATAGGTGCGCAACCCTTCGGCGATGCGGTCGACCGGGCCCAGCAGCGCCGTCCGGTCGATGAACTCGAGCGGCACGGCGGCGGCCGCGTCGCGCTGGCGCTTATCCAGGTAGAGGTCCTGCACCTCGCGAGCGGCGTCGCCGAAACCCATGCGGGTGGCTAGCTGGTTGTAGAAGTTCTTCTCCCGGCTGCCCATCCCGCCGATGTAGAGGGCCGCGTACGAGCGCACCGGTTCGGCGCACATCGCCACGTCGTCTCCCACCACCACCGGTACCGTCGGCACGACATCGAAGGCGGTCATGTCCTTGCCCGCCTTGGCCCGGCCAGCACCGATCGACGCCAGCAATTCGCCGGCGTGCTCGGGTGAGTAGAAGACCGCGAGCCAGCCGTCCGCGATCTCCCCGGCGAGCTCGAGGTTGCGCGGCCCGACCGCCGCGAGATAGATCGGCACGTCGTCTCGGACCGGGTGGAAGCCCAGCTTAAGAGCCTTCCCCGGGCCGTCGGGCAACGGCAGCGTGTAGTACTCGCCGTCGTAGGAGACGGTCTGGCGCGCCAGCGCCGCGCGCACGATCTCGACGTACTCCCTCGTACGCGTGAGCGGCTTACCGAAGCGCACCCCGTGCCAGCCCTCCGAGACCTGTGGGCCCGACACCCCCAGGCCGAGCCGGAACCGGCCGCCTGAGAGCGCGTCGAGCGTCGCGGCGGTCATCGCGGTCATCGCCGGCGTCCGGGCCGGGATCTGCATGATGCCGCTGCCCACGTCGATACGGGAGGTCTGGCCGGCTATCCAGGCGAGCATGGTCGGCGCGTCGGACCCATACGCCTCCGCGACCCACACCACCGAGAAGCCGAGGCGGTCCGCCTCCCGCGCCATCGCCAGATGATCCGCGGGCGTGGTCCACGCCGTCTGATAGCCGAGGCTGAGTCCAAGTCGCATCGCAGTCTCCACGTTCATGCGCCATACGGTGTGCGCTCTGGGGGGTCGGGAGGTCGGGGGTCGGGGGGTCGCCCCAGCGTACGGGCACTCGCTCCACCGGACGCAGCGGCCGCCGGAGGCGATAGCTCTGATCTGCGGTTATTCGGTTCGACACTCTGGCCCGCACCGTTTCGTTGCGGCACGATGCACAGATGGACTATGAATACGCACCGTTGCGGTTACCACCAAATGTCGACCGGATGACCGCGGCGGTGCAGCTCGCGATCGCGGCCGAGTACGCCGGCTGGGAGCTCGCCCGAGTGAGACTCTTCCGCGATGGCACCCGTCAGGTGCTGCTGCGGCGCAGCCGGAGCGTGCCCGGGCTCCCCGCTCTCTCGTACTAAGTCTCGCTCGTCGTCGTCACCCGTTGGTCGTCGTTTAGTCGAGCACCGCCCGCTCGTCCAGGCGGCCCACGGTGCGGTCCGCGCCGACCAGGCGGAACGGGGCCTCCCCGTCGGACTCGTCGTGTGCCTCGGGGCTCAGCGCCTCCTGCACCTCCGCCACGATCACCACGCCGTCGAGCGGATCAAGCTCCGGCACGTCGAGCATCCCGAGCGAGCCGTCGCCGGACTGCAGCAGCTCCAGCAGCGCCTCGCCAACCGACGCGACGGGCTCGGTGATCTCACCCTCCACGATCGGCGGCCGCGCCGCCTCGGCGGCGCGCAACAGCGCCGTCACGCTCGGTACGCGGTAGTCGCGCCGCTGGCGGACCGAGACCACATGCGGGTACGGATCATCGCCCCGGTCGGCGCCATCATCGGTGTCCTCCGACGTGACGGTCGAGATGCGGCCCTCGGCCTCCTCCCCCGAGATCGCCTCGAGATCCCACGGGGTCACCTCGCCGAAGACGTCGTTGAGGAGCTCGTCGTACTCGTGCGAGGCGTTGTTGAGCGCCACATACGCCTGCCACACCGCGTCGTCGTCGGGCTCGCCGTCGGCCGCCTTCACCGCCTCCAGGTGCGCACGGGCCGCCGCGCACACGCGGTCTAGCGCGGCGTCCAGTTCCGCGAATCTTTCGGTCATGTGGAGCCCCTCGCGAAGGTCAGCAGGTGGAGAGCAACCGGTTGAGCACGCGCACGCCGAACTGTAGTCCCTCCACCGGAACCCGCTCGTCGATGCCGTGGAAGAGGGCCGCGAAGTTCAGCTCCGGCGGCAGGCGCAGGGGCGCGAAGCCGAAACATCGCACGCCGAGCCGGGCGAACGCCTTGGCATCGGTGCCACCGGAGAGCATGTACGGCACGGCCCGCGCCGCAGGGTCCTCCGCGCGCAGGGCCGCACCCATGGCGGCGACCAGGTCGCCGTCGAACGACGTCTCCAGGGGCGGCTGGCGTTGGATGATCTCGACCGCGAGGTCGGGGCCGACCACGTCGCGGAACTGGGCGAGGAAGGCCTCATGTTGACCTGGCAGCGTGCGACAGTCGATGGTCGCACTGGCCCGGCTGGGGATGACGTTCTCCTTGTAGCCCGCGGCCAACCGGGTCGGGTTGGCGGTGTTGCGAATGGTGGAGCCGATTATCGGGGCAATAAGTCCGAGCTTCGCGATCGCCTCCTCCGGCGCGTCGTTATCCAGGTCGATGCCGAGGGCGTCCGAGATCTCGGCCAGAAACGCCCGGACCGTGTCGGTCATCACGACGGGAAACCGATGCCGGCCCACGCGCGCGACCGCCTCGGCCAGCGCGGTGATGGCGTTGTCGTCGTGGATCATCGAGCCGTGGCCCGGCCGGCCGCGGGCGTGCAGGCGCAGCCAGGTCATGCCCTTCTCCGCTGTCTCGATCAAATAGAGCCGCAAGTCGTCGGTGACGGTGTAGGAGAAGCCGCCGACCTCGCCGATCGCCTCGGTGCACCCCTCGAACAGGTCGGCGTGATTGTCGACCAACCAGTGCCCGCCGTACTCGCCGCCGGCCTCCTCGTCGGCGAGGAACGCCAGTACGAGGTCGCGGGGTGGGGTACGGCCCTCGCGCCGCATCTGCCGTACCGCCGCGAGCATCATCGCGTCGAAGTCCTTCATGTCGACCGCGCCGCGCCCCCAGATGTACCCGTCGGCGATCTCGCCCGAGAACGGATGCACCGTCCATTCGTCGGCATCGGCCGGCACCACATCGAGGTGGCCGTGCACCAGCAGCGCGCCCCGCGCCTCCTGTCCAGCCGCTGGAGCGACGCCCGCACTGTTGCCGCGTTGATCGCCTCCGGCGAAGCGCGCCACCACGCTCGTACGGCCCTTGGCGCTCTCCCGGATCACCGGCTCCAGGCCCACCTCGGCGAGCTTCTCCGCGACGTACTCGGCGGCGACCCGCTCCCCCGCGGAGGTGGCTGTGTCACCCGTGTTGGTGGTGTCCATGCGGATCAGGTCACGGCAGATCGCGACGACCTCGTCCTCGGCTGTGCTGGCGGCCGTGCTGGCTTCGCTCACGGCCCGTTCATACCATCCGGTGCGGCGGCGGCGCAGCGCGGGTCTGCGTCCACAGGCATGCGATAGTTATCCACAGGTTTAGATGTGCCCTTTGCCTCGTCGGCTCACGCGCCGTTAACCTCCCCTGCGTGAGGGACGACACCACCGCCGCATCAGAGTACGTCCGGGCAGAGGATCTCCAGGCAGAGCACTTTCGCGCCGACGCGGACCTCATGGCGCACACCGCCGGCCGGATGCTCGATGTGTGGCGCACGTTGACGGAGGTGACCGGCCCAGCAACGTCCAGTCTGGACACTGACGCCGGCGCGTACGGATCGCTTCGCGGTGCCGGGCAGCTGTGGCGGGCAGAGCAGGAGAGCCTGGCCGAGCTGCAGTCCACGCTCGAGCGGCTCGGGCAGGTGTTGACGGGTGACGTCGACCGGCTCTACCGGGTCGCATTCGCGGTGCGCGAATCCGACCAGGCCGCAGCCGCGCGGCTGCACGCCGCCGGAGGCAGGTGATGGGCGTCGGCCGGCCCGACGGTGGCGACCCCGGCCCAGGTCCGACCGCCGCGGACCAGCTGTGGCGGCTCGGCGCGCGGCCCGACTCGCTGCTCGGCTCCGCGGCGACCTGGCGCGACCTGGCCCGCGGGGCCGAGGTGGCGGGTGCCGACGTCGGGACGTCGGCAAGTGTGCTGCTCACCGGCTGGGCCGGGGACTCGGCCCAGGCGTACCGGACCCACCAGACCGGGCTGGTCAAGGCCTTCCTTGCCGTATCCGCCGTGGCCTCCTCGATCGCCGGTGCCATCGATGATGCGGCGGGCGTGGTCCGCATGGTCCAGCATCAGTTGGACGACGCGTGGCGGCGGCAGGACGTCGATGAGGCGTTGGACATCCGGGCCCACGCCGACGGACGGCTGGCCGCTCTGGCGAGCGAACTCGACGGCGCGCGCGGGCGGCTCTGGCCGCCCGCGACCGTGCTCGCCGCGTCGGGCGAGGCCGCATCATGGTTGGGCACGCCATGGTTGGGCACGCCATGGTCGGGCGGGCCGGCCGGGTCGTCCGAAGGCTTCGTTGAGCTTGCCGCGGCGGGCCAGGTCTTCGTCGACGGCGACCGGGTGGTCGTCAACGCGACCGGCGGCGACGACGACATCCGGGTGAGCGTGGACCCGCGCTCGGGCGAGCAGGTCATCACCATGGGCGCCGTGGTGCGACGATTCCCCGCCGGCGCCGAGGTCATCGTCCGGGCCGGCGGTGGCAACGACACCATCACGGTCGCGCCCGGATTGACCGTACGGGTGTGCCTGCTGGCCGGTTCGGGCGACGACCGCGTGCACGGCGGGGACGGCGACGACACCGTACTCGGCCTCTGGGGCCGGGACACGGTATGGGCCGGCGGCGGCGCGGACCAGGTCTGCGGCGGCGCCGACGGGGACTACCTGGACGGGCAGGGTGGCAACGACCGGCTCGACGGCGGCGCCGGCGAGGACACCCTGTATGGGCTCGACGGGGACGACGTGCTGTGGGGCGGGTCGGACCGCGACTACGTCGACGGCGGGGCGGGTGCGGACATGGTGGCCGGCGGCGGCGCGGCCGACGTGCTCCTGGGTGGCCGCGAGGGCGACACGGTGCTGGGCGGGTCCGGCGACGATGCGCTCTATTCGGGGGCCGGGATCGACCGCATCCATGGTGGCAGCGGAGACGACCGGGCGTTCACCCAGATCGATGATGCGGTCAGCGGTGTCGGCACCGAGGTGCGGGTGGAGCTGACCGACGTCGGCGGCTTCATCCGCGTCGAGGGCTCGCCCGAGTTCGTGGCCCGGGTCCAGTCGGACCTGGACGCGCTGCGCTCGTCCCCGCGCGGGGCGGCGATGCTTGCGGCACTGGAGAGTTCCCACACCGACAGCGGTCTGTTCCGGACATCCAACGGTCTGGTCATCCGAGAGATCGACGCGGCCAACGGCTTCGCCCGCCCACCGTTCCTAGGGCTCGGGCACGCGACCATCGGGTACAACCCGGCCTTCGACGACCTCCACCTCAGCCCGCCGGTGCCCCCGACCGTGGTGCTCTACCACGAGTTGGCTCACGTCTACGACTACTTCCACGACACACTGGCGGCCGGGACGTACGAGGGTGCGGACAACCCTGGCGTCCCCAACGCCGAACGCGAAGCAGTCGGCCTGCCCATCGACCACGACGGCGATCCCGACACCCCCGACACTCTCGATCCGGACCACCCGTTCGAGTTGACCGAGAACGGCCTGCGCGACGAGTTTGGCCTGACCCCGAGGCTGCGGTACTGATCTCAGGCTAGGGCCGGTCGAGCACGAGGTTGCTCGCCCGGGCGTAGGCGACGCGGACCGCGGGTGCGGGGTCGGCCGCATAGGACCGGATGCCCTCGACGGTCCACGAAGGAGGTTCCGCGGTGCCGAGGGCGACCCAGGCCGCCTGTCGTGCGGCACCGTCCGCGACGTACTCACCGGGCGGCGGCACCAGCACAGGCACTCCGAAGACGGCGGGGGCGATCCAGCGCACCGCCTCCGACCGGGCCCCGCCGCCGATGAGAACGACCCGGCGGACCCGCACACCCTGAGCGACCAGCGCATCCAGGCCGTCGGCCAGCGCGCAGAGCAGACCCTCCACCGCCGCCCTGGCCAGGTGGGCGGCGGTGGAGGTGGTCAGCCGCAGGCCGTGCAGCGCCCCCATCGCCGACGGCTTGTTGGGTGTTCGCTCCCCCTCCAGGTACGGGACCAGCACGAGCCCGTCGGCACCGGCGGGAACGGATAGGGCGAGGTTTGCGAGCTCGTCGAGGTCCACCCGAAGCATCGACGCGGCGGCGTCGAGCACCTTGGCCGCGTTGAGTGTGCAGACCAGCGGCAGGAAGCGTCCGGTCGCATCGGCGAAGCCGGCCACGGCACCGGTCGCGTCAGCTGCGGGCGTGGTCGCGACACTGAACACCGTGCCGGACGTGCCGATGGAGACGACCACGTCGCCCTCACCCGCGGCAACACCAAGCGCCGCCGCTGCGTTATCGCCGGTACCCGGAGCGAGAAGCGCGCCCGCGCGCGTCTGACCCGCCACCACCGCGGGGCCGAGAACCGCCGGCAGGGCAAGACGCCGTCCGAAGGCGAGATCCAGCAGATCCGTCCGGTACTGCCCCGCCGCCGGCGACCAGTAGCCAGTCCCGCTCGCATCCCCGCGGTCCGTTGTCAGCGAGTCGAGGTCGCTCGCGCCGGCCAGCCGCCAAGTGAGCCAGTCATGCGGCAGGCAGACCGCCGCCGAGCGCTGCGCCGAGGTGGGCTCGTTCTCGGCGAGCCAGCGCAGCTTCGTCACGGTGAACGAGGCGACCGGAACGCTGCCCACCGCGTCGGCCCAGGCACGAGCGCCGGCGTCCCCGTCGCCGTCGCCGTCCCCGGCGGCGGCGCCGAGTTCCTTGATCAGGTCGAGGGCGGCCTGGGCCGAGCGGGTGTCGTTCCACAGCAACGCCGGGCGGACCACAGCGCCGGTCTCGTCGATACAGACCATCCCGTGCTGCTGGGCGCCCACCGAGACTGCGGCGACATCGTCGAGACCGCCAGCCTCCGCCACCGCCTGGCCGAGCGCGGCCCACCACGCGTCCGGGTGCACCTCCGTGCCGTCGGGATGCGCGGCGCGGCCCTCCCGGACTAGCGCACCCGTCTCGGCGTCGCGGATGACCACCTTGCACGACTGGGTCGATGAGTCGACCCCGGCGACGAGGACCATCGCCGGGTCAGCGTGCGCCGAGCAGGTGCTCGAGGGCCAACTGGTTCAGCGCGACGAATCCGTACCCGCGCGCGGCCGCCGCCTCGATGTTGAAGTCCTCGAACGCGGATCGGTCAGCCAGCAGCTCCACATAGGACTCACCGTCGGCGAGGGTGGGCACGGACAGCTCCCCGACCCGGCTGGCAGTGAGTGCCCGCTGCACCTCGGGATCCGCGCGGAAGGATGCGGCCCGCTGCTTGAGCAACAGATAGGTGCGCATGTTCGCCTCGGCCGACGCCCACACGCCCGCGATGTCCTCGGTGCGGGAGGGCTTGTAGTCGAAGTGTCGCGGCCCTTCGTATGCCCGTTCCTCGTCCGGCCCGCCGAACTCGAGGAGGTCCACCAGGAAGAAGGCGTTGATCAGATCGCCGTGGCCGAAGACGAGATCCTGGTCGTACTTGATGCTCCGCTGCCCGTTGAGGTCGATGTGGAACAGCTTGCCGTGCCAGAGCGCCTGGGCGATGCCGTGGACAACGTTGAGCCCGGCCATCTGCTCGTGCCCCACTTCGGGGTTGAGGCCGACCATCTCATGGTGGTCCAGGGTGAAGATGAACGCGAGCGCATGCCCGATCGTCGGCAACAGGATGTCCCCGCGGGGCTCGTTGGGCTTGGGCTCGATGGCGAACCGAATACCGTATCCACGGTCGATGACGTACTGTGCGAGCGTGTCCAGCCCTTCGCGATAGCGGTCCAGGGCCGCTCGGACGTTCTTGGATCCCTCGTACTCTGCGCCCTCGCGCCCGCCCCACAGGACGTACGTTTTCGCGCCCAACTCGGCCGCGAGGTCGAGGTTGCGCATCACCTTGCGCAGGGCGTATCGGCGTACGTCCCGGTCGTTGCTGGTGAATGCACCGTCCTTGAAGACCGGATGGGTGAACAGGTTCGTGGTCATCATCGGCACGACAACGCCGGTCTCGTCCAGGGCCTTGCGGAACCGTCCGATGTGCTCGGCCCGAGCGGTGTCGTCACTGCCAGGCGGGATGAGGTCGTCGTCGTGGAAGGTCACGCCGTACGCCCCACGCTCGGCGAGTCGATGCACCACCTCGACCGGATCGAGGGCTGGGCGGGTCGCGTCGCCGAACGGGTCTCGGGCCTGCCAGCCCACGGTCCAGAGCCCGAACGAGAACTGATCTGCCTTGGTTGGTGACGGCACGTTCGGCATGGCGTCCTCCCATCGAGCTGCATTGACGCCTAGATTTGTATACTCAATGAACTTATTGACTCTGTGTGGCATTGTCAAGACCATGGCCGAGGGACAAGCCAGCCCAGCAGACGAGCCGGTGCGTCAACGCAGCCTGCGTACGCATAATCTCGGCCTCGTCCTGCGTCTTGTCGCCGCGAGCCCACAACCAGTGTCGCGGGCGGATGTGGCGGCCGCGACCGGTCTGACCAAGGCCACCGTGTCGACCCTTGTGGACGAACTGCTGGCCGGCAGCCTGCTCGTCGAGGTCGAACCCGCGCCCCGAGCCGGAGCCGGCCGACCGGCGGTGGGTCTTCGACTCGCCGCGCAGGGGCCCGCGGGCCTCGGCCTCGAGATCAACGTGGACTATCTCGCGGCCTGCGTGGTCGACCTGACCGGCGCTATCCGCCTCCACGAGATCCGCCGCGCGGACCAGCGCGGCCGGCCGCCCGACGCGGTCCTGGACGACATCGCCGGCCTGGCCGCCGACGCGGTCGAGGCCGCCACCGCCGAGGGTCTGCTGGTCGCCGGGACCGCGCTCGCCGTCCCAGGCCTTGTCGCCAACGGCGTCGTACGGCTTGCGCCGAACCTCGACTGGCGAGACGTCGACGTGCTGACGGCGCTGCTGTCCCGCTCGCCGCTGGCCGCGCTGGCGTTGACCGTTGACACCGTGACCGTGGACAACGAGGCGAACCTCGCCGCACTCGGGGAGCTGCACGCCTGGGCGGAGGCCGATCCCGCCGCGGCACGGGCCAGCTTCCTCTATATCTCGGGCGAGATCGGCGTGGGCGCCGGCATCGTGCTCGGCGGCCGGCTCTTCCGCGGCGCACGGGGCTTCGGCGGCGAGCTGGGTCACGTCACGATCCGGCCGGACGGGCCGCACTGCCGGTGCGGCGCGCGCGGCTGTCTCGAGGCGTACGCAAACCAGGAGGCCCTGCTGCGCGACGCCGACGTCGCTACCGACGACTTGGCCAGTGACGCCGCGCTGACCCGGCTCGCGGCGCTCGCCGGGGCCGGGGCCCACCCGGCACGTATGGCCCTCGAGGCGGCGGGGTCGGCTCTCGGCGTGGCCGCCGCCGACGTGGTGAACCTGCTCGACGTGGATACGGTCGTTCTCGGCGGGATCTATGCGCCGCTCGCTCCGTGGCTCGCAGAGCCGGTGTTGCGAGAGATCTCGGATCGCGTGATGACGGCCGCGTGGGCTCCCGTCACCGTGCGGCCGTCCGTGCTGGGTCCGTCGGCTACGGTCGTCGGCGCGGCCGGGTCGGTCGTGCGCGCCATCCGCGATGCACCGACGACCTGGCTGGAAGGACCGGCCCGGGTCGGGTAACGGCTGCCGAGTTTGCCTTCAGGCGTCTTCGGACAGGACAACCCGTACGGCGACGAGGCTGTTCGCCTCATCCAGGTCGGCGAAGACGGGGAAGAATCCGTCCCCCCAACTCGTCATGGCGCACAACAGCCAGGCGCCACCGACCTCGACCATGCCGGCGCCGTGCCCCGAAGCGCGGACACCACGCATGACCTGCCAATGGTGCGAATGCGGCCGGAAGTCCACCATGAGCCTGCGCACGGCGTTCTCGTCGCGCCAGTCGGTGATGGTCTGGGCCCGCTCGGCCGCGTCCCGGATGGGCAGGTCGGTCCAGCCGTGCACGCCCTCCTCGCCGGGGGTATCCAGCAGCGGCGCTCCGAACACGGCTGCGGCCTCCTGCTCCGCCGCGCCCCAGAACGCGACATCGGCCAGCTCGTCGATGGCTTCGTCATGCCGCCAGTGTGCGAGCGCGTCGGCGTCACCGAACGCGATGCGGGCCCAGTCGACGCCTATCTCACCGAGCCGTACCGACCGGTTCACCGGGGCGTCCGTGCCGACGACACGGAAGGACTCCCAGCCCGAGTCGTCCTCCACCGGTCGCGCCACCACCGCCAGGAGGCGGTCCACCGGCAGTCCGCCGACCGCGACGGCCGGCACGTTGCACAGAGAAAACTCACCGCCGCCCGTCCGTGCGCACCTGCGCGCGAGCTCGCGATGGGCGACGTTCCCGTCGATCTCCGCATCGGGGATTCGCCCGAGGACCTCGGGGTCGAGGTCGAGCGGTGAGCCGTCACCCGACCACAGGCCGAGGTAACCGCCGTCGACGACAACCAGCTCGCCCGACGGGCAGGTGACCTCACCGAGATGGACGTCCACGGCCGCGAGTCTAGGGACTCGCCGCTGTTGGGGTGGTCCCCGCGCGTGCCGACGTGGCCGTCGATGCCGAAGCGTCCGACTAGCGGCGCGTGATTTGACGCCGTGGTGTCTCAGCGTCGGGGTCGGAAGGTTTCGCCCTTGTCGATGATGTCTTGGAGGAGTCGTCGTTGGGTGAGGTCGAGTTCCCGGCCGTGGGCGACCGGGTAGGC
>JAHRHA010000223.1 GCA_020027875.1 Micromonosporaceae bacterium | reverse complement strand
GTCTAGGCGGGCATCTCCCACCTTGCCCCACTACGAACGACCATCGGCCAGATCGACAGCCAAGGCCAAATTTGTTCGGGCGCTGCCGTCCTTAGAGCGCACCGATCAAGATCGGCCAGCGAGCTTTGGATGCAGCGCATCCCGGCAGCACGACACCGCAGGATACGTGCGACGAGAACGAGCCCGTCTGAGCTCGCGCCCGCGCAGGGTTAGCTCAGCTGAGCCCAGTCATGGCGTGTAGCCGAGCGGTGCGCCGGATCGACGGGTCCAGCAGCCGATCAAGGCAAGCCATCGATCACTATCTCGTGGATGGACGTCTGTCGCACATTCGGCGCGAGAGGCTGGGCGGTACCCGGTCACTTAGCGTCGACGGAACTGACGGAGATCGGTAAACCGCCACCGACCGAGGGCGGGGCGCCTGGCGCAGACCTCCAGGGTGTCAGGAACCCAACCAGGCCAGAGCAGCCTCGCGGGTAGCGAAGTACCCGGTCGGAAACTCGGCCGGGCCCTCGTGGGAGGGCTCGGTGCCGACACCCGGCATCCCCTCCGGCATGTGGAACGCGAAGCGGCGCACGCCGGCGGAGTTGTAGCGGGGGATGATGTTTGTGTCCCGCCACTCCGGGTCGAATTCTCGCGCCGCCATCCGAAACGAGGTCGAGTCGACGAGGATGCCCCGGCGCCTTACTGATTCCTCATGGCCAGCGAACATGCTCAGCCAGTCGTTGAAGGACCGCCGGTCGAGCCCGGCCGTGCTGTCGTACCAGCGTATCTCGATAACATCCCTGCTCGGATAGTCGATCACAGAGCCCCACCGGTCCTCGTGGAGGACGCGAACGTCGGTCATGACACGTTCCTCTCTCGTGACGCGGCGTGTTGCCGGACCGGGGACCGCACCAGGAGCCAGGTGACAAGGCCGGTGCTGATCCACAGCAGTGGCACGTAGAACGTCAGGATCATCAGGGATACGTCGTGCGCCGAGCGGAACAGGTGCTCGGCCAGTCCGAGACGCAGCGCGTTACCCAGATCGACGACCGTGGCCACAACGAACACCCAGACCAGCGGCCTGATACCTGGCCACCGACCGCGTAGCGCGATGAGCGAGGCGACCGCCAGCGCCACGCCGACCAGATCGCCGTAGGCGATCTCCTGCACGGTGGTATCGGACGCCGCGAGGCCGAATTGTTGCGCGGAGAACAGCTGCAGGGCGACGTACCGGAAGACGTGGATCCACAACAGTGGCACCACGGCCTGCTCGAACGGTCGGACCCGCAGCCACGGCACCGCGTACCACGCCGCCGCGAGACCGAAGACCAAAAACGAGGCCGCCATCGCCAATAGGGCGGCAGAGGTAGGGCTCAGCACACCCGAACCGTACGGCCGCTAGGCTTGACCGCGAAGTGTCGCAAGCGACAACATGTGTGCAGAATCCGTCAGGAGCGGCACGTGCTGACCACCTACGTCCTCGCACTGCGCGATGTCCCGTCCATCGGCACGGCCGGCACCAGTGACGCGCTGCGCAAGGCCGACCAGGCCTGGGCGCTTTTGCACCCCGAGCGGCCACCGCTCTTCGACGTGCGCCTCGTCGGTTTGGACGCAAACCCTGTCCAGTGCGGCGGCGGCGTGTGGATCCACCCCGAGTCGACCGCGTCCGGCTCCGCGCGGCCGGACCTCGTGGTGATACCCGGGCTGTCCAATGACGTTGAGCTCTCGTATGCCGCAAACGTCGCCTGGTCGTCGTGGGTCGCCAAGTGGGCCGTAGACGGCACCGTCGTGGCGTCCTCATGCACCGGCGCGTTCCTTGCAGCCGAGGCGGGAGTGCTGGACGGGCATGCCGCCACCACCCACTGGACCGCCGCGGACCTGCTCCAGCGACGCTACCCCAAAGTACGTGTGGAAGCGCATCGGATGGTCATCGACGAGAACGAGGTGGTGACCTCCGGCGGCGCCACGACGTTTCTCAACCTCGTGGTACACCTGACTCATCGATTCGGCGGCGCCGAACGGGCCGCCCAGGCAGCCAAGCTCCTACTCGTCGACGGGCACCGGCTCACCCAGCTGCCCTACACCATCCTGGTCGGCACCCGGCATCACAGCGACGAGGCGGTGATGCTCGCGCAAGAACATGTGGCCGCACAACTAGGAACCGAGCTGACCGTCGAGCGGCTCGCTGAGCGGACGGCGTTGAGTCCACGCAGTCTTGAGCGTCGATTCGAGCAGGCCCTCGGCATGTCTCCCAGTCGCTACATCCAACTGGCCCGAATCGAGACGGCCAAGCGAATGCTTGAAACATCGGCCGACCCGATCGAGCGGATCAGCGGAAAGGTCGGCTACGCGGACGCATCAGCCTTTCGCCGGGCCTTCTCACGCCACGCCGGCGAATCACCCACCGCGTACCGGCGCCGCTACGCCGGCATCGCTTAGCCTAGGAGATAACACCTCACCTCAATGCAACGGCACACTCGCCGCCACGTGGTCATGTGGTGTCAGCAGCTCTCCCGACGCCGTTACGGTGGCAGCACGAGTATAAATCGGCCGAGTACAGCAACCGCGCCGCAACCGTTGTCCACAGTAGACGGCACAAGGGGGTAGTCGATTGGCGACCCGGCTTCTGCGAGCACGCTCCGGCACCCGGAAGATTCATTGTGATGACCGCTAGGCGCACCGTGACCCCGGCCGCCGATGGGTACGCCCCCGGACCAAAGCCGATGTCCCGACACGACGCGGGCCGTGCATGCCGCGCCGATCCCCCCGTGGTTGCTCCCAACGTCTGGGCATCATTGACTGATGCGATCGCAGATGGCAGACTGGTCTGTGCTGCAGACCGGTTGGCGATGGGAGATGCCGATGGATGACCTGGTGATTGCTCGTCGGGTGACCGCCAATGTGTGGTTCTGGCAGGGGCTGCGCTGGGCGCCGGGCGGTCTTGTGTTTCTGCTGGTCGCGTTGACGGCCCTGTTGCCCCGGGGCTGGACGCTTCTGCAGTGGCTGTGCTGGACCGGCGCGATCGCATTGTGGTGGTACCTATGCCGCGCCGCCGATTCTTACCGCGCGTCGACGGGCGGTGGGCGGGCCCACTACTTCGTCGGGGCGGCACTCCTCTCCGCGCTCACCCCGTTGCCGCTCGCCGGAGTGGTTGAGCCGGGACGACCAATTGTGATCCTGTGGGCGGCCACGGTCGGCGCTCTCTACCTGGTCCTAGGATCCCTCGACCACCTGGAGCTGGTACGCCGATTTCCGATGCATGACGAGTCATGACGACGCCCTTCGAGCGGCTGGCCGAGCTGGACCGGCTCGTACATGAGCCAGCCAGACTGGCGATCCTCTCGGCACTCTCTGCCTGCGAGTTCGCCGATTTCCTATTTCTGCAACGCATCACCGGGCTGTCGAAGGGAAACCTGTCCTCACATGTCAGCCGGCTCGAAGAAGCAGGTCTGATCGTCATATCCAAGGAGTTCATCGGAAAGACTCCGCGCACCACCGTCGGACTCACCCCGGCTGGCCGCGATCGGGTCACCGCGCACTGGCAGGACCTCGAACAACTCGCGCGAGCCGCACGCCGATGGCGTCCAACCTGACCAAAGCCTGCGGATCCCAAACCGACGAACGAGTCGTGGTCGTAACGAATCTGGGTTAGCGCGGTTAGGGTTCAAGCCTGACGGGCAGGTCAAACAAGGGAAACAGGTCCGGATCGGGGAAGCCGGTGATCGTGGCGACGGCTTCGTCCGTGACGGTGACGACCATGATCCCGTAACCGCGGCAGCCGACGCTGTCGTGGGGTAGGTACGCGGCCAGGGTCGGGTGCCCGTTGGCGCGGGTCACGATGAGCCGGATGAGGTCGAGCCGACCGTCCGCCGGCACGGTGGCGAAGAATGCGGCGACGTCGTCGCGTCCGACGATGCGGAAGGACTGCGGTGGCATGGTCAGGATCGCGTCGTCACGCAGAAGGGCGGCGATGGCCGCGACGTCGCACCTGGCCCAGGCTTGCATGAACGCGTCGATGACCCGGCGTTCCTGGTCGCTGAACGGACGCGCTGCCACGCCCGCGACGGGCGGCTGGGCGAGGGTTGCCCGGGCGCGTTGGAGGGCGCTGTTCACACCGGCCACCGTCGTCTCGAGGAGCTCGGCAACATCGCGACTCGGCCAAGCGAGCACGTCGCGCAGAATCAACACCGCCCGCTGGGTGCCGGGAAGCACCTGCAGCGCTGCGATGAAGCCGAGAGCGACGCTTTCGCGGCGGTCGATCACCGCGGCCGGGTCGGCGTCGAAGTCGACCAGCTGGTCCAGGAGGGCGTCCGGGTAGGGCTGCAACCAAGCGACGTGGTCGGTGGAGAGCGGCTCACGGGCCCGCCGGTTGATCATCTTGAGGCACGTCGTGGTGGTGATCCGGTACAGCCAGTGCCGCAGCGGCGATCGCCCTTCGTACCCACCTAGACCGCGCCAGGCGCGCAGCAGGCTCTCCTGCATCGCGTCCTCTGCGTCAGCGTAGGAGCCAAGCATGCGGTAGCAATGCACGTGCAGCACCCGCAGGTGCGGAGCGACCAACTGGCGGAAGGCGTCGCCGTCGCCGGCGCGGGCGGCGTCGAGGAACCTGTCGGTGAAGGCTTCGAGGTCGCCGATCGTGCTCACACGCACACCGTATCGGGCAGGTGTGACCTCACCGATGAGTTCTCGTCCGCGCCGAGATCAGACCGAGCAGAGGCCAACTTTGGCGACCGCATGATCAGAAAGGGATCGTCATGGGTGCACCGTTTGTCTGGTTCGACCTCATCGCCGCCGACGGCGAACAGGTCAGCACGTTCTACCGGGACTTGTTCGGCTGGAGCGTCGGCCCCGGCATGGGCGACTACCACGGGTGGATCACCGATAAAGAACAGCCGTGGGCGGGGATCATGCTCGGCGAGCCTGGCACGCCGGGCCAGTGGGTGCCGTATGTGGCGGTCGATGACCTCGACGACGCCGTCAAGCAGGCGACCGCGCTCGGGGGAACGGTGGTGCGGGAGAAAGCAGATGGTCCGGCCGGCTCGTCGGTGTTCGTCGCCGACCCAAGCGGTGGCGTGGTGGCCCTGTTCACCCCGGCCGCTAGGTGATGGCACGCTGGTCAACGATGCTGACGGGTGAGGAGCTGTTCTGGCATCTGGTCGAGCCGATGTATGCCGATCCGGCGGTACAGCGGTCGACCATGATGGGGTTGCCTTGCGTGCGCGTGGACGGCCATTTCTTCGCCTCCTTGGATCGCCGTACCGGGGCGCTCCTGGTCAAGCTGCCACAGCCACGGGTGGGCCAGCTCATCGCCGAAGGGGTCGGTGCGCCATTTGCTCCGGCGGGGCGGACGTTCCGGGAGTGGGTGGCGCTGCGCGATCCGGATCGCAGACGGTGGCGGGCATTGCTCGGCGAGGCACGACAACATGTGCAGGGTCCCAGACCTGCGCCTCGCTCTGGCTCTGCACGACCTACGCACCGGGCGCCTGCCGCCGACGGCAGCCGGGTCGAGGCGGCGGCCTTCGCCGGGTTCGGCAAGGCTGGTTTGGCGTTCCTTGCCGGGTTGCAGCACGACAACACCAAGGCGTTTTTCGACGCTCACCGCGAGGTGTACCAGACGGAGCTATTCGAGCCGTCCAAGCGGCTGGTCATCGCGCTCGGGCAGGCCCTCCGCGAGCGGGTCTCGCCGAACCTGCGCGCCGAGCCGCGGGTCGGCGGCAGCATGTTTCGGATCGCCAA
>JAHRHA010000222.1 GCA_020027875.1 Micromonosporaceae bacterium | reverse complement strand
CGTCGAACGCCGTCGACGCGACCAGCTGGGTCGGAGTGCCTGGCTTAGCGTTCAGACTGTTCGCGATCGAGGTGCCCTGACTACTGGCCGCCACGTGCGACTGGGAGACCAGCCGGCAGCCCTCGACAAACGCCCAGTCCGCCACTCAGCACCTCTCGAACCAGAGGGATCCGCGGACGTTGACCGCGGCGGGGGCGTTGCATCGGATCACGAAGCCCTGCGACACCGCCGAGTCCGGCGTATCACCGAGCGGGAAGTCGTAGATCACCAGACCGCCGTTCGGGGTCAGCGTCCATTCGTCGATCGCCGTCAGCACGGTCGGCTCGGCCGTCCAGTTCTTCGCGGCGGTGAACCCGGCCGTGATCGCCCGGCCGTAGACCTGGTCGACCGTGGTGGCAGTGGAGCTGGTGCCGGGCGGGTTCGTGGCGAACGTCGCGTAGCACAGCTCGACGAGCACGGGGACCGCCGACGCGGTGACACCGTCGAAGCCGATGCGCAGCTTCTTCAAGTCGACGCCGAACTGGGCCGGCCCGGTCACGCCGAGGATCGACTTCGCGGTCGCGGCCACCAGAGCGACTGCGGCCTCAGTGGATGTGGTGTAGCCAGCCTTGGCCATGATGCCCTCTCTTCTAGCCGACTCGGACGAGGCCGCCGCGCCGGCCGTACTTCTTACGCAGCGCCGCTTTGACGAACGGCGTGGTCTCCATCTGCGCGGACATCGCCTGGTACGCGACGTTGTAGTCGTCGATCGCCTCCGACGTGACGCCGGACGGGTTGGCGTAGCACGACTTGGTCAGCGACAGCACCGCGCTGCGGGCGAGCTGGAGCTCCTGCGCGCCCGCGGCGTAGCCGTGGGTGTGCACCACGACCACGTCGGACGGCTGGCCCCAGTAGGTCTGCCAGCCGTCGGTGCGCCACAGCCGGTTCCCGCGCAGCTTGTAGTGGGTCGGGTCCAGCGTCCCCACGGTGAGCAGGGAGCCGTCGAGGGTGACCGACGCGACCGCGGTCACCGGGATCTGCGGCAGGTCGAGCCACGAGCCGGACAGGCCGAGGATGTTCAGCGTCTCGTCGACAACCTGGACGATGCGCTGCCCGCCGGCGGCCTCCTGGACCACGGCGGTGGCGCACTCGAGCAGCAGCGTCGCGGTGGAGTTGTCGACGCCCTGCTGTAGCGCGGAGGCGAGGTCCGCTATCGTCGCCAGCTGGTCAGCCATCGGACCTCCCCTCCGCTACCTCAAGTGGGTCAGGTGAGCACGATGTACGGCGCGAACTGCTTGAGCGTCGGCGTCGCGATCGTGCCGGGTGCCGTGCCCGTCAGTGCGGAGCCGGACGACTGCGACAGGTTCCGCTCGCCGGCGGCCATCGGCGCCGCCGCGACACAGCCGAGCAGCGACGGCACGGTGGTCGCGGTGACCATGACCGCGGCCCAGTAGATGCCCGACCGCAGGATCGTCTGCGCGGTCGCCAGCACGAACTGGCGGGTTACGTTGGCCGCCCACGCCTCCGTCGTACGGTCGACGCTCTGCGCCAGCAGCGCCGGCGTGGCCGCGTCGGAGTACAGCGCCGCCCACTGGTTGGTGGGTGTGCCGGCCGCGGTCGCGCCCGAGCGGACGAACACGTTGGTGATGACGTCGCCGGCGTGCAGGAAGACCGGCACCGACGTCATCACGGCGGTGACCAGCGGCACGTGGGTGTCGCCAGCCGAGTCGACCAGCCCCGTCCGGGGCTGGCTGCGCCGGAGGAACGTGTCCGGCGACGACGGGTCCTGCGTGTTGAGGAACGCAAGAGCGTCACGGATGTTGCGGTTGTAGCCGCCGAGCTGGCTCATTCCGGCTTCTCCTCACTCGTGGCCGCCGCGTCGGCTGCCTCGCTTGTGGCCGCTGCGGTGGCCTTCTTGACCGCCGCCTTGACCGCCGGCTTGGCGGCCTTCTTGACAGGCGCCGGCTTGGCGGCCGACTCCTCGGCCTCTTCGACGCCGTAGCCCTGCGCGCGGAAGTAGCTCAGCTCAGCGCCGTGGGTCTCGTCGTCGACAGTGGCCGCGCCTTCGGCGAAGTGCACATTGCCGACCTGGCCGGAGAACCCGACCACCGGTGTGGTAACTCGATAGCTACCCATCACTGCACCGTGATGTTCCGGTAGACGCCCGCCGACTTGGTGTTCTTCAAGCACATGGCCAGCGGGCCCATCTCGATCTCGCCCGACTTGACCGCACCGGCGGTGGCGAAGTCCGGCATCTTGGTCGCCACGAGCGGACTGTTGGCGACGCTGGCGCCGTGGAAGGCGTCGAGGCCGAACGTGACCGCGTAGATGTCGGTGGCGTTCGCGACGATCGGGATGATCGGGCTCGCGCCGTCGGCACGGTCGCCCAGGTCGACGATGACCCAGTCGCCGTACATGTCGATCTGGCGGCCGAGCTCGTCCTTCTGGCTCGTCGCGAGCGACGCCCAGCGGGCCAGGGCCTTGAGCCGGAAGATGGACTTGGTGTTGCCGAGGATGGCCTTGCGGCCGGGCGGCAGCGCACCCGGCGTGCCCTGGTCGCCGCCGCCCACCTTGGACGGGACGATCCGCGACAGCCACTCGTCGAGCTTGTCGAGCTCCTGGTTGGCCGCGACCTGCGTCGCCACGGTCGCCCAGTTGGTGGCCGTGGTCAGCTCCGTCGCGGTGCCGGTGAGGCTCTTCGACAGCCCGTCGAAGCCGTTGGCGTCGACAGCGATGTCGCCGAGGATGACCTCCTGGGCGAAGCGCGTCTGAATCGACGTCAGCAGCTGCTGCATCTGGAAGTTGACCTCGTTCGTGCGGGCCTCGCCGAGGTTGGCCAGCACCCGGTCCACCGTGAACGCGCCGCCGAGCGGCTTGAGGTCCACAGAGAACCGGTTCCGGGTGGCCTGGCCCGGCACGTACTCCGAGTTGATCGCACGGAAGGCGGCCGACGCGGCGGTGATGAGCCGCGTGTATGCGTAGCCGAGTGAAGCACCGCCGGTGCCCGGCGTGACCGTGTCGTCGAAGACGATCTGGTCGAGCAGCCAGCCACCATAGCGGCGCAGGTTGTCGATGACGGCGTAGTCAACATCATCCTGCGTGTTGATCTCCGCCTGAGCGAGTGTGACTGGCATCTAGCACTCCCAGGAGTTCCGAGGCGTCAGCGCTTCGCGTAGTGCCCGCGCAGCGCGTCGCCGAGTGAGACCGGCCGGGCGGCCGGTGGTGTGCCCCGTGATCCCTGCGAGGGGTCAGGGCGGGGCCCGTTCGGCGCTCCTGGCGCCTGCTGGGCTGGATACTTCGCCGCGGCCTCCTGGACCTTGGCTTGCAGTGCGGTCTTGAACTCGGCCGACGACGGGTCGAGGTCGACCAGGTCATCGAGGCTCTCGATGAACGAGCGCGAGTCGAGCAGCGCGTCCGGGTTGGCGCCGGCGGCTGCGGCGGTGCGGTAGATCTGCAACTCCACCGAGGACGCCCACGCGGCGTCGCGCGCGGCCTCGACCTGCTCGGTGAGCACCGCCGGATCGGGCGGCCCGTCGCCGGGAAGGCCGAGCGCCTTCGCCACCTGCGCGGCCATCTCCGCCCGCGCCTCAGCGGCCGCGTTGGCCTTGCTGCCGGTGCGGGCCTTGAGGTCGGCCGCGTCGACCTGCGCCTTCATGTACGCCTGCGCCTCGGGCGACATGGCGGAGGGGTCAAAGGGCGCGGGAGCGGGCGTGTGCGGCGACGGTGGTGGGGTTGGCGGCGTCGGTGCGGGTGTCGGGGTAGGTGGTGCGGTGGTCGGGTTCGCGGCCGGCGCGCCTGGCGTCGGCTCGGTGGGTGCGGTCATTGCGTGGCCCTCCTGGGGCTGTTGGTTAGTAGCCGGACCCGCCGGCTCTTCGTGCTGCCCTGCGGCGGCCGGCCGCAGCGAGCGCGGCCATCTTGACCTTACCGTGCTTCTTTCGGCCGATGAACGCCGCGAGCGCCGGCGACTTGCCGGACGCGACCAGGGCGCGGAAGCGCCCACCGGAGCCCAGCTTCGGCTTCGCCATAGCTACCTCCGGACATGCAGAAGGGCCGTCGGGTGACCGACGGCCCTTCGTGGCTTCTCTATGTGGCGCGTTTTAACGCGCGGTGGATCAGCGTGCGATGCTCGCCCAGCCGTTCGACCACGGCTGCGCGTGGAGCTCATCGAAGACCTGCGTCTCGGTCTTCGACCGGTCCAGCATGAACTTGGAGACGAGGTCACGGTGTGCGGGGTTGGTGAAGACCATCGCGCCGTCTTGCAGCGTGATGGTGCCGACGGGTCGGGACGTCTTGCCGTCCGACTCGTCGTAGACCGTGAGCTTCCTGTCGTCCATATCGGCCATCGTAGCTCTCCCCCACAACCCGTCGCGTCAGACCAGCTGGAGGAGCTGGTCGACGAGCTGGTCCTTTCGCATGCGGCTCGAGCGCCACATCGGGAACCCAGCGTCGGCGAGGACCCGCCTGAGTTGGGCCATGTTGAGGCCGTTGAGGATCTTGCGCCTCTCGCCCTGATCGTGCACGCCGGCGACCGCTTGGTCGATGGCGTAGATGAGCGTGTGCGCGCCCGCACCACCCCGTGCCACCGCGCGCAGCTGGGCGGCCGGTCCCGCCGGCGCGCCCGCGCCCCGCTTGCGAGCTGCCCCGCCCTTTGCGTGGGCGGCGATCGCGTCCAGGCGCGCAAGCGCGAAGTCGAGCCACGCGGCCCGTCCGAGCTTCTCGAAGTCCGGCCGCGTCGCCTCCATCTTGACGCGGATCTCGGCGAGCTCGGCCTTCGTCATGTCGTTGTCGGCCCACCTGTGGCCGCCAGGTGCCACAAACGGCTCGGCGAACGGGCTGACGCTGCCGCCGAGGCGGGCGAAGCCCATCGGCTGCGGCGCTGGGCTCGGGACCTGGTTGACCTCGTCGGGCGGCCACAGCAGACCGTGGTCGATGCCGATGGCGTTGCCCTTGCTGTCGATCATAAAGTTGCGGCCGTGCCGGTCGCGGTTGTCGGTGACGAGATCGAACAAGCCGAGTATCCGGTTGGCCTTGAGCATCGCGGCGCCTGGGTGCCGGGCGTTCGGCAGCACGTCCTCGGCCTGCCTGCCGTCCACCCACGCCATGAGGATGGTTTTCTGGTCGTGCCGGAACACCGCCGGGATGTTGGCACCCATCGCGCGGCCGAGTAGCGCGCCCAGCTGCTCCGCGTCGGCCTGGTGCACCGCGTCCATGCCGGCCATGTCCCGCACGGAGACCTTGCGCACCGCTTTCGTGCCGTCCTTGAAGGTGACCTGCACGGTGTCGCCCATGAAGCCGCCGCCCAGGGATCTCCGGCTCCGCTCGCCCTTGCGCACACTCGCCCGCAGGGCTGCGATGTCCGGGTCGTTGAAGTCCCGGTGGAAGTTGCCGCTGGTCGCCACGGCGAGCCCACTGCGCCGGGCGCGGGTCTTGCCCCGCGCGTCGTCGAGCAGCAGTCTGCCGATGGTGGCCCGGCCCGCGCCGCGCGGTACGACGAGGCCGCGGTTCTTCGCCGCCTGCCGCATCGGGTTGCGGCCGAAGCCTTTGAATGGGTCGCTCGAGCCGCCGCCGGCCGGCGTCACGGACATGCCCGGCGGCACGGCCCCAGCCATGCGCATACGCGCGGACGGCCGCCGCGTGGGGGACTTGCTCGGACCCGCGAACCCGTGCCTGTTCGAGTCCGACGGGACCATAGCCCGCGCAAGAGCGCTGAGCGCCTTGGACGCCTTGGCCTGGCCGGGCGCGGGTATGAGCGGGTGCAGCTCGTCGGGCACGTCCCCGTGCGTGCGAATCGACCCGCTTCCTCGCAGCTTGCTCGCATCCATGACCAACGGCCAAACGAGGCCGTTCGAGCCCGGCTGCACACCCCGCGCCTTCGCGACGCGCTCGAGCACGCCCCTCGGCTGGTTCTCGATCAGCCTGAGCTGGTCGAGCCCGTGCATCTCGCCGACCAGCTTCCAGTTCTTGAGCAGGTGCCGCGCGACCCGGTCGTCGGTGCCGAGTCGTTTCCCGGCGCGCGACAGGACCCGGCCCATGGTCTTGG
>JAHRHA010000112.1 GCA_020027875.1 Micromonosporaceae bacterium | reverse complement strand
TTCGGTTTCGACCTCGGTCGGGCGGCCGCGCAGCTGGCCGCCCCTGCTGCCACTCGGGATTCCTAGGCGGCGGCGACTGCGGCAGCGACGTTCTCGGCGGTGGGTTGCTTGACCTGCTTGCCCGCGACGAAGACCGTCGGCGTCTGGTTGACCCCCCGCTGCGAAGCCATGTCGTTGACGTGCGCCACCCAGTCGGAGTACCTGACGTCGCGTACGCATTGGGCAAACGACGGCGCGTTGAGTCCGACGGTACCGCCTACATCGATCAACTGGTCGTCGCTGAGTCCGGGTCCGCCCTCGGCTGGCTGCTGGGCGAAGAGTGCCTCGCCGTACTCCTTGAGCTTGCCGCCGTCGGAGGCGCAACCCGCTGATGATGCCGCGCGGGTGGAGTACTGGGTGGTGGAGGCGCCGTCGAGGAAGCCCAGCGTATGCCAGACGAGCCTGATCTTCTTATCCGCTAGCAGTTGATTGAGCGTCGGGTTGACCGTGGCTTCGAACTGTTTGCACGCCGGGCAGATGAAGTCCAGGTAGACCTCGACCGTCACCGGCCCATCACCGGCCACCAGGATCCCGGCGTCCGTGCCGCCGTTTTCCGTCACGCCCGCCGGCGTGGCGTAACTGGTGGTCTTCTGCGATTGCCAGACTCCCCAGCCGATCAGGCCAGCGATCAGCAGCACCCCGACCGCGACGAAGGTGATCCACATCGTGCGGGTTCGCCTGCGTTCGGCGGCGAGCTGCTGCCGGATGACGCGTGCGGCCTGCTTCTGATCGGCGCGCCTACTCACTGGCGGGGACCTCCATCCAACAACCGGGAATCGAGCGAGAACCGGGTCCGGGGAAACACCACCAAGAAACCCGCAAGAGCCAGTAGTGCTATGTCACGAATTGTTTCAGAAAAGTACTGCGGCTGCTCGCCAGCCGCGAGGTCGCCACCCGCTCCAAAGCACCCGCAGTCGATGCGAAGTCCGCGGGCCCAGGCCGACGCGATGCCCGCGATGAACGCGATCAACAGGATCGCCGACGCCGCCGCCGCCAACCTCGTGGCCAACCCGAGGATCAGCAGAAGGCCGAGGGCGATCTCCAGGAACGGCAGGACCGCGCCGAGGAAGGTCGCCGCATCGTGCGGCAGGAGCCGGTACGCGGCAACCGCCCGCCCGCTCGCGGCAAGGTCGCCGATCTTTGACATCCCTGCGGCCACCCAGACGCCGCCGAGAATGAGCCGGGCCACCGTACCGAGCCAAGACCGAACCGTCGGCCACCATCCAAGTTCCACGACCCTTAGTGTTGCCCGCCGGCCCGCTCGGTTCCCGCCCGACCGCAGTTGCGTTGGTCATACCGGCAGAGCGTCATAACGGCAGAGCGTCATACCGCCAGGGCATCCTGGACCGCCGTCACGAGTTCCACCCGGGCTCGGGCCACCCTGGACCGAATGGTGCCGATGGGCACGTCCAGCGCGCGGGCTGCCTCCTCGTACGAAAGGCCCAGCACCTGTGTGAGGACGAACGCCTCCCGTTGCCCCGCATTGAGCTGTTTTAGCAGCTCAGCCGCGCCGACATTGCCGGCCGGATCGTCACTCCCGGGGTCCGACACTGGTTGTAGTGCGGCGGCCCTGGCCATCAGCCGGCGACCGCGCACGGCCGAGCGGATGTGGTCAGCGCAGACCCGGCGGGCAATACCAAAGAGCCAGGTACGCACGCTCGAGCGCCCCTCAAAGGCGGCAAGCGCCCGGAAGGCGCGCAGGTAGGTTTCCTGGGTGAGATCGTCGGCCATACCCGCGCCGACGAGCGACGCGACGAACCGCCACACCTCAGCCTGCGTGGCCCGGATGAAGGCGGCGGCCGCAGCCGGTTCGCCGTCGCGCGCGGCCAAGGCCCAGCGCGTGGACTCATCGACGCCCATCATTGCAACGGGCTCGGGGGGACCGACAGTCACGGATCAGGAGCGTACGCGGTGCGGGTGAGACGTGGGTGAAGTGTTCCCCACGGAACTCGCGGCCGCGTGTGGTCGACTATCCGGTCATGCGATGCGACGACGTCCGGCTGGCCCTCTCCGCGCGCCTCGACGGCGAGGCGCTGTTCCCACCCGGCGGACCCGGCGAGGCTGCCCACGAGGCCCCCCACCAGGCCGCCCACGAGGTGGACGAACACCTGGGCGGCTGCCCGACCTGCCGGGCCTGGTTGGCCGGTGCCGAGCGGGTCACGCGAACGGTGCGGATCCAGCCCGTGGAGGTGCCCGACCTCACCGCCCGGATTCTCGCCGCGGTCCAGGCCGACGGATCGCTGCCGAGCGCACGGGTGGGCGTAGGCAGTCCCGATCGGCCGCGTCAGCGTGCGAGCCGGTCGGGTGGCCACCGTCGCGTGGGCCTGCGGTGGGCTCTGGGCCTACTGGCGGTGGCACAGCTCATGCTGGCCGTGCCGGACCTGCTCGGCGCCGTCGGGCATGACGCCCACGCGGGTCGTGAGGTGGCGGCATTCGACATCGCAATCGCCGTTGGCCTGCTCGTCGCGGCCTGCTACCCCGAGCACGCCCGAGTCTTCGCTCCGGTGGTGATCACCCTCGTCGTGTGTTTCGCCTCGATCAGCGCACTCGACATCGTCCAGGGCGTGGTCACCCCGGGGCGGGTCGCGGTGCACGCCCTGGCCGTGGTACAGGCCGGGCTCGTGTGGCTGTTGGCTCGAACCGAACCCCGCATTCCGGCCGTTGCGTGAGGCATGGAGACAGCGACCCGGTGTATACGTGATCTTCGCTGACCGTGACATACGGCGGCACGGTGTGACGAACTCGCCCGCGATCGGCATGATTGCCGACGTGATTGTCGAGCGAGGACCAGCGGCCGGACCACGAGTGCCGCTCCACATAGCGAGGCGGATCCGCCCCGTACTCGCGGGTCTGGTCCTCGCCCTGATCGGCGTGCTGGCGGCGCCGCCAAGCCCCGCCAGCGCCCATGCCGTGCTGGTGGGCACGAGCCCCGCACAGGGCAGCGTGGTGGACGTGGCTCCCGATCGGGTAGTGCTGACCTTCACAGAGGGCGTCAACCCGATCGAGGGCAAGGTTCGGGTCATCGCTCCAGGCGGCAGCCGGGCCGACACGGGCGAGGAGCGCGCGTCGGGCACACAGCTGATCATCCCGGTGAAGCCGAACGGCGCCCGGGGGACCTATCTCGTGACCTTCCGGGTGATTTCGGCCGACAGCCACCCCGTCGGCGGGGCGTTTACGTACTCCGTCGGCGCTCCCTCTCCGGGCGGCCCGCCCAGCGCGGGCGACTCGGATGGGTCGGCCACCCCTCTGGTCACGGCCAGCTTCCCGATCATCCGGTGGGTCGGCTACGTCGGCCTGTTGCTTCTGGTGGGCTCCGTTCTGGTGCTGGCCCTGCTCTGGCCGCAGCGGCTTGAGCGGCAGGGTCCCATCCGGGTCATCTGGCTCGGCGCCGCGCTCGTGGCCGGCGCCACCCTGCTCGAACTGGCATGGCAGGTGCCCTACATCGCTGGGGGAGGGCTGGGCAGCGTCCGGGGCTCGGATCTGCGCGAGGTCCTGGCCAGCCAGTACGGCGCGGCACACCTGATTCGGCTCGGCGTGCTCGGCGCGGCGCTGGTGCTGCTGCGCCCCATCGTGCAGGGCAAGGGCTGGGGCGCCGACCGGGTTCTCCTCGCCGTTCTCGGCACGATCGGGGTCGCCACGTGGTCGGTGTCGGGCCATCCCAGCGCTTCGACGGTGCCGATGGTCACCGTCATCGCAGACATGGTCCACATCGCCAGCATGAGTGTCTGGCTCGGCGGCCTGGTCATGCTCGTGGCCTTCCTGCTGCCCCGCGCTTCCACCACCGAACTCGCCGCGATCGTCCCGGTCTGGTCCCGCTGGGCCACCTACGCCGTCTCGGCGCTCATTCTCACCGGCGTGGCGCAGGCTCTGGTTCAGGTCGGCAGCGTCGAGGCGCTGACGACCACAACGTACGGCTGGATCCTGCTGGTAAAGCTCGGCCTGGTGGGAGTGGTCCTCGCGGTCGCCACGTTCTCCCGCCGGCTCGTGGTGCCGATCGCCACCGGCACGGAGGGCGCCGGCCGCCGGCTGCGCGGCATCGTGGTGGCCGAGGCAGCGGTGGCCGCGCTCGTCCTCGCGCTGACCGCGGTGCTCGTGCAGACGACGCCCGCACGCTCGGCGTTGTCCGAGACTACGGCGCCGACCGTACAGTCCGCCCTGCTGAGGGACACGCTCTTCACGCTCACGGTCGATGTCCGTCCGGCCAAGGTGGGCATCAACGAGATCCACCTCTACGCGACCACCCCGGACGGCCAGCCGTCGGACATCAAGCAATGGCAGGTACGGGCATCGATGCCGGCCCAGGGAATCGAGTCGATCGACGCCACGATCCTGCCGATCACACCCGACCACGCCATCGGCCAGATCGGTCTGCCAACGGCCGGGACGTGGACGTTCACATTCACAATGCGCACCACCGACATCGACCAGTCGACGGTGAGCGCCGACGTCATGATCCGCCCCTAACCAACCCCGCCTTCCTCGTCGATCAAGGGCTTAGTCGCGTGATTGGTGATCAACTCGCGCGACTTCGCCCTTGATAGACGGCGAAGGGCGTCCGGCGTGTCGCGCGGCAAATCCCTTGAGCGCAGGGATAAGGGAGGGAAGGTGGTAAAACACCCCCAAACTAGGCTCATCCTTTCGGGGACGTCATGCGCGCACTCCGTACATTGATTGGGCTCCTGCTCGTTGTCGTTGGGGTGCCCATGCTGATCGCCGCCACCGTGGGCTGGACTGTCATGCAGCACCGCGATGCGTCGGGGGGCTTCTCCGCGAGCCTCGCGCCGGTGCGCACCAGCGGGTACGCGGTGGTGGTGCCCGACCTGGCCGATCTCATCGACCGGCACGGAGCGGCCGGCATTCTGGGCTCGGGGCGGATTCGCATATCGGCTCGATCCTCGACCGGGCCACTGGTCATCGCCGTTGCTGGGGCCGGCGCCGTCAGCCGATATCTCGACGGCGTGGCTCGGAGCGAGCTGAGTGGGGTCGGGTTCTCCGACGGCTCCCAACCGGTTGACGTGGTCGACGTCGCGGGCACGGCGGTCCCGGCGCCGACGGCGCAACAGCTGTTCTGGGCGAGCACCGCGCCGGAGACGATCGAGCTGAATGTACCGAGGGCGTCGGGTGAGAAGACCTCCCTGGTGCTGATGCGCTCCGACGGAACGGCCGGAATCGACGCGACGCTGACCGTTGGTTTCTATCCCCGCTGGCTCAACGCGGCCACCTGGGGACTCCTCCTGGCTGGGTCCGTCGCGCTGCTCGCCGGGCTCGTCGCGGTGTTCTTTCCGGCCCGGCGTCGCGAGATGGTGCTGGTGCTGGAACCCCACCGGATGGTCGACTTCGCCGACCGGATCGCGCAGCGGCTCGGCGGGATCCGCTCCCCGCGTCTACGTCGAAATCGTCACCGCGAAATGACGGGCGAGCGGGTGACCGTGCCCGCCGAGGGAGAGATGGCCTCCGCCCGCCAGGGGCGTTGGCGCGAGCTGGACACCTACGACGGTTACGCCGACTACAACCATGAAGGCGACGACCCAGACGGCTTCGACCCGGACGGCTTCGACCCGGATAGGTACGGCCCGGACGGCTACGGCGATGATGCGCTGGACGAGGAGGGGCCGGAGCGAGGGTGGCGCCTCAAGACCGGCGAATCGCCCTACATCTACACAGCCACCTGAGGCTGGGTGGCGCCCCTGCGGATCGGCAGCGCCACCAGTAGCGCCACCATGATCCAGATGTACCAGTTGCTCATGACGACGCCGACGACCCCACCAGGCTTGTCGAACTTGAAGGCCCACAGAGCCACCACGCTGAAGGTCACGGTCAGGTATGTGACGGCCGCGAGCGAGACGAGGCCGGCCCGGCGTCGAAGGGCGTCTGTCGCATCCGCGGGCCGGAGCGCCGCGTCGACCAGCACCAGGAGCGCCGGCACAACCCAGAAGATGTGGTGCGCCCAAGTGACCGGGCTAGCCAGGCTTCCGGCCAGGCCCACCAGCGTGAGCCCGGCGACCTCGTCCCCCGCGGCCGCTGCGCGGCCGGCCCGCCAGAGCCCGTAAACCAGCACCGGCGGCGCGAGCATGAGCCAGCCGAGTTGGCTTGGCTCGGCGGGGGACGCGAATCGAGCCAGCAAGCCCATGAGCGACTGGTTGAACTCGTAGCTCACTCGCCCGATTCCCTCGGCGTGCAGCAGTCGGTCGGAGAAGAAGACCCATGACTCCCGCGGGGCGACGGCCCAGGCGAGGAGGGTGACCGCGACAGCGGTGCCGGCCGCCACGGCGGCCGCCCGCCAGCGCCGGGTGACGAGCAGGTAGACGATGAAAATGGCGGGAACCAGTTTGATCGCCGTCGCGAGGCCGATGCCGACGCCGACGAACCGGCTGCCGCGAGGGAGCAGCACCAGCAGATCGAGCAGGATCAGGGCCCAGAGCACAAAGTTGATCTGCCCGAACGTATAGGCCTCACGGATCGGCTCCAACCCGGTGGCGAGAACGACGGCGAGCCCGAACGCGAACCACCGCGACAGACCGTGGCGGTCCGCGATAGGCCGCACGAGCCACCAGATCGACGCCGCGAACGCCGCCACTGCGACGATCGAGTAGGCCCAGACGGCCTCGGGCATCGTCAGCCAGGCGAGCGGTCGCAGCAGCAGGGCCGCGAACGGTGGATAGGTGAATTCGAGCACGCCCTGCGTCGGGTTCGGTCGTGAGAAGTCGTACAGGAAGTTGCCCTCGGCCCACCACCGCATCGCGTCGCGGTAGATGCCCAGATCGAAGAAGTGATTGCGATTCTCGTACCAGATGTGTCCCCAGACGAAGGCGCCGGTGACCAGGGCGAGCACCACGACTTGGTGTCCCGTACGGAAGCGCTGCCCCGACGGCGCGTCCACGCTCACTCGGCTGATCCTTCCCCGTGACGAATGTTGCTTGAGCGAGAGTCACCATAACCGAGAGCCCGCTGGGCCGGCGAGCAACGGGTGCGCCCCACTAGGCTGGGCAGTGTGAACGATCTTCTTGTGTGGGTCGACTGCGAGATGACGGGCCTCGATCTGGGCACGGATGCCCTCATCGAGGTGGCCGCACTGGTCACCGATCCTGAGCTCAACGTGCTCGGCGACGGCGTCGACGTGGTCATCCACGCGGAAGAGAGCCTGCTCGGCGGCATGGTCGAAATCGTGCGCGAGATGCACGACAAGTCGGGCCTGACCGACGCCGTACGGGCGTCAACGGTGACTATCGCCGAGGCCGAGGACATGGTCATGTCGTATGTGACCAGCTTCGTGAAGGACCCCCGCACCGCGCCGCTGTGCGGCAACTCGATCGCCACGGACCGCGGGTTTCTCGCCCGGGACATGCCGCGCCTCGACGCGCACCTGCACTACCGCATGATCGACGTTTCATCGATCAAGGAATTGTGCCGCCGATGGTACCCCCGGACGTACTTTGGTCAGCCGGGCAAGGGACTGGCCCACCGTGCGCTCGCCGACATCAAGGAGAGCATTCGGGAGCTCGACTACTACCGGCGTACGGTGTTCGTCCCGCCGCCCGGCCCGGACGTGGACGCGGCCAGGGTGGCTGCCGCTGCCGTGGCGGCGGAGCGTCCCATCGCGTGACGCGTGTCGCCGGGTGGGATTAACCCGGTCGCCTGTTTCAACGGTGGTATGGCTATCATTGTCGAGCGCGTTTGATGGTGGCTGTAGCTCAGTTGGTAGAGCACCGGGTTGTGGTCCCGGGTGTCGCGGGTTCGAATCCCGTCAGTCACCCCAGAGTTCAGTCGGCGGTTCGCTGCCATACACCGCAGCCCATCGACTGGAAGACCTTGTCGGTTTCCCTGATGCTCACCACAATCGCCTCGCCGCCCGAGCCGCCGCCGGTCTCCAGCACCGAGCTGGCCGTCCCATCCGTCGAGGCATTGCGCTCCCACGTGCAGCCGGGCGAGTCGTTGGGCACGGCCACGGCGTACGTGCCGGGCTGGATGTCCCTCAGTACGAGCCACTGCCCGTCGGGGAAGCTGACGCCGGCGACGAGCGCACTCGGCTTGGCCTCGTTCGCGGCCGGAGTCTCCACCGCCCCGGTGTCGGAACTGGTGACGAAGCTGAACAGCCCGGACATGGCGGCGCCAAGGACGCAGAGGATGATCACCAGCGCGCTCACCGTGACGACAGCGATGAACGCTGCGGGTGGGGGGAGCTCCCGCCTCGGCTGCGTTTCCTCCGGCTGGGCGACCGGAAGCGACTGTGCGGGGAGGGTCACGGGCACAGTGTCTCGCGCGTTCGGCCACACGTCACCAGACGATCGGCCCTCGGTTACGACCCGGATGGCGATGGCGACGGGGCCGGCTGGTATGGCAGCGCGCTGCCCTTGACGTACTCCTCCCACGGGACGTCCCAGTCGGTCCAGCCATCTCCCCACTTCACGTGCACCTCGGTTCCGCGAACGGTCACCGGGTCGCCGATCTTGACGGTGTCGAAGAGCCATTTGGCCGCCGATGTGCTGATGTTCACACAACCGTGGGAGACGTTGCGCCTGCCCTGGTCGCTGACCGACCACGGCGCCGCGTGGATGAATTCGCCTCCCCAGGTCAACCTCATCGCGTACTGCACCTTTGTGCGGTACCCATCGGGGGAGTTCACCGGCACGCCGTACGTCGAGGAGTCGAACAACGCCGTGGGTTCCCGCGTGATCACCAGGAGGTTGCCTGACGACGACGGGGCCGCCGGTTTGCCTAGGCTCACAGGGATAGTGCGGACCACCTTCCCGTTCTGTGTCACCGTCATCTTCTTGGTTTTGTTGTCCACGTTGATGAGCGTCGCAGGGCCGACCGAGGCGTGGATCGTGAGGTCGTGGCGGCCGTACCAGTCCTTGATCCCCCACCACAGCCCGCCGGTGGCGATGCGGATGTCCAGCTTCGTGCCGGGCTGCCAGTGCACGCGGGGCCGATAGTGGACGATGTCGTTGCCGTACCAGTTCCAGATGCCCTCCTGCGGGGGGTCGCTGCGTACGAACAGGCGGCGTTCGACCTCGGCGCGGCGTTCCTTGGGGACATTCAGGCCGAACTCGACAATCATCGGCATGCCGACGCCGACGACCTGGTCGTCACCGACGAAGCTGGTCACATCGACGAGGTTGGCCGGCTTGGCCATGGTCGTGAAGGTCGACTTCGCCTCGCCGTTGGAACCGTCGGACTTCGTCGCGGTGATCGTCGCGGTGTAGGTCGTCGCGTAGTCCAACTGCGCGTCGGGCAGCCAGGACAACCCGTCCGCACGCATCGCCCCCGCAACGGTGGCTCCGCCGGCGTCGACGAGTTTCACGTCGACGTCGCGCGTCCCGGTCACCGTGAAGACGATCTCGGTGGCGGCAGGTACGTCCTTCGCACCGTCGGTTGGGCCGGTCAGTTGGACCCGGGGCGGATCCTTGGTCTCGCCCGGCGCGTTCCACGAAGTTCCGGGCTCGCATCCCGCCACGCCGAAAGCCGCCACGGCGAACATGGCCGACACCAGCACGGCCACGGTCAGGCGCTTGCGCATCGCGACCTCCTCACGTCTGACCCCATAGTCCGTGGGAGGTGCGGTGCCGGCAACTTGTTGGCGCCTACCCGACCCGGCTGGGCGTCGGTTGGGCGGTCGCCGCAGGGGTCGCGGACGGCTGGCCGCCGCTGTTCGGGCCGGCGCCGGTCGTGCCGCCGGCTTCGTTGCCGCTCGCCGCCGCAAGATCGGCGGGTACGGGCAGTGCCGAGCCCTTGATGAACTGCGCCCAGGTCTGGTTCCACGCGGTCCAGCCGTTGCCGGGATCCGCCTGCACCTCGGTGCCGCGCACGATCACTGGGTCGCCCACGTGCGCGACGCCATACAACCACTCCGCGTTGTCCCAGGACATGTTCACGCAGCCATGCGAGACGTTGCGAACGCCCTGGTCGCCGGCGGACCACGGGGCGGCATGGATGAACTCACCGCCCCAGGTGAGCCGCATCGCGTAGTTGACGTCGACGACGTATCCGCCGTTGGGTTCGCCGCGAGTATCGAACCTGTAGGTGTAGTCCTTACTCATAACGACGAAGTGTCCGCTTGACGAGGGGGTGCTCCGCTTGCCTAGGCTGACCTTGATCGTGCGTACGAGCTTGTCGCCGGAGTAGACGCGCATCCGCTTGGTCTTGTTGTCGACATCCATGACCACCTTTGGTCCGATGCGGACGGTCGCGGAACGGTCGGTGTCGCCGTAGCGGCCGCCGCCCATCGGGTGGCCGCGCAACGCCGCCCGTACGGTCAGTTGCGTGCCAGGCTGCCAGTATGTGGGCGGCCGATACCAGACCTGGCTGCCGCTGGCCCAGTGCCACACCCCGGGCTGGTTTGGGTTGCTGGTCACAAAGAGGCGCTTCTGCACGCCCGCACGGGCCGACTCCGGTACCGGCGGGTTGAACTCGACGACCACTGGCATCCCCACGCCGTAGGTCTGGCCGGAGAAGAGGTAGAGCCCGGTGCCGGTCTCCCGGCCCGGTCGGACCATGGTGGTGAACGTCGTGGCCTGGGTCTCGGTCCGCGATCCGTCCATGCTCTTCGCGGTGACGGTCGCTGTGTACGTGGTCGAGAACGCCAGCGGCGCCGCGGGAATCCACGAGGTGCCGTCGTCGCGCAGGTGCCCCTTGACCTTCGCGGTGCTGCCGGCCTTCGCCAGCGCCACGGAGGTGATCTTGCCTCCGGTGATGGCCAGGCCGATCTCGGTCGAGACGGGCAGGTTCTTGGCGCCTGCGGCGGGCCTCAGCGCGAACATGTCGGCCGCAGCCTGGGCCGGTGCGCTCGCGCCCGGTTGCGCCGCGTTGTTTGGCGCCGGCGTGATGGACCCGGGCGAACTGCATCCGGTGGCGATGACGCAGGCTGCCAGCGCCACCACCGCCATGAGTGCCCTTACCGTGTGTGGAGACCAATGCCCGTACTGCAGCCTTATGCGCCGCATGCCCGCCACCCCCATAAGTGTCGCTTCCCGACACTTATGTTGGCTTATACGGCACTCGTACTGTGGCCGTTTCCAGAGCGGGCCCTCGTCAGATGGACACCGCGGCTGGCTCGCTTTGCTGCCGTACCCACGAGGTTGCCTTGCGCTCGGCGACAAAGGACATCACGGGAATTGTCCCCGCCAGCAACACCAGCACCGTGCGAACGAACGGCCACTTCGCCCGCACCGCCAGGTCGAAGGCCGCCACGAGATAGACCATGTAGATGAAGCCATGCACCGGCCCGATGATCGCGACGAACATCGGTTGATCGGCGAAGTACTTGAACGGCATGGCCACGAACATCAGTAGCAGCAGGAACACGCCGACGATGTAGGCGACCACACGAAAGCGCATCAGCGCCGCGGTCATCTCTTCTCCTTCACGCTTGTGCCGGTTGGTGGGTGTGGCGAGCGGGCCCGGCTTAGCCCGGATACTCGGTCGGGGAAGCGTGCGGGTGGGCGTTGAGCCAGGCGAGGTATCGGTTGTAGGCCGCGAGATCCTCATCCCCGCTGTCGTCATAGGCAGCCTCGTTGCGGCGGCGGCGGCCGTTTGGCGCGGCCGTGGCGGCCGGCGGCCACGCGGGGGACTCGACCGTGGTGCGTCCGGCCGGCAAGCGCACCTCGGGCCGGGCGGACTCGCGCAGTGTCCGGCGTATCTCCTTGACCCAGACGTACAGCACGAAGGCGGCGAAGATCGGCCACTCGATGGCGTACCCGAACGAGAGCGTGTTGCCGTCCGCGGCCCGGCGCACCTGCCACCAGCCCAGCCCGAGAAAGCCGAGAACCAGTATCACCGCGGCCGCGTGGATCATCGCCCACCTGGGCGTCCACAGCCTGCGCACATCGGCGAGCCTATCCGCCGACGATCGTGGCAGCGCCGCCTGGTCCTCGCCGCGGATCGCGTCTCCGGAGAAGAACGTCTCCAGAGAGTAGGCGAGCAGCAGTTCGTCGGTGCCTCGTCCGGTACGGCGTGCCAAGTTACGCAGATCGTTGAAGACCCGTCCGGCGGTTGTGTCCGTCGTGGGTTCGGCATCAGGCCAGCACCGCCTCGACCGCGGTTCGAACGGGTCCTTCCACGTCGAGGAGCCGGGCAAGGTCAAGCAGCTCCGTCACTCCGTTTCGGCGGCGGCGTAGATACGTGCCCAACGCGTGGAGAGCGAGACTCTCGCCGAAGCGATGACGCAGTCGCATCGCGTCAACCACGCTGCGCGCCTCGCCATAGACGCGCACGAACTCGGTCGGCGCGGCTTCGAACCGCTCGACCCCGGCCGCGAATGTGGCGGCGTCGAAGCGGGATACCGTTACTGGCGGATAGTCGATCACGGGTGCCGTCGCGCGGGTAATGCGCTGGAAACAACCTCCGCCTAAGATCCGGTCATGGCGGACGTTTTCGATCAGTACGCGATGGCGGACGCCTGGGATGAGATGTTCGATCGTCCCGGCGAGCCGCGTCCGGCGTACCGCTCGCTCTTCGCCACCCTGCAACCGCTCTCGGTCGGCGACCTGCGCTCCCGCGCCGACCAGCTCGCTCGGGTCTTTACCGACCGGGGAGTCACCTTCGCTTATGCGGGCGAGGAGCGGCCATTCCCGCTCGACCTGATTCCGCGCATCCTCGACGCGGTCGAGTGGGACACGATCACGCGCGCAGTGCGCCAGCGGGTTCTGGCGCTCGAGAAGTTCCTGGCCGATGTCTACAGCCAGGGCGAGGTGCTCGCCGACGGCGTCGTGCCACGACGTCTCGTGCTCAGCAGTGCTCATTTCCATCGGGAGGCGGCCGGCATCGAGCCGGCCAACGGGGTTCGGGTCCACGTGAGCGGCGTCGACCTGATCCGCGACGAGGTGGGAAAGTTCCGGGTGCTGGAGGACAACCTGCGCATCCCGTCCGGCGTGAGCTACGTGATCGAGAACCGGCGGGCGCTGAGCCAGACGCTGCCGAGCCTCTTCGCCGAGGCACGGGTGCATCCTGTGGACGACTATCCGGCGCGACTGCTCGGAGCGCTGAGGGCCGCCGCGCCCGAGGGCGTCACCGATCCCTGCGTCGTGGTCCTCACGCCGGGTGTCTACAACGCCGCGTACTTCGAGCACGCGCTGCTGGCCCGACTCATGGGCGTGGAGCTCGTGGAGGGCCGCGACCTTGTCTGCAGCGCTAACCGGGTGCGTATGCGCACCACCCAAGGCGAACGGCCGGTACACGTGGTCTACCGCCGCGTCGACGACGAGTTCCTGGACCCGCTGCACTTCCGGCCCGACTCCGTCATCGGCTGTCCCGGCATCGTCAACGCGGCCCGGGCCGGCCACGTCACGCTCGCCAACGCGATCGGCAACGGGGTCGCGGACGACAAGCTCCTCTACACGTACGTGCCTGATCTGATCCGGTACTACCTCAGCGAGGAGCCCATCATCTCCAATGTGGAGACACATCGCCTGGACGACGATGACGTGCTCGAGCACGTCCTGAGCCATCTCGACGAGCTGGTCCTCAAGCCCGTGGACGGCGCCGGCGGTAAGGGCATCGTCATCGGTCCGCAGGCCGACGAGCCGACACTCGCCGCTCTCCGGCAGACCGTGGCCGCCGATCCGCGAGGTTGGATCGCGCAGCGCCCGGTGGCGCTCTCGACCTCACCCACCCTGATCGGCGACAAGCTCGCGCCGCGCCACATCGACCTTCGGCCGTACGCGGTAAACGACGGCACCGATGTCTGGCTACTGCCCGGCGGGCTGACCCGCGTCGCGCTCCCGGAAGGCACGCTGGTCGTCAACTCCAGCCAGGGCGGTGGCTCCAAGGACACGTGGGTACTGGCGACGGAGCCTTCGCCGATGCCGCGGGCGCGGTCGGTAGCGCCCGCGCAGCCCGAGGTGATCCCGCACGACGTCAGCGCACGCGATGCCGGCCCCAGAGAACAGGTGGCGGGGCAACAATGAGAACCGTCGGCATGCTCAGCCGCATCGCGGAGTCGCTCTTCTGGATCGGCCGCTACGTCGAGCGGGCCGACGACACCGCTCGCATCCTCGACGCGTTCCTCGCCCGGATCCTCGAGGACCCGTGGGTGGATGAGGATGCTGCGTGCCGATCTCTGCTCGCCATCCTCGGCTCAGCGCCACCGCATGACGCCCGTCTCACGACCGGGGACGTGCTCGAGCTTCTGGGCTTCGATCTCGACAACCCGAGCTCGATCGCGGGGGCCTTGTCGTCGGCCCGCGAAAACGCACGCGGCGCACGGGAGACTATCTCCAGCGAGATGTGGGAGTGCTTGAATGTCACCTGGCACTCTCTGCCGTCGCGGCGGGTGGCGGCCGAGCACCTCGGGCCGGCGCTATTCCTTGGTTTCGTGCGCGAACGCGCCGCCGTACTAGCCGGACTCGCCGAGTCGACGATGAGCCGGGACGACGGTTGGCGGTTCCTGGTGCTGGGTCGCAGCTTGGAGCGGGTCGACATGACCGCGCCCCAGGACGGATTCGCCGAACAGTGGCGCACCGTGCTGCGCGCCTGTGGGGCCGACGAGTCCTTCCTGCGCACGCACGGCGGCGACGTAGTGCCGCAGCGAGTGGCGGAGTTCCTCCTGCTGGACCGGCTGTTCCCGCGCTCGGCGCTGCACGCCCTCACCGAGGCCGAGGATTGTCTCGAGGCGCTGGCGCCTTCGACCGAACGGGCCGGCATGGCCGACGCCGCGCGACGCCCGGTGGGTCAGGCACGAACCAGGCTGGAGTACGCGGACGCGGCTACACTGCTGGACGACCTGCCAACCCACCTGCGCGCGCTCCAGCGGGCCTGCGCCGCGGCGAGTGCCGCCGTCAAGGCGCGGTACTTCGACCAGACCATGCCCGTCGCCTGGGCGCACGAGGGAGTGTGATCGATGTGGGCTGGCGGCTTCGCATCAAGCACGTCACGGGCTTCACGTACGTGGGGACCGCGCACGCGTCGTACAACGAAGCCCGCATGACGCCGCTGACGGTGACCGGCCAGACCACGCTCTTCAGCCAGGTCGAGTGCAACCCGGGCGCCACCACCTGGCGGTACCGCGACTACTGGGGAACCCAGGTCACGGTCTTTGACCTGCAACGTCCGCACGATCAGATGCGGGTGACCGCGACCAGTTTGGTGGAGACCGGCGAGCGCACGCCTCCCGGTGACTCGCTCGGTTGGCACGATCTGCGCTCTACTGTGGATGAACACGCCGAGGCCCTCAGGTCGACGGCACTCACCGAGGTCGATGAGGAACTCGTCGGTCGGGCTGTTTCGGTTGCGGGTGACGCGCCGCCGGCGGAGGCGGCCCACGCGATCGCGGACTGGGTGCGTTCTAACGTGGAGTACGTGCCCGGCTCCACCGGGGTGCGCACTAGCGCTCAGGAGGCGTGGTTCCTGCGCAAGGGGGTCTGCCAGGACATCGCGCACCTCACGCTCGGCCTGCTACGCGCCATCGGCATCCCCGCACGGTACGTCTCCGGCTACCTCTACCCCAAGGAGGATGGAGCGGTCGGCGACACGATCGCCGGCCAGTCGCACGCGTGGGTGGAGTGGTGGTGCGGCGACTGGACCGGCTTCGACCCGACCAACGGCGTGCCGGCCGGCCTCCGTCACGTGATCGTCGCCCGCGGTCGGGACTACGCCGATGTCGCTCCGCTCAAGGGTGTCTACAACGGCGCCCCCAGTACCGGCCTCGGCGTCGTCGTCGAAATCACCCGGCTCGCCTGACCCCACCCTGCCTCGCCCCGGGGGACGTATCGTCGGCGGCGTGTGGGACGAGCCTCCGCCCGAGCCGGAGCCTGAGCGTGAGCCAGGTCCACAGACACCGCGGGCCAAGGCCATCGTCGTCCTCGCGGTCACCGTGGCGATGCTGGTGTCCCTCGTCCTCTGCTGTGTCGCCATAGGACAAGCCGCGAGTCTCCTCCAGTTGGACCCGCCTCGCATGCGATAACTCTGTGTCATGGGTTCAGGACTGAACGCACCCCGGGGCGGATCGGACAGGCGTTGGTGGCGCAGTAACGCTGAACGGGCGCGCGGCGCTATGAAAGGCCACAGTCTCGTGTGGAGTTGCTCCCGGGCTTCGAGATCGAGTCCCAATCCGTGTCCGCCTCCTGCTATCTCGTCCATGTTTTCAGGCTGCCCGCGCACCGCAGAAGGTGCGGTCCGCGAACTACCCGGCTTTTCACCACATACCAGCATCTAAGCAATAGTTGTTGCGGGCTCTTCCATTGTGGATGATCATGTCCTACTGTCGGGTAGCCGTCATATCTGATGTCGTCGAACTGTTCCGGCGAAGAATCTGACCGCGGGCGACTCCGCCACAAACGCTCTTCATTCAACACTCGTCCACCCGCACGACGTTCCGACCGAACGGGGACCCCATCCACGAGAGGGAAACGCGTGATGAAACAACGTCATTGGGTCCGGGCGGCGGCTGCCATCGCTCTGGTACCCGCGACTCTGGTCGCTCTGTCGACCGGTACCGGTTTTGCTGAGGAGCCATCGAAATTCCAGGCCACCTCGCTGAAGCCTACGGGCAAGGTGACTGGAACCAAGTCGCCGACGAGTCAGCTGGCACAGACCGACCCTGCTCTGCTGAACCGCACCGACGCCACGCCGGTCACGGTCGTGATCAAGCTGAAGCACGACGCGGTCGCGACCTACACCGGTGACATCGCCGGCTTCGCGGCGACGAGTCCCGCCGTGACGGGCAAGCAGCTCTCCGGTTCCGCAGCGGAGAAGAAGTACGAGGCCCACCTCGCCGATCT
>JAHRHA010000033.1 GCA_020027875.1 Micromonosporaceae bacterium | reverse complement strand
GATGCGGGCCGCACCATCGATGATCGGGTCCGCGGTGTCGGCGTCGTCGAACACTCGGATCTCGAACCAGCCGTACCAGGCGACATAAAGCCCGGCCACCACCAGCAGGGCACCGCCGAGGCGGTTGATGATCGGGCCGGCACGCCTCAGTGCCCGGACGAGGGACACGTCAGCCACCGCGACGGCGAGGGCGACGATCCCGACCACCAACACCATCCCGGCCGCGTAGGTGACAAACAGGGCGACGCCGGCCGCCGGCGAGGATCCGCTGCGAAACGCGGAGACCACCACGGCCAGGAACGGCCCGATGGTGCAGCCCAGGGAGGCGATCGCGTATGAAGCGCCGAACGCGACCATGGGCCAGAACCGGCGTCGCACCGCTGGCCCACGGCCGACGCCGATACGGAGTGCGGGCAGCTCACGGCCGGCAAGCAGCCAACCGCCGAGTCCGGCCAGCGTGACGCCGATGAGGATGCTCAGCCAGGGCAGGTTGCGAGCCGCGAGGTCCGCGACGGGTGCGGTTAGTAGTCCGAAGGTGCCGAATACGGCCACGAAGCCCAGCGCCATGGCGCCGGTGAGGGTCAGCGCGCGGATGACGGCGGTGAGCCGGTTGGTGTCGGGGGCTTGCGCACGGATGACGGCGGTGAGCCGGTTGGTGTCGGGGGCTTGCGCACGGATGACGGCGGTGAGCCGGTTGGTGTCGGGGGCTTGCGCGCGGATGACGGCGGTGAGCCGGTTGGTGTCGGGGGCTTGCGCGCGGTCGCCGACGACGAGCAGCGAGAGGTAGGCGGGCAACAACGCGAATCCGCACGGGTTGACCGCGGCGAGGATGCCGGCGGTGAGGGCGAGTGCGTACGGCGCGTCGAGCATGTCCGGTCAGGCGACCAGCGCGGCGAGGCGCTGGCGCAGATCGGAGGTGCTCAATGGCCCCTTGTGCACAACCGTGCCGGCCTTGTCGAGCACTACGAAGAACTCCTGCTCGATGACGCCGAAGTGGCGCCACACCATGCCCTGGTCGTCGGCGAGATGGGTAACGCCGCCCAGGTTGTGCTGGGCCACGAACTGGGCCATCGCGTCGTCACCGCTTCCCAGTCCGGCCACGCCCACGACGGTGACCTTGCCCGCGTACTCGGCCTGAATCGTCTTGACATCGCCGGCCTTGGCCCGGCAGCGCGGGCACCAACGCCGCCCAGAACCACAGCACGGCCGGCTTGCCGGCCAGGCTGGCGCCGTCGAACTGCCCGCCACCCACGACCGGCGCTGAGAACGCGAGCGTGGCCGGCACGGCCGTGGACTGTCCCGACGCGGGCGGCAAAGTCGACACGGCCGGGGCGCCGGCGCTCGTGCCGGTGGCGATGCCCGACGGCTGCCCGCCCCCCGCGCACGCCGCACCGGTCACGAGAAGACAAGCCACCGCGAGCACCGCAACAACCGGGCGGCGAGTCGAGGGCTGCAGCCGGAACCGGAAACGCATGTATCCCCCTTCGGTGGACGCCGACAGCGTAGAGCACCGCGCATGAGCCGCCGGTTACAAGACACTTACGCCGCTCGTCAGCAGCAACCGAGGCTCGGGCCAGCGGTCATGCCGCGCCGAGATCAACAGGCGCGCCGCAACAGGTCAAGCTCCTGCCGGTGGGTCAGACCCGGTCACGGCTGTTCCGCAGGACTTACCTGTAGGCGATGCACGGCGAAGTAGGAAGACTCGGCCGCGCGAGCGCCAGGTGCCGTCACCTGTTCGAGGAGGTCAGAGCGTTATAGACGTCGGCGACGGGCGAGGATGCGGTCTCGCATAGACAGGGACGCCCCGGTCAATCTGCTCGGATAGCCACGGCCGTCCAGGCGCCGGTGATGAGCGACTGCGATCGCAGGGGCTTCGTCCCAGCGAGCGGGCCCGGCCTTTCCCAGACCGCGTTTGAGACGCCGAGCCAGCTAAGATCACGGATGACGCCGACACGACGGACCGAGTCGACATCCCCGGCGGCAGGCGTAGTCCCGAAGACTTCGCCGGCAAAGAAAAGATCAGCTATCTGCCCGCACGTCTCAACACAGTCGGCTCGTCAGGCAGTACCCCAGCCAACGGCAACCTCATCTACTACAAGCCTGGGGCAACATCGGATTCTTCTACAACGCCGATGGCGGCCACGACGACGACCTCATCACCATCGGCACAGTCGAGTCAGGCATGGAACACCTCAACCGCCTCGAACAAGGCCAGGTCACCGTCGAAACGATCAAATAGCGGCTTGCCAATCCCCACAGGGATACGTCACTGATTCGGTCCGTGTCCGTAATCGTGCCCTCCTGTTTACAGGACCGTAGTCGTGGCCTCGTGCCGGGGGCCGGGCACGAAAGGTCGACTACATACCCGCTGCACCACTGCCATCGCCTGTTCAGAGAGCATTGATGAGAGTGTCGATCACTTCTCTAGATCGCACGCGCACCTCATCGCTGGCGCCCGAGACCACTGCCGTTCCGATCGGCACCGGAATCCGCGCAACGCGGCGAGACTCCTGCGCAGCTTGCTCCGCCCCGGCTCGGCCTGGCGCACCTCGCCGAGCACCTCGTGGGCGACCTCTTCGACATCTTGTTGGTCGTCTGGAGCCAACCCCGTGAGCAGAATCTCTTTGAGCAGTTGAGCAACAGCCTCGGCCAAATTCTCGAAGCCTGGCGTGACCTGCCGACTGTCGTATTGGTGCTGGGCAATGTCTCGGTTGTTCCATGCCCACTGCCTGGCTCCGGCAGACGGCCTGCCGAACCCGTGAGGGCTTGCCGGTCGGCCTCGGCCCGCACGGCGATGAAGTCCGCCCGCCGAGGGGACGTCGCGGTGCCTCGAGGCAAACGATCACCAAGTTCAAAGGTCTGGCATGGACGCCCCAAATGTCCGCCTGCCGTCAATCCGAATGGCTCGGGATGTCACACGGTCCCACTGAGTCCCACGGTCAAATGACGGTCAGCGATCGACTTCTAGGCTTCGGCCATCGCACCCACACGTCGTCTGACCTGCGAAAATGCTGTCGGGACGGCGGGATTTGAACCCACGACCCCTTGACGTCCAGTCATGGCGGGCGGGTTCAGAATCCCGTGCCTCCCGTCCTATCACGGCTCGCCTATGCCAGGAGAACTGGAGGGCTGCAGCGTCATATGTCCTCTGACACTCATTCCCGATAACATCAATTCTCGCAATCAGATTGAGGCTCGGGCCCTCCCCCACCATGCGACGTAATCCGGACGCGGGCAGATTCTTGTGGCGGCGCACGGGTGCGATGCTTTGACCAGACGCTATACGCGATCGACACTCGCAGATGGGCAATGATTGACATCGCGTCGCACGTCAGCGCCACGGATGTTGAACGCCCCAGCGCAGACCTACAGGTATGCTGACCCCAACACGAAGGGGCACCCACCGCGTGAGCGGCTACTGCCCCTCTTTTTTTCGGCTGCTCGAGGCTGACCTTCCCGCTCGTGAGCCACATCAACGGCGACGTGGTGCACACCCCGAGCCAATCGCGAAGCGCGCTGCCCCGCGAAGCGCGTGAACGCTAAGGCGGGCCAGCTACGGACCAACCATGCTGGGACCCGCACCGACAATGGCCCCACACCACCCAAGATCGTCATAAGGATCGTCGCCCGAAATACAGTAGGGCCGTGCGTCTGGCGACCTGGAACGTGAATTCGGTAACCGCGCGAATGCAACGCCTGCTCGACTGGCTCGGGCGGGTACGACCCGACGTGGTGTGCCTGCAGGAGACGAAGGTGGTGCAGTTCCCTGCCGCGGGAGTCGAGCAGCTAGGCTACCGCGTGGCCGCGTACGGACTGGGCCGATGGAACGGCGTCGCAATTCTTTCGCGAGTGGGAATCGACGACATCAAGGCAGGATTCGCTGGCGAGCCTGGATTTGCCCAAGTTGAAGCGCGCGCCATCGCGATCACATGCGCAGGCGTCCGGATCTGGTCAGTGTACGTACCCAACGGTCGTACGCCTACCGACGACCACTACAGCTACAAGCTGAGCTGGCTCAAGGCTCTACACAACGCTCTCGCCGAGGAGGTGACGGCACACACCGATCTCGTGGTCTGCGGTGACTTCAACATCGCGCCGACCGATGCTGACGTTTGGGATCCGACCGCCTTCGTCGGCGCGACACATGTCACGGAGCCCGAGCGGGAGGCACTGGCTGCCCTGCGTTCGCTCGGCCTGCACGATGTCATTCCCACGCCGATGAAGGGCTCCAACCCTTTACCTACTGGGACTATCGGGCAGGCATGTTCCACCAAGACAAGGGGATGCGCATCGACCTCGTCTATGCCTCAGCGTCGGTGACGGCTCGGGTTCGCCGAGCGTACATCGACCGGGAGGCGCGGAAGGGCCGAGGGCCGTCCGATCATGCTCCAATTATCATCGACCTGACCCGCTAGTCGCGTGATCGCGGACCGCAGCCGGGTTCAATCATGCTTGTGTGCGTTGGGGTCAAGGCTTTGGGTACCGCACACGACGCGCCGAAGGTCGTCTCCAGCGTTTCGCCCACCTTGCTCCGCGCTGCCGCTGTAGGGCGGATGGATGCCAGGAGGTACGCCGAACACGTGACAGCCTGGAACCAATGTCGCCCGCGCCGGCAACCACAGGTCAAATCCGTTGCAGGATGGTGCCCAATCCAACCGGCGTAGGCGGGTGTCCATTCCTCTGTCGTACGGTCACCCCCGTTTCCGCAACAGACCAGCCGGTAACACGCTTTCTATCCACAGAACACTCGATGCCGTACGTGAAATAGACGTACGCGAACGCGGGCGGGCCGAACATCACCGTATTGCGCGGTGTCTGGCCCCGGTGCGCATGGGAAGCCGGATCGTCGCCGAGACCTGCATATGCCTCCACCTCGGTCAGCCGCACGGTGACCCCGCCCGCCATCACCAGGCACCCGAGCAGCCCCGGCGCCGCACCGAGGACCGGCCCCGCCAGCAGCTCGTCAAGCTTCATCGGCGGTTCAGCGTGGGACGACACGGGTGGCGGCCCATTCGCGCCAACTCTCCACCCGGTCTTGTACGGCGGCGAGCTGGTCCGAAACCGGCCCGGGCCCGGTGGAGCCGGGCGTGGTCCGCGCCTCCAACGCACCCCGCACCGAGAGCACCGACCGCACCTCGGGCGTCAGGTGCGGGGATACCGTCGCGAGATCGGGATCGGGAACCTCATCGAGGGAGCACTCCCGGGCCACGCACAACGCCACCAGAGATCCCGTGACCTCGTGCGCCTCCCGGAACGGCACGCCGCGACGGACTAGCCACTCCGCCACCTCGGTCGCCAATGTGTAGCCCGCCGGGGCGGCTCGAGCGAGCCGGTCCACCCGCACCGTCATCGTTGAGATCATCCCGGCGAGCGCCGGCAGCACGAGTTCCAGCGTGTCGACGGCATCGAAGACGGGCTCCTTGTCCTCCTGCATGTCCCGGTCGTATGTAAGGGGCAGTCCTTTGAGCATGGTCAGGACGGTAACCAGAGCGCCGATCAGCCGGCCCGCCTTGCCGCGGGCGAGCTCGGCGACGTCGGCGTTCTTCTTCTGCGGCATGATCGACGACCCGGTCGCGAAGGCGTCGTCCAGCTCCACCCAGCCGAACTCGTGTGACGTCCAGAGCACCACCTCTTCGCCTAGCCGCGAGAGGTGAACCCCGCACAGGGCGGCAACAAACAGGAACTCCGCGGCGAAGTCCCGGTCCGCCACCGCGTCCATCGAGTTGGGCGCAGCCGCGCTGAACCCCAGCTCTCGGGCGACCTGCACCGGGTCGAGCGGTAGCGACGACCCAGCCAACGCGCCGGCGCCGAGCGGCGAAATCGCGGCGCGATTATCCCAGTCGCTCAGGCGGGACAGATCGCGCAGAAGCGCCTGGACGTGCGCCAGCAGCTGATGACCGAACGACACCGGCTGCGCGTGCTGCAGGTGGGTCATCCCCGGTGCCGGCGTCTCGACATGGCGTTCGGCCTGCTCCACGAGCGCGTCGGCCAACTCCACCAGCCGCGACGCCACCCCGCGGGCGTGATCACGCAGATACAGCCGCAGGTCGGTGGCGACCTGGTCGTTGCGCGAGCGCCCGGCGCGCAACTTGCCGCCCAGCGCGCCGAGTCGCTCAAGCAGGCCACGCTCCAGGGCGGTGTGTACGTCCTCGTCCTCGACCGTCGGCCGGAAATCTCCCGACGCGCACGCCGCCTCGAGGTCGTCCAGCGCGGCGAGCATCCGGCCCACCTCGTCGGCGTCGAGCAAGCCGGCCCGCGCCAGCACCCTCGCATGCGCCCGCGACGCGGCCAGATCGTACGGCGCCAGCCGCCAGTCGAACTGCACGCTCACCGACAGCCGTGCCAGCGCCTCCGCCGGGCCGCCCTGAAAGCGCCCGCCCCACAGCCGGACTCCGCTCGAGGTGGTGCCGTTCCCGGGCAGCGTCATGCGGCTCATTCTGCCCCGTCAGCTCAGGCGGGCGTCCCGGGCGGCGGCGAGCCGGCTCGGCAGGCCCCACAAGTCCACGAACCCACGGGCGAGCGACTGGTCGAACATGTCGCCCTCGTCGTACGTGGCGAGGCTGAAGTCATACAGAGACGCCTGCGAGCGCCGTCCGGTGACGACGGCCCGCCCCCCGTGCAGTGTCATCCGTACCTCGCCCGACACGAAGCGCTGCGACTCCGCGATGAACGTGTCCAGGGCGCGTTTGAGCGGCGAGAACCACAGCCCGTCGTACACAAGCTCGCCCCACCGCTGATCCACGCCGCGCTTGAACCGGGCCAGGTCGCGCTCGACCGTCACGTTCTCCAACTCCTGGTGCGCCGTGATGAGGGCGATCGCGCCGGGCGCTTCGTACACCTCCCGGCTCTTGATGCCCACGAGCCGATCCTCGACCAGGTCGAGCCGGCCCACTCCCTGTGCGCCCGCGCGCCGGTTCAACTGCAGGATCGCCTGGTACGGGGAGACGGGGTCCCCGTCGATCGCGACCGGAACGCCTTGGTCGAAGGTGACGACCACCTCGTCCGGATCCCGGACCACCGCGGGGTCCTGGGTGTAGGCGTAGACGTCCTCGATCGGCCCGTTCCAGATGTCTTCGAGGAAACCGGTCTCGACCGCGCGTCCCCACAGGTTCTGGTCGATGGAGTACGGGGATTTGTGTGTCACGTCGATGGGAAGGTTCTTCTCCTCGGCGTACGCGATCGCCTTGTCCCGCGTCCAGGCGTAGTCCCGGGCCGGGGCGACGACGCGCAGGTGCGGCGCGAGTGAACCGATGCCCACCTCGAACCGCACCTGGTCGTTGCCCTTGCCGGTGCAGCCATGCGAGACGATCGTCCCGCCATGCTGTGCCGCCGCCGCGACGAGATGCTTGACGATCAGCGGCCGCGACAGCGCCGACACCAGCGGGTAGCGGTCCATGTAGAGGGCGTTGGCCCGAAGTGCCGGCAGGCAGAAGTCCGTGGCGAACTCCTCCCGCGCGTCGACCACTTCGGACTCGACCGCGCCGCAGTCCAGTGCCCGCTGGCGGATGACGTCCAGGTCCTCGCCGCCCTGGCCCAGGTTGACCGCGACCGCGATCACCTCCGCACCGGTCTTCTCGGCCAGATACGGGATCGCGACCGAGGTGTCCAGTCCCCCCGAGAACGCGAGCACCACACGCTCAGTCATCTCTCTATCTCCTGCTCTTGAGTGTCTCGGCCGGCCCATTCGAGAAGTTGCGCTGCCAGCGCCGCGCCAGCAGAGCCGCCGACCGGCTCGTGTTGTTTGGCCACGACAAGGATCGTGTCGTCGCCCGCTATCGTCCCGACGATGCCGGGTAGGCCCGAGCGATCGAACGCGCTCGCGAGGAACTGCGCCGCACCGGGCGGGGTCCGCAACACCACCAGGTTGCCACTCGCGTCGGCGCCGGTGAGCAACTCCCGCAGCAGCCGCCTCAGCCGCTCCGGCGCCTGCTCGGCCGAGCGCAGCGGTCCCTGCCCGTCCTCCGGGATCACGTAGGCACCGGCGGCGCCGTCCGTGCCTCGAAGCTTGACCGCCCCAAGCTCCTCCAGATCGCGGGAGAGCGTGGCCTGGGTGATGGGCAGGCCTTCGACGGCAAGCAGCTCCCCCAACTCGCCCTGCGAGCGCACCGGGTGGTGGCGGATCAGCTCCACGATCCGCGCGTGCCGCGCCGCCTTCGACACCGGTAGGGCGGTCACGGCGACGCGTCCAGGAGCCAGGCCAGCAGGGCCTTCTGCGCATGCAGCCGATTCTCCGCCTGGTCGAACACCGCGCTGGCTGGTCCGTCCATCACCTCGTCGGTGATCTCCTCGCCCCGGTGCGCCGGCAGGCAGTGCAGCACAATCGCATGCGGCTTCGCGGCGGCGAGCAGCGAGTTGTTGACCTGGTAGGGCAGGAACGGCGCGCGCCGGTCCAGCCCGTCAGACTCCTGTCCCATCGATGTCCACGTGTCGGTTGCGACCACATCCGCCCCGGCGACCGCGGCCACCGGGTCGGTCAGGACCGAGACGGACCCACCGGTGGCGGAGGCGATCACCTCGGCGGTGGCGATCACCGCGGGACCCGGCTGGTGCGCCGGCGGACCGGCAACGCGCACGTGCATGCCCGCCGTCGCCCCACCGAGCAGGTAGGAGTTCGCCATGTTGTTGGCCGCGTCGCCTACGTACGCCAGCGTCCGGCCCTCCGTCCCGCCCAGGTGCTCGCGCACCGTCATCAGGTCGGCCAGGATCTGACATGGGTGGAACCCGTCGGTGAGCGCGTTGACAACGGGCACGGACGCGGCGTCCGCGAGTGCCACGAGCCGCTCGTCCGCTCCGGTACGCATGACGATCGCCGACACGTAGCGCGAGAGCACCCGGGCCGCGTCCTCAATGGACTCGCCCCGGCCGAAATGGGTGCTGCGAGCGTCCACGATCACGGGGTGTCCGCCGAGCTCCGCGATGCCCACTTCGAACGAGAGGCGGGTACGCAGCGACGGCTTCTCGAAGATGACCGCGATCCCCTTCGGACCGGCCAGCGGGCGGTGCGCGTACCGGCCGGCCTTCATGGCGGCGGCGAGGCCGAGCACCTCGGTCTGTTCGGCCGGGCTCAAATGATCGTCGCGCAGGAAGCTTCTCATCATGTCCTCGTCCCGCGATCAAGAGCCGCCGGGAGGGCCGCAAGGAACGCATCGGCCTGCTCGGCGGTGAGGATTAGTGGGGGCGCCAACCGTACCGCATCAGGCTGCACCGCGTTGGTGAGGAAGCGCCCGCGTTGATCGCCTCCGGCGAAGTCGCCGTCGCGTAGCCCGTCGACAACCGTCGAGGCGACTGGCGCGGTCAGCACGACGCCCAGCAGCAGTCCGGCTCCCCGTACCCCGCCGACCAGCGGGTGGTTGAGCGCCTCGATGCCGCGCCGCAGGCGCTCGCCGACGAGCTTGACGTGGTCGAGCAGATCCAGCTCGGCGATCGTTGCGAGCACCGCGAGCGCGGCGGCACACGAGACCGGGTTGCCACCGAAGGTGGAGCCGTGCGAGCCCGGTCCGAGGAGGTCGGCCGCGTCGCCGAAGACGAGGCAGGCACCGATCGGCAGCCCGCCGCCGAGCCCTTTCGCCAGCGTCACCACATCCGGCTCGATGCCGTCGGCCTGGTGGGCGAACCAGTGGCCGGTGCGCCCGATGCCGGTCTGCACCTCGTCCAGCACTAGCAGCGCGCCGCGAGCGGCGGTGATGTCCCGCGCCGCGGCGAGGTAGCCCGCCGGCGGCTCGATCACGCCGTTCTCGCCCTGGATCGGTTCGAGTATAACCATCGCCGTGGCGTCGCTCACCGCTTCCGCGAGTGCGTCGACGTCGCCGTACGGCACGTGGGTGACCTCACCGGGCAGCGGCCGGAACGGGTCGACCTTCGCCGGCTGGCCGGTCAGCGCCAGAGCCCCCATCGTGCGTCCGTGGAACCCACCGGCGGCCGCGACGACGTGGCTGCGGCCGAGCCGGCGGGAGAGCTTGAAGGCCGCCTCGTTCGCCTCCGCGCCCGAGTTGGCGAAGAAGACGCGTCCCGCCCGGCCGGCCTTGGCCAGCAGCTGCTCGGCGAGGGCGACCGGCGGCTCGGCCACGTAGAAGTTGGACACGTGGCCCAGCGTCGAGATCTGCCGGGTCACGGCCTCGATCACGGCCGGGTGGGCGTGGCCGAGAACGTTGACCGCGATGCCGCCTAGCATGTCCACATAGGATCTGCCAGCCTCGTCCCATACGACCGCCCCCGCACCGCGGACCAGGCCCAGCGACGGGGTGCCATAGTTGTTCATCATCGACACGGACCACCGGTCGGTGAGGCTGCTCATGACGGCGTCACCATCGTGCCAAACCCCTCGTCTGTGAAGATCTCCAACAGCACCGAGTGCGGCACTCGTCCGTCCACAATGTGCGCGGCGGGCACTCCCCCGCGTACCGCCCGCAGGCACGCCTCGACCTTGGGCACCATGCCGGCCTCCAGCGACGGCAGCATCGCCGCCAGGTCGTCGGCGCCGATCTGCGAGACCAGCGATGCGGTGTCTGGCCAGTCCTGGTAGAGCCCCGGCACGTCGGTGAGCACCACGAGCTTGCGGGCACCGAGCGCCGCGGCCAGCGCTCCAGCCGCAGTGTCGGCGTTGAGGTTGTGCACCACGCCCCGGGCGTCTGGGGCCACGGTGGAGATGACCGGAATGCGGCCGGCGGCGATAATGTCGGCGACGGCGTCGGTGTTCACGTGGGCGACGTCGCCTACCAGACCGAGGTCGACAGGCTCTCCATCCACATAGGCTGATCGGCGCTCCGCGGTGAACAGCCGCGCGTCCTCACCGGACATGCCCACGGCGAACGGACCGTGTTCGTTGATGAGCCCCACCAGTTGCCGTCCGACCTGTCCGACGAGCACCATCCGCACCACGTCGATGGACTCCGCGGTGGTCACCCGCAGCCCACCGCGGAACTCGCTTGCCAACCCCAGCCGGTCGAGCATCGACGAGATCTGCGGGCCGCCGCCGTGCACGACAACCGGCTTGATGCCGACGTAGCGCAGGAACACCAGGTCCGACGCGAATGCCCGCTGCACCTCGGCGTCGAGCATGGCGTGACCGCCGTACTTGACGACCACGGTGCAGCCGTGGAACCGAGCGAGCCACGGCAGCGCCTCGATGAGCGTGTTGGCCTTACCCAGCGCGATGCCGAGAACGCGGACCCGGTCGCGGGTGTTCAGCTTGACGGTCGCTTCGTTGATCGCCTCCGGCGACGTTGCTTCGTTGATCGCCTCCGGCGACGTTGCTTCGTTGATCGCCTCCGGCGACGTTGCTTCGTTGATCGCCTCCGGCGAAGCAATGCTCATGTCGAGTACGCCGAGTTCTCGTGTACGTACGCGACCGACAGGTCGTTGGTCCAGACGGTGGCCGACTCCGCACCCGCGCCGAGATCGATCACGATGTGCACCGCTCGCCCGGACAGGTCCACCTTGGCGCGGTCCTCCGCGGCGGCACCGGCCCGGCATACCCAGACCCCGTTGATCGAAACGCCGATGTCGTCGGGCTCGAAGTGCGCGGTCGTGGTGCCGACCGCGGCGAGGATGCGCCCCCAGTTCGGGTCGGCGCCGAAGAGGGCGGTCTTGACCAGGTTGTTGCGAGCCACCGCGCGACCCACCTCCACCGCGTCGGACTCAGTCACCGCCGCCCGCACCTCGATGGCGATGTCCTTCGTGGAGCCCTCCGCATCGGCGAGCAGCTGCCTGGCGAGGTCCTGGCACGCCGCCGTGACCGCCTCGGCCAGCTCCTCCTCGGTGGCGGATATGCCCGAGGCACCGCTGGCCAGCAGCAACACCGTGTCGTTCGTGGACTGGCAGCCGTCGGAGTCCACCCGGTCAAAGGTCACGGCCGTGGCCTCCCGCAGCGCAGCGTCCAACGTGGACGAGTCCGCGACGGCATCGGTGGTCAGCACGCAGAGCATGGTCGCCAGGCTCGGCGCGAGCATGCCCGCGCCCTTCGCCATGCCGCCGACCGACCAGCCCTGCCGCGCGACCACGGTCGTCTTGGCGTGCGTGTCGGTGGTCAGGATAGCCTCGGCCGCCGCCGGGCCTCCGTGGCGGGTGAGTCCCCGCACGGCCGCCTCGAGCCCGGCGCGCAGCTTCGGCATCGGCAGTCGCTCACCGATGAGACCGGTCGAGCAGACCGCGACATCGGCGGGGCCGATCATCATCCGCCCGCCACCGCCCGCAGTAAGCCGAGCCGCCGCCAGCTCCGCCGTGGCGTGCGTGTCTTGAAAGCCCTGCGCGCCGGTGCACGCGTTCGCCCCGCCGGCATTGAGCACGACGGCCCGGACGATCCCGGCCCGCAGCACCTGCTGGCTCCACAGCACTGGCGCGGCCTTCACCCGGTTGGCGGTGAAGACCCCGGCCGCGGTCGCGTCCGGCCCGTCGTTGACGACCAGGGCCACGTCCAACCCACCGGACGCCTTCAACCCGGCCGCGACGCCGGCCGCCCGGAACCCCTTCGGCACGGTCACGCTCATGGGCTGACCCCCACCGCGCTAAGGCCGGCGGTCTCCGGCAAGCCGAACATGAGGTTGGCGCACTGAACCGCCTGCCCGGCCGCGCCCTTGCCCAGGTTGTCGATCGCACTCACCACGACCAGTCGACCCGAGTCGGCGTCGACGGCTGCTTGCAGGTGGCAGGCGTTCGAGCCCAGGGTCGCGGCTGTACGCGGCCAGACGCCGTCGGGTAGCAGACGCACGAACGGCTCATTCCCGTACTGCTTGTTCAGCACCTCGCGCAGCTGCGCCACTGTGGTCCCGGGGATGGTCGCGACGGCTGTCACCGTGGCCAGGATGCCGCGTCGCATCGGGGCGAGGACCGGTGTGAACGACAGCGTGCCGGCGCCGGTGGCCTGCTTGATCTCCGGTGTGTGCTGGTGCGAGCCGACCTTGTAGGCGCACAGGTCTCCCATGACCTCGCTCGCGAGTAGGTTCGCTTTCAAGGTGCGGCCCGCCCCCGTCGTTCCGGATGCGGCGACGACCACGACGTCATCGGTGCTGGCAATCCCGTCCGCCAGTAGTGGCGCCAGGGCGAGGCTCGTCGCGACCGCGTAGCAACCGGTCGCCGCGACCCGGGTCGAGGCTGCGATCGCCTCCCGGTGCCCGGGTAGCTCCGGCAGCCCGTAAGTCCACGCCCCCGCGTGCGGCCCACCGTAGTAGGCGCCCCACGCGACCGGATCGCGCAACCGATGGTCCGCGCCCAGGTCAACCGCCTTGACGTGGGCCGGAAGCTCGGCGGCGAGCGATCCAGACTCGCCATGCGGCAGAGCCAGGAAGACGAGGTCGGCGTTGGCCAGTGTCGACGGGTCGGTCGGGGTGAGGGTCAGGTCGAGGTCGAGCAGATTCGGGTGTACGGCCGAGACAGCGGACCCGGACTGCGAGCGCGCCGTGGCGGCGGTGATCTCAAACTCGGGATGAGCCGCGAGCAGGCGCAGCAGCTCGCCACCGGCGTATCCGCTGGCCCCGGCGACCGCAACCCGCACACCCATGCCCAGTCCTCCCGTGTATGTGTATGCAGCATACAGCATGAATATGCAACCCGTCCAGCGGCATAGAGTCAAAGACATTTCTTCACGAGGGTTCACGAGGGAGTGGCCTGCGATGCGGACGAGCTCGCACCCGCCGGCGCCGGTGACCGACGAGCGCATCGGGTCACGGCGTTTGAGATCTTCTTCGACCTGGTCTTCGTCTTCGCCTTCACCAGGATCATCTCGTTCATGATCCACAACTTGACCCCGCTCACGCTGCTGCAGGGCCTGTTATTGCTGGTGCTGATGTGGTGGGCCTGGTCGGCCTACTGCTGGCTGGGCAACCAGGTTCGGGCCGACGCGGGCTGGGCGCTGGCCGGTGGGATCACCTCGATGGCCGCCATCTTCGTGGTCGGCGTGCTCATCCCTGAGGCATTTCACGACTCCCCGGGTGGCCTCAACGCGCCGTTGACGCTCGCCATTGCGTACAGCATCGTGCGCGTGTTGTTTCTGGCGACCTACCTGTACGCATCATCCGGTGATCGCGAGCTGCGCAATGCACTGATTCGCCTCAATATCCTGACGATCATCTCCTGGGTGCCGTTCATCGGCGGCGCGCTCATCGGTGGATACCTGCAGGTGGTGCTGTGGACCGCCGCATTCGTTATTGACTTCGCCGGCGGGGCGGCCTCCTCGTCCCACGGCGGATGGCGGGTACGCACGCCCGGGTACTTCGCCGAGCGGCACGGCCTCGTCGTCATCATCGCCCTCGGCGAATCCCTCGCCGCCGTGGGGGCCGGCGTAGGAGCCGTGGCGGTGAGCGGTCCGATCCTGACGGCCGCGCTGCTCGGGCTCGCCCTGACGGTGTGCTTGTGGTTGCTCTACTTCAGGGCCGTCGGACCCGTCGCCGAGAGGCGACTCGTCGAACTGCAGGGCACCCCGCGTGCTCGCCTTGCCCGCGACGCGTACATGTTCCTACATTTCCCACTGATCGCGGGCGTGATCTACATCGCCGTGGGGATCGAAGAGGTTCTTGTGCGCGTGTCCGGCACCGCCGCTCACGACACCGCTGCCCACGACACTGCGGCTCCGCTGGGGTGGATCGCATTGACCGCCCTGTATGGCGGTATCGCCATCTACCTCGCTGGCCGGACCGCCATTCGTCAGCGCGCCGCCCACACGCGGTCGACCGTCCAGCTCATCGCCGTCAGCGTACCCCTCCTGCTTCTTCCGGTGGCCCGCGTGATTCCCGCCATGGCCGCCCTGGGCCTGATCACCGCTGCGCTCGTGGGTCTCGCACTCTACGAGAACACCAGGACCGATGTCCTGCCTTGAACGCGACGTTAAGGCGGCCGGGCCTAAGGTCGGCAGGTGTTCTCTACAAGGCGGACGGTGTGGAACCGCGACGTCTCTGGCGGCGTCCGATCGTCATGACTCGAGTTGGTGTGGTGTTCCTGATCTTGGCTCTGGGGGTCACCGTCACAGCATGCGGCCGGGGAGTCGGGGCCGGCGCGGGCAGCGGTGGGGACTGGCCGGCCGGTCGCCGGTTCCAGTCCACCGCGGTCACCGAGGCAGGAAAGGATCGCCCGCTTGTGGCCGGCACGCGAATCGACCTGAGCTTCTTCGACGACGGCCGGCTCAGCGCCCAAGCGGGTTGCAACACCATCGGCGGCAGCGGGCGGATCGACGGCGACCGACTCGTGCTGGGCGATGGCTTGTCGATGACGGAGATGGGCTGTGACGGGCCTCGCCACAGCCAGGACACGTGACTGGCGGACTTCCTCGGCGCGAAGCCGACCTGGACTCTCTCCGGCTCCGACCTCGTGCTGCGCAGCGCGGATGTCGAGATTCGGTTGTTGGACACCAAGATCGCCGACCCCGACCGGCCGCTGATCGGCACCCGTTGGGTGGTCGACACGATCATCACGGGGGACGCCGCCTCGTCGGTCCCGTCGGGCGTGCAGGCCTACCTGACCTTTGCCCACGGTGGTGCCAGCTTCAGCGGATCGACCGGCTGCGCGAGCATCGGCGGCACGACGCAACTTCGCGGGGACAGGATCCTCTTCCCGGCCGTCCTGCCCTCGCCCCGGCCCTGCGCCGGCGAGCAGGCGGTGATGGACAGCGCAGTGACGCGCACGCTGCTCGGGGAGGTCACCTACCGGATCGACGGGCAACGCCTGACCCTCACCGGCCCGAGCGGCAACGGCCTGGGGCTGCGGGCCGCCGGCTGACCCAGGTGGTCGCGTCTCCTTTACCTCACCACGGTGCCTTCGGTGGGTTCGGGCGTCAGGGTGGGTAATCGTCAAGCTGACTTGACGTCATGCTGGCTTGACGTCATGCTGAGGGGGTGACTGCGCCAGACGAGCTTGAGTGGGAGTTCACTCTCATAACCGCGGTGGCTCGCTATGACGAGCTTCGCTCTCGAGATGCACTCGCGCCGCCGGCACTGAGCAAACAGGAGACCCTGGAACTCCTCGCGCTCGGCGAGGTTATCGCGCGAAAGGCGAGCTACGGTCGCCAGCTCGCCGTCCGATCGGCCCGGAAGGCGGGCGCCTCGTGGTCGCAGATCGGCGCCGCGCTTGGGACCAGCAAACAGGCCGCGTGGGAGACGCACGGTCGGTGGATCGAGGACCAAGCCGAGCAGCACCGTCGGACCGGGTACGAGGGAATGGACGAACACGACGCGGCGGCCGCCCGTGCGCTCGCCGGTCCGTTGGTTCAGGACGTCACGTACGGCATTGATGGATCGCGCTGACCGCACCCAACGGCGGCCCGCGGCTGCGCGCTGCCAGTTGCCACTCAGGATCGGGACCGACGATTCACCGCGCGGCGAGCGTGAGCTTGAAGGGCCACAGCACGTCGTGTGTATCGCCCAGGACGACCCTGGCGACGAGCGTATACACGCCCGGCTCCATGAGCTGGTGAATGTGGATGGTGCCGTCGCGGGTGACGCGCCAATACGCCGGGATGCCCCCCCGGGCGTACGCGATCATCTTGTCGCCGGCGTCTGTCGTCTGGGTGGACCTGCTGGCGATCTCCACGACGAGTGCCGGACTTACCACGCTGACATCGTTGAAGTCGGCCGCCGCGACCGGCGTGCCTGGGGGGAGCACGACGAGGTCAGGGACGAAACGGTCGTCGCCGATGGCGAGGCCGATCTCGTAGAGGACCCGCCATCCCGGCGGCGCAGCGGCGGCGAGCTGGGAAATCAGGCTCACGCCGCGGGAATTGTGCAATTCGCCGGCGGGTGGGACCACGTAGAGCCTCCCATCGATGATCTCGTACCGCGATCCATCGCCGGGCAACTCCGCGAGGTCCGCCTCCGTCCACACTCGCTTGAACGGGATGAGGTCCACTGTCATCGTCGCCTCCCTTCGACCACCCATGGTAGTAGATCATTGGGTTGACCGTCATGTGCGCCAGGCGAGTGCGCGACGCGGATGGCAACTACGTCGAGGCCGTCTGCCACGCTCCCGAGTGACGAACGCCCTGCCGAGAGGAGTCACGCAATGTTGCCGTGGGACGCACGTCTGGCCGGGCGGCTCGATCGCGAGCTGATCGATTCACAATTGCTGCGAGGCAATCCGCTCGGCGACCCGCACGAGCGACCATTGTGGATATACGTTCCGCCGGGCTACGAGGACGAGAAGACGCTCTACCCCGCGGTCTACGTGATCCAGGGCTATACCGGACACGTCACGATGTGGGCCAACCGTACGCCGTACCGCCAGCCCTTTATCGAGACCGCGGACATGATCTTTGCCTCCGGGGAGGCGCCTGCTTGCATCGTCGTCTACGTCGACGCCTGGACGGCATATGGCGGATCGCAGTTCGTCGACTCCCCCGGCACGGGCGCCTATCATTCGTATCTCTGCGACGAGGTCGTGCCATGGGTGGACGCGCGCTACCGCACCATCGCCGACCGCGAGTCGCGCGGCATCTCGGGCAAGTCGTCGGGTGGGTTCGGGGCGATGATCACTCCGATGCTGCGCCCGGATCTATTCTCCGCGTTGGCCACCCACGCTGGCGACTCGCTTTATGAGCTGTCCTACGTGCCCGAGTTCGGCAAGGCGGTGCGCTTCCTGCGGGACTACGAGCACGACATCACACGTTGGTGGGCCGACTTCAGGTCGCGCACGCCGTTCACCAAGGAGGCCGACATCACCCTGTTGATAATGCTCGGCTGCTCGGCGTGCTTCTCCGCCCGCGACGACGGCACGCCCGAGTTGCCGTTCGATCAGAAATCAGGCGCACTGCGGCCCGAGGTGTGGCAACGCTGGCTGGATTGGGACCCAGTTCGTCGAGCGCTACGCCGACGCCCTCCGCTCACAGCGCGCGATCTGGATCGACGCGGGCACCCGCGACGAGTGGTTCCTCGACCTGGGCGCCGTGGCCTTCCGGGCCGAACTCTCGCGCATCGGCGTACCAGAAGACCGGGTGCAGTTCGAGCTCTTCGACGCCACCCACGCCGCGATCGATTATCGCTACCCGCTCGCGCTGTCCTGGCTTGCCCATCGGCTGGCGCGCTAGCGCTTTGGATCTAGACGACCTGTGGCGTCATGGCTACCACAGGTCGTCTAGATCCACTTGAGCGATCAGGCGCCGCGTAGGGTGGCGCTGAACCTCTCCGCAGCTACCGCGACGGCGGCGTCGCGAGCGGCGACGGCCTCCTCAGCCGTGAGCGTCCGGTCGGCCGCGCGGAACGTCAGCTTGTATGCCAACGACTTGCGCCCCTGCCCGACCTGGGCACCCGTGAACACGTCGAAGAGCCGTACCGCCTCGAGCAGCTCCCCCGCGCCGTCGACCAGGGCCGCCTCGACCTCGGCCGCTGGTACAGCGGCATCTACGACGAGTGCTACGTCGATGAGGGCGGGCGGGAAGGTCGACACCGTCGGCGCCGGGGTCACCGGCGGCAATGGCAGGGCGTCAAGGTCGAGCTCCATCGCACATGTCCGCTTGGGAAGGTCGAAGGCCGCACAGACGGCCTTGTGAAGCTCGCCGGCGTGCCCGACGACCGCGCCGTCCACGACGATCTCGGCACAGCGCCCCGGATGCCACGGGGCATATGACGCCGACCGCACCCGCGCCGAGACGTCGGCCGCGGCGCAGACGATCCGGGCCGCCTCAATGGCGTCCGCCCAGCTCCCCTGACGGCCGGACCCCCACCAGCCGGTGGGCTCGAACTCACCGGCGAGGACCGCCGCGACGTGCCAGGGTTGGCGGGGCAGCACGGCGTCGGAGACCGCGAACTCCACGTCGGTCGGTCGGCGGTCGACGCCCATCGACGGCGGTGCCCCGGCCCCGGAGATGGGGTGGAAGACCAGTCCCTGCTCGAAGAGCGCGATGTCGCGCGAGCCTCGCCCGACGTTGCGGCGCAGGGTGGCTAGCAGCGGCGGCAGGAGCGTGGTTCGCATGAGCGGCTCTTCCACGGAGAGAGGGTTGGCCAGCCGCACCGCATCGCGGCGCGGGTCGTCGCGGGAGAGGCCGAGAGAGTCGGCCGCGGCGGGAGACACGAAGGGGTACGACAGCACCTCCACGTAGCCCACCTCGGCGAGCGTCCGCCCCACGCTGCGCCGGCGGCGCTGCTCCGGCGTCAGGCCATTGCCGGGCGGCGCGACGGGCAGCTCGCTCGGAAGCTTGTCGTACCCGTCGAGCCGGATCACCTCCTCGGCCAGATCGGCCGGGTCGGTGAGATCCGGCCGCCAGGTCGGCGGCGTCACTGCGAGCCTTCCGGTGCCGGCGGCGGCCACGTGAGCGCCGATCTCCTTGAGCAGTGCGGTAACGCGCTTGGCGGGGTACGAAACGCCGGCCACCCGCGATGGTCCGTCACTCGCGATCACGATGGGCTCGCGGGGCGCGACCGTGTTGATGTCCAGCACCCGCTCGTCGACGCTGCCGCCGGCGTACCGCGTGAGCAGCTCGACCGCCCGCTCGATCGCGACCGGGCCCATGGCCGGGTCCACGCCCCGTTCGAAGCGCCTACTGGCCTCGCTGGGGAGCCGGTGGCGGCGGGCCGCGCGGGCGACCGCCACCGGATCCCAGTGCGCCGCCTCGAAGAGTATGTCGGTGGTCGTGGCAGATACTTCGGTGGTCGCGCCACCCATGACCGCCGCGAGCGAGATGACCCCGGAGTCATCCACGATGACGAGATCTTCGGCGTCGAGGGCTCGGTTGACCCCGTCCAGAGTGGTCAGTCGCTCGCCGGCCTTGGCCCGACGGACCACGAGCGGACCGCGCAGGCGGGCCGCGTCGAAGGCGTGCATGGGCTGGCCGAGCTCGAGCATCAGGTAGTTGGTGATGTCCACGGATAGCGAGATCGGGCGTACGCCCGCGAGGGTGAGCCGGCGCCTGAGCCAACCCGGGCTCGGCTCGGTCGGGTCGATGCCCGTGACGAGGCGGGCCACAAAGCGGTCGCAGCCAATTGGGTCGGCCACCGTGATGGGGTACGGCGGCTTCCGCGTCGGCGCGGGGATCTCGCGCGCGCCCGGGTCGCGGAACTTCACGCCGAGGGAGTGCGACAGCTCCCGGGCGACGCCGCGCACCGAGAAGCAGTAGCCGCGGTCGGGTGTGACGTTGAGCTCCACAACGATCTCGTCAAGCCCCACCACCGGACGAGCGTCGCTGCCCACGGGATCCACATCGGACGGCAGCACGAGTATGCCAGCCGCAGTTGACGCAGGCCCAGTGTCATCGCCGAGACCCAGCTCGCGGGCGGAGCAGATCATGCCGTCGGAGAGATGCCCGTACGTCTGGCGCGACGCGATCGTGAACCCGCCCGGCAGCACCCCACCCGGCAGGATGACGGCGACCTTGTCGCCGATGGCGAAATTGGTCGCACCGCACACGATGGACCTCGGCTCGGCTTCGCCGACGTCGACAAGTACATGGCGGATCGGCTTCTTGAACTCGGTCAGCTCCGTGATGGCGGCGACCTGGCCGACGACGAGAGGCCCGCCCACCGTCTGACGCAGGTCGACGATCTCCTCGACCTCAAGACCTACCCGAACCAGCGCCGCTTCGAGTACATCCGGGTCGAGCGGCGCGTCAACGTACTCGCGCAGCCACGAAACAGGGACCTTCACGGCGTTAGACCTCCATGCCGAAAGCTCGTGTGAAACGGACGTCGCCCTCGACCATGTCGCGCATGTCCGTGACCCCGTGGCGGAACATCAGGGTGCGCTCGATCCCCATGCCGAACGCGAATCCCGAGTAGAGGTCCGGGTCGACCCCGCATGAGCGCAGCACTCTCGGGTTGACCATGCCGCAGCCACCCCACTCGATCCACCGGGCGCCACCACGCGCCTGCGGGAACCACAGATCCAGCTCGGCCGACGGCTCGGTGAAGGGAAAGTACGACGGACGTAGCCGCGTTGCGGCCTCGGGGCCGAACATGGCGCGGGCGAAGTGGTCCAGCGTCCCCTTGAGGTGCGCCATCGTGATGCCCTTGTCCACGACGAGGCCTTCGACCTGATGGAAGACCGGCGTATGTGTCGCGTCAAGTTCGTCGGTCCGGTAGACCCGGCCAGGGCACACGACATAGATAGGAGGCTTCCGGGTGAGCATCGTGCGCGCCTGCACCGGCGAGGTATGGGTTCGAAGGACGAGCCCGCTCCCCCCGGTACCAGCTCGTGCCGACGCCACGTAGAAGGTGTCCATCATGGTGCGTGCCGGGTGGTCGGGCGCGATGTTGAGCGCGTCGAAGTTCGCCCACTCCAATTCGAGCTCAGGGCCCTCGGCGATCTCGTAGCCCATCCCGACGAACAGGTCTCCGATGCGGTCCATCAGCGTCGTGAGCGGGTGCCGGGCCCCACGCGGATGCCGGTCCCACGGCAGCGTGACGTCGACCGACTCCTCCACGAGAGCCTTGCGAGCTCGGTCGGCTTCCAGATCGACCAGGCGGGCTTCGAAGGCCGACTGAATCCTCGCGCGGGCCTCGTTGACGCGCTTGCCCGCGTCGGACTTTGCCCTCGGCGGCAGGGCACCGATCTCGCGGCGAGCGAGCGACACCGCCGCGCGGTCACCGAGGTGCTGGTGCTTGACCGCGGTCAACGCATCGACATCTGTGGCGTCGGCGAACGCCTTCTCGGCCTGCGCCACGGCGTCATCGAGCGATGATTGGTCGAGCAGGGCGACCTGCTTGGGGTCGTACGGATCGTTGCGGTACGTCATCGTCAGTCCTCCGGCCGCCGGCAACCACACGAGTTTACGGACGCGCGGCTTCGCCGCCACCCACCGGTGTCCGTGCCTGAGGTGCCGTCAGCCCTCCAGCCCGCTACCGGCGGGCTTGGTAAATGACTTCGCGTGCATCATGTGGGGGCTCCCGGGCCACGATGTGCTCTGGCGGAAGCGTACAGGCACACTGCCGCGGCCGCAGCGAGGTTCAGGCTCTCGGCGCGCCCGTGGATCGGCACCCTCACCTGGGCGTCGGCGAGGGCGGCCAGCTCGGGCGGCAGGCCGTGCGCCTCAGAGCCAAACAACCAGGCGGTACGGGCACTGAGCCCGCCACCGTCGGCGTAGTCGTCGAGATCGATGTCGCCGTGGGCATCCGCCGCGAGCACCGCCATGCCCGCCGCGCGAATGGCCTTGACCGCCGTTCCGGCCGACCCGCCCCGGACGAGGTCGACGTGGAACAGGCTGCCCGCGCTGGCGCGGACACACTTGCCGTTGTACGGGTCAACGGTGCCCTCCGGGAAGACGACCACGGTCGCCCCGGCTGCGTCAGCCGTGCGCAACACCGTACCAGCGTTGCCGGGATCGGAGATACCGGCGAGAACGACCACGAGCCTCGGCTCGCCGGACAGCGTGCCGGCTAGGTCGGGGTGATGTCCGTGCCGGCACACGGCGACGATTCCTTGGGGCGTCACCGTCTCCGTCAGCGAGGCCAGCCCCTGCTCGGTGACCGGCCAGACCGGGATGTCAGCAGCGTGGGCCGCGTCGACGAGGTCACTCGCTCGGCCGTACCCCTCGATCGTGCCGAAGAGTTCCTCCACCGCATTGCCGCGCAAGGCCTCGCGTACCGCCTGGGGCCCTTCGGCCAGAAACCGGCCAGTCTCGTCGCGGTGCCGGCGTCGCAGCAGCCGGTGAGCGGCAACGACCCGGGGCGACCGTTGGGTGTAGGGATCGCTCCCGGGTCGGGAAAGCCGCACGACGGCAGACTCTGAGCGCCGGCTCAGGCAGCAGCTTCAGTCGCCGGTAGGGCGGCGCGCGCCGCCTCAACCAGACTGGCGAAGGTCGTCGCGTCGTTGACCGCCAGGTCAGCGAGAATCTTGCGGTCCACCTCGATGCCGGCCAGGCGCAGGCCCTGGATCAGGCGGTTGTATGTCATGCCGTTGGCCCGAGCCGCCGCGTTGATCCGCGTGATCCACAGCTGGCGGAAGTCGCCCTTCTTGTCGCGGCGGTCACGGTAGGCGTACTGCATCGAGTGCAGCATCTGCTCCTTGGCCTTGCGGTACAGGCGCGAACGCTGCCCGCGGTAGCCGCTGGCGCCCTCCAGGATGGTACGGCGCTTCTTATGGGCGTTGACCGCCCGCTTGACGCGTGCCACGTTGTCACTCCTCAGTAGTTATGCGCGCCGCGCGTCAGCGGCCCAGCAGTCTCTTGACCCGCTTGCGGTCCGCTTTGGACACTTCGACCGTCCCCGTGAGACGGCGGGTCCGCCGGGAGGTCTTGCTCTCCAGCCGGTGGCGCTTGCCCGCCTGCTCAGTGACGAGCTTGCCGCTGCCGGTCACCTTGACCCGCTTCCCCATGCCGGTGTGGGTCTTCGTCTTCGGCATCTAAGGCTCTCCCCTACTACTCGCCCGAACCCGTGCCCGCGTCGGGCTCCGCGCTGGCGTCCAGACCAGTCTCGTCCGGTTCGCCCTCGCGGGGCTTATGTCCGCCGCGCGCGGGCTTGGTTGCCCGGTGCGGAGCGATAACCATGATCATGTTTCGGCCGTCCTGCTTGGGTGCGGCCTCGACGTACCCCAGTTCCTGGATCTCTTCCTCGAGCCGACGCAGGAGCCGGAATCCCAGCTCGGGGCGGCTCTGCTCGCGACCGCGGAACATGATCGTCACCTTGACCTTGTCGCCCGCCTTGAGGAACCGCACGACGTGACCCTTCTTGGTCTCATAGTCATGCGAGTCAATCTTCGGGCGAAGCTTCATCTCCTTGATGACGGTCTGCTGCTGGTTGCGCCGCGCTTCCCGAGCCTTGAGCGCGCTCTCGTACTTGAACTTGCCGAAGTCCATGAGCTTGCATACGGGCGGGCGCGCCATCGGCGCCACCTCGACCAGGTCCAGGTCAACGTCGGCGGCCAACTGAAGAGCGCGCTCCAATGGGACGATGCCCACCTGCTCACCCTCCGGACCGACCAGCCGTACCTCACGAGCGCGGATTTGATCGTTAACGCGTGGCTCGACGCTGATGGGGCCTCCTCGTGTCCGACTTCACCGGTCCCGCCGCTGCGAGCCCGGTCTCCCTGTCGCCCCCACCCACCGGTTGGCTGGCTCGCCCAAAGCAAAGGCCCCGGCGAATGCCAGGGCCCGCTCGACCGGTCGTCGCGCACCATCGCGGCTGCGCACTAAGCGCCGGCCGGACTGACCCGGTTGGCGCGGACCGGACCCGGCTACCTCACGGCGGCTCGGGTGGGAGCGGGTGCTCCACTTCGGGACACCACGCAAAAAAGCGTGGTGCGGTCGACTCGCCTAGATTAGCAGACCGGCGGCAACGCGGCCCAATTCGGGCACCCCAAGATCCCCGTGATCACGTTCTCACCGTCGTGAATTGGCGCCGATCATGACCTCCAGGTCATGATCGACCGGGGAGGTGGGCGGCTGCCAGAAGGCTTCGCAAGGCCCGGGCGCCGGCCACGGCGTACTCCTTGTCGGCCGCCTGCACCGCCATCACCGCTACCACGTCGTCGTCCTCCAGCTCGAGCGTGAGCCACGGATTGCCCCGCTCGAAGCGAACCGCCCGGACGACCTGCCACGGCAGGTCATACCCACCGATCACGTTCTGAATCTTGATGTGGTGCTGATCCGCGGTCACCTTCGGCCGGGTGAAGAGAAGGACCGCCGTCGCGGCCAGCACACCGAGGCCGATCATCGCGATCTGGTCGCTGGGCTGGAACACGCCCGCGCCCTCACCGGTCTCGCCCCGAAGCGCGATGGCCAGCGCCACGAAACACGCGAGGACCACCGGCGCCAGCACCCAGCAGACACGGCGGATCTTTCGCGGACGGATCGTGACACTCTCGGCGCTCGGCACGCCTGAGAGTCTGCCACGATGCCCTATGGCCGGCGGGTGCGGTCCGTGGCGGCGGCGCGAGCCTCGGCGAGTTCGCCGGCCCGCCGTTGCGCGACCGCCTCGCGATAGGACCCGAGCACCCTGACCTGCAGGATCTGCTCGGCTGCCCGCCCGCGACGGCCACCCTTCACGGCCCGCTCGGGCGCCAGGAGGAGGACCGGGGCGAAGACCCGCGGGCGCTCCGTCGGCCGCGATTCCACCCCCCGCACCTGCGTCCACGGCACTCTGGTGGTGCGGGTGAGCTCTCGGATGATCAGGCCGGTCGGGGTCGCGCGCACGCCGGTGGCGAGCACTCGCAGCAGTCCGGCCCCCGCGCCGACGGTTACCAGCAAGGAGATGAGCGACCCGAGGACGGACGCATTCAGGCCGAGCCCAGCCAGACCGAGCAGGGCCAGTCCGCCGAGGACCACCGCGAGCGCGATGGTCCATGGCCATGACCGCCATACGCGCCGCCGAGTGTTCACGCCGGAAAGCTACCCGAGACGAAGGCTGGCGCGAATCCAACCCCGGTGTTACAGGCGGCAGGCGTGGATGTCGGTGACCAGAATGGCCCGCGCGCCGATCTCGTACAGCTCATCCATGATCTTGTGAACGTCGGCGCGGAGGACCATCGCCTGCACCGCCACCCAGCCCTCGCGGTGCAGCGGCGAGATAGTCGGGGACTCGATGCCGGGGGTCAACGCGACCGCGTCTTCCAGCTCGACCACCCGCACGTCGTAGGCGAGCATGACGTAGCGCCGCGCCACCAGGACACCGCTCAGTCGGCGTACCAGCTGGGTTACCGGGCCGTTGCCGGGCGCGGCGCGGCGCCGTACCAAGACGGCCGTGGATGTCAGGACGACCTCGCCGACCGGCTCCAGGCCGGCCTTACGCAGCGTCCCGCCGGTATCCACGACGTCGGCGATCACGTCGGCCAGGCCGAGCCCGACCGCGTTCTCCACGGCGCCATCGAGGCGGATCACGTCGGCCTTAATGCCGTGGATATCAAGGAAACGGGCGACGACGCCCGGATATGACGTGGCGATCCGCGCGTCGGCGAGGTCGGCCACGGAGTCGTACGTGCCCGGCCTCGCGGCGAAGCGGAAGGTGGCCGCGCCGAAGTCCAGGTCGAGCACCTCGTCCACGTCAGCGTTCGCGTCGAAGAGCAGATCCCGGCCAGTGATGCCGAGGTCGAGGTCACCGGAGGCTACGTACGTGGCGATGTCACGCGGGCGCAGGTAGAAGAACTCGACGTCGTTGTCGAGGTCGAGGCAGGTGAGGTCCTTGTCGTCGGTGCGCTGGCGATAGCCGGCCTCGCGCAGCATCTGCGCGGCGGCGGGGGCAAGCCCGCCCTTGTTGGGTATGGCAACACGTAGCATCGGGTGCTCCTGACAGAGACGGACGGACGCAGAGACGTTGGAACGACGTTGTACGGGTTAAGCCCGTCACAGATGTCGATACACGTCCTTGAGATCCAGCCCCTTAGCCAGCATCAGCACCTGCGCGTAGTAGATCAACTGGGCGATCTCCTCGGCCGCGCGCTCGTTGTCCTCGTACTCCGCCGCCATCCACGCCTCGGCCGACTCTTCGACCACCTTCTTGCCCACGGCGTGCACGCCCTGCGAGAGCAGCGCCACCGTGCCGGAGCCGGGAGTGCGCTGTGCAGCCTTGGCCGCCAGTTCGTCCCAGAGCTCCTCGAAGGTCTTCACAGCTACGCATTGTGGCAGGGCACACGGAACGCGGCCACCATGGCCGGCTGTCGTGGCACATCGTGGGATCTATCCTTGCCCGGAGACCGAGCGACCAGGAGGCACGATGCTCAAGACCTTGCAGGGCTTCAAGGACTTCATCATGCGAGGCAACGTGATCGACCTCGCGGTCGGCATCGTGATTGGAGCCGCGTTCACCGGATTGGTGACGACATTCACCGGCTCGTTTGTCGAACCATTGATCAAGGCCTTCGGCGCCGGCGCGCCCGAGACAGCCGGCGTGTGGATCATCGCCGGGCAGGACTTCAAGTGGGCTGCCGTCATCAACGGGCTCATCACCTTCACGATCACCGCGGCCGTGCTCTACTTCCTCGTCGTGCTCCCGACGAACAAGCTGGCCGCGCGCCGCAAGCGCGGCGACGAGCCGGAGCCGAAGGCGCCGAGCGAAGAGGTGATCTTGCTCACGGAGATCCGCGATGCCCTCGTGGCCGGCTCCGCGCCCCGCCAGCGGGGAGCGGCGGCCGACGCCGCCGACCCCCGCTGACCCCGCCCCGGATCACGTGACCGTGATGTCGTGGTTGTCGAGAGCCTGGACGCTACCGTCGTCCAAGGAGTAGTAGAACGCCTCGAGGGTGTAGCGGCCCGGCGCCAGCGTGACCGAGGTGTGCGCCTCGCCACGCGAGGGAGCGCCCTTGTCCAGCGTGACTGTCTTCTCCTGTACCACATCACCGGCCGCGTTGCGGATGCGCAGGGTGGCCGTGGCCTCTTTGACAGCGCCGCCGATGTGGACATCGAACGTGCCCGACACGGTGTCGCCCTCCTGCGGGGAGATCAGCCACACCAGCGCCTGCGTCTGTAACGCGTCGGCCCTCGTCAGCGTGCCCGAGACATTGACGCTGCCCCACAGGGTGGTGACCGGCTTTCCGTCCAGCAGCAGACGCACGCCGTCCACCGGCGCCTTGTGATCGGCCGCCACAGCCGTGACGGTCCAGACGAGCTGCTGCACGGCAGCGCGCGCCGTCGCCGGGTCGACGCTGTTGACCGACGCACCGCCTAGGTCGACGACGGCCACGTTACCGTTCAGTTCGACGCTGTGCACCGAGGCGCCGACTGGCCACGAGCTGGTGTAGTTCGGGTCGAGCGGATCGCCGGCGAGCATGACGCCAACGGCCACCCGGATCCGATCCGTCAATGACCCATCCGCCAGCACCTCCGTGCGGAACTCCCGGTAGAGCACAGGTCTGCCCCGGTCGACGCCGATGTAGTAGGCGGGCAGCTTCGCAGTCAAAACCGAATGCGCCGGCTCGGACGGGCTGGTGGGGACAACCGGGCCGGAAGGAGCGCCGGGCTGCAGTGGTGCGGTGTCGGGGGGTACGCAACTGGCTAGGCCTACGACAACCGCGGTCGCGGTCGCCGCGGCTGCGGTGGCGAGGGAAGCGAGGCTCATCGTCAGGAACCTCCTTTGGTGGGTGCGGCGGCCCACCCGGGTCCGGATGGATCCCAGCGCGTCCGGAGCGAACTCGACCCGGTCGGCCTCCGCCTCGAAGGCTTGGCGTAGAACGTCTTCGGGGGTCATGACAGCGGCTCCATCGTGCGACGAAGGGCCGCCAGGGCCCGCGAGGTGTGACTCTTCACGGCACCCTGGCTCACGCCCATGACTTCAGCGGTCTGTGCCTCGGACAGGTCGGCGTAGTACCGCAGGACCAGCGCCTCCTGCTGCCGGGCGGGCAGCTTTCGCACGGCGGCGAGCACCTCGGCGTTCGTCTCGTTAACGAGCGCCCCCGACTCAGCGCTCGGTACGCTCATCGGCGCGGATTGCCGGCGGAGGAAGCGATCGACGACGACGCGGTGGCGCAGTGCCGAGCGGGCCCGGTTGACCACAGTTTGCCGCAGATATGCCACCGCCTTCTCCGGCTCCCGCAGTCGCCCCCATCGTTCGTGCAGCGCCACGAACGCGTCCTGAGCGATCTCCTCGGCCGCGCTCGAGTCGTGCAACAACAGCGCCGCGAGGCGAACGAGGGGGCGGTACTCCGACGCGAAGAGTCGCGTCACCGCCTCGTCCGCAGTCCACGCCGAGGCGGTGAGGTCGCCAGCGGGCATGAACGCCACGGCCCTCCCGCCCCAAACGTCCGACGCCAAGCTGGGTGCCATGCATAGCAGACGCGCACCCGTATCCACAGGTTTACCTACTCGTCCCCGCCGATCAAGGGTTTATGCCTTTGGTTGGATCACCGATTCACACCCTTAGGTCCTTGATCGGCGAGATTGGGTGAAATTAGGCGTGATCATGAGAGGGAGCGGATGGCCAGGGCGGCGTCGAGGGCGGCCACGGTCGCCGACCAGCCCTTGTCCTCGGGCGAATCGGGGAAGCCCGCCCGCTTGCGGGCCTGCTCGAGGGTGTCGACGGTCAGCACGCCATGCGCGACCGGCGTCGACTCATCCAGGGCCACCCTGGTCAGCCCGTCGGTGACCGACCGGCAGACGTAGTCGAAGTGGGCCGTCTCCCCTCGGATGACGACGCCGAGCGCCACCACTGCGTCGAGGCGCCGCGCCAGCGCCTGCGCCACCACCGGCAACTCGACCGACCCCGACACCCGCACCACGACGACGTCGACCACGCCGCATGCCTTCGCGGCCGCCTGCGCGCGGTCCACCATGTGGTCGACCAGGCCGGCGTGCCAGCGCGTCGCGACGACACCCAACGTCAGCCCGGCCGCCTCGACGGTCGGCAGATCCGGCTCTCCGAAGCCCGCCATCACGCCAGCCGCCTTATCACGCCAAACCCTCTGCCACTTGATCGAGGTCGTCGAGCAGGTGACCCATCCGATCGCGTTTCGTGCGCAGGTATCGCACGTTCTCCGGGTGTGGCCGCACGGGCATGGACTCGCGTCCGGTGACCGACAGCCCGTACCCCTCGAGCCCGGCCCGTTTGGCCGGGTTGTTGGTCAGCAGACGCATCGTCTTGATGCCGAGGTCGGCGAGGATCTGCGCCCCGGTGCCATAGTCGCGGGCGTCTGCCGGCAGGCCGAGTTCGAGGTTGGCGTCGACCGTGTCGCGGCCCTGGTCCTGCAGCTGGTAGGCCTGCAGCTTATGCATCAGGCCGATGCCGCGGCCCTCGTGCCCGCGCACGTAGAGCACGACCCCCCGCCCCTCCTCGGCGACGCGCTGCAGCGCCGCCTGCAGCTGGGGTCCGCAGTCGCAGCGCAGCGACCCGAACACATCTCCGGTGAGGCACTCGGAGTGGACCCGTACCAGCACGTCCTGCCCGTCGCCGATCTCGCCGTAGACGAGCGCGATGTGGTCGGCGCCGTCGCTCAGCGCGCGGTACCCGACCGCCCGGAAGACGCCGTACTCCATCGGCAGTCGCGCCTCCGCTAGCTTCTCCACCTGACGCTCGTGCGCGCGGCGGTACGCGATGAGGTCCGCGATGGTGATGAGCGCCAGGCCGTGCGCGTCGGCGAAGCGGCGCAGGTCGGGCAGGCGCATCATCGTGCCGTCGTCGTTGACCAGCTCACAGAGCACGCCCGCGGGCCGCAGCCCGGCCAGCCGGGCCAGGTCCACCGCGGCCTCGGTGTGGCCCGGACGCCGCAGGACGCCCCCCGGCCGCGCCCGAAGCGGGACGACATGGCCGGGCCGGGACAGGTCTGCTGGCGTGGTCGACGGGTCCGCGAGAAGACGGATCGTGTACGCCCGTTCGGCCGCCGAGATTCCCGTGGTGACCCCTTCGCGCGCGTCGACGGTGACCGTGTACGCGGTGCCGCGCCGATCCTGGTTCGTGATATACATCGGCGGCAACTCAAGTCGGTCGGCATCGTCCTCGGTCAATGGTGCGCAGATGAAGCCCGATGTGTGGCGCACCATGAACGCCAACAGCTGCGGCGTCGACATTTGCGCGGCGAAGATGAGGTCGCCCTCGTTCTCCCGATCCTCGTCGTCCACGACCACGACGGCGCGCCCGGCGGCGATCTCCTTGACCGCCTCCTCGATCGTGCTGAACTGCGTGGTGCTGACATCCGTCATCGCGAACCCCCCGCCACGAGTTTCTCGACATACTTGGCGATCACATCGACCTCCAGATTCACCAGCGCCCCGACGTCCTTGTGCCCCAACGTGGTCATCGCCAGCGTCGTCGGGATCAAGCTCACCGTGAACGACTCCGGCTCGACCGAGACCACGGTCAGCGAGATGCCGTCGACGCAGATCGAGCCCTTCTCCACCAGGTAGCGGTGCAGACCCGGCGGCAGCGCGATCCGCACGTCGTCCCAGCGCTCTCCGCGCACCCGGGAGACCACCGTCCCGACGCCGTCGACGTGGCCCTGCACGATGTGCCCGCCGAGCCGGGTCGATGCCGTCACCGCACGTTCCAGGTTGACCCGCTCCCCCACCGCGACCGAGCCGAGCGTCGTACGGTCGAACGTCTCCTTCATCACGTCGGCGGTGAACACATCCCCGTCGACCGAGACGACCGTCAGGCATACGCCGTTGACCGCGATCGAGTCGCCGTGCCCGACATCGCCGGTGACAGCACGTCCGCGGACGCCGAGGACGGCGCCCTCGCCATGCCAGTCCAGGCGGACGACATCGCCCAGCTCCTCCACGATCCCGGTGAACATCAGCGTCCCTTCGGCAATGCGGTGATCCGCAGGTCGGGTCCGACCCGCACTACGTCGATAAGCTCGAGGTCGATGGCCTCGGCGATCGTCACGATCCCGGCGGTGGCCAGCGCCGCGGGCCCCGCGCCGAGCAGCTTCGGGGCGAGGTAGCCAACGACCTCGTCGACCAGCCCTTCCCGCAGGAATGCGCCGGCCAGGGTCGGCCCGCCCTCCAGCAGCACGCGCCGGCACCCGCGCTCGAACATCCCGGCGCCGAGCTTTCGCAGGTCCACCCGATTGTCCGTACCGGAGCCGACCTCGGCCGCGGTGGCCACCCAGGTCCGTGCGGCGCCGTCGCGGACGCGCGCGTCATCCGGAGTACGACCGGCCGAGTCCACGATCACGCGAATGGGTTGCCGGTTCGCCAGCGCGCCGGCCCCCGTCCGGGCCGTGAGGTGCGGGTCGTCGGCCAGCACCGTGCCCACGCCGACGATGATTGCATCCACAGTGGAGCGCAGTTCCTGGACATCCGCGCGGGCGTCCGGCGACGTGATCCACTGGCTCGTCCCGTCGAGCGCGGCGGAGCGGCCGTCCATGGTGGACGCGAACTTCCAGATCACGAAGGGGCGTGGATCGCCGGCGGCGGCTCGGCGGGTCGCCGTCAGCCAGGCGATGTTGCCGGCGTGCACCTCGGCCGCGCGTACGCCCATCTCGACGTCGACCCCGGCGGACCGTAGCGCCTCGGCACCACCCTTGGCGACCGGGTTCGGATCGGCGACACCGGCCACCACCCGGACGACGCCGGCCGAGATCAGCGCCTGGCTACACGGGCCGGTGCGGCCGGTGTGATTGCACGGCTCCAGGGTCACCACCGCGGTGCCGCCCTGGGCACGATCCCCCGCGGCGGCGAGGGCACGCACCTCTGCGTGCGGGCCGCCAGCGTAGGCGTGAAAGCCCTCGCCGACGATCTCGCCGGACTCATCGAGGATGACGCAACCGACCACGGGGTTGGGACTGGTCGTGCCGAGACCTCGGGCGGCCAGAGCGACGGCGCGCAGCATCGCTGCATCTTCGCGAGCAGCGATCAACGCGGCGCTGTCGCGAGCAGCGATCAACGCGGCGCTGTCGCGAGCAGCGATCGACGCGGCGCTGTCGCGAGCAGCGATCGACGCGGCGCTGTCGCGAGCAGCGATCGACGCGGCGCTGTCGGCTGGGCTCGCCATGCCGTCCTCCTCCGCTGCCTTGTCGACAGCGGGCGCCGCCGACAAGCGCGCGGGCGGGGCAGGGCGAGGCGGAGGTGCGGGGACTGTCGCGCTGACACAGCGCGCACGTCACCCGCGACGACCGCGCGCTGTCTCCCATCCGGACTATCACCGTCGGCTCCGGATTGATGTCGGCTCGCAACGCTTCGCCGACACACACCGGATCCACCGGTCGCAACAGCCATGAACCACTGCTGCCACCGGGTCGCGGGCTTACTGGGCCTGTCGGCTCAGATCACCGCCGGTTCGGACTTTCACCGAGTCCCGCCAGCGCGCTGGTGGGTATGACCTGAGTGTGCCACGCCACCCCCCGCTCCGCACAGGCGCGCCCGTCGGCTGCGAAGCGACGTAGGTCACACCCGGCTCAGCTCCCGCTGCGCCGGTCCACCGCGACGAACGAGCCGGGCTGGGTCTTCGCCACGGTCTTCATCTCGCTCGCGACCGCGATCAGCTCGCGCGGGTCGACGTAGTGGCGCCGGCTCGACAGGGCCACGCCGATCGATACGGTGACCAGCCCGACGTCGAGCACCCCGTCGCGGCGGCTCTTCACGCTGACGTACCCCCGGGCGCGGTCCTCCACGTCGTAGAGCCGGTCCGCGGCAGCCTCGAACTCGGTGACCGCCCTGTCGGTCAAGGGCCTGATCTGATCGGGGCTGCAGATCACCACGAAGTCGTCCCCACCAACGTGGCCCAGGAAGGCCGAGGGTGGACCGATATCGCCCACCGCCTGTAGCAGCTTGCGGGCCAGCGTCGCGATGAACTCGTCCCCGCGGGCGAAGCCGTACGCGTCGTTGACCGCCTTGAACCCGTCGATGTCGCAGTAGCAGACTGCGAAGTCTTCCTTGGCCCGCAGGCGATCGCCGATCTCGCGCAGGATCCGGTTGTTGCCGGGCAGTCCGGTCAGTGGCGAGACCTCCCGGAATTCCTGATTTCGACGCAGAGTCCCGCGCACTCGGGCGACCAGTTCGAGCGTGTCGAAGGGCTTGACGACGTAGTCGTCCGCACCCGCGGTCAGCCCGAGAACCTTGTCCACGGTCTGGCCCTTAGCGGTGAGCATGATGATCGGCAGAGCCGACGTGATCGCATCCGCGCGCAGGCGTCGGGTCAGCTCCACCCCGTCGAGGACGGGCATCATCAGGTCGAGGATAATCAGGTCGGGCTCGCACCTGGTGACCAGGTCGAGAGCGGTCTCACCGTCATGCGCAACCACCACGTCGAACCCCGCCATCTCGAGTTCGATCTTGATGAAGCCTGCGATGTCCACGTCGTCGTCGACGACGAGAATGCGCTCGTGGGACAGGCTCTCGACCGACGGGTTCACCCTTCGCTCCCTCCGGCGTCCAGCGTGCCAACCTTTGCCTGCTCGGCGCGGTGGCGCAGACGACGCACAGCCTCGGCCGGGTCGTGGGCGCCGTAGACAGAAGTGCCGGCGACGAACGCGTCCGCACCCGCGGCGGATGCCTCCACGATCGTCTCCTCGGAGATGCCGCCGTCCACCTCGATCCGCAGCTCCAGATGTCCGGCCGCGGCGTGGCGACGCGCCGCACGCACCTTGTCCAGCAGCTCAGGCAGGAACTCCTGCCCGCCGAAGCCGGCCTTGATCATCATGATCAGCAGCAGGTCGAGGTGCGGCAGAAGCTCCAGGTACGGCTCGACGGGCGTATCCCGGTCGATGGCGAGCCCGGCCCGCGAACCGGCGGCGCGCAGGTCCTTCGCCAGAGCTACCGGATCGGCGGTCGCCTCGGCGTGGAACGTGACGTTGTGGGCCCCGACCTCGGCATACCCGACCGCCCACCGATCCGGGTTCTCGATCATCAGGTGACAGTCGAGGGGCAGGTCCGAGGCCCGCCGCAGGCTCTCCACCACCGGCAAACCGATCGTGAGGTTCGGGACAAAGTGGTAATCCATGACGTCGACGTGCAGCCAGTCGGCGTCGGCGGCCACGGCCCGCGCCTCGTCGGCGAGGCGGGCGAAGTCGGCGGCGAGGAGGCTGGGGGCCACGATGAGCGACGGTCCGGTCACCGGGCCAGTGTACGAACCCGAGCAACCTTCGTCATACGCCGACGAGATCGCCGCAACTGCCCGGTCGACGCCAGCGTTGGACGCCGCACCGCGCCATGACGGCGTTTCTGCGGTCTGGCGTCCAATGCACCAGTCGATCCCCGCCTACGCGACGGAAGGCTTCCGCTCCTCGTCCAGGATGGCGATTCCCTTGCCGACGCGGACGGTCAGACTGGGGTCGATGACGGCCTGCCGGGAGGCGATCTCCAAGCCCTCGCAGCCGAGCCCGGCCGTGATCGTGCAGCGCCCGTCCTGGATAGCCACGAGCCTCGCCTGGCGGACCGTGCCGAGCACGCCGTCCAGGTCGACGGTGAGGCCAAGGTCGAAATGGACCGTAGCCACCTTCCCGCCGTTGACGATGATGTCCACATAGGGTCGGTGAGCCGTGGTGATCCGGTGGGTGGCGAGCTGCACGACCTCGGTCGCGGTCGGATTGGCTCGGGTCGCGTGAGCCGCCGCGACGAGCGCGCGGTGCCGGCGCCACCCACCGACGAGGATGTCGCCGACGTCGAGGCCGAGCAACCCCGATAGCGCCGAGGTCATCTCGCGCTCGACGATCTGGCGGCCCCCGGCGGAGACCGCTGGCAGGGCGTCACCGATCCGGTCGACAACGCCGCGCCAGCCCGGCGTACGCGAGATCGCACCATCGGGATCCCCATCGCCGAAGAGAACCGCTCGAACCGTGATCTGGCTCATCTGCGCCCCTCCTCGAGGGTGAAGGTGCCCGGGTCGTAGTGCGGCTCCAGCCGCACCGAGACACTGCTGCGTTGATCGCCTCCGGCGAAGGTCGTCCCTGGCCCCGGTTCGGTGAGCTCAGGGCCGATCAGTTGGCCGTGGTAGGCCTTCACCTCGATGCTCTCCGGCACCGTCGGCGTGCGGCGCCGGCGGCCGACTCGCCGCGCCGTTAGCACCCCGAGCAGGATCAGCAGGGCGAGCCCGAGGCCGGACCCGGCGGCGATGAGCATCACAGTGGTGGTGGTGGTGGTGGACACGCCGCCCTCGTCGTCTGCGGCCAACGCAACGGTGACGCCCAGCCCGAACTCAACGATGCTCTGCGGCTGGGGGTTCTGCGACTCCACGACGGCGTCCGGCTTCCCAGGGTCGGAACTGACACTGAACTTCAGGCCCCGTGTCTCAATCGCGTCCGCGGCCTGGTCGCGGGTGAGCCCGGAGAGATCGGGGATACGCGAGCCCAAGGTCAGCCGGAACAGTGGTCGGAGGGCGGCTGCAGTGACGACCTGGTTAACCCACTCAGACCGGGCAACCACCACACTGGAGGGATCGACACCGGCGGGGAGGCTCTCCAGCGGTGGCACGTACGCGATGACGACGGCCTTGTTCCACTTCTGCAGCTCGGACCGCGAATCGCTGATCGACAGGCCGATCACGCTGGGCGGATCGTCCGCGCGCGCACCTGCGGAAGTTGCGCCGATCAGCAGCGCCGATAGTGCTAGCGCCGCGGCGACCGCGACGGTGGCCGTCACTCGCAGCGCCCGGGTTCGGATGCCTCCCATGCGCCCAGGATCGGCGACCCTCGTAACTTCGTCACTATCAGATCTCGGACTCGACTCGAAGCAGGGCGAGGAACATGGCGTCGGTGCCGTGACGGTGCGGCCAGAGCTGCACAGTCGGACCGTCTCCAAGATCCGGCAGGTCGGCCGGCAGCACGGCGCGCGCGTCCAGTAACTCCACTGTGGAGCGCATCCTGCGAATGGTCTCCGATACCGTGACTCGCGTCTCCACCGGATGTGGCGAGCAGGTCACGTACCCGACGACGCCACCGGGGCGGACCGCCCTGATCGCGGCGGCCAGCAGTTCGCGCTGCAGCCTGGTCAATGGTGGCAGGTCGCTGGGCTGGCGGCGCCAGCGCGACTCGGGCCGACGACGCAGCGACCCAAGCCCGGTGCACGGGGCATCCACCAGCACTCGGTCGAACCCACCCTCCGGGAGGGATTCGTGCGAGCCCACCTCGCGCCCGTCCGCGCACACCACCTCGACGGGCATGCCCGCGACCGCCTGCTCGACAAGCCGGGCCCGATGCGGGGCGACCTCGACTGCGGTGACGCTGGCGCCGCGCTGACCCGCGAGGGATCCGAGCAGCGCGGCCTTGCCTCCTGGCCCGGCACAGAGATCGAGCCACCGTTCACCGGCGCCGCCGGAACCAACCGCCGGAGCATCCGAGAGCGGGGCGTCCGAGAGCGGGGCGTCCGAGAGCGGGGCGTCCGAGAGCGGGGCGTCCGCTAGTGCGAGCGCGACGAGCTGCGAGCCCTCATCCTGCACCTGGGCGAGCCCGCGCAGGACCGCATCGATCTCGCCCGGGGCGCCCTCGGGCAGATAGACCGCGTATGGGGAGTAGGCGCCCACCATCCCGCCGACCTCCGCCGCCAACTCAGCCGCGGTAAGCCGACCCGGCCGGGCGCACAGGTGCACGATCGGACGCTCGTTGTCGGCCGCGAGCGCCTCGGCCGTCTCGACCATGCCCCACCCGAGCGCCAGATCGGCGCCCAACGACTCTGCGAAGGCCCGCACCATCCACTCCGGGTGGGCATGGACGAGGGCGAGGTGCCGGACCGGGTCGACCTGCATCGACGGCGCCACCTCGGCCAACCACGCGGTCAGGTCTCGCTCGGACACCCGGCGCATCACCGCGTTGGCGAACCCGGCCGCGCCAGGGGCCACCAGCCGGACGAGGTCCACCGTGGTGGCCACGGCGGCGTGCGGGGGAATGCGGGTGTGCAGCAGTTGATAGGCACCGAGCCGAAGGGCATCCCTGGCCGGCGGGTCGATGCGGTCGACCGGGCGTCCGGCCGCGGTTACGAGGATGGCGTCGAGCTGACCGAGACTGCGCAGCGTGCCATAGGTCAGCTCGGTCGCGAGCGCCGCGTCGCGTCCGGTGATGCGGTTCTCCCGGAGTAGCCTCGGCAAGACGATGTTGGCGTACGCATCATCGCGGTGGACCGCGGCGAGCGCATCGTAGGCGGCCCGCCGGGCCGGATCGACACGCCGCGACGGGTCGCCGCGTGGACCGCCGCGGCCGGCCGGCCGCGCGGGTTCACGCCGGTGTGTCGAGTGTGGACCTCGGCTGGGCCGACCGGGACTCATCCGACCCGCTCGCCAGCGTCGATGCGCACGCCACGGGCCCAGTCGAGCGCGGACATGGTCCGCTTCCCGGAGGCGCGAACCTCGCCGAGTGTGACCGGCTCAGTGCCTGTTCCCACCAGAACCCGAGCCCGGTCCACGAGCAGTTCCCCAGGTGCCAAACCCGACGCGTCCGGCGTGGGGAGCACCGGCCCGAGCTTGACCCGCTCGCCCCGGAAGGTCGTCCACGCCCCGGGGGCGGGAGTGCATGCTCGCACTCGTCGATCGACCGCGAAGGCAGGGTCACGCCAGCGGACCTCGGCGTCGGTCACGGTGATCTTCGGGGCGAGCGAGACCCCATCGACCGGCTGTGGCACCGCTCGGGCCGTGCCGTCCGCTATCGCGTCCAGGACGGAGACGAGCAGGCCGGCGCCGGCCGAGGCGAGCCGGGAGAGAAGTTCTCCGGAGGTGTCGCGCGGGCCGAGCTTCTCCACCAGCATGCCGAACACCGGCCCCGTGTCGAGTCCCTCCTCGATCTGGAATACCGATGCCCCGGTGACCTCGTCACCGTGCAACACCGCGTGTTGGATCGGCGCCGCCCCCCGCCACGAGGGCAGGAGCGAGAAGTGCAGGTTGATCCACCCGTACCGGGGGATCGCCAGTGCGACCGGCGGCACGAGGGCGCCGTACGCGACGACGGGCACACAGTCGGGTTTCAGCTCGGCCAATCGGTCCAGAAAGGACTGTTCCCGGGGTCGCGCAGGGGTGAGCACCTCGATGCCCCGTTCGTCCGCCCACGCGGCGACCGGCGAGCGCACCAGGTGCCTCCCCCGGCCAGCGGGCGCGTCGTGGCGCGTCACGACGGCCACGAGGTCGTGCGCCGACGCCGCGATCGCTTCCAACGACGGCCGCGCTACCTCGGGCGTACCCGCGAAGACAAGGCGCACCGCGGCCTACCGGAACAATCCACCGGAGTGCGGGCTGACCTTCACCGCGGGCGGCGCGGCGGCGTTGTACCAGGGCGCCTCGCGGATCTGCTTCATCGCGTCCTTGCGCGCCTTCGGGTCGAGCCGGTCGAGGAAGAGGACACCGTCAAGGTGGTCGGTCTCATGCTGGCAGCAGCGTGCCATCAGGCCGGTCCCGGCCAGGCGGACCGGGTCGCCGTACTCGTTGAACCCCTTCGCGACGACGTTCATCCGGCGTTTCGTGTCCACGTAGATGCCGGGGATGGACAGGCATCCCTCCGGTCCCTCCTGCTCCTCGGCATCCGGGAAGTGCAGTTCCGGGTTGATCAGGTAGCCGACCGAGTCGTCCACGTCGAACGCGAACACCCGCAGGCCAACGCCGATCTGCGGGGCCGCGAGGCCAGCGCCACCCTCGTCCAGGAGCGTCTCCGTCAGGTCCTTGACCAGCTTGCGTAGCTCCTTGTCGAAGTCCACCACGGGGTCGGCGGGGGTACGCAGTACGGGGTCGCCGAAGAGGCGGATCGGCTGGACGGTCACGGGCAAGCTCCCCTTGCGCTTAATGGTCAACTCGTTCAGTTTACGGACCAAGTACGGCCGCTTCGGTGGCGGACGACCCACGGGGCCTGCCCGTTCGGTGATACTTTCGGGCGTATCGCCCGCTTAGCGGCGACGGAGATGAGAGGTGCAGGCGATGGCTTTCGTTCAGATCGTCGAGTACGAGACGGACCGCGCGGACGAGATCGACGCGCAGATGCGGGCCGCGATGCAGCAGCGCACCGGCCAGCCAAGCTTCACCCGAATGATGCATACACAGGACCGGGACAACCCCAAGCACTACATGACCATCGTGGAGTTCCCGAGCTACGAGGCTGCGATGGCCAACAGCGGCAATCCGGAGACCGACGCCATGGCCAAGCAGCTGGCGGCGTTGTGCACCAGCGGTCCCCGCTACTACAACGAGGAAGTGCTACTCAGCATGCCGTGAGCCGCTCACACCGTGAGTGGCAGACTCGCGTAACCGCGCAGGGTGAGCCGGTCGCGTCGCACCGGTTCTCCGGCCAGCGCCATCGTCGGGAACCTCGACAGCAGCAGCGGGAAGGCCACCTGAGCCTCGAGCCGGGCCAGTGCGGCACCCAGGCAGTAGTGCGCGCCCGCTCCGAACGACAGCGGGTGGTTAGGCTCGCGAGCGGGGTCGAACCGGTCCGCTTTGGCGAAGCGGACCGGATCGCGGTTTCCCGCACCCAGAAGCACCAGAACTTCGCTGTACGCGGGCACGGCCACACCCGCGTACGAGGCGTCTTCCCGGCTCCACCTCGTGGTCAGCTGCACCGGCGAGTCGAACCGCAGTAGCTCCTCCACATACCGTTCGGCCAATGCCGGGTCCTCCCGCAGTCGCGCCGCGAGGTCGGGATGGCGGAGCAGCACCACCAGACCATTGCCGAGCAGATTCGTGGTGGTCTCGAATCCGGCCACCAGCAGCAGCACGAGGTTGGCGAGCAGCTCGTCGGCGGCCAGCGTCGCTCCATTGCCGTCATGCGCCTGGACGAGAGCGGTCGTGAGGTCATCGAGAGGTTCGCGGCGGCGTTGCGCCACGAGGTCGGTGAAGTACGACTCCAGCTCCGCCACCGCGCGGTCGGCATCGTGAAGCTCCCCGGCCGCCAGGACTGGCTCGAGCACCGCGGTGAGCGCGCCGGCGCGTTCCCGGAACCACGCCTGATCGCCGGCCGGGACGCCTAGTAGCGAACAGATGACCCGGACCGGCAGCGGATAGGAGAACTCGGCCACGAAGTCGACGGACGGCTCCGACCGGGCGAGGTGGCCGAGATAGTTCGCGAGTGTCGTGGCCTGCGCCGCCACGGTGTCGCGCAACGCGGCAACCCGGCGCGCCGTAAACGCCCCGGCGGCCAAGCGGCGCATCCGTGTGTGATCCGGCGCGTTGGTCTGCAGCATCGAGCGACCGATGGAACGAACCGCAAGTCCCGGGTCGAGATCTGGCGCGATCCGACCGAGGAACTCACCATCGGTGACCCGCATGCGCGGGTCGCGCAGCATCTCGTCAATGACGGCGTGGCCCGACGCGACGTAGAACCCGTCCTGGACCCGCACGAGCGGTCCGTGCGCGCGAAGAGCGTCATAGGTCGGGTACGGGTCGTCCCGCCCCTCGGGCGTCATCAGCAGTCCGACGGCGTCGGCGACATCCACAGTGGCCGAACCTACCAGAGTTCCCTCGGGTCGATCTGGATGCGAACCGCGCCGTCGGCCTTGCGGGCGCTGCGAACCCCGGCCGCGGCGTGCAGAGCCCGGGCCAGCGCCCCACCGGCGGTGCGCGACGCCACGCGTACCAGCGCCCTTTCATCGTCGCCGACGGGAACCGGGCCGAGCAGCTCCGCGCCCTCGGGCAGGGCGGCGAGTGTCAGCATGTCCGCGACCGCCTCGGCCGGGCCGGTGAGGCTCGCCATGCGGGCCGCCGGCGGGAAGCCGAGTTCGCGCCGCTCGGCCAACTCCCTCGCGGCGAACGTGGCCGGGTCCCAGCGCAGCAGCGCCTGCACGACCACCAGCCCGCCATCCGCCACCACCACGATCCGTCCGCCCTGGCCGGCCGGCCGGGCCAGAGTCGCCGCCGCGAGCCATCGCCGTAGGGTCTCCTCCCCGGCGCGCAGGTCAGCCCGGGTCAGCAGGGCCCACGTGTCCAACAGCAGCACCGCACCATAGCCGCCGTCCGCGATCGGTTCGGCGCCGGGTGTCGCCACCACGAGTGCCGCCTCCCCGGCGACCGTGGCCAGCACACTCTCCCGGCCCGACGTGCGAACCGGTACGCCGGGGAAGGCGCGCCCCAACTCCTCGGCGGTCCGGCCGGCACCGACGATCGCCGCCCGTAGACGGCGTCCGCCACAGCGGTGGCAGGCGAAGTCCGCCGCCGGCCGGCCGCACCACCGGCAGGCGGCCACCGCGTGCGACGAACGCAGCTCCAGCGGCCCCGAGCATCGCCCACATCGAGCCGGCGCATGACACTCCACACAGGACACCGCGGGGAGGTATCCGCGCCGTGGCACCTGGACCAGGACGGGCGCACCCGCCGCGAGCGAGTCGCGAGCCGTGCGCCAGGCCAGGCTCGGCAGGCGCGCGGTAACCGCGGCCGGGTCGCGCTCCCGATCCGCGTCGTCGCCCGCCGGTGCCACCGCCGGCGCGCGCAACCGCACGACCTCGCGCGGCGCGGCCAGTTCCTGCGCCCAGCGCGTCTCGATCAACAACTGGGCCTCCGCGCTGCGGGCAGTTGCGGCGACGAGCGCACCGGCTCCGGCGAGCTGCGCTCGGGTCAACAGCACCTGCAGCGCGTGTGGGTAGGGAGCGCGCGGCTCCGCGTACAGGTCGTCACCGTCGTCCCAGATCGCGACGAGCCCCAGGTTCTCGACGGGGGCAAAGGCAGCTGCCCGCGTCCCGACGACGACGGGCACCTCACGGCGACTCGCCCGCAGGAACCGTCGGTAGCGCTCGGCCGGTCCCAGCGACGCGTGGAGGGCCACATGGATCCCCGGCCCGAGGGTCGCAGTCATCGCGGCGTCGAGGCGATCCAGGTCCCGCGCGTCGGGCACGACGGCGATGGCCCCGCGCCCACTATGGACGGTCGCGAGCACCGCCTCAGCGACCCGCCGCGGCCAGTCCTCGCCGGACAGGGCGGTGAACACCGCCTTCGGCGCGCGGCCCTCGGCCAGCGCGGTGAGGAACGCCGACCCGGTCGGATACGCAGCCCAGTCGCTCGGATCCGGCGCAGCGAACGGCGCCACTGGCGACGCCGCGGCGGGAGCTCTCTGCGGCTGCGACTCGGCCCGGGCATGCCGCGGCGGGACGGCGAGGCGGAGCACATCGGCGAGCGTGCCGGCGTACCGGTCCGCGACGGCCCGGGCGAGCGCAGCGACCTCCGGTCGCAGCACCGGCTCGGCCGACACCACCTTGTCGAGGAAGGCCAGGTCGCCCTGGTGGTCAGAGCTCGCCGCCCGCTCCAGCACGTAGCCATCCACGAGCCGGCCGGCGAACCGCACCCGGACTCGGCACCCGGCCACGACCTCGTCGGATCGGTCGGTCGGCACCAGATAGTCAAACGGCCGGTCAAGGTGCGCCAGCGACACATCGACGGCCACCCTCGCGACGGGCAACGTCGCCGCGGCCTCCCGCTGCTGTCGCCGCTGCGCTCCGCGTGTCGTCACGCGCCCGTCATACCAGACCCTCCCCGCTCCCTCGTCGATCTAGGGCGTAGCGACGTGGTTAGTGATCAAACCACGTCGCTACGCCCTAGATCGCGGGAATGGAGCGTTAGGCGCCAGCGGCGGACTTCAGGTCGGCCACCCGGTCGGTGCGCTCCCAGGTGAAGTTGGGCAGCTCCCGGCCGAAGTGACCGTACGCCGCCGTCTGCTGGTAGATCGGGCGGAGCAGGTCCAGGTCGCGGATGATCGCGGCCGGACGCAGATCGAAGACCTCCTTGATGGCCTTCTCGATGCGATCCACCGGCAGGACCTCGGTACCGAAGGTCTCCACGAAGAGGCTGACCGGGTGGGCCTTGCCGATGGCGTAGGCGACCTGGGCTTCGCAGCGCTCCGCGAGCCCGGCCGCGACGACGTTCTTCGCCACCCAGCGCATCGCGTACGCGGCCGAGCGGTCCACCTTGGACGGGTCCTTACCGGAGAACGCGCCGCCGCCGTGGCGCGCATACCCGCCGTACGTGTCCACGATGATCTTCCGACCGGTCAGGCCGGCGTCGCCCATGGGCCCGCCGACCTCAAACCGGCCGGTCGGGTTGACCAGCAGCCGGTAGCCGTCCGTCTCCAGGCCGAGCCCCTCGAGTTCGGGCGTGATCACGTGGTCGCGTACGTCCGGCGTCAGGAGGGACTCGAGCGAGATGTCGGGAGCGTGCTGACTCGAGACCACGACGGTGTTCAGCCGAACCGGGCGCAGGCCGTCGTACTCGATGGTGACCTGGGTCTTGCCGTCGGGCCGGAGGTAGGGAATCGTGCCGTCCTTGCGCACCGCGGACAGGCGCCGGGCCAGCCGGTGGGCCAGCGCGATCGGCAGCGGCATCAGCTCGGGCGTCTCGGTGCAGGCGAAGCCGAACATCATGCCCTGGTCGCCGGCGCCCTGCGAATCTAAGGCGTCGACCACGGCGCCACCAGAGCCCGAGCGCTCCTCGATGGCGTGGTCTACGCCCTGGGCGATGTCGGGCGACTGGGAGCCGATGGCGATGTTCACGCCACAGGAGGCGCCGTCGAAGCCCTTCTTCGACGAGTCATACCCGATCGCCAGGATCGTCTCGCGCACGATCGTGTTGATGTCGGCGTACGCGTTGGTGGTCACCTCACCGGCGACGTGCACCTGGCCCGTGGTGATCAGGGTCTCCACAGCGACGCGGCTGCGTGGGTCGGCCGAGAGCAGGGCGTCGAGAACACCGTCACTGATCTGGTCTGCGATCTTGTCCGGGTGGCCCTCCGTGACCGACTCGGAGGTGAAAAGGCGGCGTGCCACGTTGCTCCCTGGGTATGCGATGGGTCGGCTCTTGATAGATGATCTGACGACCGGCGTCCGCTGCGCCACGGTCTGCGCGAGTGTACCGGCGGAAGGCTGGCCTGATACAACGGCCAACCCGCTTCCGCCCCGTCGGCCGCCGTGATCGTCCGGCATAACCTATCGAATCGCCCGGTGACAGTTTCACCGAGCACGGAACAACCCCCCGATCGCGTCGATCATGACCTGGAGGTCATGATCGGCGCGTTCTGGCGACGGACAGCTCATGATCGTGGAGATCTTGGAAAGGACATTCTGTATTGGTACGCGAGGTGGGATCGCGGCGATGTCGGGAGTCCTCGATCGCCTTCGCGCCTAACCGCGCGGGAGGCGGGCGGCGATCACATCCCAGACGGCGTCGGCGACATCCTCCTTGGCGGCCTCGGCGACCTCGGTGGCGGATCCGTCCGCTCCGAGCACGGTGACGGCGTTGGTCTCGTGGCCGAACACCTTGTCCGGGCCGACCTCGTTGACGACGATCAGGTCCGCCTTCTTGTTGGCGAGCTTGGCGCGGCCTTGCGCCACCGCGTCGGCCGTCTCGGCGGCGAAGGCGACGAGTAGCTGACCGTCCCGTTTTCGGTCGCCCAGCTCGGCGGCGATGTCCGGGTTCGTGACCAGGCGCAGCGTCGGGGCGCTGCCGTCCTTCGGCTTCTTGATCTTCGACTCGGCGTACTCGGCCGGCCGAAAGTCGGCGGGCGCCGCCGCCATCACGATGATGTCGGCCGATCCGGCCGCCTCCACCGTGGCTTTGCGCAGCTCCTCGGTGGTGCCGACTCGGACGATCTCGACCCCGGCCGGGTCGGGCAGCGCCACATTGGCCGAAATGAGCGTGACCTGGGCGCCCCGGGCGACGGCGGTACGGGCAAACGCGTACCCCTGCTTGCCCGACGACCGGTTGCCGAGGTAGCGGACCGGGTCGAGCGGCTCGCGGGTGCCCCCGGCGGTGATGACCACGTGCAGGCCGATCAGGTCCCCGCTCTGCTTCCCTCGACGCATCACCCGCCGCACTACGGCGAAGATCTCTTCTGGGTCCGGCAGCCTGCCCTTGCCGGTGTCCACGCCGGTCAACCTCCCGGACGCGGGCTCGATCACGACGACCCCGCGCTCCCGTAGGTTGGCGACATTGGCGACCGTGGCCGGGTGCTCCCACATCTCGGTATGCATAGCCGGTGCCAGAACGACCGGACAGCGCGCGGTCAGCAGCGTGTTGGTAAGCAGGTCATCGGCGAGGCCGTGTGCGGCCTTCGCCAGGAGGTCGGCCGTGGCCGGCGCGACTATGACGATGTCGGCCGACTGCCCGATGGCGACATGGGGCACCTCGTGCGCGTCGTCCCACACATCGGCGGCGACGGGCTGACCCGACAGGGCCGCCCAGGTCGGGGCGCCGACGAACCGCAGCGCAGAGGCGGTGGGCACCACGCGGACCGTGTGGCCGGACTCGGTGAGGAGGCGCAGCAGTTCACACGCCTTGTACGCGGCGATCCCGCCGGCGACGCCGAGCACCACCCGAGCGCCCGCCTTCATTTAGGCCTCGACGGGCTCCGCCGTGAGCAGGTTGCCGTTGATCTCGCGCAGCGCGATCGAGAGCGGCTTCTCCTGCGGGGTCGTTTCGACGAGCGGGCCGACGTACTCCAGCAGGCCCTCGCCGAGTTGGCTGTAGTACGCGTTGATCTGACGGGCTCGCTTTGCGGCGAAGATCACCAGCGCGTACTTCGACGAGGTCTTCTCGAGGAGCTCGTCGATGGGCGGGTTGGTGATGCCCTCAGGATTGGCGATGGTTCCGGACACGGAAGAACCTCGGGGTTTCTGGATAGTGGACTGGCCCGCTTACCGGGTTGTCTGTAAGCCGAGTAATCCTACCAACTCGTACGCGGCCTGCTCCACGTAGTGGTTGATGATCGTCACATCGAAGTCGGGCTGTGCCGCCATCTCCTCGCGCGCGTGCTCCAGCCGATGGTTGATTGTGTCCGGATCATCGGTGCCGCGGCCGATCAGCCGCCGTTCCAGCTCCTCCCAGCTCGGCGGGGCGAGAAAGACCAGCTGCGCGTCCGGCATCGCCTCCCGCACCTGCGTGGCACCCTGCAGATCGATCTTGAGTAGCACCGGCTGGCCCTCGCGCAGACGCGCCTCGACCGGCCCCCTGGGCGTGCCATACAGGTTGCCGGCGAACTCCGCCCACTCCAAGAGCTGTCCACCGTCAGCGAGGCGTTCAAACTCGGTGCGGTCCACGAAGTGGTAGTGCACCCCGTCGACCTCGTACTCCCTTTTCTTTCGAGTCGTCACCGACACCGAGAGCCATACCCACGGCGCGCGCGCCCGGATCAGCTCGATCACGCTGTCCTTGCCGACCCCGGAGGGGCCAGATAGGACCGTCAGTCGAGCGGCGGGGCGCGTCGCGTCGTCGGTGCTCACAGATGTAGTTCTACCGGATTCAGCTGCCCCAGGGCGTTCACTTGTCCCTGAGGTCACTTAGCGCTGGTGGCGAACTCCGCGAGTAGTGCCTTGCGCTGCTGATCGCCAAGGCCCCGCAGTCGGCGGCTCTCCGCGATCTTCAGCCTCTCCATGATCTGCGTCGCCCGTACCTTGCCGATGGTAGGCATCGACTGCAGCACGGCCGACACCTTGAGCTTCCCGACTACGTCGTCGGACTCCGCGCGGTCGAGCACCTTGGCCAGCGTCGTCTTGCCCGCCTTGAGCTGCTCCTTGAGCTCTGCACGGGCCTTGCGAATCTCCGCAGCCTTCTCCAGCGCGGCGGCGCGCTGTTCGGGGCTGAGCGTAGGAAGCGGCACCAGATCTCCTCAGGTCCCTTGTGGTCAACTGGCTACAGCCAGCGCCGGGAAAACTAGTGGTCAGCGCGACGTTTGGCAACGCAAGTGCAACGAAACGCCTTGTGTGGCGTAGGTATCGTTGTCACAAAGCCGGATAGTTCAGCACTTTCCGGCACTCCGCTAGCGACCGTGCCGCGGCCTCACGCAGGCCGACCACGCTGGGTCCGTGGGCCAGGACCTCCCGCGAGTACGAGGGCAGGACGACCCCCTTGAGCCCGGCGAACACGGTGGGCAGGTCAGCCGGGATCGCCCCCTGCGCGCCGAGACCCGGCGCCAACACCGGCCCGTTCAGGCGGCTCAGATCGTGACCAGTGCCGCCGGTCGCCCCGCCCCCGGTCGCCGCGCCGGTCGTCGCGCCAATGACCGCGCCGACCGAGCCCAACGGCCGGGCGCGCTCGTTACGGGCTGCGATGTCGTCGAGCAGCGTCTGGGCGACGGTACGGCCGTCCTGGGTCCGGGCGTGCTGAACCTGCGCACCGTCGGGGTTCGACGTCATCGCCAAAACGAACACCCCGCCACCATAGGCGTCCGCTTCGTCCAGGAAAGGCGAGATTGCGCCGAACCCCAGGTAAGGGCTGACCGTGATCGCGTCCACGTGCAGCGGGCTCGCCGGATTCAGATAGGCCTGGGCGTACGCCTGAGCGGTCGAACCGATATCACCGCGTTTCACGTCGAGGAGTACAAGGGCGCCACGAGCCCGGCACTGTCGGATTGTCGACTCGAGTACGGCGATTCCGGCAGAACCGAACCGTTCGAAAAAGGCGGACTGTGGTTTAAGTACCGGTACCTGGTCGGCGAGCGCGTTGACCACCGTGTTGCAGAACGACCTCAGCCCTTCCAAGGTGAAAGGCAACCCCCACCGGCTCAGCAAGGTCGAGTGCGGGTCGATCCCGACACACAGCGGCCCGCGCTCATCCATCGCCCGCATGAGTCGTGCCCCGAAACTATCCATTCAAACTCGTCCTTTCCAGGCCGGGCTTGCTCGCTTACGTGTGGGATCGTCCGTGACCCACAGCACGGATAACTCCACGCGATCACTCATCATCGGCCCAGCGCCTGGACAATCTGGCGCACCAGGCCGGGGCCGCGGTAAATCAGACCGGTATAGAGCTGCACCAGGCTTGCTCCGGCGTCCACCAGGCGCAACGCGTCATCCGGGTCAAGGATGCCGCCGACCCCGATGATGGGCAGCCGGCCGCCGGTCTCGCGGTCGACGAAGGAGACCACCTCCCGCGCCCTCGCGGTGAGCGGCCGGCCGCTCAGCCCACCTGCCTGTTCGCCGCGCACGATGTCCCGCGGCGCCAGCCCGGTCCGTCCCAGCATCGTGTTGGTCGCGATCACACCGGCGACGCCATGGTCAAGACATGCCTGGAGCGCTCCCGCGATGGCCGCATCGGTCAGATCCGGTCCGATCTTCACCAGAATCGGCCTTGGGGTGTCCGAGCCGGCGAGCCTCGCCGCCTCGGCACGCAGAGCGCCGAGAAGGTCTTCGAGGTGCGCCCGGTCCTGCAGCGACCGCAGGCCCGGCGTGTTTGGCGAGCTGACGTTTATGGCGAAGTAGTCACCGTACGGGTAGAGCGTCCGAAACGACGCGAGGTAGTCGGCCACGGCCTCCTCAAGCGGCGTGACCTTCGACTTTCCCAGGCTGATGCCGAGCGGTACGGGCAACGGGCTCCCGGCGGGGCGAAGCGCGGCCAGTCGCTGCGCCAAGGGCTTGGCACCGGCATTGTTGAAACCCATCCGATTGATGACCGCTTCAGAAGAGCGGAGGCGGAACACCCGAGGTCGCTCGTTTCCCGGCTGCGGGTGCCAGGTAACCGTCCCCACCTCGACAAAGCCGAAGCCGAGCGCCGGCCACGCTGGCAGCGCGGCGCCGTCCTTGTCCATCCCGGCGGCGAGGCCAACGGGGTTGGGGAAACGCACGCCGAAGACCTCACGCGGCTCCGTCAGGGCGAAGCGTCGGCGTAGTGCGGCGAGTGCCCACGGATTCCGAGACAGCGCCTGCAGGCGTCGAAGCGTCCACTCATGCGCCGCCTCCGCGTCCCCGCCGCTGAGCCGGAACAGCGCCGGCCGGGCCACCCGCTCATACAGCACGCGGCCCACCCGCCCTCACCCCACACCCACCCGCCCTCGCCACGCTGCCAGCCCTCGTCGATCTAGGGATTAGCGACCTGATCGGAGATCGAGTCACGTCGCTAATCCCTAGATCGACGAGGAGTAGGAGGAGGAGAGAGAGAGGCGAGAGAGAGGGGCGCGCAGGGCGGCGTGGAGTTCCTGCAGCGGCCGCACGGTCATCTCGCCGCGGATGAGGGCCTCGATGCCCATGACGGCCGCGGCGGCGCCGGGCACCGTCGTGATGCACGGGATGTCCGCGCCAACGGCCGCGCTGCGGATCTCGTAGCCGTCCATGCGGGCGCCACTGCCCTGCGGCGTGTTGATGACGAGGGCCACCTCACCGGCGGTGATCATCGACACCGCGTCGCGGCCGTCCGGGCTTTCTTCGAAGTGCTTGTGGACGATCTCGCAGGCCACGCCGTGGCGGCGCAGTACCTCCCCGGTGCCGGCCGTCGCCACGATCTCAAAGCCCAGATCCGCCAGGCGCTTCACTGGGAAGATCATGCCTCGCTTATCGCGGTTGGCGACGGTGACGAAGATCGTGCCGGAGGTAGGCAGCGACCCGTAGGCGGCCGCCTGCGACTTGGCGAACGCGTGCCCGAACGCGGTATCGATGCCCATGACCTCCCCGGTCGACTTCATCTCCGGCCCGAGCAGGCTGTCGACACCCTTACCTTCCGCCGTACGGAACCGCTTAAAGGGCAACACGGCCTCCTTGACGGCGACGGGAGCATTCGGCGGCAACTCACCGCCGTCGCCGGTGGGCGGCAGCAGACCCTCCGCCCGCAACTCCTTGACGGTGGCACCGAGCATGATGCGTCCGGCCGCCTTGGCCAGCGGGACCGCGGTCGCCTTCGACACGAACGGGACGGTCCGCGACGCGCGCGGGTTCGCCTCGAGGACGTAGAGTGCGTCGTCCTTGAGTGCGTACTGGACATTGAGCAGCCCACGCACCCCGATCGCGCGAGCGATCGCCTCGGTGTACGAACGCACCTTCGCCACATCCGCCGATGCGAGCGTGATCGGCGGCAGCGCACAGGCCGAGTCTCCGGAGTGGATGCCGGCCTCCTCGATGTGCTCCATGATGCCGCCGAGGTAGACCTCCCCGGTGGCGTCGACCAGCGCGTCCACGTCGATCTCGATGGCGTCGTCGAGGAACCGGTCCACCAGCACCGGGTGCTCCGGCGAGATGTCGGTGGCGCGGGTGATGAAGGCGCGCAGCGCGGCGTCGTCATACACGATCTCCATGCCCCGGCCACCGAGCACATAGGACGGCCGGACAAGCACCGGGTACCCGATATCGTCCGCGATCAGCTTCGCCTCGTCGAATGATGTGGCCGTCCCGTGCGCGGGCGCCAGCAGGCCCGAATCGGCCAACAGGCGACCGAAGGCTCCGCGATCCTCGGCCAGATGGATCGACTCAGGCGATGTGCCGACGATCGGCAGACCCGCGGCCTTGAGCCGGCGCGCCAGCCCGAGCGGTGTCTGCCCGCCCAGCTGCACGATCACCCCGACCACTC